>NZ_JBAKHM010000002.1:0-617110 GCF_036902725.1 Micromonospora psammae | reverse complement strand
TGGAGACTAATTTCAGTCTGCCCGCGCGGAACTCAGACCGTCAGTTTGAAAGAGCGTGCTCAACCGGCCGTGATGCCCGAAAGCCTGCGGCCGGCGGGCGGTCTGGTTGCATCTCGTGCCCGCTCGTGACCGTCCAGGGACACCGTTACTGGCCCGTGGATGGCCCACCGACCCTGGGCGGTACCGTCGCTGACGTGCAATCCGATCGCGCTCTGCTGGATCAAATCCGCGCTACGCCGTGGATCGCGGCCCTGTTGGCGCGGTTGTTCGACTTCGATGTCTCCCGGGCGGCATACGGACCGGGGGAGCCGGTCCACCTAGCCAATGGCGAATCCCTTGAGATGATCGCCGGGGATGCCTCGGGCGGAGCATTCATGTTGGTCGGCTCAGGTAGTCAACGACCAGTCGTGTACGTCGGGTCAGAAGGCGAGGGCGGGATAATTGCCACGTCCCTGCGTGATGCGCTGGCACTCGTCGTTGGCCTGTCCAGTCTCCACGACGCGACCGCAAGGCCGTTCGCTGATGATGGCAGCCAGCTACGGGACTGGCTGGCCCAAGCAGACCACTACATTCGCGCTGACTGGCCGCAGCTCGACATGGAACGGGACCGGCTCCGGGAAGCACTCGATCTGCCGGCCGCAGACGAGCTCCTGGCCGCACTGCACGCAGCGGCAGCCAACGAGCGCTACCGCCCGATCAGCGACGCTGGCGACCGCTACAGGTCAATGCTTGAGTAGCCATGCGGGCCTGGCTGGAAAGCGGCGAATTTCCTCGTCGGGCAGTCTCCGACCGTCCAGCCTCCCCGGACGGGGACAAGGTGGAGCGCCTTACCAGCCGAGTCTCAATGGTGGGTATCAAGAGTCGGTGCGGTGGGCGTTGGGTCTCCTCGGTCGGGCAGGCTTGTTCCTGGCCGAGGTTCTCGGGCAGCCCTTGGGTGCCCGACCGGGGAGACCCTGGCGGTGGTCTCTGAGGGAGGGTCGCGGTGGTCTCTGAGGGAGGGTCGCGCGGGGCAGCGCACCGTTGGCTGTCGGTGGCGGGGATGATTGGATCGTGAAGAGCCTCAGCGAACTTGCCCTCGACCTCTGCGCTGATCCGGAACATCCTGAGCGTCCGGGGAACCATATGAACGACGCCACCTGGGAATTCATCGAGACGCTGACCTTCGCCGACGCTGACGAGATCACGACGATGATGCAGGAAACCAGCCCGGTTCCGACGGTGGGTCTGCCGGTCTGGGCGAGGAACCTCGCCTACCGTTTGGCTTGCCTTCAGCGCCCGGACGACGCCGAGTTGCTGCGGGCGGCCGGCACGGACCTCTATCTTCACGGGCCGGACTGGAACGAGCATGCCAGAGAACTCTTGCTTCGTGCGGACGAGCTGAGTGGCTCCTCCCCGGCCTGACGTTCGGCGGCTGATCTCGGAAGAAGGTGGCCGGCGAACCACCATGACAGTGGGTCTATGCGGTGGCCATCGATGGTGGTTGGACTTGAAAACACCGATTGTCACGTAGCAGGGCCCAGAGGACGTTGACGCCGCGGCGAGCCAGGGCGATCAGGGCCTGTTGGTGCTTGCGCCCTTCGGCGCGTTTGCGCTGGTAGTAATCCTGGTTCGGGCCGTCGATCCGCAGCGTGCTCAGGGCGGACATGTAGAACACGTGCCGCAGCCGCCGGTTGTAACGCTGCGGGCGGCGCAGATTGCCGGTGCGCTTGCCGGAGTCACGGGCGACCGGCGCCAGGCCCGCGTAGGCGGCCAGATGGTCGGCGCTGGCGAAGGTGGACAGGTCCCCGACCGCGACGATGAACTCCGCCGCCGCCAGCGGCCCCATTCCGGGCAGGCTGCGGATGATGCGGGCCTGCGGATGGGCAGCAAACACCGCCTCGATGGCCTTGTCGGTGTTCTTCATGCGTTGGTGCAGCTGTAGCAGATGCGTAGCCAGCTCACCGGCCAGGGCGGCGGCGGTGTCTTGTCCGGGCAGGATGAGGTCCTGCTCAACCGCGGCGGCCAGCGCCTGATCGGCGACCTTCGCGGCGTGCACCGCCCGATGCCGGCGCAGGTGCGCGATGAGCTGCTCGCGACCGGCATCGCGGATCTGCTCGGGGGTCTGGTAGGCGCTGATCAGGACCAGCGCCGCAATGTTGGTGAAGGTCAACGTGCGTTCCAACCCCGGGGAGATCCCGAGCATCAGTCGGCGCAGCCGGTTGACGGTGCGGACCCAGTCCTCGACCAGGTCGGCGCGGTGCGCCACCAGCAGCGCGAGCTTGGCGATCAGCTCCGTCGGTGCCTCGACGGGCAGAAAGTCATGCCGCATCCGAGCCGTGTGCGCGATGACCACCGCATCACGCGCGTCAGTCTTCGCCTCGCCGGCGAACCCAGCGGCCATCGTCTTGACCGTCCGGCCCGGGACATAGACGACCCGGTGACCAGCAACGGCCAACATGGCCCGCAGCAGCGCGGTCTCGCAACCCACCAGGTCAACCGCCCACACCACCTCGTCGCTGATGCCGACCCGGTCGATCAGCTCCGCGATCGCCTGCTGATCGTTGGCCACCCGCGTCGAGCACAGCACCCGCCCGGCAATGTCCACCGCGACCGCGTGGTGCGTCTGCTTGCCAGCGTCGACGCCTACCCATACCTGCGCCAAGACATCCTCCCGAACCTCACACAGATCCAGGTCACCTCGGACGACCTCACCGGCAGTTCCTTAGCAAGCGACGATTCGCAGATCTCAATCAGCGGCCAAGGCGCCCTGGGCTGGCTGGGCGGCCGCTCGTCTATGGCCACCCAACGGCAAACGACCTTGAGCCACACCCAGCCAGCCCGGCGGCCCGGAACAACATCCAGACGCAGGAACCCTAAGGAACGACCTTGGCCCCGTCCGGGGAGGCTGGTAGCCCTTGCGGTGCCCGGCGAGGTGATCCGCAGCGGCATCTCTGAGGAGGGCCGGGGTTCGGGGCGGAGCCCCGAGGTCCTCCAGGTGTTGTGATCCGTCAGCGTGGCCGGCCGGCCCGGCCGATGCCGGCCGGAGGTCGCCAGCAGGCCGGGGCCGGGCCGGCGCTGGCCGCTTGCGGGCCGCCTTGATCTGATGAAGCGGATTCGGCAGTCTGTGACCGTCGTCGGATGTCCCATCGCGGGACAGGTTCGACGTTCATGTGTCCCACCAGATGCTCCACGTGGTCGCGCGGTCAAGGGTCACCGTGGCCTCGCGCGGTCGGCTACCGTCACGCCTGTGCACCGGCAAAGGTGCCCACAGACTTCACCCCCTCGCTAGTCGGGGCGGCACGTGGCTGCGAGGGTCTGAAACGTCCGCGCTGGCAGGACCGAGTGGTCCTGCCAGCGGGACCATCTGGGTTTGTCGCTCTGGCATCACGTGAGTCGAACAGGGAGGCTCGCACATGCGGCGGTGGTCGGTACTGACGTTGGCGCTGCTGGTCGTCGCGGCGTCCGGCGTCTTCGTCGTGCGGTGGATGTCCGTGCCCAGCGGGCGGAAGCTTCCCCCCGGGCCGGTGCGCGACCAGCTCGCCGCGCGGGTCGTGGAGGTGCTTGAACGCGACCCGACCTTTCGGACCGAAGTCACCCAGGAACCAGGTCCGCACCCGGTTTGCGTGGCGTCGGTGTTCGGAGTGGCGCCGGATTGGGCTGACACCGTTGCGGACGTGCGCACCGTCTATACGTGGGTCGACTGCCTGTGGTTGTGGCCGGCCGATGTTGCCAGGGGGCCGGCTGGTCTCGACTTCAACCAGCTCTCCGGGCTGGGAATGCCAATCGCCTTGCATCTGGGTCCACCCGTCACATACCAGGCCCCGGAGGATGGCGAACGAAACGGGGACAGCATCCGGCGCATCTTTCCCAAATCGCTGGAAGCCGCCGCCTTCTCCCCTCCCCACCGCTCGATGCGTGACGAGCTTCAGCAACGCGTTCTGCAGGTAGCGACCTCATCGACGCCTTCGCCGTCTCCTTCACGTTCGTAACGCCACTTGATCGCTGCGGGGCAGGACCAATGCCTCACCAATGACCTACGGGCTGCTCGTGCGGTTCCTCGCCTACACCGGGCTGTGGTCAGGTGAGGCGTCCGCACTGCGGGTGTCACGGCTGGATCTGCTGCGGCGTCGGGTGACCGTAGCGGTCGCCTTCGTGATCGACCTCGGGAAACGGCGAAGCCCAGGCCGATGACCTGGGCTTCTGTACCGAGCCGCCTGACGGAATCGAATCGTCGACCTACGCATTACGAGATCAAATTGCCAGCTCCGACGACCTGGATACATAGGGGTCCAGCAGCGGAAACACCTCTCGACATCTCACACCACTCCCCCGCCGTCCGTCGACCTCTTGCGGACCAGATGCGGACCGCTCGCCTGGCAAGGGGCTGGGGTAGGCGTGCCGGACGCTCAGTCCCACCAGAACGACCAGTGGCCCGCCGGAGCCTGCCGCCGCGCCACGTCGTGCACGTCGCCGAGGATCTGTTCCAGGTCGTCGCAGGAGGACCACTGCTCGATCGCGCAGATGGCGGCGGCCAGCGGGTCGCGCGGCGGGCGGGTGACCAAGAGTTCCAGGCCGTCGAAGTCGGGGGCGTACAGCTCCGCGCCCCAGGCCTTCTCCCAGTGCCGCAGCACGAACACGTGGTCCACGTCGAGCAGGTCCGGGTGGGAGGGGCCGCCCATCCAATTGTTCATGATCGCCATGAGTCCCGGCACCAGGGCGAGCACCTCGTGGCCGGCCGCCGCCGGCACGAGAAGCACGCTGGTCGGCGGATACGACCGGGTGTGGCGGGCGACGCCGGGCGGGATCTCCGCCAGCGGGCTAATCGCCGCGGCAACCCGCACCGGGTCGAACCCAGCCCGATCCTCCTCCTGCCACGCCGCGACCTGTGGCTCGGTGAGATAGCCCCCGCTGAGAGTCCACTCCAGCTTGGACCTGATGATGAGCGCCATCCGCTCCGCCGGGTCGACCTCTCGCAGGACCGCCAGCCACGCGGGACCCTGCTGCTCACGGCACCATTGGTACGTCCCCTCCGCCGCATTGTCGGCCGTCCAGCCAAGCACTGGCCAGAGCCCCGTGCGCGGCTGTTCGGCCCGCAGCGCGCGCCAGACCCGGTCGTGTTCGCCCGCCGGAAAGGTCCCGCTGACCAATGGCACAGCGGCCGCCGTCTCGGCACACTGGATCCCGTCCAGCCGGCTGAGCAAGGTTTCCACACGGTGATCATCACAGCCCGGCCCGCCTTCCGACCCACCGGTTTCCCGGTCGCTGGCGCGCGACATCCCGTCACCATCAGACATGCTGTCGCCACGGTCGGCCGGGCTGGCTTCGAACCCGCACCGTCAGTTTGGAAGGGCGAAGATCACCGCCACGAGATGCCCGAAACGCCTGCTCGTGGCGGGGGAGTGGGTCACGGCTCGTGCCCGCTCGTGCCCGTTCGGGGCACCGGCTACTGGCACGTGGCTGGCACGCCGCCATCTGATCCGTAGATTCCCAAGGCCGCTCCGCAGCCGTTCGGCAACGTCCGTGTCGTCCTGGTCGCCGCGCTCTCGGCAACTGGATCGGTCCGGGCTCGTCCGCCTCCGTTCGCCCCAGTGGCTCCCAGACTGTCAGCTTGGGATGTGGACAAGATCGGATCTGCGTGCCGCGTTTCCCGCGCTCGGTGCGGTCCCTTACGGCCTCAACTGGCCTTTCGGGGCACGGGCTTATGGCCCGCCAGTGGCCCGCAAAGTCCGAACGGCGAAGACCACTGGTGCGATCAGCACTACGATCACCCATTGGAGTGCCACGTAGGCCGCAACGAGGATTTGAATGAGTACGTAGTCAAGCGCCAACGGAACGTCCGGGCTAGCCGTGGGACCGGCGAGCGGTACCCAGCGTGGCTCTCGTGGCCGCCACAGGAGCCAACGGGACGGCCCGTTGCGCCGCGCGTCCGCCTCATCCCCGGAACCATCGTCCATGCGGTGATTGTGTCCTACCAAAGGGTTTCCGCGAGGGCCGGCGGGACTGGAGCCTGCGACCGAGGGATTACGAGATCAAGATGGGTGACCCAGCGACCTGCCCGAGTGGGCTACTAGCAGCGGAAACACCTCTCGACATCTCTCACCACTTCCCCACCGCCCGTCGACCTCTTGCGGACTGGATGCGGACTGCTCGCCGCGTTACTCCGTAGCGTCGTGCTGTCGCGCTCGCCATGATGAACGTATGAGCCACCTGTACGTCGTGCGGTTCGGTGACGAGCCTGAGATCGACCCACCGCCTGAAGACGAAGAGGACGGCACCGATCACAAGACCACCTATGCGCACTTCGGCCTGACCTACTACCGGGCTTGCGTGCTGGAACACCAGGTGGTCAACATGCTGGCCTTCTCGAAACTGCTTGAAGCCGAGGCCGAAGCAAAGAAGCTTCTCAACGACCCATGGGACGAACACTTCAAGGAGACCCTGGGGCGGCTGGTTCGCCGCTTCACGCAGCAGGCGGAGGGCGATCAAGAGCTGATCGATGATCTGGCTGAGGCAGTGCGGCTGCGGAACCACTTGGCGCATGCCTTCTGGAGAGAGCGCGCAGAGGACTTCTGTTCCGACGCGGGACGTGCTGACATGATCGCCTTCCTCGAACAGGCCAGGGAGCTTTTCATCCGGGTTGATGAACAACTCACCCAGCTCGGCCATGCGCAGCGGGAGCGTGCGGGCATTACCCAAGAGCTAATCGACCAGCATTACCAGACGATGCTGGCGCGGGCTGAGGCAAGGGACGAGAGCTGACCGTCAGACCGCCTCGACGGATGGTGGCCGCCAGTCTGCCCCCATCCCCCGGATAGATGCCAAAGACTGCGCCGCTCGGTCGGGGTCAAGGGTGGCCGTAGGCCATCGGCGTGCCGACGCGCAGCGCCCTTGACGCCGGACGAGCGGTGTAGAGGATTAGGCATCCGGGGGATGGGTCACGCCCTGGTCCTCGTCGCCATCGATGCGCGAACCTAGCCTGGGAAACTCGCAGGCAAGCAGCTCTGCTGCGCGGCAGCGATCGCCCCGCCCTCGATGGAGAGCAACCCCGACCGCGATCGTCCCGCCTCAGCCTCCAATGCCTTTCATGCTCCGCAGCGTGGCCGGCCGGCCCGGCCGATGCCGGCCGGAGGTCGCCAGCAGGCCGGGGCCGGGCCGGCGCGGCCCGCTTGGGCCGCCTTGATCTGATAGAGCGCAATTCGGCAACTGCTACGGGTGAGGCGGGTGTCTAGCCCCAGCACTGCTTGACGGATCCGTCCCAGCACATGCACCGGCATTGTCGACCTCGGGAAACGGCGAAGCCCAGGCCGATGACCTGGGCTTCTGTACCGAGCCGCCTGACGGAATCGAACCGTCGACCTACGCATTATGAGATCAAGTTGCCCGTGCCGACGACTTGGGAACCCGGGGTCTACCAGGGGAAGTGGTTCTCGACATCTCGCACCGCTTTCTCTCCGTCCGTCAACCCCTTGCGGACTAAATGCGGACCAGCTGTCTGTCTGCCGGATGGCTCAGTTCGTGGAGCAATGGCTTCCCAGATGCGGCGCGCCACGCTGACAACACCACTATTGACCCCAGGTGGGAAGATGCGCCGATGCCGCTCACCTTTCCGTCGCACCCAGGTGTGGTACTCCCGCTCAAGCTTTGGCGACCCCGATGGTTCGACGGGGTCGCGTTGACTACCGGGGCGGTCGCACCCGACATCAAATACGCATTCCTCGGGATCGGACCCGAGTGGCAGAGCCACACCCTCACCGCGCTGATGTGGTGGTGCCTGCCAGTGGCGCTGCTCGGCGCGTGGATCGTCCGCGCCACCGTCGCGACCCTCGCCGCCCACCTACCCCACCTCGGCCCGCTCGCGCTGCGCGACTACGGGGTGCTCGCCACAGTGCGCCACCCCTGGCAGATCACCGCCGGATCGGCACTGCTCGGCGCAGCCAGTCACATCGCTTGGGACTACCTCACCCACACCGTGGCGTGGCTGCGCATCGTATTCGGCATCGACTGGGACCAGGTCAGCGACGTCGCCTGGTGGACCGTGTCCGACATTCCCAGCAGCCTCATCGGCGCGCTGGTCACGCTCGGCGTCGCCGTTGTGGTCGGCCGCCGCCGGCTCCTTCGCGTCTGGCACGGCAACCCACCGCCGGTCCCCGCCCGCCCGACGGTGTTCTGGTCCGTCGCGGGCGCCGCCGCAATCATCGGCTACACCCTGACCCCGCTTCTGCCAGCCAACGAGCTGCCATGGGCGACTGTCGTACGGCTGCTGTGCGTCACGGCCGGGGCGCTGCTCGTCGCCGCCCTGGCAGTGCAAGCGACGAGCGCTAAGACCGCCCCCACGGACACACGCACGGTGGCGCGTAGGAGCCATTCAGAAGTGCCACCCTCGTCGCTCTAGCAGGTTCTGTCAGCGCTGGGTGACTGGCGGATCTCCTCGTCGGCCGAAGGTCGCCAGCAGGCCGGGGCTGGGCCGGCGCGCGCTTGCGGGCCGCCTTGATCCTTGAAGAGGTCAATTCGGCAGTATCAACGGCCTTCTGCGCTGTCGTGTCCCGAGGCACGCTCGACGTTCGCGTCCCACCTGATGCCTCACATGATCCTCAAGAGGCGCGGGGCCCTGAACGGTCCGCGACAGGGGCGCGCATCGCGCGTCAGATCCGTGCACGCGAGCGTGGTTTCTTCGAGGCGACCCGTGAACCAAGATCAGCGCTCAAGCGATGTTTCACCTTCAGCTATCGTCTTCACTGCCGGATGCCCGCACCGCCGTGACCCCCCCCCTTGTCGCCCAGACGGTCGTTGACGTCTTCCACACCGTCCTCGCCCTCGCAGCGTACGAGGCGCATCTGGCAGTCATGGCCGCCCGGATGCGGGCCGAGGGGTGACCGGCTGGGCGGGCCGTCTGCGGGGGTGGCCCGGCCCGCTGGCTCGCCGTGCCGTTGGGGACGCTGGACGGTACGGCGGACGGGAGCTTCCCCGCCACGGACGGCAGCCCCACGGCAGCCCACTTCACCGGCCCCCGGGTGCACCAGGTGCCCCCGACGCCGGCCACAACCTTCCGCAGGAAGCGCCGGACGGCGTCGCCGCCGCCGCCCGCGAGGTCATCGGGATGGGGTACCCGGCCGGAAGGTTTCCCCACTGACGCACGGGGAAGCCAGCCGTGACCGGAATCGGGCACCGACGGGAGGCGACCGTGGGGTACCAGGCGCGAGACGGTGAGCTGCCGGTCGACCCGGAGCACGCCGAGGACGAGGCCGGCCAGGCCCGGTTGGTCCAGGTCGAGACGGACACCGAGGTGCCGGCGCCGGACAACACCGACGAACCGCCAGACATCGTCACCAAGGACGACGGCTCCGGCGTTGCCGGCGGCTCCGGAAGCAGCGGCGGCGGCTCCAGCATGCCGGGACACCCGGACGCGACCCGCTGAACCCCGGGCACCCGCCGCTCGGGCGCGCCTACAGCCGTGCCGGACCCAGACGTTCGGCTCCACGTAGACCGCCCGGTCGTGAATCACGTCGCAGTGCACCGGCACCAGCGCACCCGGAACCACACACCTGCCCGAAGCGCAAGGGCCAGGGCCGGATCGGGATGTACGCCCACGTGGCCGGCGACGTCTGCTTCGGCTGTAACGGCGAGGGCACCATCCGGTTCCCCGTCGACTGGCATGAACGCGAGGCCGGAGCCGCCGACCGCCGCCGCGCGCACCAGCCGCCCTCGGTCGACGCGATCACGTGCGGGCATGTCGTCGGGACGCATCGCCTTGGCTACTCGGGTGGCTGCTCGCCCCTGCCCAGCTATCGGATCTGGGGCTACATGCCGGAGCGGGACGTTCCTGATTTGGGAAGTTGTCCTCCTGGCGAGGTACCGCGGTGCGTCGGCCCCGGGGCAAGGCGGGATGCCATAGACGTAGCTACAGGGGACACCGTCCGGATGGCGGTACCGCGTGCGTGCCGCGATCGCTAACTTGCAGCGGTGCGAAGGTGCCCCTGGCGTGCTCGACTGATTGCGGGCTTGTTACTCACGGCGGGACTCGCCGTGACGTCGTGCTCGAGACTCAGCAGCCAGGCCGAGGATTTCCCCCACCTCTGGGTGGGAGCCGACGCAACAAGCGCCGTCATGGTCCAGGTCACCCGGGAGGCAAACGCGCTGTCGGGAACCCTGGACGAGATCCGCATGACCCACGAAAGCGCGACCACGACGACGCCGTCGCACATCGCCTTCACAGGCACCTTGGACGGCAATGCCCTGACTCTCAGCTTCCCCCAGAGGTTCGGGCTCGTCCACAACATTTCCGGCACCCTGTCGAGCTCCAGCATGAGCCTGCAGGTACCTCAGGACGACGGCGCAATCGCATCTGTCACCCTGAAGCCGGGGTCGCTCAAGACGTACAACGATGCCGTGAATGTCGTGCAGGCGTCGGCTCAGGCCAACGCCTCAGCGCATGAGGCGGCTGCGGCGAGTGCCGCAGCGGCGGCCTCAGCGCAAGAGAGTCAGCAGCGGATCACGTCCGCAGCTGACGCCGTTATGAAGAAGAAGCAGGCGGTTCGAACCGGGCTCGCCTCGCCGCCTTCGTTCTCGGACTTTGACAGTCACCTGTCCGCCGCTCGCGACCACCTCGCAGACGCAAGAGCCAACGCTGCAAAGGCGGACAAGGAGGCTGACCAGTCGGTTGCCTGCAGCGATGCCTACACCGCAGACAGCGACGCCTACACCGTGGAGAGCGACGCCTACACCATCGACAGCGACATGTTGAGCCTGACGGGCGAAATCGATTCCCTCAAAGACGCCGCCGCTGACCTCGACCGCGCATTGGCTGAGTATCAGCAGGCTGCCACCGCGCTACCGGACTACACACCGCCCCAGGCGCCAGACGCAAACCAAGTCAAGGACCTCCTCAATCAGGTATTGCTGAAGACGGATGCCTGGCGCAAGAAGGGATCCGGCTACCAGACCAAGGTTGCGGAGCTGCTGAAGCAGGCGAGGTCCGTCGCCGAACAAGCGAAGAAGGAGCACTGTTAACGGGCCGCACACTGCCCCGAGATCATGGTGCCGGCGTAGTCGTGCTCGTATCGGCGCACGGGTTCGCCGGTGGCCCGATTGATGTGCGACAGCCGGTGACCCCGCACGGGTCAACACGGCATGTACCGTCGAGGCCGGCCTGGCGAGCCGCCCAGCGATCTGGATCGGACCCAGACGCTGTTTCCAGCGCAAGTGAGCGATCTTGCGGACGGCGGGCTGCGGTGTCCGCGACCGGCGGTGATGTGGTCGCGATGACCGGTCCGCCATACCCGCCGGCCCATCGCTGCGATAGCGATCGGCCCACCGCTTCGTTGGGCTCGGCTTCGGCTTAGGGCTGACGGTGCGGGTCGGGACGGGGGAGCTGGGTTCTGCGCTGGTTGGCTCGACAGAAACCGCCGGCTCCGCAACCGGCTGCACGAGCGCAGTGGTAGCCGTAGCACTAGGGCTCGATCGCGTCCGCGAGGGGCGGCAGTGATGGCGCGGACACGTTAGGTTGTTCGAGCTGAGGCTGATCGATTAACGGGGGCTATGGGTGGTCGACGCATCCGATGAGTTCGCGGAGCTGGAGGAGCTACGCCGACAGGCGGATGACCTGCGTTCGCGGCTCCTGGCCGGGAATCGGGAAGCCGCAGAGTCATCGGCCCGCGACTCCCGCGAGGGCCTGAGGGTGGCGCTGACCTCCGATGGTCGCGTCGACCTAGTCGAAATGCTGGCCGATTGGCGCCGGCGCCTACCTCCGGAAGAGCTGGGTTCTGCCATTGTGGAAGCTGCGGACGAGGCCACGCGGCGCCGTACGGAGGCATGGGCTCATGGGATCAGCAGCCACGCCAGCGGTGACCTAGATGCGCCGGAGGCAACTGACTTTTCCTGGCTGCCAGCCTCGGGCTCGCCCGTGGACGAGTCAGCAGTCAACTTCGCTCGCGGCCTGTTCTACGTGCTCAAGGATTCCTCCGCCCGATTGGACGACATGGCCACGGAGCTTGAGCAGGCGGCAAAAATGGGTTCGACCGGCAGCGACTCGTCCAGCCGGGTGACAGCGGTGCTGAGCGGGGACCGGCTGTGCTCGGTGACCTTGGACCAGAGATGGTTGGCCTCCGCCGAGGATGATCAGGTCAGTGGCGCCGTTACCGCCGCGATCGCGGCGGCCTATGCCAACCGCGCCGCAGTGCGTGCGCAATGGCAGGAGTCGTGGCCATTTAACGAGCTGGACCGCATGACGGCAGATCCGTTCCAGCTGTTCGCCAATCTCGGCCTCATGACAAGAGACCCACGAGGGAGCGGCTGACATGCCACCGCCCGGAGAGCAGAAGCTCAAGGTATCGATCGAGGCGCTCCGCAACGACGCGGCAGTCTGGGACGACTCAGGCGACGTCATGAGGAACGCCGCACAGGTCGCCGCGCGCTTGGACCTCGCGGCCCTGCACTTCTCCTACATCGGCGACAAGGTCGGACTGGTCGAGCTCTACCAGCAGCTCCAGGACCGCATGATCCGACTCCTCGGCCAGGGCAGCGAGACATTCGAAACGATCGCCACCTCGCTGCGCAACGCCGCCGACGGGTACGAGCGCGACGAGGCCGACGCCGTGCACCGGCTGAACAACATCTACTGAGAGGGCCGCCGGTGACACACCCACTTCCGCTGTCCGAGCCAGAGTTCAACGAGCTGATTCAGACAATCGAGGACGGCATGCGCCGCATCGAACGGCTGGCAAATCAGATCATCGAGCGGGTGAACCGCCAGCTCGCTTGGCTCGGATCGCTCGCGCAGGACGCGCTCGACCTCCTGCGCCGCTTCAACGAACTCGTACTCAAGTTCTACTCAGAGGTGGGCAAGTTCTTCACCCGCTGGGGAGTGCCCTGGACGCTCTACTCCCACGGCGAAACCTGGACCCGACACGTCGGCGGTCCAGTGCACGAGCTGGCCGCGAAGGTCGACGCCGGGCAACTGCTCATCGACGACTACTGGACCGGAACCGCCGCGACCGCCTACACCGGCGTAGTTCCGCTCCAGGGCAAGGCTCTTGCCGCCATCAAGGCCGCCACGGACGAGCTGGACGACGCGCTCGAAGGTAGCCGGTGGGATCATCGCCTTCTGGCTCGGCATCGCGGCCGTGCTGGTGCCCTACATCGTCGAGCTGATCGCGGCTGCCGCAGCGGCGCTCGGCATTGTCACGGCGCCCGCCTCGGCAGCAGCAGCCGGAGCATCCACCGCAAAGGCCATCGCGCTGACCACCGCCGTCGTCACCGCGGCCATCACCTACTTGACCACCCTCTGGACCCAGATGCGGGACCTCGACCAACGCCTGCACAACAGCGACGGCCTGCCGGGCGGCAATTGGCCTACCCTCGTCTCCGACATCTCCAACGGCCGGGTCCACGACGGCGGTAAGACCCTCGACTGGAACATCAAGAACTGATGGAGACCTCGCCGGTGCACGATCGCGACGACCGCATTCCACTCCCAGATCCCGCCGCCGCACGCCGCAGCGCCCGCCGCACCATCTGGGCCGGCATCGTCGTCGTCGGCCTCCTCACCGGCTTCACCGCCGGCGGCATCGCCATGCTCGCAGCCGGCGAGACACCCGCACTTCCATTCGCCATCGGCGGCCCAGTCGCCCAACTCGCCACCATCGCACTGGTCGCCACCGTGCTCTGGGCACGATCGGGCACAGGCCAGGCAGCCGTCTCTCGGTCCCGGCTCGTCTCGGCCTGCAAAGCTCTGGCGGGAATCCGGCTCATCCTGCTCGTCGTCCTAGCTGGCCTTGCCGGCCTCGCCCTGGTGCGAGCCCTCGGAGGTGACTACTGGACGCTTTTCACCGCTAGCTTCATCGGCCTGATACTCGTACTGCTTCACCGTGGCACTGGCCGCATCCGCCGGGGAATTGAAGCCACCGTCAGCCGAGGTGCCTTACATCGCGCCGGCTGACGGTGCGCGCCACGCGACATCGGCACCACTTCGGCGTGAATGTTGATCTCGCCTCCCGCTGCGCATCAACACTCCACCGAGTGGGCCCAGGGCCAGGTGACAAGGTGGAGCGTCTATCAAGCCGTCTTAGCTTAGTTTCGATGCCTCGGCCACTCCCCTGTCAACACGAGCAAGTGTTCCGAGGCACCCTCCTCGGCGGCACCGTCGATGCCGGCCGGGCCGCCTACGACCACGGACGTGGGCCCAGCCCTCACTACGACGGCTTCGGAGCTAACCGCCACACCGCCGACACCCGTAGACACAGCGACTACTGGAACGAGGACAGCGTCAGCATCCGCAACCAGGCACGGGTCATCATGGGCAAGTACAGCCTCACCCAACTCGACCACGGCCAATGCCATCCCGACCGCGTCATTCAAGAGCCCTGATGAAGACACGCACGCGTGCCGGCCTGGCGGCACCAACCCAGACGTGACGAGGGCCGAGTTGAACACGCTGGCACTGTCGACGCGCATGCCAGGGCTACCCACGGCGATCATGTCGTCGGCAGCGAGACCGTCGCCGGCGCTGGCCGCATCCCGGGCGGCATCTCTCGCCGAAAGAGCGACGCCTGCGCCACCGACGATCTTGAGCGCCGAGGTTTGGGAACGCCCAAGCTGCGGCCCTCGGGCGTTCATCGTCTACCCGCCGCGGTGGTTGCCGCCTCTGAGGCGGATCGCGCACCGATGCGACGGCCCGTCGGACCCAACCCCTACCCTGGACCCCACGCGCTCCACTCCCCCTGTCCGGAGGTGATCGACATGTCAGCCAGGCGTTAGTCCCGCGCACGGTGCGCGGGCAGCCGAAGGGCAGGTCGTCACATGGCCCGGACCGACATCCACCGACCCGAACGCGTGCAGCAGCGGGACCCGCTGGTGCGCCACTGGTTCACCGACGTTCACGAGCACGGCCGCGGACCGTGCGACCTCGACGAATTCCTCGCCGCCGACCGCTGGATCCGCACCCGCTGCTACCGGCAGGCGTCGGCCCATGCCCCGAACCTGTGCGGCTGCCAGCTCTGCACCTTCCAGTTGTACCGCAAGCTCGCCCACCGCCAGGAGCGCATCGCCTGGCGCACCATCCGCCGCCAGCTGCTCGCCGAGCACCGCGGCGGGCACCACGACCTCGACGTCCCTCCGATCCGCAGCAAGGCCTGGTAGTGAACTACGCCTGATCAAGTCCGCGCTGGTGGTGTAGAGACGGCTATCGCGGGATCCAGGCTGACGCTAGGCGCGGGGTGGGTCGGTATGGCCGGTGTTGTATTGGCCGGTCTGGGTCCGACCCATGGGAACTGCCGGTCGGTCATGGCTCTGACGGTGCGATGGGTTGCGTACCCGAATGCTGTACGCCTGCTCTTAAGCAGCCACGGTCAGCGCGCGCCGTGCGATACCTGCGGGATCTGCAAGCACATCTCGTCAAGCTGTCGGGCGGCCTGGTCGGAGTTCATCTGTTTCCTGGACTACGACGTGGAGATCCGCCGAATCATCTGCTCCATCAACGCCATCGAGTCCCTCAACGCCCGCCACCGCCGGCCAGTGCGGGTTCGCGGGCACTTCCCGACCGACCAAACCGCCCTCAACGCCCGACCTGGTCACCCGATCACCGATCACCCCGACCACCGGCGGAGGCCGCGACAAGTGGGCCGTGCGCTGGAAGCCCGCCCTCAACGGCTTCGCGATCACCTCCAAAGGCGGCACCGCCCCCAGCAGCACCAACGTGCCGGGCCGTTACACCAGCATCGGACAGTCCCTCACCGTTTGATCCGCACTAGGTCAGCAGTCCGATGCGCACGATCAGGGATGATCGAGGCCCTGCCAGTGGGGCTCTGGTCCGGCCTCGTCCGCGGCCCCGTCTGGATTGCACAGAGGGAGGTGGCTCCGGTGGAGGGCCTTCGCACTATGCCGCCGGTGGCCGGCCGTCGCAACTGAGAATCATTGTTCCGGTTATCCAGGCGATTCGGTTGTCACGCTCACCAAGATCGGATGACGGGCACCGAGAACCACCGGTCCTGACCTGACCCGCACCCACCCGCGGCGGCCGCACGTCCGATAAGGTCGCGATCCTCGCCCGGCCCGGAGACTGGGCGTGGTCAGAAGCAGGCGAGAAGCTTGACCAGGAGGCCGGGATCGGAGCATGAACGTAGGCATTGTGCGTTGCGACGGCTGCCCAGGTTGACACAACGCGCTTTCACCGGTGCAGGCCGTCGGCGACCTGGCGATGGCGCGGGCCGTTGACGGGGGGCGAGGCGGTGTCGGTGGGCGGGGGCCAATGCCTACGTACGGTGCGTTCGGATCGGCCAATGCGCGTGGCGATCTCTGCTGGATGCAGATTGGGATCCCGCCGGTACCAGTAGGCGACAGCAGCGGGTGTTGTCGACGGCACCTCGCCTCCGGTTGTGTCGTCGTTCGGCATGCCGTGGCTCACCTGTGTGCGCCGTCGGCGATCCTGAGCCGGTACGCGCAAGGAGACGTTACCGGTCCTGGCAGGTGCCTGCCGGCTGTTCTTTTCGTGGCGGTCATGCGGATCCGATGGCGATGTCTGCGTGGCGGGCAGCCCTTCGCTACCTTTCGTCTCGTGCGGCGCATCAGCCGCTTGCGCGGGATCGGAGGGCAGGGCTGACTCGGTCCGCCGCTGCTTGCCTGCCTCAGCGGCAAGACCCGCCACCATCTCGGGTGCGGAAGCCATGATGGATCCGGTCACCGGCTTGGTGGTACGCGCCGTGGCGGCTGGTGTCGCAGCAGGGTGAGAGTCAGCCTCCGGACGGTGCGTGAAAGAGGCGAGTGTGCGGGTTGTGGCCGAGTGCGATGCGGGAGTATCCGGAGAGGTGACGGACGGTCCGGGCTCGGGCCGGGTCGTCGGTCGGGGTCGGTGTGATGTGGCGCAGCGGATCCGTGCGGTGATCTCGACGAGGCTGACGCTGGCGACGATCACGAGCCCGTCGACGCTGATGGGCAGCAGGTAGGCGGCGGTCTTGGTCTCGCCGTACCGTGCGGCGACGCCGGCCATGTGCCAGTAGCTCACCCATGCCGCGATTCCTGCGATCGAGGCGGCGGCTAGCAGCCGCACCACGGCGAGCACACGCTGGTGGCTGGGTACGCGGGAGATGAGCTCGACGGTGAGCATCAACGCCAGAGGTGGCCACGCGGAGATGATCTGACTGACCGGGTTGGGTCGGGCGTGGAGCACGTTCGCGGCGACAGAGGCAGCGACGCCGAGGGTGAGCACACCCCGAACGGCCCACCGCAGCCGCCGCAACTGGCTCAGGTCCCGCTCCCCCACCTCGACGTTGGCAACGGCTGCGGTGGTGCTCATGCCGGGGTCTCCCCTGCCATGTGGGGTGCGGGTTTCGGGCCTGGCTTGGGGTGTGTGGCTTGGGCGACGAGGTGGTCGGCCAGGGCGAGGGTGTCGGCACCGGGTCTGGCGTCGATGTCGGCGAGGGCGCGGGTCAGCCTGCGGCGCAGGGTGCGGATCGCGTCGAGGTGGCCCAGTTCGGCGCGGGCGCGCATCGCCGCCTGGTAGAGGGCCTCGTGGTGCGGTTGGTGGGCGATGGCGGCCTCGAGGACGGCGGCCTGCTGTGCCGGTTGTCCGTCCAAGGTGTCGGCGAGAGCGAGGTGGGCGTCGAGGGCTTCCTGGCGTATCGCCTCGCGGTAGGACTCGACCCATTCGTAGTCGCAGCCCTGCGCGAGTGGCCCGTGGTAGGCCTCGACCGCCCGACGCAGGGCGGCTGCGCGGGCCTGCGGGTCGATGGCCTGCCCGGCCTCACGGATCGCCGCCCGCATCCGCCAGAGGTCTATGTCGAGCATGTCGGGGTTGAGCAGGTAGCGGTGGTCGGGGTGGGTGACGTAGCTGCCGGGGCCGCCGTTGTGTCGCAGAGCGGCGCGTAGCCCGGAGACGTAGGTGTAGAGCCGGCCGGCGGCCTTGCTGGTTGGGGCGTCGGGTAGCAGGTCGTCGAGGATGGCCTCCGCCGAGGCTGCCCCGTTGTGCACGGCCAGGTAGACCAGCAGCTCGAGGGATTTCGCGCGCATGTTGCGTTGGGGGTCGCCGTCGACGATGCGGGGGGCGCCCAGCACGGTGAGCCTCACCCGCCCTGACAGTTCCCGCGCAGGCTCACCGTCTGCGTCTTTACCCTGTGCGGCGACATCGGGGAAGTCCTCCGGAGGAGGCATACCCTTACCGCTCGTCGCGGTGACCTCGGTGGAAAACCTGGGCGTGTCGTTGACGGCGTCGGTCGGGGCCGCGGCGCCCTCGACCACGCCCGCCCGGCCCGTATCACCGTCCAGCACCTCGTCTTCGACCGCGTGGTCGGAGGACTCAACGGTTGGGGCAGGCGTGGCTTGATCGGTGGGGTCTGGCGGCCACGCTGGGCTGTCTGGCGCTTGTCGGCAGGTGAACCCGGCCTGGGAGCCGGTCCGTGGCGGCGGTGTCTGCGTCGTTGGTCTATGCGGTTGGGGTTGCCGGGTGTGCGACTCGGCGAGGGTGGCGAGCAGGTCCACAGCTTCGGCGGCGTTGAGCACGGCAAGCCGGCCGATGTCGGCCGGATGGGTGCCATGGCGGGCGCCTTCACCGTCGGCGGGGGTGGTGGTGCCGTCCTCGGTGACGACGATGGTGTTGCCGTGCGGCCACGGTCCGAGCAGCACGCCGTGGATGTTCAGGTGCTCGCCCTGGTTCAGGAGCGCGGCGACACGGAGGCGTTCGTTGTCGGGCGTGGCGTCGGCTAGGAGCATGAGCGGCGGCGGCGGTTGCTCGTCGGGGTGGGAGTCGTGCAGGTCGGCGACGGTGTTGACGTCGTGTTGGTCGACCAGACGAGTGCGGTGCAGCGTCTGCGTTTCCACGAGGTCCAGGGCCTGCTCGAGTGTGGACGGGGTCAGCAGACGTGGCGTGTGCGGCAGATCCGTTGCGGCAACGCCGAGCAGTCTTACCGCGGTCGGTGCAGGTACGACCACCGTGGTTTGGGCATGCGGCTGGTGTGGCCCGCCGGAGGCAAGGGCGGCGATCAGGAATCCCCTCGCGGCGGCTGCCGCGCCGGGCCCGGTCAGTCCGAGTCCGGCCGGTGGCCACAGTGCCGACAGCGGATTGTGCAGGGCCGGCGCCAGTGGTGTCGGCTGCCCGCTGGTCCTGTCGCTGCCGCTGTCCATCTGTGGACCGGTAAGGCCGGTGGCGGCGGGAGTAGTGCCGTTGGTGTCGGGGGCCTCGCTGGCCGGCGCGTGCCCGCATTCAGACGTGGGGTGACTGGCGTTCAATCTCTCGCCGCGCGGGGCGTCTGTGACGGGCTCGATTGGCTGGTCACCGTGGTGTGTGGAGGGGGCCCGGCGTAGTCCGCGGCGGATCTGATCCACGACGCGCGGCATGGGACTGATGCTGGTGGTGTCCGTGCTGGGCGCTCCCAGTGGGCGGGGCGTGTGGCGGTGCCCGCGGTGCGCCCACACCAGCGCGACGGCGGCCGCGACGGCCAAAGCCAGGCCCACGTCGATCCAGCTACCGGTAGGCAACGTGATCCCGCGAGGTGTCCGCTCGGCGCCGTGGTCGTGGGTCGGTTTCGTATCCGGGCTGCTGCCGACGGTGCAGGTGTCCGTGGACGCGGTGGGAGTGCTGGGGGCTGTCGTGGCCGCCGGGTCGTCGGCGGTGCTGGTGGGCGCCGGGCTGGGCGCCGGTGCGGTGGTGGGCGCTGGTTGTGGTCTGGTGTCCGGCTGGCGGGTCGGCGGTGCCGGGGTCGCTCGTTGCGTGGGTGGTGTGGATTCGGTGGTGTCGGCGGGCAGGTCGAGGATCCAGCCGGGGCGGATGAGGTCGGGGTCGTGCAGGGTGCCGCCGACTCGGGGGAAGTGGGTGCCGCGATTGAGGGCGTAGATGTCGGACCAACGACTGTCGTCGCCAAGCTGTCGTGCAGCGATTGAGGACAGGGTGTCACCCCGCCGCACGGTGTAGGTGGGGCTATCCGGGACGCCTTCTGCCACCGGTGACGGCTCTTGAGGGGCGTCGTGGCTGTCGTGGGGTGCGCGGGGCCGGGTGGGTTGCCCGTCGCCTTCGGCGGCGGCGTCGGTTGCTGCGGTGGCTGGGCTGGCGCCGACGGTGGCGGTGATCGCCGTGGCGCCCAGCAGCGCGGCGGCCAAGCCTTGGAGGGGTCCGGGCAGGCGCAGCGCTGGTAGCCAGCGGGTGGCGCGGGTGAGCCGCGCGACCAGGCGAGCGAACATGGCGGTCATCAGGTAGACGGCGAGGGCGGCGGCGCCGACCTGGGCCAGGAAGATGATGAATCCCTCGGTCAGCGGCTGCGCAAGCCAGGCGCGCGCCTGCGACGCTGAGGGGACCCGCGGCCTCTGCCACACCTCGGTGTGTAGGAGCGTGGCGTAGCCCGCGGACACGAAGGCTGTCGCAGTGGTGGCGGCTGCGCCGCCCGTCTTGGAACTCACCCGTCATCTCCTCACGCCCACACGATCCGATCGGCAAGGTTCGTGATCGACGCTAGAAGTGGCGGGAAGGAGCGGGCAGGGGTTGGCAGCTGACAGGGCCTCACACGACCTCACACGGCCTTACACCCCGAGGTCAGCCAAGTAAGAGGGCAGTTCCATCCGGCCGAGGTTAGGCAGGGCCCGGGCAGTCAGGCCCCGGGAATGTCACCGCGTGGAGGGCGCCGCCTGGTCGAGGGGCGTGGGTGAGAGCCCGGCGTGGGTGAGGCGGTGGGTGTAGGTGCGCAGGATTTCGGCTGCGCCGGTGTGGTCACCGACGGCGGTGAGCGCGTCGGCGGCGCGGCGGTGCAGGTCCGCGTTGTAGGGGTCGACGCGCAGCGCGGCTTGCAGCAACTCCACGGCGCGGCGCGGTTCGGGTTGGGCGGCGGCCGCGGCGGCGTAGGCGTCGATGACCAGTCGCCGGGTAGCTTCGCGCGGCGGATCGACCCAGGCCCAGGTGTGGCCGGTGGCGAGATCGCCGGTGTAGGCGTCGGTGACCTTCTGCCAGGCGCCGGTGTGATCGGTGAGGGCGGTGGCGGCGCGGCGGGCTGCCGCACGCAGGTGCCACAGGTCGACGTCTACCTGCTCCGGATCGAGGCGGTAGCGGTCCTCGGCGTGGTCGATGACAGCGGCGCTGATGCTGCGGCGCAGCTCGCTGAGGGTGGTGTAAAGGCGTCCGGTGACGGTGTGGGCGGGTACACCCGGCCAGATCGCGTCCGTCAGCTGCCGGGTACGCAGGCCGTCGGGGTGAACAGCGAGGAGGATGAGAGCTTGCCAGGCGGCGCTGCGGCGGATCGTGACGGGTTGTCCGCCGACGAGGAGGGCGGGTTTGCCGAGCACCCTCAGCTGCGTCGACGGCGGGGCCGGGCGGGCGATGGCCGGGTGAACGGTGACGGTGTCGGCGGGGGGCCGTGGGCGGGGAACGGCCGTGGCGTCGGCTGGCTGGCGCTGCAGCGGGGGCTGGGTGAGGGTGAGGACGGCGAGCAGGTCGGTGGCGGCGACCTGGTCCAGGACGCACAGCCGCGGCCCGCCCTGCTGCGAGCGCCCGGCCTCGCTGGTGTGGCCGTGGACATCGACGTGCCACGCCGTCCCGACCGGTGAGGTGCCGAGAACCACTGCGGTGACGGTGCCGGTATCGAGCACGGTGGCCAACCGGCTGCCAGCGGGCGCGGGCACGGTTTCGCTGATCAGCAGCATCGCGCGTGCGGTGCTGTGTGCAAGCGTCAGCGCTTCGTCGAGGCTGGCCGTCACTTGCAAGCCGGGAAGCCCCTGGTGCGGTGTCATGGTGGCGGTCGGGCCGAGCAGCATCGCCCACGCCGTTCGGGTGATCACGGTCGGCGTCCCGCCCGCCGGCTGCCGTAGCGCGGCAAGCAGTGTGGTGACCAGGACTCCCCTGCCGGCGTGCAGGGCACCGGGACCGGTCAATGCGACAGCCGCCGGCAGCACGGTCAGCGGCCCCGCCGCCCTAGCCTCGCCCGGTGGCGGCCGTTCAGACTCGACACCGGTATGGGCGGTGGCGTCCAGGGCCGCCCGGACAGCCGCGACCGTCCTCGACAGCGGCGGCAGGTCATGGAGCGGCGCTTCTGACCCGGTCAGGGGCTCATAGTCGCGGCGGCGACGCAGCCACACCAGCGCCGACGCAGCCGCTACCTGCTCAGCCGCCTCGCGGGGCAGCCACCCTCCCGCGATAGTGACGCCCTCCCCCACGTCCACGGTGTCAGCGGTGTCGGGGCCTAGGGGTGCGCCATCAACGGCGGAGGCGGTGACCGGTGCCACCGGTTCGGCAGGCTGGGCAAGAGCGGCGTGACCCGCGCTCAGGGCCGCCGCGCCGGCGACGCCGGTGGCGGTGGCCTGCAGCGGCGTGGGCAGTGGCAGGCGGCGCAGCCACCGCGCGCTCGAGCGCACCCGGCGGGCAGTGGCCGCGACGGCGGTGTAGGCGACGAACAGCCAGATCGACCAGGCCAGCAGGGTCAAACCGGCGGTCAGTGTCCGTTCGGTCAGAGGCTGCGCCACCCACTCCTGCACCTGCTCAGTGGTGGGCACGCCTCGCAGGGGCCAGCTTGAGACTTTGACCAGGAGCAAGGGCGGACCGACCAGGAGCATCAGCAGGCCCGCCCACGCCGCCATCCGTCGCGGCCACCTCACCGCCGCCACCAGCCGCCGGCACCGCAGGCACGATCAGGATTGACCTCGGTGAGGGCGCTCATGAGGCGAGGCGGGGGTGAGGGCGCAAGATCCGGGCCCACAGCTGGCGAAGCCACCACACCGCGACCGCGATGGCGTAGATGACGCCGAGGATCCCGGAGGCGCGGGGGCTGACCAGCGCTGCGGTGATGACCGCCAGGGGTGCGCCCAGGATGAGCCGCAGCAGCGGTTGGCGCACCACCGCCATGATGGTGCCGGCGCCGAGGAGCAGTCCGCCGAGGCGGCCGGTGATGTCGATGAACAGGATCATGTCGGGCCAGCGGTCGGCGGTCAGTGAGTACTGGATGCACAGCATCCCGGCGGCCGCTGTCAGTACCGAGCTGGTGGGGAAGGATAGGAGCTGTGACCAGCCGCCGCGGGGTGTGCGCCACTGTCGGGCGGCGACCAGTGCCAGCACCGCCGCGACCACGACGATCGGGGCGATAGGCATCAGCGCCCACCGCAGGAACGGCCCGACAGCCGTTGCGATGTAGAGGCTGCCGACCACCGCGTACATGCCGGCGACCGCGGTGCCCATGCTCGCGGCGGCGAGGATGCCGGTGCCGGTCTGGACACCGGGCGGGCTGTGGTCGGCTGTGTTGCGGGCGGCGATGGCCGAGGCGATGACCGTGCCGGCGGCGAGGCAGGCGATCAGGGCGAAGACCGCGGCCATGGCCAGTTCACCCCAGTTCAGCACCGCCGTGGCAGGAATGACGCCGAGGAACCCTCCCCTCCACTCCGGAGTGAGGAGGAACTGTGCCACCAGAGCTAGGGACGCGAAGCCGGGTACCGCGATGGCGACAGCCCTTCGCACCGGCGGCACCGTAGCCGACTGGTCCTCGGGGGCAGCGTCGCCGGCCTGGGTGGATCCGGCGTCGGCGGCGCCGTGCACCGCGGCGAGGTTAGGATCGGCGGCCACGACCGGGGTTATACCGGTCGTCTGGGCGAGGGTTTTCTCCAGCGCCGGCATCTGGGCGACGCCCCCGACGCAGTAGAGGCCCGCGATGTCGGCCCGGTCTACTTCCGCCGCGGCGAGGGCTTCCACCGTCAGCTCGGCGACCCGGGTGAGCACGGGTTGTGCGGCCTGCTCGAGCAGGCCGCCGTTCAGTACCGCCGCGGGCCCGGTTGGCAATGGAACGGTGGCCGCGGCGTGGTGGGTGAGGGCGTGCTTCGCCGCCTGCACGCTGGCCGCCAGCGCCCACCTCTGGCCCTGTTCGCCAGCCGAACCGGTCGCTGCGCCGGCCAACATGTTCGCTAGCGCCTGGTCGATGGCGCTGCCACCGGCGTCCGGGTCAGCGAGGGTCGCCAGGACCTCGAAGCCGGTCGGGCCACGACGCAGAACGCTCACCTCCGCTGCGGCGCCGACGTCGCAGACGACGAGGAACGCGCCGACCGGAAGCTGCGCACCTGTCGACACCAGGTGGCCGGCCGCGGCGACCGGCGCTTCGACGAGGCGGGGCTGCGGGAGGCCAGCCCGGTGCGCGGCGTGGCGCATCCATGTCCGCCGCCTGGGGCCCCACCCCGCGGGCACCACCACGCGTACGTCCTCCACCGCGACGCCCACCGCCTGCTGCGCTTCCCCGGCGACCCGGCGCAGAGTAGCCGCGACAAGATCCAGCGTGTCGACGTCCGCGCCGGCGACGGTGAGCATCTGCTCGGCGGACCGTCGAGGTGACGGAATGAACCTTTGCGGCTCGGCGATTCCCGCCTGCCAGGCCCTCTGCCCGGTCAGGACGTTCCCGTCATCGGCCAGGAACACCGCGCTGGACAGCGCCGGTTCGCCGTCGAACTGCAGCGGAATCCACCGACCGTCCGGCCAGGCCACGACCGCAGTCGTGGTGGCACTGCCACAGTCGATCGCTAGCCGCGCCTCCCCCGGTCGCATAGATCTCAGTCAAACATGAGGATCATCTTTTCGTCACCCGTGAATCACGCACAGCACCAGCGCGCAAGACGACGGGGATCACTGGAGGTGATCTCCCCTACTGCCCTTGAACGCTGTAACACCTTGACCACCATGGATTGGATAGAGCTGTGGGACCATCGATCACGCCAGCATCCACCGACGACGTTGCCGCCCTCTGGACGAAGGCTGCCCTAGCGACCGGTCCCGTCGACCGAGATCGGGCCGAAGCCGCCGCCCAGGCGGCCTACCGCGCCGCCAGCCTGCCGGCACCGCCCCGTTTCATCTGGTGCACGTCACTGCAAGACGCCATGGACCAGCTCCGGCGCCACATCAGCCAGGGACACACGCCGCTGGTGCGTCAGGTACGCCGAGACGTCCTCCAGAAGGCCCTCTCCACGGCGCGGGCACCGCTGTGGCAGCAGGCATCCGACCTCGAACAGAGCAAGGCTTTCAGCGCCTTCCATCACTTCTTCGAGTGGGAGGGCTACTACGGCGAACAACGCTACGACGGCGTGGACGAACGCTACGACCTGATGGAACACCCCTACCTCTGCTCACCAGTCCTGCCAGCAGAACGCGCCGTACTGCAACCGGTCCTGACCACCCTGCGCAGCACCTACGAGCAGCGACTGCGCCCCGCCTGGGACGCGCTGGGCCCAGTAATGCGCAGCTACGCCCTCAGCGCCGCCCGGTACTGGCAGGCCTACGACACCGGTGTCGAACAGAAAGACGAGGCACGCGCCGTCGTGCAGTACTGCCTCCCGGACGCCAACGACCGATTCTTCGACCCCGCATGGCACTTCTACCCCGACCTCGTCGTCCTGGCCGCCATTGACACCTACCGCACGGCATTCGCCACCACCCCGCTCCCTGGCTGGGAAGGTTGCCGAGAGGTGGCGTTGACGTCCGGGCCCTGGTGGCCCCTCGCCGACCTCGCCATCATGAGCGAGCGGCCAACCGTGACGCACCTCGACGGCCAGAGCCAGGGACGCACCGATGATCAGACAGCCGAAGCCTAGGGGAAAGGCCAGGGGCTATCTCAGTTCAGTTTCCTGACTCCCAGGATCGCCGGGTGTCGGCACTCGTCGCCCACGTCGGGCTCCCGCCGTTCGCTTGCCACTGCCTTGCCGACCGTCGGCGCCGGACCCTGCCCCGCCGCCTTTGACTATCAGCCCGCCGACCCAACATCGAACACCTGCACGACGCGCTGGTGTGGGAAGTGGCGGGGCTGGTGAAACGGCATCGGGGGGCGCCTGGGCCGCCGGGACGTTGGCTGACCCGCAAGGTCCGGTGGAAGGTCATCGCCCGCGCCGGCGACGTGGAAACGGGCCGGGTGTTGCGGTGGGAGTTCGATACGGAAGCGAAAGCCATGGCGATGGGCCGGCGGCTCCTTGCCGCGACGCGGGCGTCGGCGCGAACACGCCGGTGATGCCGCCTCACCCCGGTGACGGGTCCAGTTCCGGCCGGGACGTCGGATCCCGCAAAGGTAGTCGCCCGGCCGGAACTGCCCGGTCAGGAGCTGCAGGTGTTGAGCATGCTCTGCAGCGCGGACTTCTCCGTCGACTGCAGGGTCAAACCCCAGCTGTACTTCACGGTGATCCACATCTTGCTGTAGGTGCACCGGTAGGAAGACAGCGGCGGCTGCCACGTGGACGGGTCCTGGTCGCCCTTGGCCTGGTTGACGTTGTCGGTGACCGCGATCAGTTGGGGGCGGGTGAGGTCGTTGGCGAAGCTCTGCCGCCGGCTGGTAGTCCAGGAGTTGGCGCCGGAGCGCCACGCCTCTGCCAGGGGCACGACGTGGTCGATGTCGACGTCCGAGGCCGCCGACCAGGTGGCACCGTCATACGGGCTGTACCAGCGGCCGGAGGTCGCCGCGCAGGAGCTGTCGACGACGACGGAGGTGCCGTCGCGCTTGAGGACCTGCTCGCGGGTGTTGCAGCTGCCGCTGATGGTGATCCAGTGGGGGAACAGGTCCCGGGAGTAGCCGCTGGTTGAGCCCTGCGCCGCCACCGTTAGGGCGTTGAGCTGGGACTGTGCCGTGGCCTTGGACGGGATGCCGGGAGGCGTGGCCGACGCGGGCTGCGCGTTCACGCTCGCCAGCAAGGTTCCCGCGAGTGCCGCGACGGCGAGCGCGGCAGCGTGCCGTCTGGCGCGCGGGAATCGGGCAGAGGGTTGGGTGATCGACATGCGGGCCTCCTCGTGGTGGTGGACGGCTACCGTCTCTAACGATCATGTCGATCGAAGGGCATGCCTGTGAAGGGATGTCGTACAGCCATCGACTGTTCGGCATCTTCCTGCGCCACTCGTCGCGCGGTCCAACCATGAAGAAGGGAGGTGAGGGCAATTCAGGTCTGGCGAAGGTGTGTCTCACGGTGAGCCCTGGCCGTCGGCGGGCCAAGCCGCCCGACGCCGATGGGATGTTGCGGCCACCGATCGCGCCGATGCTGGCAAAACCCGTCGGGAACGTGCCGGAGGGCCCCGGCCTGTCCTACGAGCCGAAGTGGGACGGCTGGCGTGCCCTGGCGTTCCGCCAACATAACGGGGTCTACCTGCAGTCCAGAGCCGGCCGGGACCTGGGCACGTACTTCCCGGACGTGGTCGAGGCCGTCTGCCGCGCGGTCGCACCTGGCACCGTGCTGGACGGGGAACTCGTGGTCTGGGAGAGAGAACGGACCGACTTCTCCCAGCTGCAGCGGCGGGTTACCGCCGGGACTGACCGCGAGGCCCTGGTTAGGCACCACCCCGCCCACTATGTGGTCTTCGACCTCCTTAGCGCTCCGCCCGGCCTGCCCCTGCTGGGCAAGCCGCTCGCCGAACGGCGCGCCCTGCTGACGTCACTGCTCGCCGACGCCCCGGCACAGGTCACCCTGTCACCGGCGAGCACCGACGTTGGACAGGCCACCGAGTGGCTGCACACCTGGACTGCCGCCGGCCTCGAAGGACTGTTGTAGTTAGGGTTTGTGGTTGACCGTTTGACCGCTCGGCGTTGCCGCTGAATTTCGGGGCCAACGAACTCGAATCGAACTCGATTCGCTTGCTGTCGTTGCAGTACTACTAGGTCAGTCGGCGGACGAGGACGAGTCGGCTCTTGGTCAGGGCTGCGCTGCCGATTACCGCCAAGGCAGGTGCTAGCACTATGACGACGCCAACTGCCGGCCATGGCACTTTCCAGGCGGTTTCGGGGCGAAGCGCGATCACGCCCGCTGCCGGCGCGACGCCCGCGAGGGCACCGAGTGGTACGCCAAGTCCGACGACCAGTCCGGCATGGGCTGCGGTGATCCAGCGGGTGATTCTTGGACCGGCGCCGACAGCAGCCAGGGTGGAAAGGTCGCTCCTGAGCTCTGATGTCGCGAGGCCCACGGCGGTCGCGCTGGCGATGAGAGTGACGCAGCCGCTGACCAGGGCGAGCAGCAGGGCGATTGGCCCGAGGCGGGGGCCAGCTGAGTTGTCTGGTTGCCCGGCAATGAGCCGGACGGGATTAGCCGGGACATCGGTCGGCGATGCTTGCGCTTGCGCGCCGAGCACGATGTTCCTGGCGGTCGCCAGCTCGTCCGGCTTGGGCCTGCGGGTGGTGTCGATGATGATTCCTCCAGGACGGGTCCGTATCCCGAGGAGGGCTGCGGTTTCCTTGGAGATCAGCGCGCCGGGCAGGACGGACCGGTCACGGAAGTACGCGGGCGCGGCGGCCAACACTGCGGGGATCGCTGTCGGTTGCGCTGCCCCGTTCAGGCGTAGGCGATCGTCGGAGATGAACTCCGGATAGAACGCCACAGCCTGTCCGTTGCCCATGGCGTTCCTGATCGCCTGGCCGGGCTCCTGCCCGGTCATAGCGCGGACCACTTCTTCCCCGCCGACCACAACGGTCTGTGACACCACTGGAGGCGGCCCCGGTTGGGGTGCGACATTCGCGTAGGCGACCTCTGTGTCGGCTACGGTGAGGTGCTGCAGGTTTTGCACGGGCAGGGCCTGCCGCAGCATACGGGCCTGGTCGGCGTTGAGCAGTCTGGCGACGTCGGCTGGTATGAGGATCTGCCCGGTTCGGGCGTCCGGCTGAGTGGCGGAGCCGGTTCTCGTATCGGCAGCGGTGAAAAGCATGAGCCCGACGCTGCCCGCAGTCGCGGCGCATACGGCGGCAACCGCGGCACCGGTGCGGAATTGATGGCGTGCGCCGTGTCGCCATGCCAGCCTTACCGCCGTGGGAAGAAAGCCCGCGAGTCGCCCCGCCAGCCCGACCATGGCAGGGCCACACGCTGCCACGCCCAGCAGGATCAGCCCGCTGCCGAACGCGACGATGGCCACTCCGGCGACCTCGGGTTGCGCCGCCCAGGTCGTGAGGATGATACCGACAGCACTCACGCCAAGTCCGGTGATCAGCAGTCGACGGCTTCCTCTGGAACCGGCCACCTCGCGGTTGGCCAGGGCAGCCTGGACGGGTGCTCGGGCCACCGCCCTGGCTGGTCCCAACGCAGCCAGCAGGCCAGCCACCACCGCCAGTAGGGCGATGCCCGGTAACTGCCACGTGGCGATTCCCTCCTCGGCCAGGGGTCGATCCACCAGTCGTTGCAGCCAGCTGCGCCCGACCTGGGCCGTCAGCACCCCGAGGACGACTCCTAACGCGCCCGCGAGAAGACCCAATACCAGCCCGTTCGCGAGCACGATTCGGGTCAACTGGCGGCCGGTGGCGCCCACAGCGGCGACCAGTCCAAGTTCGCGTCGCTGGCGGCGGGCGGCAACCGCGAACGCTGCGGCTACTAGCAGTACGACCTGCGCACCCGCGAAAGCCACCACGACCGCAATGCCGGCCGCGACAAGCGCCTGCTCAGACGGGTCCGGGCCGAGGGAGTCCCGCAAGAGATAGCCCAAATCGGTGCGCCCTTGACCGAGGGGTGGATGCCAGCCGGCTGCGGCTGGTGGAAGCTGAACGAGGAAGCCCCGGCGCCCGCCTGCCGACAGCTCTTGCGAGGGCGCTACCAGCAATGCCTCACGGCTGAGCTTGTCCGGCGTGTCGACAATGCCGACAACAGCGAGCCGCCGCTCGGGCAGGCCAGCGCGTACAGAGTCGCCCGGCCCTACCCGCAGCGCCGTCGCTAGGGCGGCGGTGATCGCGACCTCGCCGGCTGCCGCGGGTGGCCTACCTGCCCTCACCGGATAGGCGCCGTCGTTGACGTGGTCGGCCAGGTCCACCGCGCGGTACTCACGGATCAGATAGCCACCACCATGAGATGCCACCACCGTTTCCCCGTCGTGATACGGGGTGGTCCGGCTGCCTGCCGGCAAGTCCCGCAGGACCTCCTCGGCCTGCCCGCCGGAGATAAGCATGTCGGCCTGCCCCAGCCGCCAGGTGGCCTCCCGCTCGGCAGGAACTGACACCGCTGCCCAAGCCGACGCGAGAACCGCCGCCGCGTAGACCGGCACGAGCAGCAACAGAACCACCAAACCGCTGCGGACCGGGTGCCGCGCCGCGGTCCGCGTCGCGATTCGTAGCGCTATCCGCCACGAGCCGATGCGCGCCCTACCTGACTCCCGTGGACGGCGGGTCACGGCGTCCGCTCCTCGGCGTGCCCCACGCTGGCGGGATCTGCCGTGGCGGCAATGATGCTTCCATCGCGGATCTCGATCACACGGTCAGCCCGCTCGGCCACCCCCCGCTCGTGGGTGACGACAACAGCGGCTGCACCACGACTGAGCCGAGCACGCAGGAGATCGATGACCGCGCTACCGGTCGACGTGTCCAACGCGCCGGTCGGCTCATCGGCGAGCAACAACCGCCGCCCACCAACGAGTGCCCGGGCAATAGCCACTCGCTGCTGCTGGCCGCCCGACAACTGGTCCGGGTAGCGGTCGGCCTGGTCAGCCAAGCCCACTGCGGACAACTCGGCCAGCGCCTCACCTCTGGCTGCCCGCCGCGTGACACCGGCCAACTCACGCGGCAACGCGACGTTCTCGGCAGCGGTCAGTGCGCCTACCAGGTTGAAGTCCTGAAAGACATAACCGACCCGATCACGCCGTAGCTCCGCCAGTTCCGCAGTTCCGAGCGCGTGAAGTGGTGCGCCGTCGACCCACACCTCGCCACCGGTAGGCGAATCTAGCCCGCCCGCAATCGCGAGAAGTGTGGACTTGCCAGCGCCAGATGGTCCGACCACCGCAACCAACTCGCCCGCGTACACCTCAAAGTCGGCGTCCGTCAAGGCGTGGACGGTCGTCCCTCCGACGTGATAGACGCGACTTACTCCCCGAAACGTCAATACCGGATCGTGCGCCACCGACAGAAGCCCCCGATCTTCCCGGGTCAAGCCGAACCGGCCCCGAGCCGAGTCTGAGAGCATCCAAGACACGACTCGCGACCGGCATTAGCAAGCGTGGACGCCGACGACGCCCGGCGTACATCGTAGGCCACCAGAGCGGAATATTGCCGCGATTCGCGGGCCTCCCCCTTACGCGATCAGGCGGGCGTACACCTCGATAGGCCGGCCGCTGCCATTGAGTTCGAAGTTGTCGACATCACCATTCGGGCACGATCGGGGCCCGTAGTGCCAGGTGCTGCCGATCAGGGCGTAGACCTGGACGCACAAGCCGTCAGACCGATGGTCCTCGGACCAGCCGGTGATCTTGACGGCCGTGCTGTTGGGACAACCCACGGTCCAGTGAGCTTCGCCGGCCTTGACGCCTCCGTTGTACAGGTTGACGTCCTGGGTGTCGCCGCAGGCCGCCAGCGTTCCGAAGCCCCCGGCCGGCGCCGGCGCGGTGGTACCCGGCTTCCCGTCGGCCAACGCCGGCGACACCGAGCCGAAGCCCACGAGCCCGGCGGCCAAGATACTGGCCACTCCTACGCTCGCGAGCCGACTGACCAACCGTCGTCTACTCATGCCGTTCCCTCCCGTGTTGTGGATCGTGTCGGCCTACCGGAGCGACGAAGAGCCGCGCTCTGGGATTCCAGACAGCGACATTGCATGAGCAGGACGTAGTTCTAGCATTTCAATGCGTCAATGACTTCCTCAGCGCCCAGCTTGCGGAAGGTGAATACTGCGACATGACTCATATTCACGCTGCCAGCCTGCGGGAATTTCATCGAATGCAATTTGCCCAGACAACGGCGACTGCTCTCTGGACAGGTCGCCTCAGGATCAATCAGCCGACACCTATCACCCACCCGCGACCCCGGGCTTCGAGCTCTACACCTTCGCGCTTGAGTCGGCCCAGGATGGTGATGAGGTCTTCCAGGGAGCGGCCGAGCCGGTCCAGCGACACGACGGGTGAGCGCGTCGCCGGGGCGTCGCAAATACTCCCAGGCGCCCGCAGGCCGGGCCTGTCGGCGCTTTACCGCTGGCCTTGGTCGACCATGCAATTGGTGAGCCAGCCGCGCTGAGCGCGCCCGCTGGCAGGCTGAGTTCGCTCCGGGGTGTCGGGCGACTGGCCTGAACGTCGACCGCAACGCCAATACCAAGCCCGCACCTGCCTACGACACGGCTACCCCTGCGTCGTCTCCCTCGCCGCCGTGCGTTGACCGCCCAGCAAGGCAGTTCCCCTCCGGATGGCAGCATGGCTTCGGTGACCGCTACTACGGACTGGCACGACTGGCACCTGCCCTACGACGACGACACATCGCCGCTATCGCGCAGGCTTCGGCTCGTTCAGCGGCACATCAGCGACTGGCTTGACCGACGGCCGGACTCCTCGCTCCGGGTTGTCAGCGTGTGCGCGGGACAAGGGCATGACCTCATCGGCGCCCTTGCGCTGCGGTCAGACGCTGATCGTGTACGCGCATAGCTGATCGAGTATGACCCACGCAACGTGGCCGCCGCCCGGATGGGTATTTCCGCCGCTAGGCTCGACGGGATCACCGCCACCCAAGCCGATGCGGGCGACTTCGCCACGTACCGCACGGCCGCCCCCGCCGATCTGGTCGTTCTCGCCGGGGTGCTGGGCAACATCAGCGACGGAGACGTGCAATCAACGATCGGCGCCTTGCCTCGGCTCTGCGCATCCAATGCAACCGTGATCTGGACCAGGACCCGCCGCCATCCTGATCTCACCCCGGCGATACGAGGCTGGTTCGCCGACGCCGGCTTCGCCGAGGAGGCATTTCACGCACCCTCTGACGTGCTGTTCTCTGTCGGCGTTCATCGGTTCCACGGACAACCTTAGCAGGCACCACCGAACGGCAGAATCTTCACGTTTGCCGTGTGAGTAGCCGACGGCCGATGGTTACTTGACCGCACGGTGATGGCAGAGCCCGCGCCCCTGTCGGCAGGCGCCGCACTCACGCCGGCAGTTCAGGTGCCCTTGCACCGCTCGCCGAGCGGTGCGAAAGCTTCCCGCGGGCTGGCACGTACGAACGGCGGCAGATGCGGGTACCTCACCTTCGGCCGGATCGTGGTTGCCCCGCGAGTTCAATCTGCGACTGTTCGATCCGCGGTGGGGTCGCCCAGGTGGAGAAGTAGGCCGGTCGGCTTCGGTCAGCGTGGTGGGCGAGGCAGGCGGGTGACGTTGCGGGCGTGTTCGAGTGCTTCGCGTAGCTGGTGGACTTCGAGGGTGAGTTGCTGGATGTTCGAGATCGCTACTTCCAGGTTCGCGGCGAGGTTGTGGTTGTCGCGGCGTAGTCGGGCGTTGTCGTGGCGCAGGTTCGTGACGGTGGCGCCGTCGATCGCGGGTGATGCTGCTGGCGTGGTACGGCCGGGTGTGAGCTCGGCGCAGATTTCGGGGAACCGACGACGCAGGGTGGTGTTGGGCAGTCCGAGGCGCTGGGCGAGGGCGAGGACGCTGGGCCGGCGGCCGGTGATGGCGGTCTCGTGGTGCAGCGCGTCGAGGGCGGCGCGAACGTCGGTGTCGGTAAGCGGCGACGGCTGTGTCATGGTGCCTCGGCGGGTTCGTGACGGGTCAGGAACGTGGTGATCTTGTCACGGCGGTCGGTGAGGCGGTGGATGAGCAGTGGCGGCAGGGGTGGCCGTTGGTCGAGTTGAATGCTGATCTGGTCAGCTTCGGCGCGCAGGGCGGTGCGGTTGGCCGGGGTGAGCGCGGTGTTGCGGCAGTCGAGCGGCTGGCAAGCGGCTTGGGCGGGGCGGGTGGTGCCGCCGCTGTCGGGTCGGGGATGACACATGGCTTTGGCGGGGTCGAACACGCAGGTGCTGTAGGTGCCGGGGTAGATGTGTGGGTCGCGGCGCTGCATGAGTCGTTTCAGGCGGGCGGGGTCGGTGACGACGGTGCCGGTGAACCCGGCGCCGGCCGCCGGGTGGGCAGGCGATGGTGTGGTGGACGGGGCGGTGTCGGCGGCGGCGGTGAACGTGGTGATGCGGCGGCGGGCGTCGGCGGCGGCGGGTCCGGTCAGGTTTGCGTGGTGGTGGCTGGTGGTCATCGCCAGGAGGTGTTCGCCGCGGGCGAGGGCTTGTTCGGCTTCGACTTCGACGCGGAAGCCAGATTCGGAGGTACCGGCGTAGCCTTCGAACATCTGGATGCTCAGGTGCCGGTACTGGATGGCCCCGGCGATCGCGCCGCCGGGGCGGCGGGCGATGTGCCAGGCAAGGGTGCGCCGAAACTGGCGGGTTTGCAGGGAGTGTTCGCCTGGCATGGGCGGGATCGTGTCGGTGCGGCCGTGGGTGTGGCAGTAGGTGTTGACCCAGGCAGTGAACTGGTTGAGCAGTTCATTGGTGCGTCCGACGTGTTGCGTACGGGTCGGGCGCGGCTCGGGGCTATTGCGGGTGCCGCCGTTGGCGACGGTGCGGAACAATTCGTCGACGGTGTCGGGCTGCAGTCGTTGCAGGACGTCAACGGCGCGGGCGGCGGCTGCGCCGATGACCCAGTTGGCGGTGGTGCCGGCGGGGTCGGTCTCGCCTTTGAACGCCAGGCTGGTGATCGTCCACCGGTAGGGGTGGCCGGTGCTGTCGCGGTGGGTGCGGACGCAGCTGCGACGCAGGTGCTTGATCTCGCTGTCGCGCATTCCGGACAGGTAGGCGATGGTGATGTAGCAGGCAGCCTGCAGCAGGATCGCCAGCGGCACCGTGCCGTTGGGGTCCGACGTCGAGGTGCCGATGTGCGGCAGCCACGGTTGCCCGTCAAGCCGGCCGGTAATCGGGATCGGCACCGGGGGCGAGACCGTGATGCCGGTGCGGGCCGCGACCGCAGCGATCTTCGTATCGTTCTGCGGGAGGTACAGCGCTGAGTCGCTGCAGCCGATCTCGGCGGCCAATGCCGAATAGTTCACCTTGCCGGCATGCCCGGGCAGCGGACGACCGGAGGACAGGTAGCACTCCAGCGTCGCGTGGAGCTGCTCCTGGACCGCCGCGACGGGCAGCCGGCTGCGCCGCGGAGCGTGGCGGTGCTTCTGCCAGTGCGCGCGGGCGGCGATGATGTCCGGTGCGAAGTCGTCGACGAAACGCAGGCACCAGGCCAGCAACGGTCCCATGACGTCTTCGGGGATCCGCAGCGTGGTGTTCTCCGCGCGGCGGCGGGTGCTGTTGCCCCAGCCGTCGGCGTCCAACGGGTCGACGCTGAGCCCGTCGGTGGGCAGGACGGTCCGGTAGCGCCAGAACAGCCGGACGGCGACCTCGGCGACCTCCCGCGATGCGCCGCGGCCCAGCACCGAGTCCAGGTGCGAGCTGTAGGCGGCGAGATCGGCAGCGGTCAGGTCCCTCAGCGCCTGCTGTTGCGGTCGAGTGTCCAGCCAGATGGTGAAGCGTTTGAGGTCGACCAGGTGCCGGCGGATCGACAGGATTTTCGGCCGGGCCTCGTTCGGTGGTAGGTCCCCGCTGAGCATGACGTAGCAGAGTTCTTTGACCGAGGTGCGGTAGGCGGCCGGAATCGGGGCGAAGTTCAGCACAAGCGCCCGGGCTTGTTGCTGGAAGATCGCCGGGGTGAGGTCCCAGACGTCGCCATCGAACGAGGAGGTGCCCTCCAGCGTGTGGCCCGGGCGCAGTGGCCGATCGGCGAGGACCAGGCGGCCACACCACCTGTGCCGATCGTCACCGTCGGGCCATCCCGGGCGGCCTAGGGCGGCGGATGCGGTCGCGTGGCTCACGGGTGCTCCCAGGGCTCGTCGACGAGGTCGAGCAGCGCGTCCGGGACCTGAGCCAGGCGGGCGCGTGCGACCTCGGCCGGGGTGAATCGGGGCAGTACATCGCTGCGAATCGCGGCCCACGCTGGCCCGTATCTGGCCCACCACTGCTCCTCGGTCATCTGTTGCCGGCGTTCTTCGAGCGCGATGAGTAGCGCCAGCAGTCGGGGCAGATGGCTCGAGTCGATCAGGCAGTTGCCGCAGTGGAAGCAGTCCAGGAACGACGACCGGCAGGCCCGGCCGGTCGCCGGATGGCTGCTCACGTCGCGACAAGCCGACCAAGGCCCTTCCTGGCCGCCCTGGTGCGCGGCGTCATGCGACATTGAGGGCTGGCCGGAAACGGTGGGGCGTACCGGTCCGGCAAGGGCGCTGCGGTGCGCGTCCAGGGCGGCCTGCTCGGCGGCGGTGATGGCATCACTGGTCACCTCCTGCGCCCATTCGCGCGCCACCGGGTCGGCCTGCAGATAGTTGCGGAACAGCACTACGGCCGTGTTTGACCGTGCCGCTGACGGCAGATGCCCGCCAAGCGCCCGAGTCCGGCGAACCTCGACGCTCGTGCGCAGCCGCTTGAACGCCACGGGCAGCGGCTGCCCGTCGTCGCCGCGCAGCCGATGCTGGTCCAGGCCCCACTGCCGGACCTCGATCCCTGCGGTCAGCGCCGCCGCGAACGGGTTACCGATCTCGTTGACTGTCGCACTGGCCTGTCGGCGTAGGTTGCGCCAGACCGCCCAGAACGACGACGGGCCGGTGCTCAGCTCCCGTCCGCAGGCCATCAGCCGGTGCAGCAACAGGTAGACCCCACCGGGATGGTGCAGCTCCCGACCGGGCGGACCGATCTCCCATGTCACAGTCTGCACCCACCGTCCGGCGCCGCGACGTCGCTTGGTCAGCTGGACCTCCACGGCGCGTCCGTCTAGCAGCCGGTGCTGCGCCGGCAGTTCCTTGACCGTCTCGATGTTGCGGCCCGTCACCGCGACCAGGAGGACCAGCATCGCCGGCACATCCCGGCGGGTCACGAACAGCGGCTCGGCAAGCTCCCGCCGAGAACGGTGAGCATTGAAGCCCTGCCCGCTTCCTGGCGCAGCAACGCCCTCGGCTGCGATTTCGGCAAGCCGCAAGGCCTCGGCCCGCTCCATATCGGTCAGCCGCGCCGGCTCGAGCGACAACCGGCCCAGCAACGTCTCGGTGGCCTGGAGCCGGTCACGCAGCTGCATGACGTCACGGCGGGCGGTGTCGACGATCAGGGCCAGCTCACGATCGCTGTATCCAGCCGTGCCCCCGCCGGGCGTGCCCGCGCCGCGCAGCCGTAACGCGCCGATCGCCGCCGCATCGATCACGCCGGCGGCCGGCTCCAGCCGCAGCAGCCGCCACACGTGATCCGCTCTGCGAGCGCCATAGACCGGGCCCGCCCGGCCAATCTCCGCAGCGGTGTAGGCGTTAACGTCGTCAACGCCGACGGGTCACCCGGGCAGTCAGAGCGCGCCTCCAAGAACCGCAGGAACGCACGAAGGTTGTTCCACGCCGCCAGCGACGACGTCGATGTGCGCAACCCGCCGGCCGGCCCCACCCGCCGCGCCAGCACTTCCGCCAACACCGGATGCCAGCCCGGCAGCGGGCACTGTGCGAAGTCGAACGTCCGCCGCCGACCGTCTTCACCCTCGAACTCGACGACCGGGTTGCCGGCGCTGCTCACCCGCTGCACCGAGCTCGGCGCGTATGCACCGGAGGGCAGCGGTGCGCGCACGCCCGGCCGGGTGCTGCCCCGGCCGGTCCGGTTCACGCCCGCACCGCCAACACACCAGCTGCCGCAGGCGGCGGATCCTCCCAGCCGTCAGGCACCAGCGCCATCCTCGTATGCATCTCAAGCTCGGCCAGCGCGTGCAGGTAGATCTGCGTCGTCAGCACCGACCGGTGCCCGAGCCGGCGACGCACCCAGTCCAGCGGGTCACCGAAAATGCGGGTGTAGTGCTCCCGCTGCGGCGCCACCATCTCATTTAGTGCCGCGATATGCCCGCGCTGCAGCTGCTCCAACGTCACCACCGCGAACGTGTGTCGCAGCATATGCGCGTGACACCGCACCGCCAGCCCCACCGCCGCGCACCTCCGGTTCGCCTCGGCAAACATCGCCTTCCACGCCGACACCGATAGCGGCAGACCGCTCTCACCCAGCCAGAACCACGCTGGAGCCAACCCGCCCGGGCCATCGACGAGCAGCCGCTGCCGCTCAGCGAACCCCAACTGCGCCACTTTCACCCTCTCCGACGAGCCGGCGCGCCGCGCCACCGCACGATCCGAATCCTCGACCACCCACGGCCGCCGCCACGCCGCGTACCGGCCCGCCGCCCGCGCCTGCTCCACCACCTCGGCGCGGTCCCACTCGACATACGCGGCCAGGTCGAGTGCGATCGACGCCGGCACGTAGACCCACCGCGCGGACCGGCCCTTCGCGACCGCCTCGCTCAGCCAGAACCGCTGATAGCCGCCGTAACCCCGACCGAGCGGAACGTCGAACACCGTCAACGCCGCCTGCTCGGACAACCGCAGCCCCGTACGGACCATCAAGTCGCAGAACCCGCTATTGCGGCCAGCCCACCGACCACGGAACCCCGCCCTGGGCAGCCCATCGGCGGTGAACCCTCGCACCCCGACATCGCGCCATCGCCGATACGACTCCGGCGGCAGCCACTGCACCCGCTCCCGCACCACGTCATGCGAGTACGTCGCCGGCCGCTGCTCATCCAACGTCCGAGCACCAGCCCGCCCAGCGCCGAAACCAGCCGGCCGGCGCGACACCTGTGGCACCGGATTGCTCGCCACGTGACCGCGGCGCACCGCCCAGCGGTAGAAGCGGTTCACCGCAGCGACCTCCCGGTCCCACGTCGCACCGGCCACCCGAGGCCCATCTGGGTCCCGACGCCGCCACACGAGGTAGGCGACATGATCAGCTTCGGTGGCGTCCCGCCACGACCGCTTCCCCCGCGCCGACCACAGAAACGACAGGAACGCCGCCAGATCCCGCGCGTACCCTGCCTGCGTCGTCACCGCCGCCGCCCGCATCGCAGGATCGACGAAGAACTCGTTCAACGCCACGTCGTACTCCAGCGACGGCGACACCAGAAACGGCGTACCCGGCTCCAGCCCGGACCCCGCCAGCCATGCTGGCCAACCCGCGCACACCTCCGCCATCCCATGAATCGGCGACGGCGGCACGATCAACTCGGCGCGCGTAAACAGCACACGCCACACGGGGCTCGTCACGGCCGTGATCATGCCGGTCACTGACCGGGTGTGCACAAGGCATCATCATCAAACGGCTCGACAGCCGCTACGAGCCCGACAAACGCGGCTGGCAGAAGTACCGGGCCTACCACACCACAGAGGCCATCATTGGCGGCGTCAACCCTGACCTCGGCAACCCGCAGACTCTGCTGCTCGGCCGCCTCGACGAGCACGGACGACTCCGCTACGCCGGTCGCACCCACGCCCTGCGGCCCGCCCAGCGCGCGGAGCTGGTTGACCTGCTCACGCCTCACACGCCGGCACCAGACGGGCCCACCCACCCCTGGCCGCAGCCACTGCCCGCCTCCTGGACGGGACAGCTCAACAGGCCACAACCGCTTCCCTACACCCCGATTCTCCCTGCCGTCGCCGCCGAGATCGACGTCGACACCGCCTACGAGCACCACCGGTGGCGCCATCTCGTCCGCTACCGACGCCCCCGCCTCGACCTCGCCATCACCGACGTACCGCCACTTGATGGTCAACCCTGACGCCGACACCAACTGAACTCACCCGGAGATCCGGGGCCGTAGTACAGGCACAGCATGATCAGGGCGTCATCCACAGGTCGCAGAGTTGTCACCGCCAAGAGACCCGGCCTCGCGCGCCAGCGAGCTCGACCGAAAGCTGAACACGTCGGCGAGGAGACCGCCGCGGCTGCTGGCCACGGCCCAGCTTCCGGCAGTGCGTTTCCTCGGCGCCTGCGCGGCCCTGCGTAGGTGGAGCAGCCCCGGTCGCAGGCCACCGACCACCGGTCCCCGCGCCGATCAGCCGAGCGGGGGCCAACTACATGTACTTCCGGTGCTGCGCGTCCGGCGAGTGCTCCATGGGCGAACCCTGGCGACCGGGAACACGCGCGAGCCTGCGACGAAGCGGGGAGCCACGTCAGTCGGCAAGGTGGCGACAGGTCGTTAGGCTCTTGAAGAAGCACGCCCAAGATGCGACTCTCACTCGCTATGAGCCGGAATCGACAAGGGCGCCCCCGCCAGCCGAGCGACGACGTCGAGGACCGACGCGAACGGCGTGACTCACGAATCCGCGCCGACCGCGTCGAAATCGCAATGGCGGAGTTGGATGACAGACCGCCGACCGACGACATCGAATTCGGGCCCGATCGAGACACGCGTGCATGGCGCGGAGGATCACCGGGACTCGGACGAACCCGATGACCTCGTCCACGCGGTGTATCGCAGGCTTGTCGCACATGATCTGAGCGGGGGCTTTTCTGCTTCGGCATGCGGGATCTGCGCGAGCGGTTCGCCCGCCGGGTCCAGAGCCGCCCGACGGTTACCGCTGCGGCACCGGTACCGGCGGCTGCGACCCGAAGTGCACCCCGGTGATCTTCCCGCCACTCGGCATGAGAATGGACAGCATCCGCTGCCGCCCGTCCGCTCCCGGGTCTCGGATGAACCACAGGTGGTAGAGCGCGTCCGCCGGGATGTTCTCGAAGTCGGCGAGCGCATGCTGGAGGTACAGCCGGGCGGTGGCCTGCTGCTCCGTGGCGGTCTGCAGGTGGATGTCGTCGGACTTCAACTCCAGGAAGCCGAGGACGTTGCCGGTCGTCCAATGGCCATCCAGGTTGGATCGGCCGGTCAGCCAAACGTTGGTCCGTGCGCCGAGGAACCACATGGTCTGCTGCTGGATGGGCAGCGGACCGAGGAAGAGGTGCTCGGCGAGGCGGCCCCGCATCCGGTTCGCCACGGCGGTCAGTTCCGGGCGGCGAATCTGCCCGTTGACCATCAGACGCTCGAACGCGTCGATGATGCCCAGCCGGGTCGACGGTCCGTACCGGTCGAACGCGCCGGACTCGGCGACCTCGATGATCTGCCGGCAGTCGGTCATCACAGCGCGTTGCTCCGGGGTGAGGCCGGGGTGGTGCCGGGCGACCTCGGCGGCAAGCGCGTGCCAGCTGGGGTGGCTGCGGTCGATGCCCAGGTTGTCCAGATTGATTGTGCGGCGGGGCCGGCGCAGCGGCGGAATCAGCTCCAGCTCCCGGCGCAGCCTGTCGCCGTTCCGCTTGATCAGCCGCTCGATCAGTGCCGGCCGGTCCGCCTCCGGGGTCTGCTCCAGCAACGCCTCGGCGCGCAGGAGAACGTCGTCGAGCCTGACGGTGCCGAGGCCGCGCAGCCGCAGTACGAGCAACGGGCCCCACCGCCGGCCGAACGCGATCGATGCCGGATGCGACGCCAGGCCGTACAGTGACGTGGTCCGGGCCTGGATCTTTCCGACACTGCCCAGGTCCGGGTGCGCGAGCAGGCTCAGGAAGGCCTCCCGCCCCTTGGCGGCCTGCGCGAGTATGGCCGCCGTCTTGTCCGGGTTGTAGGCGGCCCGCAGCAGTTCCAGTCCGACGGTGGCGGCGCCGGGCAGCACCACCGGCTCGGGCGGCGGCCCGGGACGCTGGCCCATCTCGGGCACGTGGGCCAGCCGCTCCGGAGGTGCCGGTCGCGCCGGCAGGTCGCCCTCGGGCAGCAGGAGCAGCCGCCGGCCGCCGGTGCCCTGGACCAGCACGGCGTCCGAGGTCTCCGTGGGCTTCCGGGTGGCGGGCGGGTAGGCGACATCGAGCACGGCCCGGCCATCCTCGCTGTAGGTCACCAGGCCGGGCAGCAGGCCCTCGAAGGTGGTTACGGCGTCCGGCCAGGTCAGCGTCGCGCTGATACCCGCCTCGGCCAGCCGTAGCTCGATTTCGCCCTTGGCCGCGGCGAGCCGGAGCTTGGCGGCGTCGCGTTCCGGCCCCGCGGCCATCTCGTCGACGAGCTTGACAAGCCCGTTCCACGCGTCGGCGGCACGACCGGCCCAGGCCCGGAACTGCTCCGGGGTGGCCGTGCCGTCACGGACGGCGGCGAAGTCCTCGGCGACCTGGGCACGTTCGGCTTCCAACTCCTGCAGTCGCCGCTCGCCGTCCGTGCTGAGCCGGCCGCGGGCGTCGCCGAGCCGGTCGATGAACCTTGTCGCGAGCAGACCGCCGACCATGATCGTGCCGGTGGTGGCGGCCTGCGTCACCGCGGCCACCACGCTGTCCCGCAGGCTGCGCAGCTCGCCCGTTTTGACCAGGTGCTGCACCTCGCCAAAGCCGAAGGTGGTGATCTGCTCGACGGCCAGCCGGGCGGCGTGCTCGGCCCGGTCGCCGGACCGGGCGATGGCCTTGAAGATGTCGCCGGAGCCGAAGAGCACGACGCGGACGACCGCGGTCTGCAACGCCAGCCAGGCGAGGTCCTCCTGGAACGACGATCCGGTGATGGACTGCGGTCCGAGCAGCAGTTCCGACCCACTGCGCGCGACGAGCGTCTCCCACATCAGCCGGGTGGTGACAACGCCGGCCAAGACGACGAGGGCGCCGAACACGGTGGTGGTGTCGACGACGGCGGCCAGCGCCACGCCGGCGGCGGCACCCACCGCGCCGGCGGTGATGGCGGTGGCGACGCCGATGGCCACGGCGGCGGCGACGGCCTTGGCCGTCTGGTGCAGCTCGACGGTGTCGGTGAGATCCTTGAAGTCCTCCTGGTACTGCGGCCGCCCGGTGACGGTGGCCAGTACGGCACGCGCCAGCCGTTCCGCGTCCGTCGCCTCGACGTACTTGCCCTGCTTGTGCAGGAGGATGCTGTGCTCGACGTGGGTGAGCGCCGCGGCGAGCTCGAGCACGTAGCCGTCCGCCCGGTCGGCGGCGTCGCTGGGCAGCAGCGGTTGGTCGGCGAGCCAGGACAGCTGCTCGCGGACGAACAGGATCTGCACCGCCAGGCTGATCGCGCTCAGCCGCTGGCTGAACCGCAGGTACGGCTGCATGTAGTCGTGGAACGGGTAGCCGCGCACGCTCTGCAGGTCGGTCAGCAGCCGCTTGCGCAGGAACCAATCCTGGCCGGGGTCGGTCATGCCGACGCCGGTCTCGGCGTCCGCGGCCCGTTCCGGCAGCGCGTCGGATTCCCGCTCGGCGCGCAGCGCGACCAGGTCGGCGACCTGGTCGGCCAGCTGCCGGATGGTGCTCTCCAGACCCTTGCTGTCGTGCAGGTAGAGCAGCGGCATCCTGGTCGAGAAGGCGCTCATCAGCCGGTCGCCCGCGTTCTGCTCGGCCTCGATCCGGTGCGCCGGCGCCGCGTCGAGGGCCGCCGCGATCGCGGCGCAGTACGCCCGCCGTGCCTGCTTCAGCAGCCCGCACAGCTCCAACTCGAACGGGGGCAGGTAGCGCCCGGGCCGGACCAGGTCGGCCAGCTGGCGCAGAGTCGGCCCGAGCGTCACTACCATCACCCAGGCCAGTTCGACGCCGCGTGCCCGCCGGGCCATCGTGGTGGCCGACGGTGCGGGCGCGTCGGCGGGCGGGTTCGCCCAGGCGTACAGCCGCCCGCGCACCGGCCGCAGCTCCAGCGCGTACGGGACCAGCTCGTCGACGGCCTCGTACAGCTCGGTGAGGAGCACGTGGTGCGGCACCCGGCTGTGGGAAGGCTGGTTGACCGCCATCTGCTCGGGCCGTCGCATCCCCACACTGCCGAGGACGGCTTCGCGCACGCCCGGTTCGCTCAAGGTCTGGGTCATCTGCTCCCCGCCTCCTCGGCGCGGCGACGCCGCGTCCGGACATGTCCAATCGTTCGATGTGCGACGTCTTCAGTGAGCTGCGGCCAGATGGTCAGGTTGCGGGCCTGCGGCGTCTCGGGCGGCACGACCGGCCGCAGCCTGAGCCCGCCGAGGATGCCAGTCAGGATCGGCACGGTCCTGCACCTGTCATGTCTGCTGCCCCGCGAGGAGGTCAGCGCAGAAGTCGTGCAGGTCGCAGTTGCCCTCGAGCAGGTCGCGTCGGGTGATGGCGTAACGGATGCCGGGGATTCCCGTGTCCTCGATGGGGATGCCGTCGGCGGGTCCGCTGCGGATTGCGCGGCGGATGGCGAGGGTGAATCCGACACCGGCGGGCAGCGGCGCGAAGGCGTACGGGGTTCCGGTGAGGGCGTCGCGGAGCAGTCTGTCACTCCAGACGTTGGCGCCGCCGGCGCCGGTGGCCTGCCCGACGGTGACCAGAGGGCCGATCCGATTGTCGAGGAAGCCGGCGGCGAACAAATCGCCGGAGGAGTAGGTGTTGGAGTCGGCGACGGCGAGGACGGGCCCGGTGTAGCGCTGGCCGATGTCGTTGCACCAGTCCGGCTCGGTCAGCGGAAGCGGCTGGGAGTACAGCTCGCCGGTGGCGATGGCGTTCTCGAGCGACGCGGTCCAGGCTTCGAGCTCGAGCCGGTTGAAGGGGCTGGCCGCCATGGCGCGGGTCAGCGGGGAGGCCAGCAGAGCGAACCGGGTGGGAACGATGGTGTTGGGCGTGAACAGCTGCAGCAGGCGCTCGGCAGCCCAGATCAGGCCGCCGGGATTGCCGCGTAGGTCGATGATCAGGCCTCGGTCGGGTAGCTGGGCGAGCAGGCGGATGGCCTCGGCGATGAACGCCTCGTGGTCGTCGACGTCAAAGCTCCAGATGCGCAGGTAGCCCAACTCGCCGCGGCGGGTGCTGATGAGGCGCGCGGCGATAGTGTCCTGCATCTCGGTGGGCAGCCAGTCGCCGGCCGGCGCCGCGGTGCGGGCCTGGTCCGCCTGCCACAGGGCGGGAGCGAACATGAGCTTCTTGGCGCGGCGGACGGCTTCGCGGGCCGGGTCGGCCGCGACCTTGAGGCGTACGCCGGAGCTGGGTTGCACGGCGGTGCCGGCCGCGCCGGGCATGATGCGCCGCCACGGCACGCGGACTTCGTCGTCGTCGCCGTCCAGCGTGCGATAGCCGACGATGACCCACTGCTCGTCCGGGGGCGGGCCGTAGTCCAGGGCGCGAAAGGTGAAGGATTCGAGGGCGCGAGCGCGACGCGCGTCGGGTCGTCCGCCGGTCTCCCGCTTGGCGTAGATGTCGACCGCACGGGCGAAAGGGATGCCGTTCCAGTGCAGCAGCTCCACCCCGGGGACGAAGGTCTTCTTGCGAATGCCCGAGTTGGCCGCCAGTTTCGACACCAGGAAGGTGGGCTGCTGGTCGCGTCCGTAGCATTCGATGAGAAACGGCAGCGCGGCGACGCTGCCGCGAACGGTGGCTGGTCCGCGGTAGCGGGTGTGCGCGTCGCGCAGCCCGGTGACCAGGCCCGTGACGGCCAGGTGAAACTCCCCGTCGGTCATGTCGACGCAGCGGCGCCGCAGCAGCTGCAGGGCCTGCACGGGATCCACAGCGTAGCCGGCGCGCTTCTGCGGCAGGTGGCAGTAGGCGCCCTCGATCACGCATGCGAGAGTGTCGATCACCTGCAGGCGCTGCCCGCCGTCGAGCGTCGGCTCGGCGCCGGGTGCACGCGGACGGCCGACGCGGCGGGGCACCTGGCCCGCGGCGAGTTCGGTGCCCTGCTGCGCGGCCAGCACGTCAACGGGAAGTTTTGCCAGCATCTACGCCTACCTGTCGTGTCGGGGGTCCGGGAGAACTAGCGGTAGTAGTCGGCGAGCTTGTGCAGGACTCCGCCGTGCCAGCCGCGACCGACCAGCGAGGCCAGGAACGCCTCGTCATGGGTGAGGCTGTCCAGCGCAGGGATCCGGATCTGGGTAAGGTCCTTGGGCAGTCCACCCACCGGGGCGATACCGGTGGGCATGTCCAACGCCAGGCGCAGCGGTGAGCCCGGGTCGTCGAAGGGTCCGCTGTAGGCGGCCAACCGGGCCAGACCGAGTTCGATCTCCCGCTTCGGGTCCGCGCGTACCTGCTCCAGCCGGGCCAGGATCTCCTCCCACGGCCACGCCTGCGCCGGGTCGTCCGGCCGGGTCAACGACAGCACCCGCCGCTGACCGGCCACCGTCAGGTCGGTGACGGGCTGGGCGCTCGACCTCCTCATCAAGGCCGGCGTGCCGTAGCGGGCCTTGCCGTTGACGACCACGAGCTGGACGTCGCGTTCGGTGGCTTTCACCACGGTGGCGAACGGGTCTGCGCCGGACGCCGCCCTGATGACGGTGACGTCCCCGGCGGCGTACGGCTGCAAGCGGCCGGTTTGCCGTCCCCAGCTGCGGGCCAGCACATCACCAGGGTTGGCCGTCACCATCTCCACGAGTTGCGCGTCGGCCAGCGCCCACCCGTGGTGGTCGGCGACGATCCGAGCCACCTTCAGCTCCCCCAGCACGTTTTTGCTGCCCGATGGAGCCCAGTCCGAGCCCAGACATATCGGAAGCCTGGCGTCGCGCGCCGCGGGCACGTCCGTGGTGGTGCCGTACAGCCACAGGTTCGACAGCGGCGACCACACCACCGCCCCGCGCTCGGTCCACTGGGCGAACGCCCCCGAATCCACGGCATTGCAGTGGATGGCCACGAACAGCTGCTGAAGGCAGCCGGCCGCCACGGCGTCGCGGAACTCCGCGGCCGCGACCGTACCCGGCTGTCCCTCCGCACAGTGGTACATGAAGAGGCTTCCCGCCCGCATCCGGTTCGCCCGCTCCGCCAGCGCCGTCGGTGTCATCGTCAACGTCGACGCGTACACCAGGTTCCGGTTGCGGGTGCCCCAGGTCTCGTCCTCCACGTTGCGCACCAGCCACCCGTCGCGTGGCCGGTTCTTCGGGGGTGAGCCCTGCACGCTGGTGGTGCCGCCGACGATCGCCTTCGTCTCGGCGTAGGCGAGCAGCTCCTGCGGGGCGGCGGTGACGAACGCGTGAGCTGGCCACGTCACCGACGCCGCATAGGAGCGGGCCCGGGTCCACGAGTCGTGATGCGCGAAGGGTGCCTGTTGCGTGGGCTCGCTCCACAACGGCAGCGTGTTGTAGGCCAGGTGGTTGTGCAGGTCGATCAGTCCCGGCAGCACCAGGGAGGTACCCACGTCCACCACCGGCGCCGCCTCGAAGCCGGCCGGCCCCGCCTGCCGGCTCCGCGTCACCGCGGCGATCATCCCGTCGTCGCCGATCCACACCCGGCCCCGAAACGATGCCGAGGTGTCCGCGGCCACGGCAGGATCAGAGGCCAGCGGCACCACCCGGCCAGCGATCACCAGAGCCATCGGCGTGCTCCCTCACAGCCGGATCCGGACCGGGCACCCTGGTCAGACATGGGCGCACTCCCGCAGGCTGTCGAGGTTGTTCGGCGAGGCGTCGTCGGCGGCCGTACGCAGGTAGGGACGGCCGTGTCGGGGCCGGACCACCCGGAGGGCGGCCCGGGCGGCACCCGGCTCCTGCACGAAGAACGCGAACCGGCCGCTGCCCATCAACTGGATCGCATCGGGCACCGGAATGAGGAAGTGCGTTCCGTCCGCGTTGTAGCCGCCGAGGGCCACCGTCGTCCCGTTCGCGGTGCGGACGCAGCTGACCCGCACCGGCACGGCCGTGTCGTAATACTCGGTGTCGGGCGCCAGCTCCACCTGCAGCCAGCCGTCACTGGCCACCGACGGCTCGTTGGGAAGCAGCGCGTCCGGGGTGGTGGGCACGACGGGGTCCGACCGCCACTGCCCCGGTTGGTCGCGACGGTGCCAGTGCCAGGAGCCTCGCACGTCCTGTGGCAGGGGCAGCCGGGTGGTCTCCAGGTCGTGCAGGACCGGGCCGTACCGCAGCGCCGGCGACAGCCGGGACAGCGCGGCGGCGGTCCACTCCCGCAGCAGCCCCACCGACTTCTGCGGCAGCAGGCCGACGGTGACGTGCACGTCCGAGCCGGGCACCATGAGCAGGGTGAGCGGCACCGGCAGTCCCGGGTTGATCGTGAACACGCCGGAGGTGTCCACGTAGGGCGAGGTGATCGGATCCGCCCCAGGTGCCGAGACGGCCCCGCTGTCGTCGGGCAGCCCCGGCGCCAGCAGCGCCACCGCCGGGTCGACGATGTGCAGCCGGTCCATGTCGTCACCGACGCAGTACGCCAGCAACCCGTCCTGCGCCCGCGACAGCGCGCCGAGCCGTACCGGGACGCCGCGTGTCGCGTTCTCCGGCGGCTGGCGGGGGTCCTCCACCTCGACCTTCAGGTACGCCCGGACCACCGCGACCGGCCGGCCGAGCAGCAGGGCCAGGTGCTCGTCACCGGCCCGCCCGGTCACGTCGACGGTCCAGCGCGTGGTGTCCAGCACCCGCAGCAGCGACTCCAGCGCGCTCTGGGCGGTGCCGGCCGGGTGGCCGCCGGCGCGGGCGGTGGCCACTGCCTGGTCGACGGCCAGCATCCGGTCGGCGAACCGGGCCAGCAGCGGGTTCGGCAGGAACCGGCTCGGTGGTGCGCCCAGCGTCGCCGGCCGCCCCGGGTCCTCCTCCCACGCGCTCACCGTCTCCGGGTCCGGCCGCAACCGACCGTAGCCGCTGCCCTTGTCGTCGAAGAACTCCAGCGTCCGGTCCACCAGGGACGGCACCAGGTAGCCGCAGACCGGGCTGACACCCGCGTCCGCGTCGCGCGGCGCGCCGGACGCGTCGGCGAAGCGCAGCAGCACCCGGGCGGGGGCGGTGAACCGCGGCCGGAGGGCAGCGAGGTCGGAGTGACCGGGCACGGCCAGCGTCACGCCGTGCGACACCGGCGCCGGCTGGGCCACGTCCGCGCCGAGCACCTCCAGGTAACGGCCGTAACCGTCGACGAGGCGGGCCCGGTCCAGCCGCAGGAACCCGGCGCGCAGGGCTACGAAGTCCGGCGCGCGGGGCGTCGGCGGCGGCTGCGCCGAGTCGGCGGCGTGAGGCGCATCGACGGTCAGCCCGGTGGTGTCGCGGCGCAGTTGCTCGGCGATCCCGACCAGCTCACCGGAGAGCAGGTCACGCTCGGCGTCGTCGGCGTCGATCGTCGCGTCGAGCAGGGCGGCGGCCGACGCGGACAGCATCACCCGCCCGCGGAGGGTCCGGCCGGAGTCCGGCTCCGGTTCGGTCACCACCGCCGGCAGGTCGAAGTCGATCTCGCCGAGCGGCCAGTCGTGCGCGCCGCGCGGCGAGGGCAGGTAGGTGGCCGACCATTCCAGCAGCAGCGGGTTCCACGGCCGGCTCGGCGGGGTGACCCCGACGGGGCTGGGCAGCGCGCCGTCGACGACGGCGCCCGGCGGTGGCGTCGCAGGATCGGCCACGCCCGGGTCGAACGACGCCCACCAGGCGGCCCGGGCGGCGGCGACCGGGGACGGTTGGGTGGCGGTGGACCCGGCCAGATCGGGGGCGGAACCGGGGTCGAGGCTGGCCAGTTCGACGAGCAGCGCACCGGCGACGGGCGGCACGCCGTACTCGGGCCGCAGACCGGCCAGCGGGGTGGGCGGCAGCACCGCGGCACCCCGGCCCGGGTCGCCGGCGGCGACCCCGAACCCCCGTACCGTCCGGTCGTCGAGGCGGCACAGCAGGTTGCCGAGCGTGGAGTAACGGCCGTCGGCGCCGTGCTTCGGGCTGCGCCCGCCGCCGGCGACCACCAGCGCCGGCTCCAACGCGTGCCACACCCGCGGCCGGGTCCGTTCCACCTGCACGAAGGACCCGCCACCCGCGGCGCCCGCCGCGCCGGTCGCCTGCTGCCAGATGTACTCGTTGCCGGCGACGGACGGGGTGGAGCCGAACCGGCTCTGGTGCAACCCGGCGTCCAGCCGCGCCGGACCGTCGGCGGCAGTGACGTCGGACAGCGCGCCCTGCAGCAGCGCTTCGACCATCCGGGCCGCGTCGATCGGGTCGTCGGGTTCGGCGGCGACCGCCGCAAGCGCCTCGGCGAGGGTCTCCCCCAGGGCCAGGGCCACCGCGTCCGGGGTGGGACGGTAGTCCGTCTCCCGGCCGAGCAGGCCACCGTCGCCCGGCCACTGGGGATCGGGCCAGCCGATGGAGACGGCGGCGGCGTGGTAGACGGACCGCTCGAGCAGCGGCTGGCCTCCCGGTGGCTTGGGGAAGATTTCCCAACCGAGTTCCTCCAACCGCTCCTGCTGCGTCACCTCGCCGGTGACCCGCAGCGGGTCCCGGGCCAGGTCGGTGTACCAGCCGAGCACCAGGTAGGCCACCGGCCCGGTGACGTCGCTCAGCTCGTCGTGCAGCGCGAACCGGTTCGTCACGTTGTCGTAGTAGCCGGCCCAGCCGAGGTCGCCGTGACCGAGCGCGGTCAGCGGCGAGCGCGGCGCGGCGCCGGGCGGCGGCAGGGTGGGCCCGGTCAGTGCCCGGTCGACCCGGACCGGCTCGATCAGCCCCGCGTACGGCAGCAGCCACGCCTCCACCGCGCGCGGTCCGGGGGTGGCCGGGCCGGACAGCCGGACCACCAGCCACCGGTCGGGCACCGGCGGGAACGTGGTCGCCCCGGTGTCGTCGGCGATGCCGCGGGTCAGCCCGTCGGGCAGGCCCCAGTGCAGGTGCGCGCCGGGCGGCCGGGCGTTCTCACGGGCGCTGAACGGTTCGGGCAGCAGGTCCTGCTGGACCCGGCCGCTGGCCGGCGGGGTGGGCCGGGTCAGGGCGGTGCGCGCCCAGGCGGATGGGGCGGAGGGTTCCCGGACGACCAGCACGTCGAGCGCGACCGGGACGAGAAGAGTTGTCACGCGAAGGCTCCCTTGTTCGGGGCGGGCCGACCGGTGCTCCGGGCCCGGCGGAGGTCGGCGGAGCGGCGGATCACGACGGCGGGGTGGAAGCGCCGAACCGTTGCCGGGACGGGGCCTGCAGCAGGGACAGCGCCACCGCTGCACCACCGCGCGCGCGGGGCAGCGGGCGGGCCTGGTCCAGGGCGCGGGCCAGGCCGGCGACGTCCACGACACCGGGGACCGGGCTGGCCGATCGCATCGGCACGGCCACCATGCCCACGTCGCGTCCCGCGCCGTCGCGGATCGGCACCTGCCAGCCGGACCCGGCGGCCTCCAGACCGAACTGCACGCTCTGCGGCGGCTCCTCCAGCCAGACCAGGCGGGGCGCGCCGCGGAACAGCGCGATCAGCACCGACGGCGACAGCCGCTCCAGGCGCAGCAGTTCGACCACCAGGTCGGGGCGGTTGCGGGCCAGGACGTCCGGATCGACACCGGAGGGCACGTCTGCCGGGCTGTCACTCGCCCACGCCCGCACCTCCATGCCGGGCCAGCCACTGACCAACGCCGAGCGCAGCAGGAACCCGGTGACCGGGACGGCGCCCTCCGTCGCGCTGAGCTCCCCCGCGAGCCGCGCCTCGGTGATCAGGTCGGCCGCGACGGGGATCGACATGCGGGTCCGCTGCACCTCCCGGACCAGCGGCAGCTGTTCGGTCACCGCGGTGCTGACCTGGGGCAGCAGGGTACGGGTGGCGGTGCGTTCCCGGCTGCCGTCGCCACCGACGGCCAGCGCCCCGGCCCGTAGCTGCTCCAGCCAGCCGGTGTCGAGCCGGAAGAACCGGATGGACTCCGCGGGCAGCAGTCGGGCGTCGGGGACGAGGTACCGGAAGGGCAGGTCGTGCAGGAGGCTCCAGCGGGCCAGCAGGTGCTCGACGTACGCGGGAAGGGGCGGCACGGCCGTCGCGGTGGCGGTGGTCGTCTCGGCCGTCGTCGTGGCCCTCGCCGCCAAGGCGCGGCGTCGCGCCTGCGGGTCGGGCGTGGCGGTCGGCGGGCCGCCGAGCAGGGTGCCGAGCCGCTCGGCGAGCAGCCGGGCACCGGATGACAGTTGGGTCGTCACGACGGTTCTCCTTCCCGGGGCAGTTGGCGGGGAATGAGGCTGGCCCCGCCCGGGTGGGCCTGCCAGAGGTCTGCGCGGGTCGTGCGGGACAGCAGCCGTTGCGCGAACGTCTCGCCGAGCGTGGCCAGCGGGTCGCTGTCGGCCGCTGCGACGGCGGCGCGGCGAAGCATCGGCCCGCCGGCGGCGTACGAGTGGACGCTGCCGGCGCGAACGCTCGCCGCATTGCCGGAGCGGGCGGCGTCGTCGGTGGCGCGGTGCCAGGCGACCACCTCGCGGATGAACCGGCCGTCGGCGGCGGCGAGGAGACGGCCGAGTTCGAAGGCGGCGTCGGCGGTCACGTCGGCTGGTCCGTTGGGTAGCGGGTCGGGTGCCGACCCGAGCAGCGGGGGCCGGTAGCCCATGACGGTAGGTGTTCCGTCGCGACGAGTGCCGGCGAGACCGAGCGAGCCGGCGCTGTCCACGATGGCCGGGGCTCCGGCCGGTGGTGCCGCGAACGCGCCGAGGTCAAGGTGCGCGGCCAGGTGTTCGAAGGTGCCCCCGGCGGTGCTCGTGGTGAAGGGCCACGAGGCGAGGACGATCAGCGTGGGCGGGCTGCCTGTGGTGGTGGACCAGGCGTCCTCGCGTGCCTCGAGGGAGACCAGGCAGGCGGTGTAGGTGACCGGGTTCGATCCGCCCAGAGGCAGCCGGTTGGCGGTGACCACGGCGAACCAGCCGTCGTCGTCGCGGCCGGCCAGGGCGGTGTCGGCGACATTGACCTGGCGGACGTGGGTGAGCAGCCCCACGTCGGTCCGGCTGGGCAGCAGGGCCCGGAAGGTTGGCAGGTCCTTGGCCCGCAAACCGACGACGGTACGGTTGCCGTCCACCGGTTCGGCACTGTTGAGGCGGGAGAATGCGGTCTCGCCGACAATGGTGCGCAGCGGCCCGGTCACCAGGCTCGCCTCGTCGGATCGGACGACCAGCAGCGCCAGCCATGGGGTGCCGTCGGAGAACCTTCGCTCCCACGGCAGGGTCCGGCGACCCAGCACGACGTGCGGCAGCCGGTCGCCGAACGCCCCGACCGCGTCCCGGGGCGGGTGCTGCGCGGCGACCTCGCTGGCGTCCAGGGCGAGGCGCGGCGCGCTCACCTGCACGTGGGTGGCGTGTTCCGGCGGCGGTGCCAGCGCCGTACCCGGATCGGTCGTGCGCCGCACGTCGAGCGCGCTGCGGAACCGGTAGATCCCGGCCGTCAGCGACGGCGCCACCTTGTCGTGCAGCCGGATCGAGCCCGCCGCGATGGGTGCCTCGGGCATCACGCCTCCGTCTCGTCGTGGTCGAAGGCGACCCAGGCCGCCGTTGGTGTCGGTGCCGCCGGTGCGGGTTCCGCCTCGACGACCGCCGCCCGCCGCGCCGCCGTCCGCACCGCGGCGGAGTCCCCTGCCGGCACGGCGGCCGGCGTGGCGACCCGGGCCAGCGCGACCCGGGCGGCCGGGTCGTACGGGTCAACGGCGTCGTCCCGGGTGCCGATCACCGCGCACACCCGCCAGCCGTTCCCGGCGAACACCTGCACCGAGACGGTGCGCGCCCCCGGCTCGGGATCGACGGTCAGCAGGATCCGGTCCGGCGCGGCGTCCTCGCGGCTACTCACCCGCACTCCCTCGGATTCGATGCGGACGTCGGCGAGGTCGGCGCCGGCGGTGGCCGGTTCCAGGGCCACCACGACGCTGCGGGTCGTGACCGGCAGCGTGGTGACCAGGCCGTCCACGGCGGCGGTCAGCAGCGCCGCGGGCACCGGGACGTGCGCGCCGGCGCGGCGGTAGCGGGCCGGCGGGCGCCACGGACCCGGCAGCAGGATGGTGGCGCCCGGGGCGAGGAGCACGCCGTCGGTGACCGGGATCAGCGGGGTGTCCGCGGTCCAGCCGGCGGTGTCGCCGGCGGCCGGGGTCACCACGGCGTGGCCGGCCTCGGCCGGTACCCGCGCGCCCGCCCGCGCCGGGCCGTCGCTGATCGGCGCGCCGGTGCTGGTGAAGGTGGCCAGCCGCAGCGGTGTGGCGCCCTCGTCGAGGCGCAGCCGCAGTGCCGGCGCGCCGGAGGTGTCCCAGATCTGGGTGCTGCCCAGCGGCAGTGGGTCGCCGGTGGCCCGGGCGGCGTGGAACCGGGCGGCAACGGGCGCAACCGGGCCGCGCCGTTGGTCGGCGGACACGGTCGCGCGCAGGCGGGGACCGGCCGGACCGGCCGCCCGCAGGGCCGTCACGGCGGTGCCGGACTCGGACGCCACCGCGGTCCGGCGGCGCAGGACCGACGGCGCCGCAGCCGGTGCGCCGGCGCCGAACAGCGGCAGGTGCCGCTGCTGCTCCTCTTCGATCATCGTGGCCAGCGCCACGTCGCCCAGCGCCCCGGTGGCTTCGGAGACCGTGACCGGAGCTGCCAGGTTCACCGACGACAACGCCTGGACCATCGTGGGTTGCGAACCGTTGTTCCGGTCCCCGGCGAGGTTGCCGTCCCACAGGCCGGCCGGGAATCCGGTCGTGGTCGTGGCCGCTCGCAGGGCCTGCACCTGGGCGGTCGGTACGGCCGTCCAGGTGGTGCCGCTGCGCTGGTCGACCGTGACGACCAGGGCGGCCTTCACGTGGCCGACCTTGTTGCCGGAGGGCACGACCTCGACTGTCCGTCCGCCGGTGGGGTCGTCCGGGCGACCGCTGTTGGCCAGTCGCCAGGTCGCCAGCGGCATCAGCGACTCCACACGGACGGCGAATTCGGGTGCCACCGACCAGGGGCGCTCCAGCGTGCCGTCGGGCCGGCTGCCGATGGCGGGCGGGAGGTTGCCGGCCGTCACCGTCGCGGCGGTTGCCGGCTTGGCCGCGTCACCGCCACTGAGGTACTTGGTGGCGAACTGGGACCAGTCGGGGAAGCTCTGCGGCTGCGTCTTGCCGAACCGCACGGTGACCGAGGCGATCGCCAGGTCGACGGTGACGGTCCCGCGTAGCGGCGGGCCCTCGATGTGCACCCACGCGCCGAGGGAGACGCTGACGTTGATCCGGGCACAGGCGAAGAAGCACACTTTGATGGTGAAGCGGGCGCCGATGCTGACGGCGATGTCCGCCTCGTAGCTCAGCGGATCCCAGCGAACGATCACATCAAGGGCGGCGACGAACCAGATTCGCACCGGCGAACGGTCGTAGGAGGCCTCGAGTCGTCCCCCGAGCATCACGGCCGCAGGGGTCAGGGTGAAGTAGGCCTCGCCCTTGACGACCACGCCGCCGCCGACCGACCAGTGGAATCCGACCCGGGGCACGTCGGGGTAGTGCGCCGGTTTGTGGAACCTGGGGTGGTAGCCGCCGATGGAGAGCAGCACCTCGGGCCGGTCGAACCACACCACGAAGGCGAACCCGCCGACGAGCTGACAGTCGCGGCTGAGCAGCCAGGAGTTGCGGGTGAGGGCCGCGCGGACCGACAGCACCTTGTCGACGGTGCTGTACCGGGCGGCGAGGGCGAGCTCGACGTTCATCACCGCCGCCTGGGAGTCGGGCAGTGCCATGCGCATCAGGCCGAGCAGCCCGACCTCCAGCCCGCGGTCGGCGGAGACGTACGCCAGGGCGGTGGTGTGCAGCAGCTGGAAGGTGGTGAACTTGACCCCGGCGGCGAGCCAGAACGCGCCGCGCGCCGGCGGGATGTCCCGGGACATCCGGGCCAGCGCCCCCATCGGTCCACCGGCGCCCTCGAAGCCGCCGTCGTCAATCGCCTTGACCAGCGGGAACGCGGTCACGCCCTGCGGGTCGCGGGGCACGAGCAGCTTCCTGTTGTAGCCGGCGCCGCCGCCGAGTCCGAGCACGTACAGGTACGGCGGTCCGCCGAGCGGGAAGCCGACGGACAGGAACACGAACAGGGAGGTGAACTCACCGAGGTCGTCACGAGGTCGGGCGTACGAGCCAACCGCCGTCAGCCCCCGTCCGGCCAGATCGACCGACAGCATGCCGTCGTACTGCACGCCGTTGGCGCCGGTGACCTTCACGAGCCCGCCCGCGATCGACACGCCCGGTGAGGTGAACGACAGCGACAGTCCCGTGAGGTCCACCTCCCAGGCGCTCAGGTCGGTGGGGTTACGCAGCGGCACCAGCAGCGACAGGTCGTCGACGTCCAGGGTGAGGCCGGCGACGGCGACGCCACCGTCAACGGCCACCCCCACCTTGCCCGGCCCGGCCGTGGCGGCCTTGTACAGCAGCGCCAGCTCGGCGATGTGCAGCGGGCCGTAACTGCGGTTGATCTCGAACCGGGCCTCCGCCTTACCGCCGAACAGCACCAGCCAGCGGCCCCCGCCGCGGGCCACCAGCACGTCGATCGGAGGGTTCGCCGGGGTGGCGTCACCGCCACCACCGGTCTGCAGCAGCGACGCCGCGACCGGGTTGGATCCGCCACCACCAGGGGCCATCGGGAAGCCCAGCCCTTCCACGACGACCGCGCCGTCCACGACCGTGGGCCGGCCCAGCGCCGCCGAGCCGGTCAGGGCTAGGTCGGCTCGAACGTGGGCGCTGGCCGCGCCGAGGCGGAACCCGCCGGTGGCCACCAGCGCCTTGCCGGAGGCGGCGGCCGCCACCCGCATGCCCAGGCCGCCGAGGCGTAGCACCGGACGTAGCTGCGGCGCGGCGGTGTTGGTCAGGTCCAGCAGCAGCAGACCCACACCCTGGCCGGCCGGTCCCCACCCGACGTCCAGCGTCCCGGGCAGCCCGAAGCGCAGCTGCACCGCAGTGTCCCCGGCGGGCAGGGTCAGCTCGCCGCGGAGGACGACGCCGTACCGGGCGCCGTCGGCGACGACGGACAGGGCCAGCCCGCCCGGAACGGGCACGGCCACCCCGGCCACCGCGTCCAGCGCCCCGCGCAGCAGGCCGATCGGGGTGGGCAGCGCGGCGGCCATGCGCATCCCGTCGGCGGTGTCGATCGCCACGCCGGCGCCGGTGAGGATCTGACCGGTGGTACGTCCGCCGGGCCACAGCGGCTGTCGCAGCCACGGCTCGGCGGCGCGCAGCGCGAGGGTGCCCGCCATGGGCACCACGAGCCGCTGGGCGAGCTGCGCCAGCTCGGCTGCCCCGGGCAGTTGCACCACCGGCGCGAGCTGGACGGCCAGTTCCCCGGTGCCCGCGTCGTCGGTGCCGAGCAGGCCGAGCCGGACGGCCAGTCCCTCGGGTGTGGCTCGCGCGGACAGCCGGGCGCGCAGCGCCACCCCGAGACCGGTGTCAACGTACGCCTGGGCGGTCAGCTCGGCCGTCACGTTCGGGTGGGCGTAGCCCACGACCACGTCGGCGGTGAGCGCTCCGGCGCTCACGCCCCGCACCGCCAGGCCCAGCGCCGGGCGTGACGCGGCCAGGTCGGTACGCAGCTCGACGGTGCCGCCGAGCACGCCGACCCGGACCACCACCTCGCCGGGCGTGGACGGGTCGGGCACCTGCGCGGCGCCGAGGACGCGGCGCAGCACGGCGACGGCGGCGGACGCCGCGGCGGGACCGACGCCCGCCAGCCCGCCGGCGGCCAAGTCCTCGGCCAGGTCGGCGAGCGCGCCCGCGCGGGCGGCGAAGCCGTGCGGGGCGGCCTGCGGGTCGTAGACGCCGAGCGCCTCGGCGACATCCAGCACGTCGTCGAGTACTGCGGGGTGCGGGTCACGGGCGCGGATGCCCTCGGTGAGCCGGTCGAGAACCTCGGGGAGCAGCCGCGAACCGGCCGCCTGGACCAGGGTGTCCATGCCGGTCACGGTCGGCAGCAGGGTGAGCGTGGCTCCCAGCGCGGCCGGTGTGACGGCCACGGAGAGGCCGCCCGCGTCGGCGCCCAGGCGCAGGTCGAGGGCGCCCCAGTCGCCGGGCAGCGGCAGGTGCAGGGTCAGTTCGCCGCCGGGCCGGACCTGCCGGGCTGCGTCGACGTCGAGGTGCAGCGTCAGGTCCAGAGTGGCCGGCGCCCCGTCGACGTCCCACAGCTCGATCGGCTCGTCGGTGGCGAGCAGGAGCCGCAACGCCCGCGCGTCGGCCGGACCCACGTCGAGCAGGTCAAGGCTGATCCCGCCCGGCAGCGTGAGCGCATGCGCGGGGTCGGCGGCCAGACCCAGGGGCGCCGCGGCCAGCCGCAGCAGGCCGGCCAGCGGCGCCGCCTGCGGGGGTGCCCCCGGAGCGCCGGCGAAGGTGCGCTGCACCCACGCCGCCGGGTCGGTCAGCAGCCCGTCGAGGGAGGCCACCCGGACGTCGCCGCCGGCGATCTGTTCGAGCAGGACGCCCAGGGCCCCGTTGACCAACAGCCGCGGCAGCAGCGAGGCGAGCCGACCCGCCAGCCCCGGGCCGGCCGGCAGCAGCCCGACCGGCTCGGCCAGCCAGGGGGCGGCCAGCGACACCGCACCGTCGGTGCCCGTGAGGGTGACGCCACCGACCGCCAAGGCCGCCTGCACCTGCGGCGTCGGATCAGCCAGCGGGACGGTGGCGGACCCGGTCAGGGTGACGCCGTGGCCGAGCCGAAGCCCGGTCCCGGTGGTGCGGGCGGTGAGCCGCCACGGCTGTGCCTCCAGCACCAGTTCCACCGGCAGCCCGCCGACGCGCCGCCGCCAGGGACCCCCGCCGGCGGGGGCGTTCGGGTCGCGGACCAGGCCGAGCAGCCCCGCCGTCCGGTCGACCAGCGCCGGAAGCCGCGGCGCCAGCCAGGCCGTGGCGTCGGTACGCAGCGCGGTGATCGCGTCGGCCAGCACCGCGGCCGGGCGGCCGGGTGTCGCTCGGTGGATGACGCCCAGGGCGGCGAGCTCGGTCAGCAGCCGGGTCAGCCGGCCGCCGGGGGCGGCCACCCGGTCGAGTTGCCGCACCAGCGCGTCGAGCAGCTCCGGCGCCCGCGGGTCGAGCAGGTCCACCGCGGTGGAGGCGTCGCCGCGCAGAGCGGCGTCGTGCAACACCACCTCGACCTCGGTGACCGGGCCGAAATCGCCCGCGCGGACGGTGGCGCGCACGGTCAACGCCCGGACCCGGGCGGGCAGCGGGGCGCCGACGCCGGGTCCGCCGAGCAGCCACCCGTCGGGGCGGGCGACCTGGATCCGTACCTGCGCCGACGGTGCGTCGGCTGCCCCGGGGTGCAGCGCCACGGCGCCGAGGCCGAGACGCACGTCCACGTCGACGTCGGGGTCACCGGCCACCGGTGCGCCCAGGTCCAGGGCGAGCCGTACCGCGGCGACCGCGTGGGTGGGCAGCTCGGCGGGGCCGGCCCCGGCGACGGTCTGGCTGGTCAGCGCCGCGACAAGAGCGGCGTGCAGCCCACCGGCTCCGCCGTTGCCGTCGACGTCGCCGAGGCTGCCGAAGAGCGCGAGCGCCGGTAGGCCCTGCAGGTTCACCGGGGTGGCGGGCCAGCGGGTGAATGCGGCGGCGGGCAGTGGCGCCGGTCGGGCCTGCTGGCCCGGCTCGACCGCGGCGTAGCCGTCGAGCAGCCGGCGCTGCAGGCCCAGGGCGGCGTCGAGCAGCGGCGTGGCCGGCAGGCCGGCCGGGGCCAGCATGGCGGCCAGCCGCACCCCGTCGGCGACCGCGGGCGCGTCCAGAGGCAGCAGCGTGCCGTCGAACACGGTGCCGACGGTGATCAGGCCGAGCAACTGGGTGGGCACGGCCGCGGCGAGTTGCCGGGCGACCAGGCCGAGATACGAGTGCCCGACCAGCACGGTGCGCACACCAGGGCGGACGGCACGTACCGCGTCGTGCACGTGCCGCAGCGCGGCCAGCGCGGTGGCGGCGGGGAGCGTACCGTCGTCGGCGAGATCGACCACGTACCAGCGGGCGGCGGGCAGCGTGCCGAGGTCGACCAGGTTCGGCGGCGTACCGGGCACCCGCAGGTCCACGGTGGCGATCTGGTCCGCAGCAACGTCGGCGAGCAGGTCGTCCCACGGCCGCACGCCGGCCAGCGGGGGCGCGAGCAGGAGCACGGCCCAGTCGTCGCCGGCCGCGGCGCTCCGGGCGGTGATCTCGTCGCGCAGCTGGGCGACGATGCCCGGCGTGGTGGTGAGGGTGTCGTGTGTGGCGGCGACCAGCGTGCCGGCCCGCCACCCGGGCTCCACGGGCAGCGCCGCGTCGGCGGGCACCAGCCCGTCGCCCTCGGCGAGCACGCCGGACAGAGCGGCGAGCGCGGCGGCGGCGTGGGCGGCGTCCACGGTGGCGATCGCGTTGGCGACCTCGGGCAGATAGGCCGCGGCCACGTCGGCCGCCTCGAGCACGTCGGTGCTCGTGATCCGCAGCTCGTCCCCCGCCAGGTCCTGCGGGGAGTCGGAGGCGCCGAACCGTTCGATCAGCGGCGCCACCGCCCACTGGGCCGGCGGGCCCTCCGGCTCCAGCCAGGCGAGCAGCTCCACCGCGTCCTCGTCTGGACGCTGCATCGGCACCCGCCACGGCACGGCCGGAGTGCCGGTGCCGGTGACCGGCAGGTCGACCGGCGGCAGCTGCTGGCCGGGCAGGGCGGGCAGTCGGTCGGTCAGGGCGGCCTGCAGAAGCTGCAGCAGGGCTCGCAGATACGGCACGCCGCCGTCGGTCCGGGCGGTGTCGTCGCGGGCCAGCCCGGCCAGCCATCCGCGTACGGCGGCGGCCGGATCGGCCAGCAGCGTGGACAGATCGGCCGGGTCGGGAGGCAGCAGCGGCGGCAGTCCGGCGAACGGGCCGGTGGTCGCCGGACCGGCGATGCCGACCAGGGCCAGCAGGTCCCGGGCGGTGGGGCCGGCCCACGACTCGGCGACCCGGGCGAGCAGCGCCCGGGCGGCGCCCCACAGCGCGGCGGGGTCGATGCCGAGGCCCAGGTCTGCCGCGGTGGGGTCGATCGGGCCGGCGGGAGGCAGCACGACATCGCCGAGGACGTGTGCGACTCCGTCCACGCTGACTGCGAGATCGTCCACGGTGGCGCTGACCGTGACGGCCGACCCGAGCGACCAGCCGACGTCGAGGCGTATGCCGCCGGTGGAGACCCGCACCGGCATGTCCGTCGCCAGGGCGGGCGGGTCGAAGGCCACGGTGGCGGTGACCCCGCGCAGCCAGGCCGGACCGTCGACCGCGTCGAGAGGGATCGACGCCAGCCCGGCGCGCACGTCCACCCGCCACGGTAGGGACGGGTCCAGGTGGCCGCCGCCGCGCAGGCCGAGCCCGAGCTCGACGACGGGGGCGGCCGGGGTGCCGGAGTCCCACAGGATCAGCTCCAGCGCGATCGGGGCGCCGTCCACGGCGGCGAACGCTGGCACCGCCACCCGCCACGGCTCGGCCACGCTGCCCGCGCCGGTCACCACCGGGGCGACGGCGCCTGCGAGCCGCGCCACGTCCTCCAGTACGCCCGACCAGCCGCCGGGCTGCTGGCGCAGCTGACGGTAGTAGGCGGCGAGCGCACGGGTCGGTGCGGTGGTCAGCAGGCCGAGGTCGATGCCCGGGGTGGTGCCCAGCCCGAGCAGGCGCCGCAACGCCTCGACCGGCCCGGCCGCCGTGCCGAGGCCCGCGTCGATCGCGTCCTCGAGCAGCGACTGCGCAGCGGCGGTCAACGAGCGGGCGTCGGTGAGGTCGATGAGGTCCAGGTGGTTCGGCTCGTCGCCGATGGCGACCGTGACGTCCCGCAGCTCCAACAGGGGGGTGATCGCCCCGGTGGCCGCCCGGTACCGCAACCCGGCGCGCAGCCCACCGACCTGCACGGCGCCGGCCGGTTCCCCCGCGGCTGGATAGAGCCGGCCCGCTCCGGCCGGTGCCGCCACCAGTACGTCGAGGCGTTCGAACAGGGTGGTCGGTGCTGTGCCGGCCAGCGGCACCACCAGCAGGACGGCGTCGCCGAGCACGGTGGCGTCGAGGGCACCCGTGCCGCGGTAGCCGACACGGGCACCGAGCACGAGGGCGGGCGTACCGGTCGCCGGGTCGCTGCGCACCGCCACGGTGAGGTCGACCGACGGTGGCCCGGCCACAACCGGGATCAGCAGCGGATCGGCGTCGGTGGGCAGGTCGGTGCGCTTGGACGGGTCGGCTCCGAGCAGCCCGGCGACCGAGTCCAACCAGCCGACCAGTCCCGGTGCGCCGTCCGGGGTGCGCGCGGCGACCAGGGCGGCCAGCCACGAACGGAAGGCCGCCGGGTCGGCGGCGAGGTCGCCGAGGGGCAGCGGGACCAGGCCCGGAGCCAGCCCGAGCAGCCCGGGCAGGTTGGCCGCGACCAGCTGCACCGGTGCCGGTACGTCATCGCCGACCTCGGCGAGGACGTACCGGAGCAGCGCGGTGACCAGCAGGGCGAGTTGCGCGCTGCCGGCGGCGGGGTCCAGCACGAGCGGCTCGGTGGTGCCGGGCAGGCCGCGTACGGTGACGGTGACCCGGCTCAGCCCCTCGTCGGGTGGGGCGACCAGCAGCACGGCGGCCTCCACACTGGCGCCGCTTTCGCCGAGCGGGGCCTGCGCCCGCAGCCGGATCGGGTGGCTCTTGCTGGCCGCGACGGGTGTGACGGTGCCGCTGGCGGCGAGCAGCAGGTCCACCCGTGCGGTGACGGCGGGCCCGCCGGCGACCGGCCCGGCCTCGGCCGCGATGGCCAGGGTCAGCGGGGCGGACGCGGCCAGCCCGGTGCGCTCGACGACGAGGTAGACCTGGCCTTTGCCGCCTTCCTCCAGCAGCGGCACGTGCCGGACGGGCCGGCCGAGCTCCCCCGCGCCGTCGGCTGGGAAGCGCGGCTGGGCGGCCGGCAGCATGCCCTCGATCGCGCGTACCAGCGCGGCGCGTTGAACATCGCTGGCGACCAGCTTCCCGACGCGCGTCCACGGGTCGGCGAAGAACTCCTCGACCAGCCGGACACCGCCGCCGGACGGGGCGAGCAGGCCCAAGGCGATCCCGAGATCCTCGACCTCGGCGGGCAGTCCGGCAACGTTGATCATGGTCCCACCCACCCGGAGAAGGTGCCCGGTTCCGGATCGAGCCCGCTCCAGGCGTTGGATTCGTCGAAACGGTCGTGCAGGCCGGTGATCCGCGTGTCCCGTTCGGCCTTGCCGACGAGGTTGCGTTCGGCGAGGTAGTTGATCTGGAACAGGCGCAACCACGGCGCGCGCAGCGCTGCTGAGGCGCCCTCGTCGAACGGTCGCAGCTCCGTGCGCATCGGCTCGGGCATCCGAGCGATGGCGCGCTCAGTACGGTTGATCGCCCGGTCGATCGCCTCGGTCACCCAGAACGGGGCGTTGATGTGCTGGTCGATGACGAGGGCGGCGGCGTACTCGGAGCTGACGAAGTCGCGGATGCGGTACGGCCGGCCGCGCACGGTCAGCGTGGCCTTGCCCAGTGGCTGGCGGCCGAGCCGTTCGAACCGCCACACGGCGGTCCACACCTGCACCACGTTGTAGGGCACCGAGCAGAGCGAGGCGAGGCGGATCCGGCCGCACCACTCCGGCGCGACCGTGTACGCCTTGCCCTGCGCGCTCACTCCGAAGAACGCGTGCCGGGGCAGAACCGCGACGACGCTGTCCGGCGGCTCGGCGAGACGCTGCCGGCCGCCACCGGGCGGCACGCGGAACAGCGCCGCATACCGCAACGCGTATTCCTTGCCCTGCTTGGCCTCGCCGTCGCCGTCGAACGCCTCCGGGTTGGCCGCGCGGACCTGGGCCGGGTCGGCGACCTCGACGGCCGCCTCCTTGCCGCCCACCCGCCACCACGGCTCCGGCTGCAACCCGTACATGCCGAAGAAGAGGTCGTAGTGGTCGGGCGCGACCCGCTTGAACCGGGCCAGCAGCACCGGCAGTTCCTCGTTGAGGTGGGCCGACCACTGCTGGATGCCGGTGGAGAGCGTGCCCTTGTCCGCGCCGCGGGCGGCGTCCAGTCGCCCCTCGTTCGGTGCGATCAGCTCGATGACCCGCAGCCGCGCCCGCTCGGCGGCGGCGGTGAACCCGATGGCCGCCGTGTTCGATTGGATGAACTGCGCCGGGTCCAGCCGGCCCGCGTAGGCGGGGCCGCTCCAACTGGTGCCGTTCTTCTGGGTGTAGCTGTCGGTGACCCCGATGCAGAGGTCGCGGCCGAGCACCATGGTGTGTCGTCCGCCGGGGTTCTCCGCGGCCACCTTCCACGGCGCCACCAGTCCCTGCGGCGCCGGCTTCTTGCCCTTGACCGGCGGGGCCGGCGGGACCGGGGTCAGTTCGTCGGGGAGGACCGCCGGGCCGATCACCCCCGGGGGTTGCCAGGCTCCCGATCCGGTACGGGTCAGGCCCAGTGCGGGACCGAGCAGGTCGCGGGCGTCCTCGGCGTCCCCGTCGCTGCTGGAGCCGACGAGCGACCAGAGGCGGCGCAAGAGTCCGTGCCCGGCGGTCACCCCGGCCAGCGTCGCCAGCTCCACCGCGGTCAGCCGGCCAGTCACCTCCGCCGCCAGGTCCACGGCGTCGTCGGCGTCCTCGGCCGCCACCTGGCGCAGGATCTCGACGATCCGGAAGACCGCCTCGAACGGGTTGCCCACCAGGTCGCGCTCGATCGCGTCGGCCAGCTCGTCGAGGTCCCGACCGGCCCGCCAGATCGTCACCTCGGCGGTCAGGGCGGCCGGGTCAGGCAGCGGTAGGTGCTGGGCGGGCGCGTCCAGGGACACCCCCGACGCGGCCGGGAACCGGTCGGCCCAGCCGCCGACGGTCGCCCAGTCGGTGACCCACTGCGCGCCGCCCGCCGCGACCTCCACCGGCAACGGCAGCCACAGCCCGGTACGCCAGGCGGTCGGGCCGCCCAGCGCGGCCAGGTAGTCGCGGTTCCATCCCCACAGGCCCTCGGCCACGTTCATCTCGTCGTACGGGGTGGCATCCGATGCTCCCGTGGGCTTCATGGTCCGCAGCAACCAGTACGCGATGCCGCGCAGTGTCGCGCCCGGACAAAGGAACACCGACAGGCTGGAGCGCTGCGCCGGCGAACGACGGCCCCCGACGAGGTTCTGCAGGGTGCCCTGCACGATCGTCGGCGTGCCTGCGGCCGAGCCGGCAGGCACGCGGAGCAGCACGTTGTAAGTCATGGGTGGGGTGGCGCCGGGGTGCTCGGTTACCAGCCCGGCGGCGGCGACGGCGGTCACGACCCCGGTCACGATGTACCCGTTCGACGGCGGTCGTCGGCACGCCGTTCACATGAATGCATGGGTCCCCCTTGTCTCCCACGGGTCCGGTGCGGACTGGAGTGGGATTCCCGGAGGCTATGGGTGATCGATAGCGAAAAACTGTCGCCCTTCGGACGTTGCCGTCGGTGGCGGCAACGACACGAACCGAAGCGGCATTCCCCTCCGGCCGTTGGGACAGCGCACCTGGTCAACTGGCTCACCAGGGTCAATGAGGGCCCAACCCGAAAGGTTGACGCCTCAATCAGGCCATCGGAGTCCATCGTCGGCGGACACCAGAGAGCACTGGGCCACCTTCTCCGGCCGTGACGTCGATCGGCGGGGCCGAATACCCGGACAGCCAGCAATGGCGCCGATAGCCGACTCTCCGCTTGCTGACGCCCACCCCGGTTCCGAAGGTGAGCCACGAGGCTCGTCATTCGTGAGCCGTGGCCGTGTGCCCGCCCGCCCGGCCGCCCGGCCGCCCGCAGGAGCCTGCCGCCGGTCCAAGGGGCACCGGCTACCAGCCTGGGCGATGACCGAAGGAGGACCATATGGACACCGCAAACACAGACCTCGAGTACCTGGTGACCACATTCGACGAGGACGACGACCCGGAGAACCGGATCGGTGAGGCCGTGGAATACGACCTTGCCGTGGCCCTGGAAGAGGAGGACTGAGGATGCCTGCGCACCTGGCCCCGACCCTCCGGGTCCTACGTGAGGAGGTCAACACCCGCTGGCCGCACCGCGACAAGGCGTCCGACGGCTGGATCGGTGACGCGGCGCATCAGGCCCGCAAGTCCGATCACAACCCGGACGGCGACGACCGCTCGGTCAACGCGGCGGACTTCGACATCGACGGGATCGACCCGCTGCTGGTGGTCCGGCATTGCATCGCGCACCCGTCCACCCAGTACGTCATCTTCAACCGGACGATCTGGAGCCGCACGCGAAGCTTCCGGCCGGCTCGCTACACCGGATCCAACCCCCACACCAAACACCTGCACGTCAGCGTCAGCCACACCCGCGCCCTGGAGGACAGCCTGCGCCCCTGGGGCATCGCCACCGCCCAGCCGTCGAAGCTGGGTGACCGGATCCTGCGCACCGGTTGCCGGGGCAGCGACGTACGGGAACTCCAGACGCTCGCCAACCGGGTGGGTGCCCGCCTAGGGGCCGACGGGGTGTTCGGCCCGGCGACCACCGCCTGGGTCCGATCCTTCCAGAAGTCCCATGGGCTAGAAGTCGACGGCACCGTCGGACCGCAGACCCTCGCCGCGCTCCGGGCGGCCACCCGGCCGCCGGCCCCCCAGATGGGCCGGGCGCCCGGATCCCGCACCGTCCGCACCGGCAGCACCGGCGAGGACGTGGGGTTCGTCAAACGATTCATCGGCGCCCGCCGCTGCGGCCCGGCGTTGACCGAGTTCGACGCCAGGACCGAGTCGGGCGTGCGGTGGTACCAGAGCATGCGCGGGCTCACCGCAGACGGCGTCGTCGGCCGCCTCACCTGGGCCGAGATGGGAGTACGCGTCACCTACTAGAACCCTGTTTCATAAGCCTGCTCGGAGCCATTCGTTGATGCTGACGATGTGCAGGCGTGGGAGCGGACGGCGAGTTTGTCGTCTCGGCTGCGAGGGCGCGGTTGCGTTTGAGCTGGTTGATGCCGCACTCGACGGCGTGACGCTGCCGGTAGATGTGGCGTCGAAGCGCGGTGATCGGCCGCCGTGGGGATCCTTCTCTCGGCGGCTGGCGGCTTGGTCGGTCTTGACCAAGGATGGTCGCGGCGATGCCTCGGCGGGCGAGATGCTGCCGGTTGGCGCGGAAGCTGTAGGCCTTGTCGGCCAGGACCCGCCTCTGGTCGGGTACGGGGCCGCCGCGACGACCGGCACACTCGTGGCCTGGGATGCGCGGCGGGCGGATGTTCGGATCGTGCCCTACCACCCGCCAGTCGGCCGTACCGGGCCCGAGCGGCGTCAGGAGCTGCTCGGGCCCGGCTGGCGTGATTAACGGGACCGTACCGCGTAGGCGCGGTAGACGGTCTGCGTGACCTGGTTGCCGGCCCGGTCGGTCAGGGCGACGCGCAGCGCGACGTGGCCCGCAGACGGATTCTCGATCATCACCTTGCCCAGCTGCCTGCCGACGAAGCTCGCCATCGCCGACCACACGTTGGCCCTGCTCCCCCTGGTCTGGACGGACGCCGCACAGGACGCGGCGGTGCTGGCACATCCGTGCGCGCTGCTCGAAGCGCTCGTCGCGCTCTTCGAGGGGGCGTGGGCGGCGGCGAGCCCGTTGGCGCTGTCCGGCGACGGCGCGCCCACCGCGCTCGGCGAGATCTCCGACGAGGACCGCAAATTGCTGTCCCTGCTGGTCGCCGGGATGACCGACGAGACGGCGGGGGCTCGCCTCGGGATGAGCCGGCGCACCGTCGTACGCCGCATGCAGCACCTGATGAAGACCGCGGGGGCGCAGTCGCGCCTGCAGCTGGGGTGGCGCGCCCACGAGCGCGGCTGGCTGTCCGAGACGTGAGCCCCGGTGGCCGCCGCCGCTGCGGCGACGACGACCACGAAGATGAACGGCAGCAAGGCTCCGGCCTTGATCCGCCGCACGACCTGGAACACGCCGCAGCGCCTGGCCAAATGCTGCCAGGCCTTCGGCCTGGGCTACGCCATCCCAAACCGCCCGCGCCTGGCTCAACGCAGCATCGGGCGGCGGGTCGCCGCCGGCGTTCTTCCGCTCAGCAGGTTTCCCGGCGGTCACGCGGGCGGAACGTCTGGGTCCGGCACCGGCTGTAGCCGCTGGCGCTGTCACCCGACACGACGCGGTTCCTACCTGCCTCGGGGGCGGGTGGGAACCGCGTCGTGCGGTCAGGGGCAGTTGACGACCGGGTCGAAGGTGTCGGAGGTGCAGGTGTGGTGACGCCGCCGGCCCGCTGCGCGGCCTGCAGGCGCCGCTGCGCGCCCAGCAGCGCGGCCGCACGTTCACTGTCGGGTATCCGTGGTCCTCCTGGTCATCCACCGACCGGCCCGCGGAGCCGGCCGTGGCGGGGACTCGTCCTCGTTGTCGCCACCGGCGCGCACCTCTTGCCCCCTGTCACTGGCCGTCATCGCATCGGTACCCGAGGTTCGCGTTCCTCCGATGCCAGCCGACGTGTCTGACCTGGAGCCGCTCCGTCACCGGGGCCGCCCCGTCAGGACACTGCGTTGCCAGAAGCGTAACCTCATGGTTACGCTTCTGGGGTGGACGAGGTGGCGGGCGCGATCGCCGATCCGGTGCGGCGGGAGATCCTGCTGATGCTGCGCGACGAGCCACTCTCGGCCGGCCAGATCGCCGACCGGTTCGCGATCAGCCGACCGGCCGTCAGCCGCCACCTGCGCGTGTTGCGCGAGGCCGGCCTGGTACGCGACACGACCGACGGACGCCGACGTGTCTACACACTGGTCACCGCGCCACTCGACGAGCTGGCCGGGTGGCTGGGACGGCTGATGCGCCCGTCGGGCTGGCAGCACCACCTCGATGCGCTGGAGACCGAGGTCTACCGCGCCCGCCGCGAGCGGCACACGGCCACCGGGCGGCACCCATCCCAGAAGGAGACCGCATGAGCCCGACACCCACCGGCCGACTGTTCGGCGACGATCTCGTACTGACCCGCACGTTCCGCGCTCCCCTGGCGGACGTCTGGGCGAGCCTCACCGATCCGGCCCGCACGGCACGCTGGTTCGGCCCCTGGCAGGGCGACGCGGCGCCGGGACGCACGATCAAGGTCCAGATGGCGCACGAGGAGGGCAAGCCCTGGATGGACATGACCATCAACGCGTGCGAGCCGCCGCGCCGGCTAGCGGTTTCCGCCGCCGACGAGCACGGCGGCTGGCACCTGGACCTGGTGCTGGTCGAGAGCGCGGGCGTGACCGAGCTTCGGTTCACGCAGCACCTGACCGGTACGGAGGGCGTCGGCGAGATCGGACCGGGCTGGGAGTACTACCTCGACGCGCTGGTCGCCTCGCGCGCCGGACAGCCGATACCGGACTTCGACGACTACTACCCGGCGATGAAGGAGCACTTCGAGACCCAGCGATAGAGACGCAGGCCGAATTACGCTCGCTGGCGCGGTCGGCGGCATGAGAGTGAACCCGCACCACGATCAGATGCGGCGTAGCACCAGCGTCACGAAGCCCAGAACGTTGCGGTACCCGCGCAACCACTGTTCGCGGTGCTCCCGGGCGACGGCGAGTGCCTCGGCAGCATCCGGATGACCGGGGTTGTCCAGCGCCCACTCAGTGAGCGAGCCGATCCACGACCACTCGTAGTCGTCCCACTCGGCGGCGTCGCTGACATGGCCGTACACCGGCGTCCAGCCGGCCTGCTCAGCAGCGTCGACCAGGCCGGCGAGGTCGGTGAAGTCCTCCGGCTTCGCATGGAGCGCTGCGAGGGCCTCCGGAGTCGGCGGGACTTGCCAAAATCCCTCACCGACCATCAGGATGCCGTCGGCATTCACATGCCGACCGGCCAGCTCCAGCGTCTCGCCGAATCCGCCGAACGCGTGTGTCGACCCGACGCACAGCACCAAGTCGTAATCGCCGTCAGGCACGTACGTCCGAGCGTCGCGCTCGTGCAGCGTCAGCCGGTCGGCGAGGCCGCGTTCGGCGGCGGCGCTGGCGGCACGTTCGAGGGCGTACGGACTGACGTCCACGCCGTCCGCATGCCCGTCGGGGAAGTGAGCGAGGGCCTGCAGCGCCCAGGATCCCTCTCCGCACCCGAGATCGAGGACCCGAGCCTCCGGTTGGCGGCCCGCTCGGCGCAGCAGCCGGTTGAGGTTGACCCCGAAGATCGGGGCCGCGATCGGATGGTGCGAGTGCGCGATGCTGCTGAGCCGCTGACGGTCCACCGCCAGAGTCAACACGATCCCGGTCGACGCCCGCACTCGGATTGTCATGCCACGCGCGCTCGGCGGCAGAAGAGGATGTCGCATGCCCGTAGACGCGGCCCTGGTTGATGAAATCAGATCCATGTCCCAAGGACGGAGGGCTTTCCGCCACGACCAGTAGCACCCGCTCTTTTAACGGCAGGCCCCACGGCCGGCCCCGGCGGAGCGCGTCCGTTCCTTCATGCCGCAGCATGGTCGCCAACTTGCCGAAACTGCGCGGCTCAGCCCGGTGAACGGGGCCATGCACGCTTCGGCTTTCGTGACCGTGCGTGGCGGTCGCATGGACGCTCGGCGGTCATCGGGTTGATCGGCTGCCATCGTTTCGTTACCTTGCACCCATGGTGCGGCCCCACGAAAGGCGGCGGCCGGCCGCCGACGTACGTCACGGGGGCACGTCTTGTCGGACATCGCTGCGCCGCGTCCGGGCTCGTCACGGCTGCTGTTCGCGCTGGCCTGTTCCCAACTCGTTGTCGCGCTGGACTTCTCGATCGTCTACGTGGCGTTGCCCTCGCTCGGCGAGGCGCTGAGCTTCAGCACCGCGACGCTGCAGTGGGTGGTCAGCGCCTACGCGATCGTCTTCGCGGGCTTCCTGCTGCTGGGCGGGCGGCTCGTCGACGCCGTCGGCGGTGGCCGGCTCTTCCTCGCCGCGCATGCCCTGTTCGCGCTGTCGTCGCTGGCGGCCGGCGCCGCCGACGACGGGGCGCTGCTGCTCGCCGGCCGCGTCGGTCAGGGCCTGGCGGCAGCGCTGCTGGCACCCGCAACCTTGGCCCTGTTGAACGGGGGATGGCCGGCCGGGCCGGCGCGGGACCGGGCGCTGGCGGTGTGGGGCTCGACCGGCGCGGTCGGGCTGGCCCTCGGCGTCGTGGTCGGCGGCGCCGTGCTGGCCATGCTCTCCTGGCGCTGGGTGTTCTGGGTAGCCGTACCGATCAACGCGATCTGCGTGGCGGCGGCGGCCGGGCTGCTGCGGGGCGGGGCCGCGTCGGCCCGGCAACGCCTGGACCCGACCGCGGCGCTGCTCGGCACCGCCGCCGTGGTATCGCTCGTCGTGGCGGCCACGCAGGCGTCCGCCGAGCGCCCGTCCTGGAGCGCCGTGGCCGGCTGGGCCGTCGTGGCGGTGGTCCTCGGCGCGGCGGTCTGTGGGCTGCAGTCGCGGCGCCCGGGTGCGCTGGTGCCGGTGGGGCTGTGGCGGGTCGCCACGCTGCGCGCCGCGTGCGTGGTGGCGGCCCTGTACATGGCCAGCCTCGGCGCCGAGTTCTACCTGGTGACGCTGTACCTGCAGCGGGACATGGGGATGGGCACGCTCGCCGCCGGGTTGGCGTTCCTGCCGTTGACGCTGACCATCGTGGCCGGCAACAGCCTGGCCGGGCGGCTGGCCGGCCGCTGGGGTCTGCGCCGCCTGCTGATAGTGGCCTTCGGCGTCGGCGCGGTGGGGCTCGGGCTGCTGACACTCGGCCTGGCTCAGCACGCCTACCTCACCGGTGTGCTGCCCGGGCTGGTCGTGTCCGGCCTCGGGCAGGGGCTCGCCTTCACCGGCATGTTCATCACCGGCACCCGGGACCTGGACGAGACCGCCAACGGCACCGGCGCCGCGCTGGTGACCACCACGCAGTACGTCGGCGGCGCGATCGGCCTGGCCCTGCTGGTGCTGCTGCACGGCCCCGCGCCCGAGACCGCCGACTTCCGCCGGGCTTTCCTCGCCACGGTGCTGATCGCCGCGGTCACCGTGCCGGTCGCGGCGGCGATGCTGCGCGCCCCTGCCGCGGTCCTCACCGGGGCGCGCTCGGCATCCGACAACTGATCGTCCGCACGCTCAAGGGGAGGCAAACGGTGACCATCGCAACGGTGATCGACCGCGTCGACGGGGACGCGGACCTGCTGGCGGCGGCTGCCGCCTACGAACAGCGCTTCGACACGACGTTCGCCACGTTCGTCTTCTTCGACGCCGCACTCCTGGCCGACCTGCACGCCGAGGGCCCGCTGCCGGGCACGGTGGTACAGGCCTCGGACACCGACCCGGCCGTCGCCGACCACGTCGACTCGCTGACCCGCGTGGCGAACCTGGCCACGCAGTCGGCCGACGACCAGGCCCGCTACCTGCACACGCTGGAGGAGATCTACGGACGGCTGGCCGTCTCGCCGGTCGTGGCGTGCCGGGGCGCCGACCTGGTGATCGCGCCGCAGCGGGAGGGGCGGATCCTGGCCGAGCGGCTGGGGTGCCTGCCCGGCGCGGCATCGGCGTGGGCACCGCAGGCCAAGCGCATCGCCGTCCGCGGTGGCCTGCTGGTGGGCTTCGACAGCCGACCACCGGCGACCGTCAACGGCCGGGTCGCGGTGATCGACGGCGTCGTCGCCTCCGGGGTGACGCTGATGGCGGCGCTGCACCTCGCCGCCGCCCCGGGTGCCCGCGTCGACATCTTCACCAGCCACTCCACCGCCGCCGGCGCCCTCGCCCTGGCCCGGTACGCCGACCGCCTCCGGCATGCCACGACGGTGCACGTCGGGCACGTCTCGGGGGTCCTCAACGACCGGTTCTACGCCGTCGACCCCGGCGACCCCGCCCGGCTGGTGCTCGGCGACGTCGGGGACACCATCAGCGGCGTAGCCGACCGTCAGGCGGTGTCGCGGTGACCACGACGCAGGAGCCGGCCGCGCCGGCCATGGGACAGGTGCCGGCCTGGGACCGGTACTTCGGCCTGACCGCCCGCGGCTCCAGTCTGACCACCGAACTTCTCGGCGGGGTCTCGACGTTCCTGGCCCTGTCGTACATCGTCGTGGTGAACCCGGCGATCCTCGCCGAGGGCGGCATCCCGCAGCAGGCGGCGTTCTTCGCCACCGTGGTCGTGGCCGGCCTGGCCACCCTCGCCATGGGGCTGTGGGCGCGGCTGCCGTTCGCCGTCGCCCCCGGCATGGAGATGAACGCCCTGGTGGCGTTCTCCGTCATTGCGGTGCTCGGCTTCAGCTGGCAGCAGGCCCTCGGGCTGGTCTTCTGGTCCGGCGTCGCGATGGTCGTCGTGACGCTGCTGCGGCTGCGGCAGGCCGTCATCGACGCCATCCCCGCCGGCATGCGCGTCGGCCTGGCCACCGCGGTCGGCGTGTTCATCGGCCTCATTGGCCTGCAGATCTCCGGAATCGTCACCGCCGAGGGCGGCCGCGTCACCGGTGTCGGGTCGTTAACCTCGCCGGCCGCGATCGCCTGCTACCTCGGGCTGGCCGTAGCCCTGGTGGCGGACCGGCTCAAGCTGCGCGTCGCCGTACTCGCGTCCATCGCCGCCGCCTCGGGCTACGCCGCCTACGCCGGGCTCACCCAGCCCGCCGGTGGCGGCGACGCCGGCGGCTGGTTCGACGCCATGTTCGCCGTCGACCTCGGGGCCATCGCCGATCCGAAAGCGTGGAGCGTGGTGCTCATCCTGTTCGCGCTTGACTTCTTCGGCAGCGTCGCGAAGGTTCTCGGCCTGTCCGCCCGCACGAGCATCGTCGCCGACGGCGAGGTGCCGGGGATGCGCCAGGCGCTGCTCGTCGACGGCACCGCCACCACCGTCGGCGCCGTCGCCGGCTCCACCAGCTACGTCGCGTACGTGGAGAGCGCGGTCGGCATCCGCGCCGGCGCTCGCACCGGCATCGCCTCGGCCGTCACCGGCCTGCTGCTGATCGCCTGCCTCGTCGCCACGCCCGTGCTCACCTACATCCCGGTGCAGGCCACCACCGGCGCACTGCTCTTCGTCGCGGTCAAGATGCTGCCCACCCCGACCGAGGTGCGCACCATGCCGGGACTGGACGTTGCCACGCTCGCGGCGATGGCCATCGTCACGGTCGCCACCTCCGCGATCGACCAGGCCATGCTCGTCGGGTTCCTCCTACAACTCGGCGCCTGCGCCGCCCGGCGGGTACGGCCTAATCTCGTCATGGTCGTGACCACCGTACTGCTGGCTCTGAGCGTCGTCCTGCAGTACGTGGCCCGCTAATCCCGCACTCCCGAAAGGCAGACCGATGACGGCGGACACCACTGGTCCCCTGATCGCCGACCGAGTCGAGCAGCCCACCGGCATCCCCGAGCGGCTCGCCGCGCAGATGCGCTTCATCGTGGAGGTCGACCAGCTCAAGACTGTGCTGCGGCGCAGCCCGCTGCTCGCCGCCGACCGGCGTGAGAACGACGCCGAGCACTCCTGGCACCTGGCCCTGATGGTGCTGCTGCTCGCCGAGTACGCCGACGAGCCGATCGACGTCGCCCGGACCCTCGCGCTCGTCCTGGTGCACGACCTCGTGGAGATCTACGCCGGGGACAGCTTCCTCTACGACCCGGCCGCCTGCGCCGACCAAGCCGAGCGCGAGCAGCGCGCCGCGGACCGGCTGTTCGACCTGCTTCCCGCCGACCAGGCCGCCGAGTTCCGGGCGCTGTGGGATGAGTTCGAGCAGCGGGCCACGCCGGAGGCGCGCTTCGCCAAGGCGATGGACCGGCTCCAGCCGCTCCTGCTCAACTTCAACAGCCGCGGTGGGACGTGGAAGACGCCGGGGGTCACCGACGCCGTGGTGCGCGACCGCAAGTCGGTCATCGGCGACGCCTCCACGGAACTGTGGCGGTACGGCCAGGCCCTCATCGACCTCGGCGCCGCGCGGGGCTGGGTAACAGCCGCCGCAGCCGACGGAACAACGGCCGGCGAGGCGGCCACGTGAGCGGTTCGGCTACCGACGACGCCATGCTCAGCATGGGTATCCCTGTCGTGAGCTCACGCGGCCGGGTCGACCCCGGTCGGCCGGGGTGTCCCGGCCGACCGACGTTCCAGGCCGACCAGCGGGTCAGGCGCTCAACGCGGTGGTGAGCCGGCGCGCCTCGGTCATTAGCCGGCTCGCGCCGCCGCGCGCCACCACCTCGGCCAGCCCCGGCACCTCGATGCGCACGCCGGTCGCGCCGGCCGTCTCCGCCGCCAGCGAACCCAGCTGGCCGCCGACACTCCGAGGGGGTCCAGCTCCCCGGCGGGCCGCTCCCCTCCCCCAACGGCTACCCCGGCAATCCGATCCAGCCCCCGAGACCCGCCTCATCGATGGTGTCGTACACCGGCGGGCAGTAGGCCCGCGTGGAATCAGGTAGAAGTGACGCCGCTCGTCGAACCACTGCTCGGCCCGATGCGCTGGCACTTCAGCTCGGGCCCGCCCCTCGACCGTGCCGACTGTCGCGGAACTGCCGGGGGGTCATGCCGGTGCGGGCGCGGAAGCGACGGATGAGGTGCCGCTCGTCGCTGAATCCCAGGACGGCGGCAATGTCTCTCGTGCTCATCGACGTGTGCTGCAGCAGTTCCGCGGCGGTGTCCAGCCGGTGCCGGTTCCGGTACTGCTGTGGACCGGCGCCGGCGCGAGCACGGAAGGCTCTACGCCAGGTTTCGTACGGCAGTCCGACCGCTCGGGCCACCTCCGGCATGCCCAGGTGCGTCTCCAGGTCACCCTCGAGCAGTTCCACCGAGCGGGCGAACCAGCCAGCCTGCACGCCTTCCATCGTCCTGCCGGCGGCGCTGGTCGCGTCCACGATGAGCCCCAACAGTTCCAACCCCTCGCTGTCGCCGCCCTCCGGCGACGAGACACGGGGGCGGCGGCGGAAGTCGTCGAAGCGTGCCTGCCACAGGGCCACCGGCAGCGCGGTGTGCACCGGTCGGGCGGGATCGACGACGCCTGACCGGTGGGCCAGCTCGAACAACGGCCCGTCGAAGACGAGGAACGTCTCGTCCCAGGTGGCGTCGCCTGCCGTGCCGTACCAGTGCGGCAGTCCCGGGAAGACGAGGATCAGCGTGCCGGGTGCCACGGGGATGTCATGGGTCGCGTCCCGGTACCGGCCGGCCCCGGCGGTGACGTAGGTCAGGGCGTAGGACGGATAGCTGCGGGGTGCACGGCTCGGGATCCCGGTTCCACCCTCGATCCGCCCCGCGAGTCGTATGTGCCCGAGACGCGCGACGCCGAGTCGGGACACCACCTCTGCGGCGGGTGCCATCCCAGGACGGTAGACCACAACGTACCCCTCCTGCCAGGTCGTTCCGGGAGTGGCCATCAGCCGTCTGGTGGGCTGTCGGTACAGCAAGGCACGACGAAACAGCATCACCGAGCGAAGGGAAGTTCCGCCATGACCCTCACTCACCTGCCGCCGTTGACCAGCCCGTACCCGGTGTCCGCCGCAGACCTGGCGTCGTACCGGCGCGACGGTCACATCCGACTGCGCGGCGTCGCGAACGCCAGCGAGGTCTCCGCCTTCCGTGACGTGATCGCGGACGGCGTACGGCGGCTGAGCACCGAGGACAAGCCGATCGACCAGCGCGACACCTACGGTCGTGCGTTCCTGCAGGTCGGAAATCTGTGGCGGCACGACCCGGCGGCGGCCGAGTTCAGCCTGGCCAGCCGATTCGCGGGCGTGGCCGCCGCGCTACTGGGCGTGGAGCGGGTTCGGCTCTACCACGACCAGGCGCTGTTCAAGGAGCCGCAGGGCGGTCACACGCCCTGGCACCAGGACGCCATGTACTGGCCGCTGGACGGGCATCGGTGCATCACCATGTGGATGCCGCTGGTCGACGTCAGTCCCGAGGCGGGCGGCATGTGTTTCGCCAGTGGCAGTCACACCGCCGGTCCGCTCAGTGACGTCGTCATCTCCGACGCCTCCGAGGAGCACTTCGAACGGCTCGTCTCCGACCGGCGGTTCCCGATCGCGGCGCCGGCTGCGATGGCGGCCGGAGACGCGACCTTCCACTCGGGCTGGACCGTGCACAAGGCGTTGCCCAACGCGTCGAGCGGCATGCGGGAGGTGATGACCGTGATCTGGTTCGCCGACGGCCTGACCGTCACCCCGCCGGCCAACCCGGCGCAGGCCAACGACCTGGCCACCTGGCTGCCCGGCGCTAGGCCCGGTGACGTGGCCGCGACCGAACTGAATCCCCTCCTGCCGACCGCCGGCTGAGCCCGGCCAGCCGCGGGTTGCCGGTCATCGGCCGCGTCGCCGGTGCCGGCGGGCGGACCGGAGAGCACCGGGCTACCGGTGGCCGGGCGTCGGTGCGCCTCAGCGGGCGAGCCGGTGTTCCAGGGCGACGTGCAACCGCAGCCGCGCATCAGGGTCCTGCAACCGGGCGCCGAAGAGCCGTCGGAGCGTGCGGAGCCGGTATCGGACCGTTTGCGGGTGCGCATGCAGCGCCGCCGCCGTGGGGATCACCTGGCCCTGAGCGCGCAACCAGGCGTACAGCGTGTGGGCCAGGGTCTCCCGCGTGGCGCTCGGCAGCTCAGAAAGCGGCGCCAGCTCCTGTGCGGCGAGGAGGTCGGTGAGCCCCGTTTCCCACTGCGTGATCAGCTCGAACAGGTGGTCCGCGCAGACCAGCAGGTGATCGGCCGGCAACCGTCCGGCGCCCTGCAACAGCAGGGCCCGCGCGGACAGACGGTACGACTGCCGGGCCGAGGCGAGCGGGACGTTCGGGCCCAGCGCGGCGCGCCGGCCGGCGAGAACGTGCCGCAGCCGGGCGAGGCGCCCGGGCGTCTCGGGATCGGCGACAACCAGCCGCACGGCGTTGTCGATCACCGTGGCGACGGTGCCGCCGCCCACGGCGCGTGCCAGGTGGTCGGCGTCGCCGCTGTCGACGGCGGCGACGGCCACTGACGCGGGCAGGGGCCAGCGGGCCGCGTGGGCGGCGGCGCGCAGGACGGTATCGCCCGGCGGGTCCGCCTGGACGAGCAGGGTGATGAGCCGCCGGCGGGCCACGGCCCAGTCGTGTGAGGTGTCCTGCTGGGCTTGCAGGTAGCCCTCGGCCGCGGACCCGGCGAGGGCGTCGACGTAACCGAACAGGGCGGCGGCCAGCACATAGAGCTCTTGCGGGGACAATCGGTCGACGCCGGACTCGACCAGGAACGACCAGATCTCGCGGGCCCCGATCGTCAGGGTGGCGCGCAGCGCGTCGACCTGGTGGCCCTCGAAGAACTCGGTGCGTCCGAGGGCCCGGAACACCGCCCTGGTGGGTTCGAGGTCGCGGGCCGGGTCGGCGACGGCCTCGACGAACTCGGTCACCGCGGTCTCCACGCCCAGGGACAGCCCGCGCCCCTGGTCGCCGGTCAGCGAGCGACCCTGTGACCGCATCTCCGCGCGAACGGTGTCCAGCAGCCGTGCGTGCAGGGCGTCGCGGCTGCGCCTCAGGTGCTCGCCGACATGGGTGCCCAGGGTGGCGAGCCGAGGCTCGATGTCGCGGACGGCATCCGACACGGGTCCCTCGCTTTGTCACACCGGTGATAAGAGCCACCCAGATTTTCGTCACTGCACAACTCCCATTTGGCAATGGGGTCCGTAAGGCTGGGCTGGTGGACACAGATGTGATTGTGGTGGGTGGCGGCCTGGCGGGTCTCGTCGCAGCCGCCGAGGCAGCGGATGCCGGCGCGCGAGTGGTGCTGCTCGATCAGGAGCCCGAGCAGAATCTCGGTGGCCAGGCATTCTGGTCGTTCGGCGGGCTGTTCCTCGTCGACTCGCCGGAGCAGCGGCGGATGGGCATTCGCGACTCACGCGAGCTGGCCTGGCAGGACTGGCTGGGCAGCGCCGCGTTCGACCGGCCGGAGGACCACTGGCCGCGCCGGTGGGCCGAGGCCTACGTCGACTTCGCCGCGGGCGAGAAGCGGGCCTGGTTGCGCGCGATGGGTCTTCGGCTGTTCCCCGTGGTGGGGTGGGCGGAGCGCGGCGACGGCCGGGCAGAGGGCCACGGCAACTCCGTGCCCCGTTTCCACATCACCTGGGGCACCGGTCCCGGCGTGGTCGAGCCGTTCGAGCGCCGGGTCCGCGAGGCCGTCGCCCGCGGCCGGATCGAGCTGCGATTCCGGCATCGAGTGGATGGTCTGCTCACCACGGCGGGTGTGGTCACCGGGGTCCGCGGCACCGTGCTGGAGCCCAGCGCGGTCGCACGCGGCGTGACCAGCTCGCGGGTCGCGGTGGGCGATTTCGAGTTCAGCGCCCCAGCGGTGATCGTGACCTCGGGCGGCATCGGTGGCAACCACGATCTGGTCCGCGAGGCCTGGCCGGCCCGGCTCGGCAAGCCGCCGAAGCACATGGTGACCGGTGTGCCGGCGCACGTGGACGGCCGCATGCTCGGCATCACCCAGGCCGCCGGCGGCACGATCATCAACCCCGACCGGATGTGGCACTACGTCGAGGGACTGCACAACTTCGACCCGATCTGGCCCGGGCACGGCATCCGGATCCTGCCCGGCCCGTCGTCGCTGTGGGTGGACGCGAAGGGCCGCCGACTGCCGGCGCCGTTCTTCCCCGGCTTCGACACCCTCGGCACGTTGCAGCACCTCATGGCCACCGGCCATGACCACAGCTGGTTCGTGCTCACGCAGAAGATCATCGAGAAGGAGTTCGCTCTCTCCGGTTCGGAGCAGAACCCGGACCTGACCGGGCGCAGCGTCCGTCAGGTCCTCGGCCGCATCCGTCCCGGCGCACCGGCACCGGTCGAAGCCTTCAAGCAGCGCGGCGCCGACTTCGTCGTCGCCGACACCCTCGCGGAACTCGTCACCGGCATGAACAAGCTGACCGACGAGCCGCTCATCCAGCTCGCCGACCTCGAACGTACGATCGTCGCCCGGGATCGGGAAATCACCAACCCGTTCACCAAGGATGCCCAGATCACCGCGATTCGCGGGGCCCGCGCCTACCGCGGGGACCGGCTGGTCCGGGTGGCCACGCCGCACCGGCTGCTCGACCCCAAGGCGGGACCGTTGATCGCCGTACGCCTGAACATCCTCACCCGCAAGACCCTGGGCGGGCTGCAGACCGACCTTGCCGGCCGGGTTCTGCGGGTGGACGGCGAGCCGCTGCCCGGACTGTACGCCGCGGGCGAGGTCGCCGGGTTCGGCGGCGGCGGCATGCACGGCTACAACTCGCTGGAGGGCACCTTCCTCGGCGGCTGCCTGTTCTCCGGCCGCATCGCCGGCCGGGCCGCCGCGGCGGCGGTGCGCTGATGGGCGTACAGAGAACATCCTGATCACGGGCGCCAGCGCCGGACTGGGCGCCCGGATGGCCCGGGAGTTCGCCGCCCGCGGCCGAGACCTCGCGCTCTGCGCGCGGGGGGTCGACGCCCTGAAACGCCGGCCTCAGCCGACCGGGTGCTCGACCGCCGCCGGACGGTCTCCGAGCCCGGTCGCCGGGCCGCGTCGTCCCACCGGGCGCTGCCGTGATCGCGAAGCTGGTCGTTGCTCGCTGGTTCCTTCCCCGGCGTCGGGGGCCGCGACGGGTGGCGTGGTCCGACTCGCCGCGGTGTCCACCAGGTCCGGCAGGTCCCGCCCGGCCACCAGGGGTAGCTCTCGCGTGACGGACGCGATCGGCCCCGGCTCACCCGCCGGGTCAGCGACTCGGGCGACACGTGCCTGTCCCCTGGCGGCTCGCGACGTCGGAGCCGCGCTACGGGCCGTTGCGGGCGGCGCGGTGTCGGCCGGCTTCGCGACCGAGCCTGGCGCGTCCGTGGCCGGCTGCGCCTCCGCCCGGTTGGTGGCCGACCGGCCTGCAGTGTTGCGTGGCGTTCGGCGCGGTGCGGCTGCCGGCAGGAGCGGGGCGATTTCCGCGTGCAGGGCCGCCCAGTCGGAGGCGCGGGGCGGTTCGGGCTGATCCGTGGTCGAGGTGAGCTGGCCCGCGCTTCCGGACCGCTCCACTTGCCGGTCGGTGCGGTGCGGCGTCGCCGGGGACCGCTCCGATCCCGGTCGCTCGGCCCCGTCTCCCGCCTGCTCGGTGGCGCTCGCCTGCTGCACGGCGTCCCCGGCCGACTCTGGCCGCGCTGAGCCGCGGGAGGCTGCGTCCGCCGCGGGTGCGGCGTCCGGCGAGGGGGCCGCGACGGCGAGCGGCTCGGGGGCGTGGGCGAGCAACCGCTCCGGGGCGTCGGCGAGCAGCCGCGCGGCCGAGGCCAGTGCGGCGGGGTCGGGTTGACCGCGCCGACGCCACCACCGCCGGCGGCCGCGTACCGGCAGGTTCCCGGCCAGCACGCGCGCAGGTGCCAGATCGGCGGCGATCAGCGCGGTGAGCCCGTCGTAGTCCGCCTGCTCGGCCAGTCGCCGCGCGATCTCGTCGAGGTCGTACACCGCCACGGCGATGTCCGCGGTGGTGGCGTCCAGCGCTCGACTGATCTTGCGGTGCAACACCTTGCTCAGCGCCGCCTGCCGCCGCTCGGCGCGAATCTGCGCGCGCGCCGCGTCGAGCGACCCGTACAGCCCCAGGCCGGGGTCGGCCTTGGCCAGCGAGCGGGCACGGCGGGTCAGCCACGGGCGTCGCAACCAGTGCCCGACCGGTTCGTAGGCCGGCGTCGTGGGTGGCAGCTGCCGCACGGCGCGCAGCCGGTCCCGCCGCTGGTTCTCGGTGTTCATCAGCCACACCAGATAACCGAGCAGGGACATGCCCGCGTAGAAACCGCCTTCGAGGTGGTTGCTGTGAGCCAGCCAGTTGAAGGCGACCGCGGCGGTCGCGATGCCGGCCGACAACACGCGGGACATCATTGCTCGTTCGCCTAGTCGACGGCGTACATCGGCGTTTGCCAGCACCACAACGCCGCCCAGCTCCAGCGCTCCAACTGCGGGAAGGGCGACGTACCAGGGCATGCCGAGCCGTTCCATGGCCCCGGACACCTGGCCGCCGAGGGCGACCAGCAGCACGACAACGTAGAACCCGGTGCGCAGCACGGCGACGTGCCGCACCGTTCTGGCCAGCTCCGCGTCCCACGCCTCCGGCCGGTCAGCGCCTGGTGCCCCGCCAATTGAGTTTCCGCCGGCCATCCGGGTCCGGTCCGATTCCTGGAACACGCCGAGCAGGTTCCTCTCTCACTCCGGCCCCGGCCTGACCGGCGCCGCAGCCGCCCGACCCGGCAGAGCCGCCCACCGAGTCGTACCAGAGCCGCGCTCTGGCTGCCGGCCGTCGTCCGCCGCATGCTACAAGGTCGCGGGCCGAATTGGAGATTCCGAATACGACGCCGGGTGCGTCGGGTCGCCCCTGCCGCGCCACAACGCGAATCATCCGTGCTCACCCGACACGCACCGCCACTGAGTAGCCGCGGTCGGTTGGTCACCGCGTGGACCGTAGCGATCGCCTGGCCCGGATCCGCATCCCGGTCGCTGCCGGTGCCGTAGCGGCCGGCGACGCCGGACAACTCGGCGAGGACCAGCCGTTCTGCCTACGGCAGCGAGGGCACGTGCACCACCCGCTGAACCTTCCTGCACGGCACGGCAGCGTCAGGGGCTGATGACCCTCGCATCGAGCGTGGTCCCGCTGCCGTCGTCCTCGTGCCGCGGGAAACAGTAGTACTTCCCCACGCAACGTCCCGCTGACCCTGTTCTGCGCGTCCAAATCCCCCACGACCCGGTACACCGCGGCGTGTTGGTTCTACTGCACGTCCTCGGCGAACACCGTGGTCGACGGGGAGAACAGCTTGTCCCGGCTGGCGTCGTGGCAGCGCTCGGTCGCCTCTTCCTCAGCGGTCGGCACGAGCATGTGGACGACCCCGCCGACCAAGGTCAGCGCGACCACCACGGCGGCGGCGATCCAGAGGCGGCGCCGCGACCGGCGGGGGGTGGGCTGGCCGGCTAGGGTGCGGTGGACCCTGCGGGCGCCTCGGGGGTGTGCTGGGCGGGGATGCCCGCCTGGTCGTCGCGGCGGTCGGCGGGGGCCGTCATGCCGGGCACCGTACTCGCGCTGGTCGATGGCCATCAGGTACGACAGGGGCGGAACCACCCGCCGGCAGGCCGGGGAGGGGTCGGGTGGTCCGCCCCTGTCATCTGGACGCTCGCACCGGCATTCCGGTCTACCTGCGCCGGTCGGGTGTGCGGCGTTACGTCTGGTCGCGGTCTGGTCGGGTCATGTCGCGGAGCGCGTCCTGGGCGGCGGCCCGGCGCAGGTAGTCCCGGCGCAGCCGCCGTCGGTCGCGCCGGCACCGTCGGCAGGCCCATGGCATCGGCCACCACCGGCCGCAGCTCCAGCACCGCCACGGGTCCACATCACTCCTAGCGCTCGGGGTCGCCAGGTGCGTCACGTCTCGCACCTGGGATGCGCTCGCGTGGCCTGCGGCGGCTGGGGCGGGACGACATCCGGAGAGGTGCGTGGCCGGGGCACCACCGGCGGCGGCTGGTCCGCGATCTGCACCTCCGGCAGGTCGAGGGCCTGCGCCGCGATCACGAAGGCGGCTTGCCCGTTGAGGACCAGCCGCAGCGCCACCATGCCCGGGGCGACGGCGGTCACGTGTTAGCCGCGGTTGAGGGCGTGCCGGGCAGCGGCGGGCTGCCGCCGCGCCTGGTCGTCGACGGGCATGACGATCACGGCGCGGGGAGACTGCGGCTCGCCACCAGGTGCAGCTGCGGGCCACGGTTCCGCAGGCTGCTCTACCAGGACGGCCGCCGATTACCCGAGTAGCCCTTCGACAGGTCAAGGAGGCGACGTACCTGGTAGGACAGGACGCGGCCCTGCCCGAGCGACAGCACGACATCCCGGCCGCTGCCACCGGGCGCCGCGTCAACGCAATCGAGGTGTGGCGTCCGCAAGGGCAGGACCTGGTGCGGTACCGCGATGTAGATGTCTTCGGACTGCCCGCGCCGGAGGCGTGGAGCGGCCAGGCTACGACGAGCTCTTGGCCCGGCCAGGCTACGACGACACGCCCGCCGAGGCAGTGGCCCGGCTCGCCGCTGGCGGCGAGCCGGGCCACTGATTCATCTGATTTGCGCTCGGTATCGCCTAGCGGGTCGCACCCATCGCGGCGCACCGGGGCGACCATCACCCCGAGCCGCCGATCTCCTGGTGCTCATCGTGGCTGGGTAACTCGCAGGTGTCGTCGTTCGGCCAGCTCCTCCGCGCTGACCACGGTCAGAACCGGGGTACCCGGCGGCGCGAACATGGTCACCACCAGCTGCGACTGTGCGTCCGCAAGGTTGTTGGCGCCCTGGTAGTGGATCACGTCGCCCCCGGGTTCGAACAGGGCGTCACCGGCCTTGAGCACCCGGGGCGGCTGCCCCTCCAGCTCGAAGAGGACCTCGCCCTGGGTCACGTAGCCGAAGACCGGCCCGGGGTGCCGGTGCGGCGGCGCACCGGGGTCACCGGGCGACAGGGTGACCCGGATCGTCCTGGCCTCGGCGCCCGCCGGGATCAGGGCCGCCGCCTCCGGCAGAGTCGTGATCACCTCAACGCCTGGGGGCAGGTGTGCCTGCTCAGCGCTCATGTATTCCTCCAAAACGAGAGTTTCTACAGGAAGGACAAGACGTCCGTCCTGTTTGTGACAGCCCTACGCGGCGCACCTACCCGGGGACCGCCGGAGATCCGGTCGCCCGAGCGGATGAGGCACTCAGCTGACGAGTCGGCACTCCTACCGGGTGATCCTCGTACTGCCGCGGCCGATCGACTCGACCGTGGCGGTCCAACGCCGCCATGCTGCTGGCGATGGCCGGCATCGCCTGTGCCTGGTTGCGCTTGTCGGCGGTTCTGAACGACGCGAGCGCGCGAGGGCTTTGTGGGATCGCTTCCTCGTGCGGAAGCTGTTCCCTACGGGTGTGCGGCGAGTTCAGTTCCACCTGGCGAGCGCCCTGCAGATCTTCGAGCCGTTTCACCAGGTCTCGCGCCCGCTGGAGGTGCTCCATCGCCTGGTCGAGGTCGTGCAGCCGGTACAACGCTCCGGCCAGACTGCGCTGCACGTGGGCCTGCGCCTGTGGATCGCCGTCGGCGGTCGCCCGGGCGAGCCCGCTGCGCCTGGTCGCCGCCAGGTCCAACGTCCCGCCGGTCAAGTCCAGGAAGTTCTGCATGGTGCGCGCGACGTGCCAGGCGACCCGGGAGGCTCCCTGCGCGCCGGCCTGCTCGACAACGGCTGCGAGGACCCGTTGTTCGGCCTCGAACCAGGCCATCGCCTCATCGTGGCCGGCGAAGCGCAGCGGTGTCACCCCGGGTCCGGGCGCCGGTGGCTCGGGCGCGGGGAGTTGCGGATCGAACTGCAGGTGGGCGTGGTACGCCGAGGAGCGGTAGTGGTCGAACAGGCGCCTGATTGCGGCGCCACGCTCGTGCGGTGTGTCCTCCTCGTCGCTGAGGCCGGCGGCGTACGCCCGCACCAGGTGGTGTACCTGATGCCGGCCGGACCGGATCTGGGTGAGCATGTGCGTGGCCAGCTCCGCCATGAGGGTTGTGCCGGTGGGCGGATCGACACCGGCGAGGCTTGCCGCCACATCCGCGGTCAAATCGGGGCCGGGGTGCAGTGCCAGTAGCCGGAACAGGCGTGCCGCCGGCTGGCTGAGCGCTCGATACGACCAGGAGAACGCCTCCGTCAAGCTCGTCTCAGCGCTTCCACTGAAGCTGTCGAGGCGGCTGCGCGGTGCCGCTAGTTCTGCGGCGATCTCTGCGAGCCGTGTTGCTGGTAGGGCCGCGGCACGAGCGGCAACCTGGGCGAGGGCCAGCGGCAGTCGCCCACAGCTGGCGATGATTTCACCGACCGCTACCGGCTCTGCGGCGATCCGCTCGGCGCCCAGCCGCCGGACCAGGTACTCCCCCGCCTCGTCGGGCGGCGGCAGGTCCACCGGCAAGGGATGGGCCCCACCGGTGGTGATCAGGTCGGTGAGCCGGTTACGGCTGGTCACGATGGCCAGGCTGCCGGGGGTGCCGGGCAGCAGATGCCTCACCTGCTCGAAGTCTCGGCAGTTGTCGAGCACGATCAGGACCCGCCGCCCGGCGAGGATGCTGCGGTAGAGTCCGGCCAGCGCGTGCAGTTCGGTCGGCGCGGTCTCCCGCGGTACGCCGAGCGAGCTCAGAAATCCACGGAGCGCCTCGACGGGGCACATCGCAGAGTCCTGGGCGGCGAAGCCGCGTAGGTCGGCGTAGAGCTGCCCGTCCGGGTACCCGGCCGCGAGAAGGTGTCCCAGACGGATCGCGAGCGTGGTCTTGCCGACGCCCGGCATCCCGTCGAGGGCCAGCGCCACGGTGGCCCGCCCGTGCCGCCGGTCCTCCTCGAGCAGCGCCTGTGCCCGGGTCAGGATGTCTGTCCGGCCGCCGAAGAACGGGTGGTCCGGCGGCAGCTGAGCTGGTGTCGGCGGTGGGTTCACTGGCCCGATCGCTTCCTCGCCGTCGGCGCGCGAGTGGGCGAGCGGGCTGGCGGCGACTGTTCCGAGCGGTGGTGGCGCGCCCCACCATTCGGCCGAGGTGCGCTGGTGCAGCAGGCGGTCGTAGGCATCGAGCAGCTCGGGGCTGGGGTCGATGCCCAGTTCATCGCCGAGCCGCCGGCGGACCTCCTGGAAGGTTTCCAGGGCCTCGGCCTGCCGGCCGTCGGCGGCCAGCGCGAGGACGAGGCGGGCCTGCAGCGCCTCGTCGAGTGGGTTCTGCCCGGCCGCCTGGCGGAGCGCCGGGATCACCAGGCGCGCCTGACCGCCACGCCGGGCAGTGTCCGCAGCATCCCGGACGACCTGCGAGTACTCGGCATCTATCCCGGCGAAGGCCGGATGGGCGCGCGAGTCCGGATCCAGGCCCATCGTGCAGGAACCGCGCCACAGTGCCAGCGCCTCGGTGTAGAGCCGTACGGCCGGGCCGGTCTCGGGCGCCTGCCGGGCCTGGGCTACCAGGCGACGGAAGCGCAGCAGATCGAGCGACTCCTCGTCGACCCGCAGTTGGTATCCCGCCGCATGCCGGGTGAGGTAGGTACCGACGGCGCGTACCGGCAGGTCGGGCTCGATCAGCCTCCGTAGGGTGCCGATGTAGCGATGGACGACGTTGACGGCGCTTGTCGGCGGGGCCTGATTCCAGATGGTGTCGACCAGGTCCGTGAGGCCGACCACCGATCCGCCGTGAGCCAGCAGCAGGGCGAGCACCAGCCGCTGTTGACGGCCACCGAGTTCGAGATCGGCGTCACCGCGCCGGGCTCCAACCGGGCCCAGGATGGTGAACCGCACTGCCAATGCCGACTCAGTCATGACCCGCCTTCGCCGTCCGCCCCCGGCCGCCCCGGGACGGACCAGCTCATACACCGATTCAACCAGCGGTGTCATCCCCATACCAGGCAGAATTAACGCAGAAACGAATTCTTCGTGCGGGTCTGCTCGGACGTCGAGGGCCCCAGCCCAGACCCTGCAGCCGGCATTGTCGGAACCGCCGGCGCACCGTCGTGCCGTCCCGCTCGGCGAGGTGGTGCAGGATGTCGACGGTCATCGGCGGTCGATCAAGCTACGCGTTGCGCCAGTAGTGCACAAGCGTCGTCGCGGGCGGCGTCGAAATCGAGCCGGTCGACGATCGCTGCCGGGTGCCCGTCGACGCCGGTGATCCGATCGGCCAGCAGGTCGATACCGTCGTCGAAGGTCCCCCGCTTGATCATGCCGTCGGTGTAGAGCAGCACCGAGTGCCCCGGTAGCAGCTGGCGGGACTCCTGCGTGAACGGCGGCGCCGGGAAGACCCCCAGCAGCGGCCCTCGAGGGTTGGGCAGGCGTGTCACGCGGTGATGGTCGGCCAGCAGCAGCGGTGGATGCCCGGCGCGCGCCCAGAGGAGCTGGCCCGTGCTCGGCCGGTATGTCGCGACGACAGCGGTCGCGGTTGTCCCGTGGTCGGCGCCGCACAGCAGTGTGTTGAGCCGGGACAGGATCGTTGCCGGTGGGTGGCCCTCGGCGGCGTACGCCACCGTCGCGTACCGCAGCCCGATCATGGCCTCGATGGCGCCCGCTCCGTGACCGCCGACGTCGCCCACGGCCAGGACCAGATCTCCGTTGGCCAGCGGCAGAATCAGGTACCAGTCGCCGCCGATGCGCAGCGCGGGGTCGGCGCCGTGGCATCGCACGGCGACCTGCAGGCCGCCGAGGTGCCTGACGACGCTGGTGACCGGCTGGATGGCGTGTTGCAGCGTGTGGCTGATCTGCTGCTCACGCGCCAGTTGCGCCCCGTGGGACAGCGGTTCCTGGTCGCTGTTGCGTGCGACTCCGCTCCTCACCGTTGCCTGCGCTGGATGAGGAACCGCCAGCCAGGGCCGGTCCGCTGTTCGCAGGGGTTCGATCACGACCGCTCCGTCGCGTCCGGGTATGCCGGGTGCCCGTGCCGGACGTCTTGTCGGTGCACCGCCTCGCCCTTCCGGCGCGGTGTGTCGCGGTGCTGCCCGTCTGCCCCGGGCTCGTCGCTGTTCGGCATGGCGAATCCTCCTCTGATACGTGGCGACTTCCTGAGGACCTCGGAGTGAGGTCGTACGGTCCCCCGGCTCCGGGACGAGCCGCGCCCTGGCGAGGTCCCGCTTCCACTCGGGCTCACGTCATTCACCCGGGGACCCCTCGACGGACTCACTGGAACAGCCGTCGACGCTACGAGCTGGAAGTGCTGAAGCAGTTGATGTTCAGTGAGCAGCGGCGCCGGTCCTCGACCCGGGTGCAGCCGCGGTCGGCGACGTTCGACCGGTGCCCGCGGGTCCTCTACCACAGCGGCTTTGAGCAGGGTGTCCCTGACGCATCGCGCCCCGGCTGACCCGCCTCGGTCACTCCGCGCCGACCAGGTACATGAAGTCAGCGACCGCGCCCGTGAACGCTGCCGGCTGCTCGATGTGTGCCAGGTTGCCGCTGTGCTGAAAGACGATCAGGCCCGAGTGCGCAACGCCCTCGTGCAGCATCGCGGCCCAATGTGGGCCGAAGAGAGGATCGTGGGCACCGGCCAGGATCAGAGTCGGCGCTTCGATCCGGCCCAGCTCCGCCCGGACGTCGAACGGCACGGCTTCCCCGCCCCGCTGGGGCTCGGCCCAGCCGCGCAGGCGGGCCCGGACCGGCGCGAAGGTTTCCTCGTGCGCCCAGTAGTCGGCGAGGTAGGCGGGCCACGCGCCCTGCAGGCAGCGGACGAAGGTCTCGTCGTCGGTAGCGGTCAGCGCACCCTCAAACGCGCCCACGACCGCGTCGGCCTCCATTCGGCGGCCTGGGTGGCGGGCCGGAAAGGCGATCATCTCGGCCACAGCCGATTGCCGGAACTGCTCGTCGGTCACGGGAGAAGTCCCGTACAGGACCAGCCCGGCGACCCGGGCCGGGTGGTCGAGCCCGTAGCGCTGCACGACGAGGCCGCCGTACCCATGGCCGAGCAGGAACACCGGATCCGTGTCGAGCTGGGAGACGACCGCGTCCAGGAATGCCACGTACGTGTCACAGCAGTAGCCACGCGGATCAGCGAGCCGACCGGACCGACCGGTCCCGATCGGCTCGATATAGACGAGCTGCATGTGCTCCTCGAGCTCCGGCATCCGCAGATAGTCCCAGCTCACGCCGGGACCGCCGGGGTACACGACACACACCGGGCCGCTACCGGCCACATGAAAGCGCTGATCGACCCCACACACCGTCACGGTGTGTGTGCCTTGTGCCAGTCCGTCGCCCACGCGCTTCTCGTTCCCCCTCATTGCCCCGGAAGTTGCGACCATTCCAGGCGCAACGTGGCCGTCTGGGCCATGGTCATTCCAGCGTGATGCGCCAGAAGGGCCGGTGAAGGGCTTTCTCCGCCTTCGATGACACCACGCTAGGAGGCCGGAGTGTGGTTCCAGTGACGTGCGAGTGTGGTGACCGGCTGACCGGAGCGTGTCGGATCAGCGGGACACCGGCAGCGGCCCCGGGACCCGGAGTACACGCGGATCGGCCCCGTGAGGAACGCTGGGGAGGCCGAGTGCGGGAGCGGTGGCAAACCAGTGAGTGCCGGCGGTCAGTCGTCCACCTCTGTGGGCGCGGCATCGGGATAGCCAGGCACACCTGGCCCGCGTACGCAGGTCGAGCGATCGTCGACTGGCGTCAAGCAACTGGCGGCGTCAGGCCAACCATGCAGAGACACAACTGCGTGAGGGCGGGCTAGGCGTCAAGGGCCGCCAGTTCGGCCTTCGCTGAACTGATCGCCCTGGCTCGCTGGAGCGCACAGGGGGCGCCCACATGTGCATGTAAGGCCATGCCTCGATGCCATGCCCGCATGGGGATCTCCACTTCACACAGGATCATGGCGCAGGGTGGAGGTGAAGGATCGACCGGTGAGAGTCCAGGCTTGGTGGGCTTTCGGTCCTCACCGCCGTCCTCCAGCAGCTTGACCGCGTGGGCCAGGTGGTAGCGGGCCTTGTCGGTCGCGCCGAGGGCGGAGTGTGCCCGGCCCAGCGTCAGGTGGATCCGTCCGGTGAAACTCGGGCCGTGGTCGGTGGCCAGGGGTAGTGCCCGCGTCGCCTCGTCGAGCGCCTCCGGCCAGCGCTTCATGTCGGCCAGGCACCTGGCGATCGCCGTCCGGGCCGTCATCCGAGCTACCCGCGCCGATGCGGGGGCGACCGGTCGCGTGTCGACCTCCCGCAGCACACCCCGGAACTCGGTCAGCGCCTCGCCCAATCTGCCGAACTCGATGAACGTCTGCCCCAGTCCAACGCGAATCTGGACGTATCCGTCGTGGTTGCCGGCGGCGTCGGCCAGAACCAGGCCGCGGTGGTACGCCTTTATGGCCTTCTCGAAATTGCCGCCCATCCGCCAAGCACGGGCCGTGTAGTGCAGCGCGTTGGCTTGTTCCTTCGTGTCCCCGAGCTTCCCGGCAAGCCGGTAGGCCTTCAGCGCCAGTGCCGCGCTCTCCTCGTAGCGCCGCTCACAGGTGGAAACAGCCCAGGCGTAGTAGTTGATGTGGGTGATTTCCTGCCGACGGTCAGGCAGCTGGGAAGCAGCCACATGGGACAGGCGGTAGACCTCCGACGAGTGTCTCCAATGGATCCGGCGGTCCGAGTACCAGTGCATCGCCTCGGCCACGTCCACGACCCGTTGGTGCTGCTCGGCGGCGGCCGCCGACCGCAACGCGGCCAGCCAACTGTCCGCCTCGACCTGCAACCAGCTCTGCGCCTGCTCCGGCGTGGCCATGGAAACCAGACCCTGCCAGTCATCCGGTGGCGTGCCGAACCCCGGCTCGAACCACCGGCCCGCGACGATCGCCGTCTCCAACAACCAATCCACCATCCGACGCTCGGTGGCCGTCCTGACCTCCGCCGGCTCCTCGCCGCGCAGCCGGTCGGCCGCGAAGAGCCGGATCAGGTCATGGAACCGGTAACGATCGAACCCTTCGGGCTGCAGCAGGCCAAGGTCAACCAACTCATCCAACTGATTCCCGGCGTCACAGAGATCGACCTCGGCGAGCACCGCAGCGATCGGAGCGGCGAAATCGACCCCTGGCACGTGCGCGAGCCGTCGGAACATCACCTTCGCCGGATCGGACAACTGCGCGTACGACAACGCGAACGCCGCCGCCACCCCCAGATCCCCCACCGAGAGGTTCGCCAACCGGCGATCCGCGTCCCCCAGCCGCTCCGCCAGATGCCCCATCGTCCACCCCGGTCGACTCGCCATCCGCGTACCGGCGATCCGCAACGCCAACGGCAGGTGGCCACACAACCGGGCCACGGTGCCGATCTCCTGCCCGGCCGCCCGATCCGACTCCCCCACGATCGCCCGCAACAGGACAGCGGACTCGCCCGATGTCAGCGGTGCCAACCCGACCCGCACCACCCCCTCCAAACCGCCCAACAATCGACGACTGGTCACCACCACCATTCCCGTACCCAGACCCGGCAGCAACGGTCGCACCTGACTCTCATCCGCTGCGTTGTCCAACACCAGCAGACACCGCCGATCCCGCAGAATCGCTCGCAGCTGGCTGGCTCGCTCCTGCTCATCCTCAGCGATCCTGCGCGGGTTGACGTCCAGCGCCCGCAGCAGCCGCAGCAACGCCTCGCCGACCGTCATCGGCACGGGATCCGTACCCCGGAGATCCAGGTAGAACTGCCCGTCGGTGAACACCTCACGCAACTGCTCAGCCGCCCGGACCGCGAACGCCGTCTTCCCCAACCCCGGCTGGCCGTGCACCACCGCCACCAGCATCGACCCATCGGCAGACGCCGACATTGCGTGGCGGCGGAGCAACTCCAACTCACGCGCCCGACCCACGAAGTCATTGACCCCCCGCGGCAGCTCACCTACCGGAGGCCGCCCGACCCGGCTCTCCGACCGCCCGCAACGCGCCAGCTCGACCAGGCCGGCACGATCCTCGTCGCCGAGCTTCAGCGCGTCGGCCAACGCCGCCAACGTCCGCTTCTGTGGCGCGCGGCTGTGCCCCCGCTCCATGTCACTGATCGCCCGACAACTCACCCCGGACGCCTCGGACAGATTCTCGAGGGTCATCTCCGCCAGCTGCCGGAACTCCCGCAACCGCTGCCCGAACGGAGAACCAGCCACCACACCTCCCAAACGTTTCGGATTATCGTCAAGATCATTTTCGCCGCGTACTGGTGACCAGTTCAACGTCATCATGGCCACAGGGCCGGCACGTGGGCCGCGCCACGGGCGATGGTCAGGTCAATGTCCGGTTGCCCGCACAGCAGGACCGCGGCCGACTGGGCAAGCTCTTCCGGACACCTGGACCGGGTAGCAGGCTGGTTCCTGACCTCCCGGGTCAGGCCGGTCCGGAGACCGCTCTGGTCTTCTCCAGGTTCGTCATCCACAGCACCTGATCGATGCAGCAGTTCCCGCTGCGCGGCCGCGCTGGCCGGCGTGCGCCTCTCCTGCGTCATGTGCTTGCGCGCCCGGCTGACCAGCTGCCGCACCGCGGGTACGGTCGACTGCAGGACGCAGGCAACCTGCGCGTACGGGTAGTCGAAGGCCTCCCGCAGGACATACGCGGCGCGTTCGTTGGGCGTGAGCTTCTCCATCAGTAGCAGCGCCGCGAACTCCAGGGCCTCCCCGCGCTCGGCGCCCAGGCACAGGTCCGCGCTCGTGTCGACGGGTTCCGGGCGCCACGGCCCGATGTACGTCTCGCGCCGCACCCGCGCCGACTGCAGTGCGTTGATGGCCAGCCTGGTCGTCGTCTTCACCAGGAACGCGGCCGGGTCGACCGCCACGCCGCGGTCGCAGGTCTGCCACCGGAGCCACACCTCCTGCACCAGATCCTCGGCCTCGGCCACGCTGCTGCGCATGCGATACGCAATCCCGAACAGGCGTGGCCGCACGCTCGTGAAGACCGCCGCGGCCTCCTCGAGATCGTCCGCCTGAGCCGGCGCGCGATTGGCACTACAGGCCGCCATTTCCCGCCCCCGCTCCCAGCACGCCGCGGCTGCCAACAGGCTCAATCGTGAGCCGGGGGAAGCGCAAAATCCCAATCCGGGGCCCCACCAGTGACTGTCACCACGCGGCTGTCACGATTTCCGCGGCCGCGCTGTCTCAACTGGTGGACGGATACATAAACGCATATCGCCACGATCGGCTGGTTCTTGCTTGCCACCGGCGGCTTCGCCCGCCGGAAAACGCCACTTCTCCGCCCGGAAGCGAGATTTGGCTATCGGAAGAAGAATGGTGAGGATCAGTCGCCTCACGGCAGTCGGCGACGGTTGTCTGCCATGACCGTCAGGCTGCACGGTATGGGGCTTCGCTACCGACCGGTCACATTCATTCCAGCGCAACCTGGGTGACCGGATCGAGGCTGCGAGCCTCCGGTCGTCACTACGGTCCCCACCTGCTCAGCGCGGCCGTCACACACTCAGCGCTTCAGGGGGTGACCATCCGGCAGCAGGGAGATGAGGCGGGTGCAACGCACGACGGTGCGCCCGCGCAGCGGATGGCTGCCCGAGCCGTGCTGCGCCCGGCGGCGGCGCCGGCCTGCCATTGCAGACCGAGCAAGCCGACGCCGGGACTATCGCACGTTGCGGGCTGACCGCGTCATGATGTCGCCGCACTCCGCTGTCTGCCAAGCCAGTCGCTCACGAGCGGGTAGATCGGCACCGCTGTGCGGGTCTCCTGCACCAGGCGGCATTGTCGTGGAGAGTTCGACCCCCGGATGCTGCTGGCGGCAACCGCCCAGTCCGGCAGCGAAGGCGGCGATGCCACCACCGTCACCCGCGCCTCATCGGCAGCAGCACGATCATCCTGGTGTCGCCGGGCTCGGACTGCACCCGGATGTCCCCATCGTGCTTGTTGACAACGATCCGGCAGGAGATGTCCAGCTCGAGACCGGTCCCCTCGCCGACCGATTTGGTGGTGAGGAACGGCTCGAGGATCCGCGGCCGTACCTCCGGAGGAATCTCCGCCCCGGTGTCGCGGATCTCCACGATCAGCCGGTCCTCGTTGCGGCTGGTGTGCACCGTGAGCGTGCCGGTGCCACCCATCGCGGCGAGCGCGTTGTCGATCAGGTTGGTCGAGACCTGGTGAGTTCGGCCGCGTACGCCGGGCTGGCGGGCAGGGTCTCGTCGTACTCCTTCATCAACCGCACCCGGATGGGATCTTGGCCTGGAGCATGACCAGGGTGGCGTCGAGCAGCTCGTGGACATCGATGGTCTGGTGGGGCGCCCGATCCAGCTGGGAGTACTGCTTGGCAGCGCCGACCAGGCCGGAGATCCGGGAGACCGCGTCGTCGATCTCGCCCATCAGCAGTTGGGTGTCGATCGTGTAGGCGATCCAGTCGATCGCCGAGGCCAGGTCGTCGGCGCCGACCGCGGCGTCGACCCGGTTCAGCCACTCGATGTCGATGCCGGCGGCGACCAGCGTCGGGGCGAGTCCCCAGGCCCCCGGACGCGGCGGTCGTCCAGCCAGTCGCCGAGCTCGTACTCGGCGTCGTCGGCCACCAGCGGAGTCAGGGCCGGCGCGTCGGTAGCCCGCTTGACCGCCTCCTCCTGAAGGGCGACGAGGTCGTGCAGGCGCCGCCCGTCGAGCCGACCGTCGGCGATCATCGCGAGCTTCCGGCGCATCTTGGCGACTCGGCCGCGCAGCGCGGCGGTGGCCGGACCGCGGCCGCCGCCGGGTTGTTGAGCTCGTGGGTCAGCCCCGCGGCATTGGCGCCGGCGCGGCGCTGGTCTTCCTGACCTGCATGAAGGAACTGCCCGCCACCCTCCTGTTGCGCCCCACCGGCACCGACACCCTGGCCACCGAGCTGTGGACGCACACGTCCGTGGCCGCCTACGCCGCCGGTGCCCCTACGCCGCGCTGCTCGTCCTGCTGTCGGCCGGCCCCACGCTGATCCTGGCCCGGCGAACACTCACCCCGAAAGACCCACGATGACCACGCTTTCCGTCCACGCCGCCAGCAAACGTGACGGACCGGTCCAGGCTCTCCGCGGAGCGGAGCTGACCGTCGCGGCGGGAACCCTGACCGCGGTACTGAGCCCATCGGGCTGCGGCAAGACGACCCTGCTGCGCTGCATCGTCGGCTTCGAACGCCTCGACGCCGGAGAGATCCACGTCGGCGACGTACGGGTGGCCGCACCGGGCCTGCACGTAGCCCCGCACCGGCGACGCGTCGCCGTCATGGCGCAGGACGGCGCACTCTTCCCCCACCTGGACGTGGCCGGCAACGTCGGCTACGGCCTCGACCGTGCCGCCCGCCGCAGCGGTCGCATCGAGGAGGTCCTCGCCCTGGTCGGTCTCGCCGGCTACGGCAAGCGGATGCCTCACCAGCTTTCCGGCGGCCAGCAGCAGCGCGTCGCCGTCGCCCGCGCCCTGGCACCACGCCCACCGCTGATCCTGCTGGACGAACCGTTCACGGCCCTCGACGCCAGCCTCCGCGCCGACCTGCGCACCGACATCCGCACCGCACTGCACGCCGACAACGCCACCGCCGTCCTCGTCACCCAAGACCAGGCCGAGGCGCTGTCCATCGCCGACCAGGTCGCCGTCATGCACGGGGGCAAGGTCAGGCAGACCGGCAGCCCGTACGACCTCTACCACGCACCGGCCGACCGGTGGGTGGCCGCATTCGTCGGCGACACCAACCTTCTCAGAGCCACCGCCAACGGCCGCACGGCCCACGCCCCGCTTGGCGCACTTCCCCTGGCCGCCTCGCACCAGGGCGACGTCACCGTACTGGTCCGACCCGAACAGGTGCGCCTGCACGCCGCCAGCGCACCTGGCGTACCCGCGACCGTGCGCAACCACCTGTTCCACGGACACGACGCCGTGGTGGACCTGCAACTGCAGGACGACACCCGCATCACTGCCCGGATCCTCGACCAGCCGGCGGCCTACGCAGCGGGCACCTCCGTCCGTCTCACCGTCCACGGCACCGTTCACGTCCTGCCGGAATCAGCCCGGTCCTGAGCCACGGGACGGGGAGTACGCGGCGGGTCAGAACATGCCGCCGCCGGCTCCGATCGTCTGGCCGGTGATCCAACCGCCCTGCTCGGAGACCAGGAAGCGGACGATGTCGGCGATGTCCTCCGGCTGGCCGACCCGGCCGAGCGGCGTCTGCGCGACCTCAGCGTCGATGACGGCCTGCCCGGCCTTGAGCAGCGCCGGGGTCAGGACCGCGCCGGGCAGCACGCTGTTGACCGTGATGCCGCGGGCGCCCACCTCGTGGGCCAGCACCCGGACGAGGTGGTCGACGGCGGCCTTGCTCGCCGCGTAGACGCCGGTTCCGGGACGCGGCATCAGGGTCAGCCCGGCCGAGATAGCGACAATCCGCCCGCCGTCGGGGAGCCGGATCGCGGCCTCGCGCAGCGCGATGAACCCCGAGCGCACGTTCGTGGCGAAGATCGCGTCGAACTGCTCGTCGGACGTGTCGGCGATCGTGCCGTGGGTCGTGTTGGAGGCGTTGAGCACCACGATGTCGAGGTGGCCGAACTCCTTCTCCGCGACGTCGAACAACCCGCGCAGCTGCGCGGCGTCGGCGATGTCAGCCGGCGCGGCGACCGCGGCGCCGCCCGCCGCCTGGATGCCGCGTACGACGTCCTCGGCGTCCTGTCGCGACGACGGGTAGTAGTTGACGACCACGCTGGCCCCGTCACCGGCGAGGCGTTCGGCGATCGTCCTGCCGATACCCTGCGACGCTCCCGTTACCAGCGCGACCTTGCCCTGCAGTGCCATCTGAATGACCTTTCCTCGATGCAATCGGGTAAGTTCTGACAGATGTCAGACTACCCCGGTTCTGACAAGCGTCAAGCAAACGTGATGGGCCACACTGCGATGCCCGCGAATCCGGGCAAAGCGGCTGGAAGGAGTCAGATGGAACAGCGACGGAAGAACGCTCCCGTGCAGCTCGACGAGTGCGAGATCCTCAAGCGAGGACTCGCCACATTCGCCGAACTCGGCTACGACGCGACCACCGTGCGGGAGCTGGCACGCCGGCTCGGGGCCAGCCACAACTTCATCAACGACCGGTACGGGTCGAAGGCGAGCTTCTGGCGCGCGGTGGTGGACTTCGCGCTCTCCGACGTTCAAGCGGAGCGCGACGCGCTGCTGGCCCGGTACCGCGACGACGACGAACGGCTGAAAAACGCAGTCGGCCACCTCTACCGCATGGCGGCGAACGCGTCGCAGCTGAGCCGACTGATCGCCGACGAGTCCACTCGCGACTCCGACCGCCTGGACTACCTGCACCAGCGGTTCGTCCAGCCATTCTGGGACAGCATCACACCAACGGTCACGTCTCTCATCGAGGCGGGCCGCATCCCGCGCCTGGCCCCGCACATCCTCTATTTCGCGATCGTCGGCCCGGCGCTGGCCCTGACGCAAAACCCGGTCGCCGACCGGCTGGACCCCGCCGCCGCACCGACCGCGTCGCGCGACCGGGACCACACAGCCGACGCGTTGTCGGCCCTGGTCCTGCACGGACTGCTACCGCCGGCCCCGCGGACATGATCCGGGCGACCCCTCGGTACTCCTCTGGCGGTCCCCCGCGCACCAGACAAGGCTCCGTGATGCCGTCGAGGAGGCGCTGGTGAAATCCAGAGGATCAGGCAACTACGCGGGCGTGGCGACGACCACCGGGCGTGGCGTCCTGGCAGGTGTCGCGGGCACGGTGGTGATGACGGCTTTCCAGAAGCTCATCGAGATGCCGCTGACCGAACGTGAGGACAGCTACGCTCCGGCGGACTTCGCCGAGCGGGTCCTACCTATTCACCCCCGCACTACGCGGGGGCGCACAGGACTGAACTACGCGACCCATTTCGGTCTCGGAGGCATGTGGGGGACCGCCTACGGCATCGCCGCCCCGACGGGGCTGCGGGGGCAGAAAGCGGTCAACATCGTATTCGCCGCGGTTTACACCGGCGACGATCCGGTGATCTACTTCGCCGCCGTCGCCAAGACCAGACCGGACCCACCCGAACCCCGCCGGACAGGCCGGAACGTAGGGGATGCTCGTCGGACGAGCAGCCACCGAGCAGCCAAACGTCCACGAAGGACAAAAAGGCAGAGAGCCTGACCCGCGTTTCCGCAGGTCATGGCTCTCTTGATCTTGTGCGCCCGAAGGGACTCGAACCCCTAACCTTTTGATCCGTAGATTCCCAAGCCCATGTCAAGGGCCGTCCGACGCCGTCCGCCTGGTCCTGGTCCTCAAGCGCTCGGCAACTCGATCGGTCCCGTACCGTCCGGTCCAGTCCGCCCCGGTGGCTCCCACGCGTGGCTCCCAGACTGTCAGCATGGGAGTTGTCGATCTAGCCGACTTGGCTGCTAGCGTCGCACAAAGATCAGGCAGGCCACAGAGGCCGTGATGGTGATAAAAGCCGCTGCGCTCAGCGCTACTGCGACCGGATGCGGAGTCGACGGAAACTCCGCTGACGCTCCCAGGACGATAGTGACACCTATCAGAGCGACGGAGCTGCCTCTGCGCAACGGCGCCGGTGCGAGACCCTGAAGTGGCCACGGGACACGCCGCGTGACGATTATTCCGATGCCTAGAGCTATGGCAGCGATGCCGAAAGGCTCAAAGAACAACAGGACGGCGACAGGAGGGGATGCTGACGAGGTGAGCACGGCGCGATCTTTACACGCCTGAATTCCAGTGGCTACCCCGACTGCGCGGCGAGATTGGCGTTGCCCCCAACCGGTACCTGCCCCGCTGGCAGTCTTCCGCTCTGCGGGACGACGGGGTCGACGGCACGCTGGCTTTAGCGGATCTCCTCGTCGGGCAGTCGCCAGACCGTCCAGCCTTCCCGGACGGGGACCAGGTGGAGCGCCCTGCCGGACGAACGACCTGGGCCCCGTCCGGGGAGGCTGGTAGCCCTTGTGGTGCCCGGCGAGGTGATCCGCGGCGGCATCTCTGAGGAGGGTCGGGGTTCGGGGCGGAGCCCTGAGGTCTTCAGGGTCCTGGTCGTCCCCAAGTGTGGCCGGCCGGCCCGGCCGATGCCGGCCGGAGGTCGCCAGCAGGCCGGGGCCGGGCCGGCGCGGCCCGCTTTGCGGGCCGCCTTGATCTGATAGAGCGCAATTCGGCAAATGCTACGGGTGAGGCTGTGTCCCGTCACGGGACATACTTGACGCTCGCGTCCCACCAGATGCTTGACATGATCGCGCCGTCATCGGCCATGAGCGGACGGATGCCAGGCGCGGCTCTCCGTGGACTACACGCAAACCCAGCAGTACAGACGGTGGTCTCGGTCGCGGGCCTGGTGTGCGAGCTGGGAGAGCTCGCGCAGGAACTCGGCCAGTACTTCTGGGTCCCCGTGGCCCCAGAACTCCTCTGTCTGAGACCACGGCACGGCAACCGCATCCAGCCGTCCGGGGGCTTGCTCGACCAGTGCCTGCTGTAGTTCGTCAGTGAGCGACAGGACCAGTCGCTCGCCTTCATCTCTGACGGCTACGTCTAGGCCGGAACGTGGGCGAGCGAAGATGACATCGGTGCTGACGCCGGTGAGAAGTTCTTCCAAGGTCCCCATCTGCACGACTGGGTCGATGCCCTTGACGGACAAGACATGCAGACCGTGCTCGGAGAATCGGACGCGCGGCCGCATGAGGCGGTGCATCGCCTCGTGATCACCAGCACGGATGGCCGCTTGCAGCTCGGGCGACAAGGGCTCGGCCCCACCTGGGCCGCCCTTGAGGTCGATCGTCGCGGCGGCATGGTCATCCGATGCGGTCGCAAAGTAGTCGTAGAGGACTCCCACGCCAGGGATCATCCACCATCCGGCCACGTCTGCCACCGGGTGGCAAGCTGAGATTTTGATCCGAAATCTAGGTTGTCTGTCGGCCATGTGCTGGGACGGATCTGTCAAGCATGTGGTGGGACTAGGCACTACGGGTGAGGCTGGATGCCCGCGGTTTCGTCGAGTACCCACTGAACGTAAGCGGGGTTCCCTGCGATCACCGGGGTGGCGATGACGCAGGGCACCTCGTACGGATGTTCCGCGTCGGCTCGCTGCACGATCGCCGGCACCAGCTCGGTCCGCGTGTGTAGCGCGACTCGGGCATGGTCCCCAACACGATCAAGGTTCCGGTTCCGTTCGACTACGTCTTCCCGCAGGGCGCGCTCTGCCTCGGGGTGGAGCCGGTGAGGCGTGGCAGGATCACGGCCTGGTCTTCCCCAGCGAGGTCGGTACGCCGCTCGATCCGGACAACTTCTCCCACCGGTTTTCGGCGCTGTGCAAGCGGGCCGGGCTCGGGCACTGGCACCCGCACGAGCTTCGCCATTCTGGTGCGTCGCTCATGCTTGCCCAGGGCACCCCGTTGCATGTGGTGTCTGAAGTCCTCGGGCATACGTCGATCGCGATCACCAAGGATGTCTACGGGCACCTGATGGAAGGCGACCGCCGTTCTGCTGCGGCGGCCATGTCCCGTGCGCTGTTCGGGCAGTGAGGCACCCGGTGGCTCCCAGCTTGGCTCCCACGGCCGCTCGAAGCCTGAATTTGGCGGACATGAAAGAGCCCCCGACCTTGCCGTTTCGGCTGGTCGGGGGCTTCCCCTTGCTCTGTGCGCCCGAAGGGACTCGAACTCCTAACCTTCTGATCCGTAGCCTTGGCGAGGCTGTCCAGGTCAGTACAGCGCGGTTGGTGACGTCTGGTCGTAGCCCTTTGCTTGTCCCGGCCTGCGTCGGCCCGTCCGCCTCCGTTGCTGTCACTCGTTGCTGTCACCGCGGGCGGTGCCCCTCGGGATCAACCCGAATCACCCCGACTCCTCGAAGCCCAGGGACCGATCCTCTTGTCCCGTCAGGGGCATGCTCTACGGTGCCCGCTATGAGTGTGCGGACGTACGGCGAGGTCCCGGGATATCCGGTGGGTTCAACGTTCCTCAACCGGGCCGAGCTTGCTTCCTCCAAAGTTCATCGTCCGCTACAGGGCGGCATTTGTGGCGGCAAGGACGGCGCCGAATCCATCGTCGTGTCCGGCGGTTACATCGACGATGAGGACTACGGCGATGAGATCGTGTACACCGGGCAAGGCGGCAACGACCCTGCCACGAAGCGGCAGATAGCCCACCAGGAGTTGACCCTGGGTAACGCCGGGCTAGCCCGGAACCAACTGGAGGGCAACCCGGTTCGGGTCATCCGCGGCGCTGGAGGACATTCGGCCTATTCGCCCTCCAAAGGCTTCCGTTACGACGGCCTCTTCAGGGTGGTCGATCATTGGCCAACCGGGGGCAAGGACGGCTTCCGAATCTGGAGGTTCCGCCTCGTCAGCGTCGACAACATGGATCAGCCGCCCACGGAGGAGACGGCTACCGGCAGCGCACCCCGAGTCCCGGCGGTGATTCAACGCCTTGTACGCAGCACCGCCCTCGCGGTCAAGGTGAAGCAGATGTACGACTACCACTGCCAAATCTGCGACACACGGCTGTTGACACCAGCTGGTCCCTACGCTGAAGGCGCGCACGTACGCCCTCTAGGCCGCCCTCATAACGGGCCCGACGCTCTCAACAACCTCCTCTGTCTATGCCCCAATCACCATGTCCTCTTCGATGCCGGAGCGATCTGGATCGGCGAGGATCTCGACGCGTTTGAGACCGCGACGGGGCGACCGCTCGGCAAGCTGCGCATGGCCGCGGAGCACGGCATCGCGTACGGGCATCTCGCCTACCGGGCATCGCTCTCTGCTAGCGGAGGCATCTAACGCCTCAAGGCGGCCGAGAGATTAGAGAGCTCTGGAGCCACGCTGGGTCACTGGCCCGTCCGGCCGATGCCGATCAACGGGAATCGAGAGATACGTTTGCCTGGTCAAGTGCATGGGAGGACCCATGGAGCCACCGGAGCGAGAACGATTGGCTGCTAAGCGCGACGAGGCGTTACGAATGGTGCGCTCAGGCCGTGGAGTCCACCGCGTTGCTGACGACCTTGGCATCAGCCCTGTGACCGTGCAAGGTTGGATATCAGCTGAGCGTGAGCTACAGGACCGCCCGAAACGCGGAAATCCCAACGCCGCCCCGCATGACTGCCCTGACTGTGGGCGCGCCACGAAGGTCAACCTCCGGACGGGGCGCCTTTACTCGCATACCTATCCGCACCAGACAAAGTCTTGTCCTGCCTCGGCTTCCGCTGTGCTCCCACCTCAGCCAGAAAGGGGTAGAACACCCACGCTGCCTCCCCTGCGGACGCCACCCCTGCCGAAGCCGAAGAGCCCGCAGTACTACGACGGCCCTTCCCAGAGCGTTCCAGCAAGGCCGAGCGGGCTTCCAAGCCTCGGTAAGCGTCGGTAGACCAAGATGCCGGTTGGGGTGCTCGCTCCTGCCACCAGAAGTTGTCCGCTCTCCGCGCCGGGCGGCGGGCGCTTGCCCGGTCGATGCCGCTACTGCGACGATTAGAGGACAAGTCCGAAGTGGTTAGTGTCGTAGCCTCTGCAGGCAGCAGGTTGGGTGGAGGCTACAAATCCGTCGCGAAAGCTATAGCGGTTCGAATCCTCTACCCGCCACCAGGCAACGGACAGGCCTCTGACCTGCGGAAACGTAGGCCAGAGGCCTTTGTCGTTTGCTGTTCATGTTGACCATGGTGCCCCTGATCGACTGTCGGATCGGGCACGTAACGGGCACGACTTGGGGGACTCAAATGCCAGCCTGGCTGACGCCGCCACCCTTACAGAAGGCAGTTCAAGACCCGGAGCGGCTTCCTGACAGCGCTGACCCGGGCGGTCCGTGCCCACGATGCCACCGGGTCAGCAGCTTCCAGGTGCTCGGAGCTGAGCCAGTCACCTTTACCGATGAGTGGGTCGCGAAGCTCGATGGCAACTCGGAGCGTGACTACGTGGAGCGCGTGGCCGTGCTTGAGTGCCACGGATGTAAGCAGCGAGTCGCGGTGATCGAGGAGAAGTTGATTGGTGGGTCCAAAGATGGGAGATCTGGGCGGGTTTCCTGGGCGGGCTTCCACTGGTGGCCGACCCCCGGCGGCGGCCAGCTCGACCCATCGATCCCGAAGGCTGTGGCGGATGCCTATGGCGAGGGCTTGCGGTGCCTAGCGGCCGGCGCCCCGCATGGGGCGGTAGCAGTCCTCCGAACCGCGCTTGCCTATGTCGTGAAGGACAAAGGCTCGGACGCCGCGAAGGCTAAGAAGAGCCTGAAGGATCAGGTTACTCAGCTGGTCAGGGACGGAGGACTGCCGGCATCTCTGGCTGACTGGGCAACCCACATTCGTGAGATGGGGAATGCAGGCGCCCACCCAGACATCTTCGGAGACGTCGACCTCGATGAAGCGCGAGATCTGGCCGATCTGACGCGGCAACTGCTAGAGGTGATCTACGTCGTGCCATCCAAGATCGAGCGTGCCCGTGCCGCCCGAGCTCCGCGAGGCTAGGTCGCGGGCACGGCGGTTGGGGTGAGCGGATCTCCTCGTCGGGCAGTCGTAGACCGTCCAGGCTCCCCGCACGGGGACCAGGTGGAGCGCCCACCGGACGAACGACCTGGTCCCCGTGCGGGGAGCCTGGTAGCCCTTGTGGTGCCCGGCGAGGGGAGCCGCGGGTGGCATCTCTGAGGAGGGTCGGGGTTCGGGGCGGAGCCCCGAGGTCTTCAAAGCTCTTGTCGTCCGTCAGATGGCCGGCCGGCCCGGCCGATGCCGGCCGGAGGTCGCCAGCAGGCCGGGGCCGGGCCGGCGCGGCCCGCTTGCGGGCCGCCTTGATCCTTAAGAGGTCAATTCGGCAACGCGACGCGGTCGGCCTGTCCCTCCGTCGACTTTCGTGCGACACGCGTCCGCCAACTGATCCGCCACATCGGCGCGCGGAATGCGGCAGATCAGTGCGCGTTGCCGCAGCCGTGTCCGGGAATGAGGGTGACAGGCGAAGCGTGGCTGCGGTGAAATAGCGCCGTTACCGTAACGCGATGGGTCATGGCGCGATGGAGCAGCCTCGATCCGACAAGCGGCGGGGAAAGGGACAGCTATGCAACTGGTCGCGGGCGAACCATTGGAGTACCTGGGCGGTGACATGGTCGTCGAGGTGGACCATCCGGCAGTGCGGGCGTTAGCTGGTGAACTACGCGCGGCGCATCCGGACGACGTCGACTTCATGCGGGCCGCCTTCGCATGGGTTCGTGACCGGATCCGGCACTCCGTGGACGCCCAGGATCCGCGGATCACCGTCACCGCTGGCGAGGTGCTCAGCGCCGGCGTCGGCCTCTGCTATGCCAAGTCGCACCTGCTGGTGGCCGTGGCCCGGGCCGCCGGCGTTCCGGCCGGGTTGTGCTACCAACAGCTGACCGACGGGGGAGAGCCCTTCCTGCACGGCCTCGTTGCCGTATATCTCGCGGGCCGCTGGCATCGCCAGGACCCGCGCGGCAACCGCACCGGCATCGACGCCCAATTCCGGCTCGGGCGTGAGCAACTGGCCTACCCGATTACCAACGGATCGGCCGGCCTCGATCTTCCTGAAGTGCACGTGCGACCCTCGCCCAACGTGATCGCAGCCCTGCGCGGTGCTCGAGACGCTCTTGAACTGTGCCGCGCCGGGTTACCCGCTACACCCTGAGTCGGGACAGCGGATGCCAGCCATGGGAAATTCGCGGCAACACACTCTTCTCGGCATGACAGGACGTCTCGTCGGCGGCTCCTGCCGCCCCTAGACCTCTGGGACCTGTCGCGCATCACCTGGCAGAGGTGCGTCGCACATCAGTTGTCGGATCACATTCACTGTGCCCGTTGTCCCTCGGTGACCGATCAGCGGCGTCCGTCGAGTGCCTGGTCCGCGATGTCGATGACCATCACTGTGTCCTCGTCGTCATCCTCCTGCTGGTCGCCGGGTTCGCCGGGGCCGCCTCCTTCACCCATGTCAAGGACTGGACCCTCGACAACTCTCCGGCTCGGACCGGCGAGTGGTTCGGCTGGGCCAACGCGGTCATCTCCGAGCTGGTCCCCGTCGCCGCGCTGCTGACCATCCGCCGCCGACGCCGCAGCGGCGGGCCGATCGGCTACCCGATGTTCCTGCTCGTCGCCGCCGTCGCGCTCTCCCTGGCCGCGCAGCTCGCGGTGGCCAAGCCCGGCCTGTCCGGGTGGCTTTTGTCCGCCGTTCCCGCGCTGGCGTTCATCGGCCTGTCCAAGCTCGTCCTCACCACCGCCCCTGCAGCGGCGCCGACCGACGAACCAACGGCCGTCCCGCCCGCACCGGCCTCGGCGGCCACCGTCGCTCCGGTCACCGTCGAGCCGGAACCGATCGCCCTGGTCCCGGTCGAGCCTGCCCGCCCGGCCCCCGTCGCCCCGGTGCCGGCTACTGCCTTCGCTCGCCGTAACGGCACCCCGCTGACTCGGGAGGTCACCCGATGAACGACGCCATCGTCTCCGGTCTGTTCCTGGTCGCCGGCCTCGCCGTCTTCGCCTGGGATCAGTACCGGCTCTACGTCGCCCGCTACAAACTCGCCACCCTGCAACGCGCCGCCCTCCGCGACGGACTGACCGGGCTGGCCAACCGCGCCGGCCTCGCCGCCGGCTGGGAGCAGCTCGCCCCGACCCGCCCGTGGGTCGCGGTGGTCGATCTGGACGGCTTCAAGCCCGTCAACGACACCCACGGCCACGCCGCCGGAGACGTGGTTCTCACCGCCGTCGCCGGCCGGCTCGCCACCGTCCACGGCGTCGCCGCCCGCCTCGGCGGAGACGAGTTCGCCGCCCTGCTCTGCGATCCTGACCCCACGGCCGCCGGCCGCCAGCTGGCCGCCGCCATCGCCGCGCCGGTTCAGTTGCCCTCCGGCGTCGTCGTGTCGGTGACGGCCAGCATCGGGCTCGCTCCCGCCGCTGGTGACCTGGCCGCCGCACTCGCTGACGCCGACGCGGCCATGTACCGGGCGAAGACCACCCGCACCGGCGTAGCGGTGTTCGACCGCCACCGCGACGACCACGCCACCGACACCCGGCCGACCGTCCGGGTCCGCGACCTCACCCCCGCCGGTGTGGAGGTGGGCCGATGAAGCTCGCTCCGACGCTGCCCGGCCTCGCCCCCGCCCCCGTGGTGGAGCCGAGGCCGGGCTCCCGGGCCGCCCGGATGCTCATGCCCCGCTCCGTCGACGTCGTCAAAGGCCTCGCGTCGGATTACGGCGTCTGCACCCGCCCCGTCAGCCTGCGCCGCACCGACCTCGACAGCGGACAGACCGAAGTCATCGACATGCCGTGCGGCGCCACCCAGGAAGCCAAGTGCCCCGCCTGCGCCACCCGCGCCCGCCGGCTGCGCCAGCAGCAGATCCGCGAGGGCTGGCACCGCGACGACGAACCCGACCCCGGACCACAGCCCGCCACCGACGCGCAACGCGGCCTGATCGTCGCCCGTGCTCACCTGGAATTCGCCCGCGATGAAGCCGCACGAGCGTCGCAGTGGGACCAGGTGGCCGACCTGGACGACGCCATCGCGGAACTGGAAGGCCAGATCACCACCGAAGGTATGCGGGGCCGTCCCGCGCCGCCGCACGGCAGTGAGGACCAGGAGGACGGCGACGGCAAGCGCCGGGTGCGGTCGACCAATCGGCGGCAGGATGCCCCAGACCTTCCCCGGCTGCCCGTCGAGAACCGCACGGTCGGCCGCACCTACGAGGGGCGCGGTGGGCAGGTGTTCCGGCCGTCGATGTTTCTAACCCTCACCCTCGGCTCATACGGCCGCGTGCACTCCGACGGGACGCCGGTTGACCCCGACGCCTACGACTACCGGCGGGCCGCCTGGGATGCCGTGCACTTTCCGCGGCTACTCGATCGGTTCTGGCAGAACCTGCGCCGCGCGGTCGGCTGGAACGTCCAATACGCGGGCGCAGTGGAGCCGCAGCGACGGTTGGCCCCGCACGCGCTTTCTCGTCGTCACGGATCTCGGCGTAGGCGATGCGGGAGTGATCGTCGATGACGGTGTGCACGAACGCGGTGCCCACGCGGGGTTCGTAGCGGGTGTTGCGGGCTCCGGTGCGCCGGGCGGTGGCTTCGCGGTTGCGGTCGCCCTGGACGCGACCGACGTAGCGCCAGCCGCCGCCGTCGGGGATGTTGCCGTACTTCTTGACGTCAACGTGCAGCATCGCGCCGGGCCGGTCGTGCTCGTAACGGCGGATCGGCTCCCCGGTGGCGCGGTCAATGTGTGACAGCCGGTTGACCCGGCACCGGGTCAGCACGGCGTGCACCGTCGAGGCCGCCATGTTCAACCGCCCGGCGATCTGCACCGGTCCGAGGCGCTGTTTCCAGCGCAGGTGCACGATCTTGCGGACCTGAGGTTGCCGCGTCCGGGCCGGGCTGTGGTGTGGTCGTGAAGACCGATCGGTCATACCCGCCGCGCCATCGCTGAGATAGCGATCGGCCCACCGCTTCGCGGTCGGCCAGGAGACGTCATAGCGTTCGGCCGCCCTCACGACCGGCCAGCCCTCGTCCACGATCAGACGCGCCAGACGCAGACGTGCGCGAGGGGTCAGGGCAGCGTTAGCGTGGGACACGAAGGCCTCCTGGTTGGCGGAGCGGTTCCTCGACAGCTCCACTCCACAACCTGAGGCCTTCACCCGTCCACGACATCAGACCGTGTCATCGCACAATCTCGACCAACCTGCCTGGGCAGTACACCTAGTGCCGGACGATGGCGAGCGGGGCGTGCGCGTGGTGCAGCACCGCGTGGCTGACCGAACCGAGCAGCAGCCCGCCGAGGGCGCCGCGTCCGTGTGCGCCGACGACCACCAACTGGGCAGTCCTCGAATCCTCGGTCAGTACGTGGGCCGGGGCGCCCCGGACCAGCCGGTGCTGCACGGCCACTTCCGGGTAGCGCTCGGCGTAGCCGGCGACCGACTCGGCGAGGACCCGCTTCAACTCCTCGTCGTACTCCTTCCCGTCGTACACCAGGGGCAGGAGTTCACCGTGGCCGGCCGACGTGGGGTGGAGCCACCCGTGCACCGCGACCAGTGGGGCGTCCCGGTAGGCGGCCTCCTCGAACGCGAACCCGATCGCCTCGGTGGACAGTTCCGAGCCGTCCACGCCCACCACCACCGGGCCGTCGGCGCGCGGATCTCCCCGCACCACCAGCACCGGGCTCAGCGCCCGGGCCGAGACCTGCACAGTGACCGAGCCGATCACCAGCCCGGCGAAGCCGCCCAGGCCACGGTGCCCGAGCACCACCAGCGCGGCCTCCCGGGACTCGGCCAGCATCACCGTGGTTGCCGCGCCATCGACAACGGTGCCGGTGACCGGCACGTCCGGGGCGACCTTGGCGGCCTCGGCGACGGCCTCCGCGACGTACCGCTCGGCCTGGTGGCGCAGGCCCCCGTCGACCGGTCCGCCGGGGGCCGGGCAGACCGACACACCCATCAGCGGCCAGATGAAGGCGTGCACGATCCGCAGCGGACACCGCCGGTGCGCCGCCTCCCGAGCCGCCATCCGCACCGCGTCCAACCCCGCGGCGGATCCGTCCACGCCCACGACGACGGGGGCACCGGTCCTGATTGTCATGACATGTTCCTTCGTTCGGTCAAGGGGAAAGTGGGATGCCGGCGGCCTGGCGGTCGTCGCCATCGCCGGTGGCGCGGGCTCGCCCGGCGCTGTCGGGTACGGGGTCGGTCAGGGACGCGGTGCCTGGCCGTCGGTGTGCGGTAGCCGCTTGGCGGGGATGACGCCGAGCTTGCCGGCCTGGAGGTCTTCGAAGGCCTGGACCAGTTCGTCGCGGGTGTTCATGACGAACGGCCCGTAGTGGGCGACGGGCTCCCGGATGGGCTGGCCGCCCATGATGTAGAGCTCCAGGGCGGGGGTGTTGGCGTCCTGGTTGGCGTTGGCGGCCACCCGTAGGGCGTCGCCGGGGCCGTGCACGGCGAGTTGGCCGACGTGGATGGGCCGCCCGTGGGTGCCGATGGTGCCGCGGCCGGCGAGGACGTAGACCAGTGCGTTGAAGTCCGCCCGCCAGGGCAGGCTGAGTTCCGCGCCGGGCTGCACGGTGACGTGGGCGATGGTGATGGGGGTGTGGGTCGAGCCCGGGCCGTGGTGTCCGGCGACCTCACCGGCGATGACCCGGATCAGCGCACCGCCGTCGGGGGTGGTGAGCAGGGCGGATTCCTTGCCGCGGATGTCCTGGTAGCGGGGCGGGTTCATTTTGGCCGCGCGGGGCAGGTTGACCCACAGTTGCAGGCCGTGGAAGAGGCCGCCGCTGGTGACCAGGTGCTCCGGTGGGGCTTCGATATGCAGCAGGCCGCTGCCGGCGGTCATCCACTGGGTGTCGCCGTCGGTGATGGTGCCGCCGCCGCCCTGGGAGTCCTGGTGGTCCATGATCCCGTCGATCATGTAGGTGACGGTTTCAAAGCCGCGGTGGGGGTGCCAGGGGGTGCCCTTGGGCTCGCCGGGGGCGTAGTCAACCTCGCCCATCTGGTCGAGGTGGATGAACGGGTCCAGTTCGGTCAGTGGGACGCCGGCGAAGGCGCGGCGGACCGGGAAGCCTTCGCCTTCGTAGCCGCTGGGGGCGGTGGTCAGCCGGTGGACCGGCCGGTAGGTGGTGGACTGGTCCAGCTCGGGTAGGCGGGGCAGGACGAGGACGTCGTCGACGGTGATGGCGGGCATCTCGGGGCTCCTTGGTTGTCGGGCCGGGGTGGACGACGCGGCACGCTCGGCGCGGAGGCGCGGCCGGCTCAGTAGGCTGTGGCGTAGGCGATGGCTTGGAGGATCGTCGCGGTCACCGCTTCGGGCTGCGAGGTCGCGATGGCGTGTGAGGCCCCGGGCACCTCGTACACGCCGTACGGCGCGGACCGGCGCACCTGGAACCGGAACAGCTCTACCGGGATGTTGCGGTCGACGTCACCGAACACCTGCCAGGTCGGCTGCGTCCGCCAGGCGGGCTTGGCGGTAGACAGGCAGTCGGTCAGCGCCATTTCGGTCACCGGACGTTGGGTGCGGCCGGGCCGGCTCGCGTCCTCGAACTCGGGGTCCGCGGCGAACTGCACGTGGGACTTCGCCGGGCCGATGCGAACCTCGTTGCCGCCGACCGGGTACGCCAGCGGCGTCGACCCGAGGGTGCTGCCGGCAAACTTCCCGGCGAGCTCGAACGCGGACTCACCCTGGTCCGGGGTGAACGCGGCCACGTACACCAGGCCACGCACGGCGTCGAGGTCCGTCGCCGCCTCGGTGATGACCATGCCGCCGTAACTGTGACCCACCAGGATCACCGGCCGGTCGAGTCCTTCGATCACGTCCCGCAGGTACTCGGCGTCCCCCTGCAGGCTGCAAAGGGGGTTGGCGACGGCGATCACGTCAACGTCCTGCCGGGTCAGCCCGGCCAGGACCGGATTCCACGCGGTCGAGTCGGCGAATGCGCCGTGCACCAGCACGACGGCGGGTTCTTCGCGCATGACATGCCTCCCAGGTCGGGGTCGTCTCTGCTCAGGAACGCTAGGGAGGCCCAGTGCAGAAGCGGTGGCGAACGAGTGCGTGCGCGCCGTCACTGGTTCACCGAACAGGTCGCGGCAACGCGACCGCCTGGCACACCTGCGGGTGCACGTCCGCTGAGCCGGGTGAAGGAGACTCTCATCGATCGACGGGCCGTCCCGGTGCTGCCGTCGGAGGTGGGCAGCCGCGCGACTCACGCAAGGCTGCCCACCACCGACCGCTGGTTCTGCGCAGCCGGACCACGTCGATGACCAGCGGGGCCGGCCGCCGCACCATCAGGTGCGGCGGCGGCCGTCGCCCGCCAGCAGCAGCCGTGCCGGGCACGCCGCGCGCAGCCCGGGCACGCCGATCTCCCGGTTCAGGCGGCGACCCAGGCGGGCAGGTCGGTGGCCGCCAGCCGGGCGCCGGGGCCGGGCACGAGCAGCCGTCCGTCCAGCTCCACCCCGAAGAAGGGCCGCACACTGGGATCGGTGGTCACCGTCCGGCCGTCACCGATCACCGCCGTGAGCCGGCGGGCGAACTCGTCCAGCGGCATCGCCTCGGGTCCCGCCACCTCGACGACATCACCGACAGGCGCCTCCACCGCGATCGAGGCCAGCTCCGCGGCCAGGTCCGTGACGGCGATGGGCTGGACCATCGTGGTGGGCAGCCGGACCGTGTTGCCGTCGGCGTTGCCGTCCACGACCGCCTTCATGAACTCGAAGAACTGCGTGGAGCGCACGATGGTGAATGGGACATCGCCGTCGCGTACCACCTGCTCCTGCGCCACCTTGGCCCGGTAGTAGCCAAGGTCGTGCGGACGGTCCACGCCGACGATCGACAGCGTCACGTGATGGCGTACTCCCGCCTTCTTCTCCGCGGCCAGCAGCGTGCGGCCGGAGGTGCGGAAGAAGTCGGTGGCGGGCCCCTCCTCCATGTTCGGCGCGTTGGTCACGTCCAGTACGACCTCCGCGCCCTCGAGCGTCGCGTCGACACCCTCACCGGTCAGGGTGTTGAAACCGGTCTGCGGGGCCGCGGCAATCACCTCGTGCCCTCGCTCTTGCAGCTTCGTCACAACATTACGGCCGACCATGCCCGTACCGCCGACTACCACGATTTTCACTGTTGTCTCCTTTGTCGGACATGCCGTGCTCCGGGTTGGGGCACGGCATTGTTCTGCGCCGCGAACTCGTCGAGCGCCGCAGATCGCCGGTGTGGGAGGCCCCCGCGAACGCCGAGCCACTTCGGCTCGTCCACCGGCACCGCCGCGCCGCGCTCCAGGGCACGCTAGTGAGCCGCAGTGCGCTTCCAGTTACGAACGAGTGCGTGCCTCGATAGGTCGCACGACGATTCGGCCGAGGAGGTTCGTCACCATCCCGGCGACAGCTGATGCCATCACGGCAACAGTTCGGCGAGCGGCACCGCAGGGTCGGCCAGGCGGGCCCAGTCCACCCGATGACCGGAGAACCCCGCCTCGATCAGGTTCTGGATCTGGTCGTTGACGTCCCAGACGTTGACGTTCATGCCGGCCACCACCTGCCCGCCGACGGTCCAGAACACGATGCACTCGCGCTTGTCCAGCTCACCGCGCACGACGAGGTCCGCGCCGGGCGTCAGCCGCCCGGCGTACTCCATGCTCAGGTCGTACTGATCGGTGAAGAAATACGGTACGCGGGTCCACGGCGTGCCGAAGCCGAGCATGGAGCGCGCCGCGGCCGGACCGGAGTGCAGGGCGTTGGACCAGTGTTCGACCCGGATCCGGGTGCCGTACCGCGGGTGGTCGACGTTGGCGATGTCGCCGGCGGCGAAGACGCTCGGGTCGGCGGTGCGGTGATAGGCGTCGACGAGTACGCCGTCCGCAACGGCCAACCCGGCCCGCTCCGCCAAGTCCACGTTCGGCTCGGCCCCGATGGCCACGAGCACGTTGTCGGTCTGCACGGTGGTGCCGTCGTCCAGCAGCACCTGCTCCACGCGGGTGCCCCCGCGCAACTCCCGCACTCGCCTGCCGAACCGGAAGTCGACCCCGTGGCTGCGATGCAGTTCGGTGAAGAGCCCACCGATCTGGTCACCCAGCACGCGGCCCAGCGGGACGGAGTCCGGCGTGACCACGGTGACCTCGATTCCGCGCTGCCGGGCCACGGCCGCCACCTCCAACCCGATCCAGCCGGAGCCAACGATGGTGAGGTGTCCCCCGTCGCGCAACACGCCGGACAGGCGCTGTGAGTCGTCATAGCTGCGCAGGTACAGAACGTTCTCGCGGTCCCCGCCCGGGCCGGGGAACCGCCGCGGAGCCGACCCCGTGGCCAGCAGCAGCCGGTCGTACGCGATCGCCTCCGCGCCGGTTCGCACGATGCGGTTGCGCACGTCCACCTCGGTGACCCGTGCGCCCAGGCGTAGGTCGATGTCGTGCGTGGCGTACCAGTCCGGCTCGTGAAGAAAGGGGCTCTCGGCATCAGCCGTGCCGAGGAGGAACCCCTTGGTCAGTGGCGGCCGCTCGTACGGCCGCCGCGTTTCGTCGCCGATCAAAACGATCCGGCCGGCAAAGTGTTCTGATCGCAGTGCCTCGGCGGCCTTGGCCCCGGCAAGGCTCGCTCCGACGATGACGAATGTGTCGAGTTTTGGCATGGTGTGTTCTCCGTCATCTGGCGGCGTGGTGCCGCCGGTAGTCAGCCAGCACGGCAGCGACCTCGCCGGATCGGTGAATGATCTTCAGTGGTGCGTGCGGGCTGACGACCCGGTTGGCCTCGGACGCCCGTTGCGGGCAACCGCTCACGCGACGATCAAGCTATGCGGCGGCAGTGCATAACGAGTGCCAGAGGAGTGCCGCGCGGACGCTGGCGTGAAGCTCGTACCTGCCGCCGCTACCCGTGCTCCAGCAGGCTGCGCCTGATTTCCGGGCCGATGACGCGCTGCCTCGGCGCGGAACTGTCCCGACCTTCGGTTGGAAGGAACTCGCCGACCTCTATCGCCGCCCGGCGGGGTGACAGAGCCGCTCGAACCCGAACCACTGGAGCGCATCCCTGATTCGGCGGCGTCGTCCTGTGGTACGAACTACCGGAAGTGGTACAAAACGGCGGAACGGCGGGCACATGAGGAGTGGGGCAGCCGGGCTCCTGAGACGACCCGAGGAACCACGAGCGACGTACCTGGAACTCTTCTTCGACCTGGTGTTCGTCTTCGGGCTCGCACGACTCTCGCAGCAGCTGCTGGAGCAGCTGAACTGGAGCGGCGCGTTCCAGCTGCTGGTGTTGCTGCTGGCCCTGTGGGCGGTCTGGGCCAACACGGCGAGGCTCACGGACAGGTTGAGCCCGCGGCGGACACCGATACAGCTACTGGTGATCGCGACCATGTTCGCCACGCTGCTGATGGCCGCCGCGGTGCCGGAGGCGTTCGGCGAGCAGGGCCTGATCTTCGCAGGCATCTACGTCACCACCCAGATCGGTCGCAACGCCGGTGCCGCGCTCCTGCTGCGGGGCCACGAAGGGCAGCGCGCCTTCCTGCGGCAACTCTTCTGGTTCGGCGTGTCCGCAGTGCCGTGGATCGCGGGTGCTGTCACTCACGACACGGCCCGTGCGGTCCTGTGGGCGCTGGCCGTGACCGTGGAGTACGTGTCAGTCTCGCTCGGCTTGCCCACACCGCGGCTGGGTCGTGCGTCCCCACGCAGAGCCGAGTTCGGCATCTACGGCGAGCACGCAGCCGAACGCTTCCGGCTGCTCTTCCTCATCGCGCTCGGCGAGCTCATCCTGATCAGCGGACTGACGTTCAGCCGCGGCAGGTTCGAGCCTGAGCGGGTTGCCGCGGTCGCGATCGCGTTCGCTACCACGGTGCTGCTGTGGCGGATCTACATCCACCGCGCCGGCGGTTTGCTGGCGGAGGTCATCGACGCCGACCCCGACCCACACCGCGCGGTCATCCCGGCGATCTACGCCCACTTGTTCATGGTCGCCGGCATCGTCGCCATCGCAGTCGGCGACGAGCTTGTCATCGAGCACCCATTCGGGCACACAAAACCGGCCTGGGTCATCGTCATCCTCGGCGGACCCGCGCTGTTCCTCGTCGGACGGGGCATGTTCGAGTACGAGGTGTTCGGCCGGGTGTCCCGCTCCCGGCCGATCGGGGTCCTCGTACTCGCCGCCCTGTCGCCGGCGGCGTCCATCCTGCCGCCGCTGCTGGTCGCCGTGGCACCTGCCCTCGTCCTGGCGGCAATCGCCGCATCCGACGCAGCCCGCGCCCGAGGGCGCCCACCCGAGCCGCCCTCACCACACGGCTAGGGCGTGTCCTGCCGATCATGATTTCTTCAAGGGGAGATTTCCCGGCCGGACAGCAAGGCGCGGTGCTGCCGGTGACGTCCCGGTCAGGCACCGACCAACGTGCAGCGGCCCCGCTCTCCTTCGGGAGTGCGGGGCCGCTTTCATGCTGTGCAGGGTCAGCGGGGCCGGCACACGATGCCATCACCGTCACGGTCGCGGTACCAGTCGTACTCCGGGTCGTCGCCCTCCACGTACGGGCCGCACCCGTTGGCGTTGGCCTCCGCGCACGTGCCCGCGAGTCGTTCTTCGACGCTGGTAGGGGCTTCCTGGTCGGGACGGCTTCGGTGCGCTGGTGGTCCGCTTCGGCGTCGCCGACGCCTTCACCACCGTGCTCTTCGTCGGCGACGGCGCCACCTTCTGCGCCGGCGTGGACGGTGGCGGCGTGCTGGCGATGGCCGACGTGTTCACTACCGGTCGGCCGGGCTGGTCGTCATCGTCGTCGCCAACGGCGCAGATGACTCGCCGCAGCAGCAGAGCAGCAGGAGCCCACCGACGACCGCGGCGGAGATGACGTCGAACGAAAAACGACCGCCGCGGACGGCAGGTGGCGCCGCATCCATTTCGGTTGACGGAACGACGGTGGTGGGAACGCGACGGCCAGACCGTCCTGCCTCACCCGCGCCGGCACGGGTGAGGCAGGACTCGTTCGCCCTCCGGTCAGGTGCGCGCGGGTGACCACCCGTCGGCGACGAATCGGGAGGCGTCGCCGCCCTCCCCGCCGAAGAGCACGCCGTCCCGGTCGGCCGCGACGACCCGGTCGACGTAGACGCCGCGCCCCTGGCCGGAGCCGTCGGTGCTGCTGCTCCACCGCAGGTGGGTGGCCTGGTCGGGCAGGGCCACCGAGACCTGCCACCAGACCCGGCCCCCGTAGCCGGTGACCGTGCCGTCGGCGGTCCACCGCCGGTCGGCGTGGCGCAGCAGCATGCGCCCCGGTGCCCAGGTCTGGCCGCCGTCCGTGGAGACCTCCAACCGCGCGCTGTCGTAGCGGGGCTCGGTGTCGTACCAGAGCAGGAAGCTCGCCGTCCCGCCCCGAGCGGCCCGGCGCAGCGGCGCGGTGAGCGTGCCGGTTGCGAGGTCGCGCGGGTCGGCCCGCCAGGCGCTGTCGGAGCGCGGCCGCACCGGTATCGCCTCGGCCAGGTCGCGCGCGATCGCGCGCCGGGCCACGTTGTTGCTGCCCCAGCCACGATCGGGGTGTACCCGGTTGCTGAGCAGGACGACGAACGAGTGCGACAGCGGGTCGATCACGATCGACGTGCCGGTGAAGCCGGTGTGCCCGAAGCCCACCGGGGAGGAGAGGCCCATCATGTACCAGTGCTTGTTGAGCTCGAAGCCGAGCCCGCGATCGCTCTCCGGGTAGTCCGACTCCAGCGGCGCGTTGTGGTTGACCAGCATCGCGCGCACCGTGTCCGCTCGCAGGATCCGTCGCCCCCGGTACTCGCCGCCGTTGAGCAGCGACTGGCAGAGAACGGCCAGGTCCGGCGCCGTGGAGAAGACCCCGGCGTGCCCGGCCACCCCGCCCAGGGACCAGGCGTTCTCGTCGTGCACCTCGCCCCAGACCATGCCGCGCCCGGCGTACGGCTGGTACTCGGTCGCGGCGATCCGGGACCGCTGCTCCGGGGCCGGGTTGTAGCCGGTGTCGGTCATGCCCAGCGGCCCGGTCACCCCGTCGCGGACCAGCTCGGCGAGCGGGCGGCCGGTCACCCGTTCCACCAGCACGCCCAACGCGATCAGTCCGAGGTCGGAGTAGACGTACCGGGAACCCGGCGTCGACCCGGCCGCCAGCGGCGTGGCGAGCGCGGCGGCGAACCGCTCAGCCGGCGTCGGGTACCTGCTCCACAGCGGCGTGAAGGCGGGCAGACCCGAGGTGTGCGTGAGCAGCATCCGGACGGTGACCGCCGCCTTGCCGCCGGCGGCGAACTCCGGGACGTACCGGGCGACCGGCGCGTCCAGCTCCACCCGCCCGCGCTCCACCTGCTGCATGGTGACGATCGTGGTGAACAGCTTCGAGACCGACGCCAGGTCGAAGATGGTGTCCGGCCGGGTCGGAAGCTGCTGGTCGGCGGGGAGTTCCACGCCGACCAGCCCGGGCGGCGGGCCGACGGCGGCGTACCGCACCGCCGTGCCCACCGCCGCGTGCTGGACGATCACGCCGTCCTTGGCGGCCAGGACCACCGCGCCGGCGTACGCCGGGTGACCGGGGTGGTCCGGCGTCGGTTGGAGATACCCGGCCAGGTCGACCGGGAGGCGGTCCACCTGCTCGGGCAGCAGGCCCACCTCGCGGGCGCCGCCGGTGCGCAGCGTGTCGTCGCGGAACCGGATGTCGGCGGGGGTGACGCTCGGCGGCCCGGATCCGCTCGGGCTGGCGGTCGCGGCGGTGGCCGGCGCCGTCGTGCCCAGGACCACCAGGGCCAGGCCGAGCGCGAGGGGGCGGAGCGGACGACGGGACGAACCGGTCATGATCGCGCTCCTCAGTAGAGCAGGTAGGGCTGGCGCTGCCGGTTGAAGGCCGCCAGTTCGTCGGCCCAGGCGCCGACGACATCGTCCACGTCGGCCCCCGCGTCGATCTGGGTACGCAACCGCGGCGAGCCGGTGAGCTTGTCGATCCAGTACGGGCGCACGGCGTCCCACGAGTCGCGCCGCCAGGCGAACGCCGGGTACTTGTGCGCCTCGATGAGCATCGCCACCCCGGTGCGGATCGGGTCGTACACCGCCCGGTCGACGACCTTCACCTCGACGCCGGCGCAGAGCTTGTTGAGCAACGCCGGCTTGTGCCCCGCCGCCGTCGGCGAGAAGTACGCCTCGCGGAACTCGACACCGGGCAGGTTGCGGGCGTTGAGCCGGTCGCCCCAGTGGTGGTCGAAGTCGGTCGCCAGCCCGCCGATCAGCTCGAACGGGCGGGTCGTGCCGCGCCCCTCGGTGATCGACGCGACGCCCTCGAAGAGGCCGGTGCCCGGGTAGACCAGCGCGGTGTCCGGGGTGGGCATGTTCGGGCTGGGCATCACCCAGGGCACGTCGGTGTCGGCGGCGAGGTCGTCGCGCTTCCAGTGCCGGCACCGCACCACGTCCAGGTCGACCGGTCGCCCCGCCTCGGCCGGCAGGAACGTGGCGTTGAAGAACCGGGCCAGCTCCCCGACGGTCATCCCGTGCTGCTGGATGATCTCTTTCAGGCCCACGCCCGAGGTGTACGGCGAGGTCATCATCGGTCCGTAGGCCCGCCCGCCGATCGGGTTGGGTCGGTCCAGCACGACGTAGCGTTTGCCGACCCGGGCCGCGGCCATCATCGAGGTGTACATGGTCCAGATGTAGGTGTAGAAGCGGACCCCGACGTCCTGGATGTCGAAGACCACCGTGTCCACCCCGGCCTCGGTGAACATGCTCTCCCACCGGGCCAGCGAGGCGCCGTACGCGTCGTAGACCGGGATGCCGGTGCGGGCGTCGACGCCGGTGCCCTCGCTGCCACCGGCCTGCGCTGAGCCGCGGAAGCCGTGCTCGGGGCCGAACGCCGCGACCAGCCGGACCTGGCCGGAGCCGTGCATCAGGTCCACCAGGTGCCGGTAGGCCGCGTCGACGCCGGTCGGGTTGGAGATGACCCCGACCCGCTCGCCGGCAAGCTCGGCGAACCCGGAGGACACCAGCTGGTCGAGACCGGTGCCGACCCGACGGACACCGGGGGCGGCCGCGGCGGGCGCCAGGGCCCCGCCGAGGCCGAGCGCTCCAGCTCCCGCCCCCAGCGCGCCCGTACCGACCGCGCCGACAAGGAATTTCCTCCGCTGCATTGGGTTGCCTCCTACCAGCTCAGGCCGTGACCGTAGGGGTAGAGCACGGAGCCCGCCCCCTCGGCCGTGGGGATCGTGACGGGCAGCCGTCCACTCGGGGACAGCTCGCCGTGCAGCGCACGGACGAGGGCGTCCATCGCCGCCCGGGTGTACGAGTAGGTCGCCAGGTAGGTGGTCACCCCCGGCAGGTACGCGATGTCGTAGGGATCGCGGACCGCCACGACGATCACCGGCTTCCCGGTGGCGAGCAGCGCCGCGACGAGGCGCCGCTGGGTGCCGCGCGGGTCGGTGACAACGGTGTCCCAAGCCTTGTTCACCAGGACGACGGTGAGGTCGTGCGCGGCGGCCTGGCTGGCCGTCGCGGCGATCACCGCGTCCGAGGGCAGGGTCGCCGGTCGGGCGGTGGCCCGGGCGCCGCGAGCGCTGAACCCGTCGGCGACCGTCGTGATCGGGGCGAAGGCGGCGCTGTTCCAGCCGGTGACCAGCACCGACCGGTCGGCGCGGGGCAGCGGCAGCAGCCCGGCGTCGTTGCGGACGGCGGTGAGGGTCGGGTCGGTGACCCGGGTGACGGCGGCGAGGTGCTCCGGCGCGCCAACCGTGCGTACCGCCTCCTCGACGTCGACCAGCGGTGAGCGGGCCAGCCCCTGGCGGTACTTCAGGCCGAGGATGCGCCGAACGGACTCGTCGATCCGCCGCTCGGTGAGTTCGCCGGTGGCGACGGCACGCAGCACCGCGTCCCGCGCCAGCGCGAGGTCCGGCGGCATCAGGAGCTGGTCGGCGCCGGCCTTGAGCGCCAGCACGGGCACCCGGTCGTCGCCGTACTTCGCCCGCACGCCGGCCATGTTCAACGCGTCGGTGACGATGACGCCCCGGAAGCCGAGTTCGCCGCGCAGCACGCCGGTGAGGATCGTCGGCGACAGCGTCGCGGGGTCACCGGAGGGGTCGAGCGCGGGGACCACGATGTGCGCGGTCATGATCGACTCGACACCGGCGTTGATCGCCCGCCGGAACGGGGGCGCGTCGATCCGATCCCACTCCGCCCGACTGTGGTCGATCACCGGCAGACCGGTGTGACTGTCGGTGGCCGTGTCGCCGTGCCCGGGAAAGTGCTTCGCGACCGCGCTCGCACCGGCACCGTCCTGGAACCCGGTGACCTGCGCGGCGGTGAGGTCTGCCACCAGGGTGGGATCGGCGCCGAAGGATCGTACGCCGATCACCGGGTTGCCCGGGTCGATGTTGACGTCCGCGATCGGCGCGTACGGCTGGTGGATGCCGACCGCGCGCAGCTCGCGTCCGGTGACCTCCGCCGCCGTCCGGGCGGCGCCCGGTGACCGCGCGGCTCCCAGCGCCATGGCCCCGGGGAACTGCGCGGCGGGGGCGGGCATCCGCAGCACCACGCCCTGCTCCTGATCGGTGGAGATGAGCAGGGGCGCCCGGCCCTTCGCGCCGTCGCCGAGGGCGGCTCGCTGGAGTCCGTTGGAGAGGGTGGCGATCTGGCGGGGATCGTCCAGGTTGTGCGACCAGGAGAAGTAGCAGACACCGCCGAGGTGGTACCGGTCGATGACCTCGGCCGGCGTCTCGACGCCGAACGCGGCCCGGTTCGCGGCGCGGTCGGCGGCCGTGGGCTCGGTGGCGTCACCGCCGTAGACGTAGGTGGCGAAGAGTTGGCCGACCTTCTGCTCCAGGCTCATGTGCCGCAGCGTCGAGGTGACCCAGCCGTGTTCGGCCGACGGGGGATGCACCGGTGCGGCGGCGGCCTGGGCGGGAAGGGGCGCGAGTGTGGTGGTCAGGGTGGCCAACAGGACAGTCGCGGTGGCGAGTCGGGTCTGCATAGACGACGGCCTCTCAGTCCGGGTGGCTGAAACTTAGCTACATCTCGATTGGCCGTCAAGAAGGTAACCTTCCAAAAACCGCCGCATCCCGAGCGGTTCGGTCGGGGCTCGCCCTGGGCGGGTCGTGACCACGGCCAGCCCAGGGTGCCGACCGCCAGGACAGCGAGGACGCCCGTCCAGGCCCGGACGGCGACATCACCAGGTAACGGGTTTCAAGTGCTCGGTATGGAGTTGCCGCCTGCACGGCCATCGACTACGTGCCCTACGGCACCACCGTCTACAAGTGGTGCAGCTGGTCCAATGCCTCCACCGGGCAACTACTGGACCTACACCAACTGGGGATGGATGCACGCCGGCTACTTCCGCAACCGCCTCAGTGACTTCGACTGCTCCTGGCTCTGATCACCGCTCGACGAGCCGGCGCCCGATCGACCACGGGGCGGACTGGCGCCGCGCGGTGAGTGCCGCGCGGCGGCGACCGCCCCTCGTGGCGTATGGGCATGGCTGAGGGATCTCCGACCTTGATGGCGGTGCACGCCCACCCGGACGACGAGGCGGCCAGCACCGGTGGTGTCCTTGCGCCCGCTAAGCTGACGGGCGCGGCGGAGCGGGCCCGCGATATGAAGAGGCTGCTTCAATGGCGGGCAACGCGCGATCAATGCCTTCGGGACGGTGCCGGTGCGACCGCCGCACCGGTTTTCCCACCGGCAGGCCGGGTAGATGACGGCCATGCCCGAGGGGCACCTCATCCACCGACACGCCCGCGAGCAGCACGCCGCCCTCGCCGGTCAGCCAGTACAAATGTCCAGCCCGCAGGGTCGCTTCGACCCGCGCCCCTACGCCAACCAGTCCCTGACGGCGGTCGAGGCGTACGGCAAACATCTGCTCTATCACTTCACCCACGCACCGGTGCTGCACGTCCACCTCGGCATGCGGGGGCTGTTCCTGCGGATCGCCGACCCGACCGTGCCGCCTCGGCGCGGGACCCGGCTGCGGCTGGCCGGACCGGAGGTGGCGTACGACCTGATCGCGCCGATTCGCTGTGAGCCGCTATCGTCGGACGCGGAACGCGCCCTGAGGGCCTCGCTCGGACCGGACCCGCTGCGCGACGACGCCGATCCGGTGGAGGCCGTCCGCCGGCTTTCGGCGGCCGGCGCGCCGGTGGGGACATCACTGCTGGACCAGAGGGTCTGGGCCGGGATCGGAAACGCTTGGCGAGCCGAGCTGCTCTTCCTGGCGGAGCTGGATCCCGGCGCTGTCAGCGTAGGGGATGCCAGGGCGAGGCGGTTGTGGCAGCTGGCCGTGAAGCATTTGGCCCTGGGACGTGACGCGGGCCAGGTGGTCAGCGACCCGGCCGTGCCGGACGAGCGGTGGGTCTACAAGCGGGAGCGCTGTCGGCGGTGCGGCAGCCCCGTACGGACCTGGCAGCTCGGTGGCCGCACGGCGTACGCCTGCCCGGTCGACCAACCGGCGGGCGGCGGATAGCGTCTGCGCGATACCGCTGGGCCGGCCTCCGGTCGAGGAGACCCGCTGCCCGGACCAGGCGAGACAGGTCGGCGTACTCACTGCCCCGCTCGCTGCGGGCGCCCAGATCCGTATCGCTCACCCTCGCCACCCCTGAGCCACGCCGATCACCTCGCCGGCTCCCTCGCCCGCGCAGGCGCAAACGATCCAGACCGTGCCGCAGAGACCGAGCGAGCGAAGCACGTTGGTGCTGCCAGTCTTGCTCATGTCACGCCTGCTCACAGGTAGACGACAGCTCAATCGGTGACCGGGAGGCAAGTCGTACTCACATTCCATGCAAGTCCGCCGTTTAGGACCTAACGCCTGCAACTGAGCCCGACAATCAGGACAGGCAGACACGTTGGGTTCAGGAGGCAGTCATGACCCGCAAGAGGAACTCCACCGCTCGGCAAGCGCTCATCCTTGCCTTTGCGGCCGGGGCGCTGACCGGAGCCGCGGGAACGTTGGCCCTGCGACGTCGCCAGCAGGGCAGCGGCCTCCCCGCCGGGCATCTGGACGAGACCTTCATCCCCTCACTGAGCGGACGCTCGGACGGCCGGTCGCCGGGCTCGATGAGTACGTCGGCCGCGCAGCACAGCTGATCCGAGCAGTGCTCCGGGCACTCCGACCCGCGGAAAGGTGAGAGTACTCATGGCAGAACGTCCCAGCAGCAGCCCCGATGCTGCGTCTACTGGCGCGCCGGTCGCTGAACTGGTGCAGCGCGCCACCGAACAGATCACCAAGTTGGTGCGCGACGAGCTGACGATGGCTCGGGCGGAGCTGATCACGAAGGGCAAACACGCCGGCACCGGCGCCGGGCTGCTCGGTGGCGGCGCCGCGCTCGGCCTCTACGCCGGCGGCAGCGCCGTCGCCACGATCGTCCTTGCCTTGGCCGCGATCATGCCCGATGCGCTGGCCGCCCTCATCGTCACGGTGATCCTGGCCATCGCCGCCGCCATCGCGGCGCAACGCGGCAAGAAGCAGGTCACCAAAGCCATGCCCGTCACCCCGACGGCGACCAGAGACAGCGTGCGCGCCGACGCCGAGACGATACGCGGCGCAGCGAGTCGGAGAGAGTCATGAGCACGCCAGCGGGAAGCAGCGACCCAGACCAGACCCGACGCGACATCCAGCGCACACGCGCGGAACTCGGCGAGACCGTTGCCGCCCTGGCTGCGAAGACCGACGTCAAGGCCCAGGTCGGCACCAAGGTCACCACCGCCGCCGACGGACTCCGACAGCGTGCCGACCGGGTCGGCCAGTCGGCTAGGACAACAGCGGTGCAGCTGACCCGGACCGTGACTCAGAAGACCTCCCAGCGCGTCACGGCGATCCAGCAAAAGGCGCAACACAGCGCCGATGCGGTACGCAGCTTGATGCGGGCCAGCCCGCAGACCACCGCCAAAGCCGATTCAACCCTGGTCACCTCCGTCCGCGCCGCGACAACCAGAATCGGCATGAAGGTGCGGACGAAACCCGTACCGGTCCTGGCCGCCGCCGGCACCGTGGGCGCCCTCGCGGTCCTCGCCTATCGTCGCCGCCGGTCCCGATGACGAACAGCCCTGCGGACAGCCACGACGCCGTATCGAACAAGCCGGATGAAAGCGCAACCTGAACGTACCCGACCTACAGGCGAAGCGGGCGAGTCCTCACGACCCGCCCGCCTTCAGCGAACTCCCGGCACAGCAACGCGAGTCACGGCTGGCCTAGAGCTCGATACCGCCGTCGGCGGCTGGGCCTCAGGATGTTCGCCTCAACCTCTTCGTGGCGAACCTGATCGTGGACCGGCTGGTCCTGAACCACCCCGTCCTTGGCCAAGCGGCCACCCTCGAGGGGCCACCTGCTCCTTGCCCAGCGCCGACCGCTCGGCCCGCAGAGTCGACCAGCCCACCCAGCTCGGTGCCCTCTCACCATCGCGAGGTACTGCGGCTTCCGTCGGGTGACCTACCGACGCCGCCGCAAGAACTGAGGAGTACCTGCGGATGGCCCGACGCGCCCGTATCAGCACCTGGGAACTCGCGGTCGGTGACCTCGTCCTCAATCTTCGGGACCTTCGCTGTGCAACCTCTGATGCGGGCCATCGAGCACCCGAGGCGACTTCAAGATCATATCGCGTCGATCTATCAGCTCCCTGCGCCCGCTGCTGAAGCCGGATGCCACGCCTTGGCGGGGCCAGCAGCCGTCGTAGTACCGGTCGTTCGCATTACGAGCAGACAGAGGCGCCTCTTTGAACCCCTTGCAGGGCGATTTCGCCAGAGGCCTACCGGCCGGGATCACTGTGCCTAGGCTGACGGCATGGACGATGCCCGCCGCGTCAGCGCCGAGTTCCTCGGCACGCTGCTGCTGGTTTTCATCGGTGTGGGCAGCGCCGTGGCTGCCAGGGAGCAAGGCGGAGTGGTCGTCGTCGCGCTGGCCTTCGGTTTCGTCATGCTGGCGCTGGTCTACACGATCGGTCCGCTGTCGGGCAGCCACGTCAACCCGGCAGTCACCCTCGGCGTACTGCTGTCGCGAAAGATCTCTGTCCTCGGCGCCGTGAGGTACTGGATCGCCCAGCTTGCGGGCGCCACCGTAGCGGGGTTTCTGCTGTTCACACTGACCCGTTGGGGCGGCGTCACCGACGAAACGAAATCGCTGGGCAGCAACGGATACGGCGAGACCATCAACCTCGGCGGCACCATCCTGCTGGAGACCGTGCTTACCTTCCTGTTCGTGCTGGTGGTCCTGGTGGTGTCCAGCCGCACCGAGCACGCCGCCGTCGCCGGCCTCCCCATCGGACTCGCCCTCGCTGCAGCACACCTGGTTGGCGTCGCCCTCGACGGCACGTCGGTCAACCCGGCACGATCACTCGGGCCGGCGTTGTTCGAAGGTGGCAACGCGCTGCAGCAGCTCTGGGTGTTCATCACCTTTCCGATGCTCGGCGGGGCACTGGCGGCCGCGGCGGCATCGCTCATCCTTGGCACCGACCGCCGTCGCGTCACCCATCCGGCGGATTAAGGCTCGGGCGTAGGCGGCAGTGAGCTGCCAGCACCGGCGCGGCACCCGGCCGACGGCCAGGAATCACTCGTCGCCCTCGATGCGGATAGTGAGGTCGTCGTCATCGAAGCGCAGCACGAGACCGGCGCAGACCGTCTCGCCGTCGTGGCCAATACCATCTGGCAGAACACAACAACCATCGGCAGGGTGTGGGCTACGTTGAGGTAGACCGCCAGCGCTGTCGAGAGGAAGTTTCGTGTCCACCAACGCGTACGAGACTGGGCGCATCGGGCTGCTTCTCATTGACACCGTCAACGAATTGTTCGCTGAAGGCGGCAAGGGATACCTTGAATTCAAGGAGGAGTTCGACCGGATCGGCACGTTCGCCAACATCAAGCGTCTTCTCACCGGAGCGCGCGCACAAGAATTTCCAGTATTTTTCGCTCCCATGTCATACACCGAAAGCGACTACACCACTTGGAAACATCTGTCCGGCATTCACCAGGAGATGTACGACAACCGCATGTTCGAGGCCGGAAGTTGGGGTGCGCAATTCCATCCGGAGTTGTCGCCCGAACCGAATGAGGTGGTCATTTCCCCCCACAAGAACATCGATGTCATGGCCAACACTGATCTGGACGTCCAGCTACGGCAGCACAACGTCGAGTATCTGGCGATCGGCGGAATGATCGGAACGATGTGTGTCGAGTCGACCGCGCGCAGCGCGATGGAACGCGGCTACCACGTCACAACGATCACTGACGCCACCGCCGCCGCAGGTGGTAGGGCGGCATACGACGCGATGGTCCTACGGTATCCGTTGATCTCGCACGCAACGTTTTCTGTCGACGAATTCCTAGCAGCTACCCGCGAAGCAAAAGGTTAGCGCCTCAGACACCCCTGCCTGACCTGCGGAACGCGAGACCGCACGTCGGGGCTGTAGGCCGCTGGGCGGTCGTTCGTATTCACGGCCGAGGATCACGAGTACAACAGGTGCAGGGTCATCCCAGCGTCGGCGTGGGCCAGGTTGTGGCAGTGGTTGGCCCACATTCCGGGGTTGTCGGCCCGGAACGCCACCTCCCAGACCTCGCCCGGGCGGACGTCGAAAGAGTCCAGCCACAAGAGACTCCCGGTCGCCGGTCTTCCATTGCGGGTCAACACCAGGACGTGATGCCCGTGCAGGTGCCACGGGTGCACGACCTGGGACCGGTTCACGATCGTGAACTTGACGATGTCGCCGAGGCGTACGACCTGAGGTGGGATGTCCGGATCGGCCGCGCCGTTGACGGTGTGGGCGTACCGCGGAAGCAGTCCGCGCAGGTCGAGGCCGCGGTCGAGAACGAGGGTGAACTCCCTGTCGAACCGGGCCCACGGCACCGGCGAGGCGACGCCGTAGGTGAGCGGATCCAGCACCGGCCACGCGCCGGTCGCCGCCGACACCGGTCCGGTCGCGTAGACCTCGCGTCCGTCGACGGACAGCGCCACCGGCGTGGCGGGCGCGGTGAACACCAGGTCGTAACGTCCCCCGGCCGGAATCAGCACGGCGGTGGCGACGAGCGGCGTCGGGTTCCGCAGGTCGGATCCGTCGATCGCGGCGACCCGGAACGGGGTCCCGGCCAACGCGTACCGGTGTGTCGTGCTGTCGGTGTTGATCAGCCGCAGCCGCACGCGCACTCCCGCCTCGACCGGCTCCACTCTCGGTGCGGGCAGTGGAAGCCCGGCAAGGGTGTGCACCGGCACGGTGACGTCGACGCCGGTCACCGGCGCCGGGCGTACCACCAGGGCACCGTAGAGCCCCTTCCGCACGCCGACGTCGGATGCCGCGTGCGTGTGGTACCAGTACGTCCCGACCTGGTCGGCGCGGAACCGGTAGACGAACTCCTGTCCGGGCAGCACCGCCGCCTGCGTCACGCCGGGCACCCCGTCCTGACTGTTCGGCACGTCGTACCCGTGCCAGTGCAGCGTGACCCCCCGCGCGATGTTCCGGTTGCGCAGCGTCACCTCCAGGACGTCGCCGACGGTGGCGGTCAACTCCGGTCCGGGGACCTGCCCGTTGAACGCCCACGCCGCGACGTCCCGGCCGCTCACGTCCACCGTGGCGGTCCCGGCCGTCAGGGTGAACCGCCGGGTCGGTTCACCGGCGGTCCGCGCATCCCGATATCCATGATCATGCGCTACGCCGGTGACGGCGTCCGGAGTGACGGCCAGCCCGGTTCCGGTCACCAGCGCCGCGACCGCCGCCGCGAGGGCCGCCCGGGACACCGTCGGCGACGGGCGTGCACCGAGGACCCGCCACGTGACCGTGGTCGCGGCGAGGACCCCGGCGACCGCCAGCAGTCCGACTCCCGCCGACGCCGGATAGCCGTGCAGGACCGTCACGAGCAGGCCGCCACTCGCGGCGTACCCGGCGAAGAGAAGCGGGACCGCGACGGAGCGGATGTCGCCCGGGGCCCGCAGCAGCCGCGGCCCGGCGACGGCCACCGCCGCGAGTGACAGTGGGGCGGCGATGAGGACCTTCTCCGCCGCGAACCACCAGCCGGCGCGGGCGAGCGCGATGATCGTGATCGCCCGGGCGAGCGTGGCCAGCAGCGCGAAGGCGACCAGTCCCAGGGCGAGCGGCCGACGCCGGGCGGCCGACGCGGCGCCGCCGCCCAGCCAGCCGGCGGCCGCGAGGACCGCGATCACCAGGTCGGCTGCGAGCAGCGAGCCGGTGGTCATGCCGGCTCCCCTGCCCGGACGGACACCGGGATGGCGTCGGCCGCCGGCGGGTTGGCCAGCTTTCGCGCCGCCTGGTGGACGCTGACCACGACGTGCACCGCGATGATGCCGTTGAGCGCGTGCAGCCCGGCGATGGTCAGGCCGAACGGGGTGCTGGCGCCCGCGGCGTCGGTGGACCCGTTCGCGAGCCCGGCGAGGAGCGCCTGCACGACGACCAGGCCGAGCGGCAGGGCCGCCAGTCCGACGATCCGGCCCGGCGCCTTCGCCAGCACGGCGCACAGGATGGTGAGCAGGGTGAGACCGGGGATGACCGCCATTCCGGTGATGCTGTGCAGCGTGTACGCGTCGTCGCCGGCGGGTTCGGTGAACGCGCCGACGGCGGCGAAGATGAACTGCAGGGCGAACGCGGCGAGCGACAGAGTGCTGACGATGACGAAGGCCTTGCGCATGGTGAGTTCCTAGTGACGAGTCGGGGACAGGGCCTGGGCGACGTGATCGGTGGCCGTGATCGCGCCGTACGCGACCAGCCGCACGAGGTCGGCGTCGTCCGGATGGGAGAGCCGCCAGAGGGCGACGTCGCCCGGGCTGATCGCGCTGGGCGCGAACGCCGCCAGCAGCGCTATCCGCGTGCCGACGCGGTCCGTGGCGGGCACGTCCCGGACCAGATCGACGGCCCAGTCCGCGGGCCGGGTCGGATGCCGTCCGTCCTCCCACCGCACGGTGGCCGTGACGGTCTGGCGAGCCACCTCGCCCAGGAGGTCCCCGCCGCGCGTGGCGGCGTCCTTCAGCGCCCCGTACGCGATGGCGACCGGGCTGTCCCCGGCCCAGGCAGGTGGCACCGTCGTGGCGGCGTCGAGTAGCGGAAGGCTCCCGCCGGGCTCCTTCGGCTCCCGGGCGCTCCTGGCGTAGAGCCGGCCCCCGACGGACCGCACCAGCGGGGAGCGCTGCAGGCCGCCGGGCAGCAGATCCGCATCGAGCAGCGCCGAGACGATCCGGTTGATGAACTGGAAGGCGAGCAGGGTGCCGGTGACCTCGATGCGGTACGGGCTGGTCCAGCCGGCGGCCCGAGGGCTCCGGCTGGCCTCGGCCCAGGCGACGAGCTCGGCGTGCCGCGGCTCCGGTGGCGTCCCGCCCCGGGCGATGACCTCGGCCAGCTCGTGCTCGCCCAGGGCGTGCAGCAGCAGCACGTGGGCGTCGACGCAGAACCGGCAGCGGTTGGCCCGGGACACCGCCGCCGCGACGAGCTCGCGATCCACCCGGGACGCGTCCCCGGCGAGGAGGGCCTCGCGCATCAGCGCCCACGTCGCGGCCTGCACCTCCGGCACGGCCGCGAGCGCCTGGAAGGTGGGTACCGGCCCGAGGAAGTCGTCCCGCAACTGCCGGTAGACCTGTGCGGTCAGACCGGTCGCCGCCTTCGCGGGATCGGGGGTGAAGAAGCGGTATGTCATGGGCTCGATGCTTGCCTCGGCGGGCCGGAAAAACGTCGTGCCGCCGCAGGCACCTGGCCGGTTGCCGATACCACCTCCGTGGTACGCCCTTCTACCGCAGGCGCCGGATGCTCCCTGATGACGGCCGGTTCTACAGTTCGACCATGCGCGATCTGCCGTACGCCCTCAGTGGCCTCGCCCTCGGCGGCCTCCTGCTGGGAAACGCCGCGCTCGCGCCGGACGCCGCGCCGGTGGGGGCGACCGACGTCGCCCTGCTCCTGGTCATGGCGGCGGCCCTGGCGGTGTGCCGGCGCTACCCGGTGGTGGCGTTGGGCGTGGCGACCGCCGCCATGCTGGTCCTCCACGTCCGGGTACACGCCGGGGTGTCCGCCGCGTTCCCCGTCCTCGGCACGGTCTACCTGGCCGCCTGGCGGGGGCACCGCGCGGCGGCCGCCCTGGCCAGTCTCGTCTTCCTCGGCGGCTTCCTGGCCCGCGACGTCTCGGTCGCGCCCGCCGACCGGCCCAGCCAGCAGATCGTCGAGCGGACCGCCCTGCTGCTGGGCTGGTTCTTCGCCGCCAACGTCGCCGGACTCGTCGCACGGCAGCGCCGGGCGTACCTGGAACAGGTCGAGCAGCGGGCGGTCGAGGCCGAACGCACCCGCGAGGAGATGGCGTTGCGCCGCGCCGGGGAGGAGCGCCTGCGCATCGCCCGGGACCTGCACGACTCGCTGACCCACAGCATCTCCGTGATCAAGGTGCAGGCCGGGATCGCCGTACACCTGGCCCGCAAGCACCACGAGGAACCGTCCGCCGCGCTGCTGGCGATCCAGGAGGCCAGCGGCGCCGCGATGCGGGAGCTTCGCGCGACGCTGGACGTCCTGCGCTCGCCCTCCGACGCGGACCGCGTCGGACTGGCCCGGGTGGGCGAGCTCGCCGAGCGGACCCGGGCGGCCGGCGTACCGGTGCAGGTGACCGTCACCGGTCAGCCGCGGGACCTACCCGCCGAGGTCGACCAGGCCGGGTATCGGGTGGTCCAGGAGGCGCTGACCAACGTGGCCCGCCACGCCGGAGCCGCCACCGCCCAGATCCACATCGAGTACGCCCCGGCGCAGCTGACCGTCTCGGTGGATGACGACGGCCGGGCGTCGCCGGCCGGGCCGGTGACACCGGGGGTGGGCCTGCGCGGCATGCGGGAACGGGTCACCGGACTGGGCGGGACGCTGCAGGCCGTCGCGCGCGACGGCGGCGGGTTCGCCGTCCGGGCCACCATCCCGCTGGACGGTCAAGGGTGATCCGGGTCCTGCTCGTCGACGACCAGGCGCTGATGCGGGCCGGATTCCGGGCGTTGCTCGACGCCGAGGACGACCTGGAGGTCGTCGGCGAGGCCGCCGACGGCGCATCGGCCGTCCAACTGTCGCGACGCCTGCGGCCGGACGTCGTGCTGATGGACGTGCAGATGCCGGGACTCGACGGCATCGAAGCCACCCGGCGCATCGCCGCCGACCCCGACCTCGCCGCCGTCCGCGTCCTCATCCTCACCAACTACGGGCTCGACACCTACGTCTTCGCCGCACTCCGTGCGGGCGCCAGCGGGTTCCTCCTCAAGGACGCCGACCCCGCCGACCTGCTGCAGGCCGTCACCGTCGTGGCGCGCGGCGACGCGCTGCTCGCCCCGGCGGTCACGCGCACGCTCATCAGCGAGTTCGTCACCGGCCCACCGCCGGCCGAGCCGGCGGCCGGGCGCGACCTGCTGACCGCCCGCGAACAGGAGATCGTCGAGCTCGTCGCCCGGGGGCTGAGCAACGACGAGATCGCCGCGCGCATGGTGATCAGTCCGTTGACCGCCAAGACACACGTCAACCGGGCGATGACGAAGCTGCACTGCCGCGACCGTGCCCAGCTGGTCGTGTGGGCGTACGAGTCGGGGCTGGTCACGCCGCGTCGCCGGTGACAGCCGGTCGGCGGCATGCCGGTAGGTCGGCGGTCGGGGTAGGTTGCACAGTCATGGCCACGATCGCCGACGTGCGTCACGAACTCGCCAGCCTCGCCGACCCGCAGCGGGCAGCGGCATCGAGCCGGTTTCTGCAGATGACTCCAGGCGGGTATGGCGAGGGCGACACGGCCATTGGTGTCCCGGTGCCGGAACAGCGCAGGGTGGCCGCCCGGTACTGGCGCGACCTCTCCCTGCCGGAAACGGCGAAGCTGCTGACCAGCAGCGTGCACGAGGAGAGGCTGACGTCGCTGTTCATCCTGGTGCGAAAGTTCACCAAGGCAGACGAGGAGGAACGGGGAAAGATCTTCGGCATCGTCCTGGCCAACACCGACCGCATCAACAACTGGGACCTGGTGGACTCATCCGCGCCGTACATCGTCGGCCCCTGGCTGGTCGACAAGGACCGGAGCGTCCTGGACCGGTTGGCCGAGTCGAGCCTGGTGTGGGACCGGCGCATCGCCATCATGGCGACTTTCGCCTTCATCAGGGCCGGTGACTTCCATTGGACCTTCCGGCTCAGTGAACGGCTCCTGCGCGACCCGCACGACCTCGTTCAGAAGGCGGTGGGCTGGATGCTGCGCGAGGTGGGTAACCGGGACAGAGCCGCGGAGGAGGAGTTTCTGGCTCGACGTTACCGGGTCATGCCACGGGTCATGCTGCGGTACGCGATCGAGAAGTTCGAACCGCAGCGACGCAGGGAGTACCTGTCCGGCGTGGCCTAGATGATCGATGTCCGCCAGCTGGTGGGCTCGTTGTGGTGACTCTCCGGGCTCTTCACAAAGCGGGGTGTAGTTGGGGTCTGAATCCGCCGGTTTCGAGGAGTGCCCTGGCGATGTAGTGGGTGAGGTTGCGGAAGCCGAGGGCGATGCCGGCGGGGCGTCGGCGATGCTGTGGGCGTGGAGTACGTATCCAGAGTGCCGCGACCGCCGCTGGACGGGCTGATCGACGACCTTTACTACCTGGAGGGTGCGTCGCCGTACGCCCGGCTGACGCTGCCGCCGATGCCGGCAGCGTTGCTCATCGTCAACCTCGGGGCGCCGTTCCGCATCCGCGCCGGCACCGACATCGAGCCGGCCGAGTACGCCGACGGCTGCGTGGTCACCATGCCCACCCGCGCGTTGGAGTTCGGCTACCCACTCCGGACCCGGTCCGTCGGCGTGCACTTCAAGCCGTGGGGGCTGGCGCCGTTCCTGCCGATGCCCGCGGCCGAGCTGTGTGACCGGCCGGTGACGGTAGAGCAGGTGTGGGGCCGGCCCGCCATCGCCGAGCTGCGAGACCGGCTGGCCACGGCGGACGGACCGCACGAGATGCTGACGCTGCTCGAGGAAGAGCTGACACGACGGCTGTGCGAGACCGCCGGCCTGGGACTGGTCCGCCATACGAGCAGCGTCATCGCGGCGACCAGCGGGGCGGTGGCGATCGGCGACCTGAGGGTGGCAGCCGGTGTCAGCAGCACTCATCTGGCACAGCGGTTCAAGGAGCTCATCGGCGTCACGCCGAAGCGGCTGGCCCGCACCTACCGCTTCGCCGCCACCGTGTTCGCGATCAACCCCGCCGAACCGATCGACTGGGGCGACCTCGCCGGTCGCGCAGGCTACTTCGACCAGGCCCACTTCGGCCACGAGTTCCGGGCGTTCACCGGGCTCACGCCGACCCGGTACGTCGAAGTCCGGCGGCGGTTCCTGCGCGAGCATCCCGGCCACGCGCTGGACAGCTGGCCGCTGCCGGCCGATTGATTTCTTACAAGAGCGACAGCTCACGACACGCCAATATGGGGGCATCCCAAAGCAGAGGAGAGCCCCGTGGGCAAAGTGGTCATGTACAGCTCGGTGTCGGTGGACGGCTTCGTCGCGGACGAGAATGACCAGCCCGGACCGCTGTTCGACTGGTTGTCCAGCGGTGACGTCCCGTTGGACGAGAGCGGAGAGTTGAAGGTGTCGCAGACGTCTTACGACTACATCCGGCCGTACTGGGACCAGATCGGGGCGACAATCGTCGGCCGCCACGTCTTCGACATGACGGACGGCTGGGGCGGGAAGCCTCCGAGCGGGATCGACCACGTGGTCGTCGTGACGCACCGGCCGGAGCCCGAGGGCTGGGACCCCGAGGCGCCGTTTCACTTCGTCGACGGCGTCGAGGCAGCCGTGGCCAAGGCGCAGGAACTTGCGGGTGGCCGCATGGTCGAGGTCGCCGCTGGCGAGGTCGGTGGCCAGGTGCTTGCCGCGGGCCTGGTCGACGAGGTGCGCATGGACGTCGTACCCGTCGTGTTCGGGTCCGGCAAGCGCTACTTCGGGTCGGTCCACGCGCAGCACCTGTTGGAGGATCCTGACGTGGTGATTCAGGGCAACCGGGTGCTTCACCTGCGCTATCAGGTGCGCCGATGACCGATCTGGCCGGGTACGCGAAGAAGTTCACTGCGAACGGTGACACAAGATCGGCCTCCGGCTGCGTTTGCGCATCGCTGCCCCGGGACCGACGCGCCAGCCAACATCCAGCCAGCGATCACCCCCTCAACTGGGAAGATCCACTTTCCGAGCGCCACGGTGAACATGGAATTGCCCACCATGTTCGGCGATTCCTATTCGACCATTTCTTTCCGGGTCGGTAGAACCGCGGTGACGAGCGCCATGGCGATCACCCAACCCAGGAGCGCGATGCCGAGCGACTGGGCTGGCGGCATCTCTGGGTGGCGGTGAGCGGCAACTTCTGCGACTGTCGTTACGGCGACCGCAGTGGCCAGGACCGCCCCCAGCGTCCACCACTTGTGCGACCAGCCCAGTAGCAGAAGCCCGGACAATGCGCCGACGAGCAGCAGCAATCCGACGGCGGGATCGTCGGTTCCGAGGATTGGCAGGTCCTCGATCGCCGTGACGCACAAGCGGCGGAGGCGGGGCGAAACGGTGAGCGCAAGCCCGATCGCCACCAGGAGCCAGCCGAGCATGCGGGCGGGCACTCGTTTCCTGCGCGGACCCCTGACGCTCAACGGCCACTTCGACACGACGACCGCGATGGCGATGAGAGCGGCCGAGCACGCGATGGTCTCCGGCCAGGAGGCGAGGCCGGGGCCGATACGCGCTCCACTTTCGGAACGGGGAGCGCGGAGGAGCCAGAAGCCCAGCACGGCGAACGCCACGCTCATCGCCCAGCCGATACACGCCCGGAGGCGGGCTCTTCGCCACAGCCGCTCGGCGGACGCTGCCCAGTCTTCCCCCCACTGGCGGGCCTGATGTCGGAGTCGATGCCACGCCAGCCAGGCCGAGAGCTGCCAGCCGCACATGATGGCGGCGACGGCCAGGGCCGTCACTGCGGCGACGGAAGTTGGCGTGAATCCGGACCGGGAAGTTCCGTCCGCGTCCGGGCCGGTCACGGCGGCGGCCAGGAGCAGCAGGACGGCGGTCGCGGTGGCGCGCAGTGGATCGGCGGCGAGCGGCAGGAGCACCCACAGCGGCCGTCCGGCGAGCATGAGGACTCGCACCATGGCGGTGTACCAGGTCCACGTCGACGGCCAGAACGCACGGTAGAGCAGCTGGGTCAGGCGGCTGGCCAGGCCGAATCGGTAGGCGGGGCGTAGGTCCCTGACGGTTTCGCTGCCGGCTACGAAGCTTTCGGCCCGCTGGCGCGCGGTTGGGGTCGCCACACCGTCCGCCGTGTCCGAGTCGGTGAGCAGCCAGTACTGCAACCACGCCTGCGCGCCCCGCTTCAGGCAGTCGAGCTGCTGCCGGGAGACCGGTGCGTCCTTGACCGGACGCGGCGGGACGGTGGCGTACACGGGGGTCAGCATTCCCTGCCACTCGCTGAGGGACAGCTCTGGCGGCAATTTCTCCACGTAGCGGTTCCACGCCTGTTGCAGCGCTTCGAAGTTGTTACGCAGGTTCGCGTCGTTCAGCAGCATGTCGACCAGGCCGCCGGTCGCGTCGAGTTGTCCCCAGGCCCAGTCATTCGTCCGCCAGCGACTTGCGATGAAGCCGCCGAAGTTGCGGGCGGTGTTGCCGGCGAGTTTGGATTTGGAGCTGAGCAGCGGGGTGGTGGGATCGACAGGACTCTTGTGCAGGCGAGCCAGGAGTCGGGTTTCCCGCTCCGCTCGGACGAGCTTGGTGAACAGTGCTTCGAATGGTGTCGGTTGGTTTCCGGTCACCTGGTGGTAGCGGATGGTCGAGGTGGTGCCGGGGACGCCCCCGGCGGCCGCGAAAACGGTGTGGAGCTTCGTGATCTCGACGAACTGCAGCGGGCTGTGGTGCAGCACGTGGAAGAGGGAATCGTCCCAGTGCTTTTGTTCAGCCGGGCTCACGCCGCTGCGGTATCTTGCGTCGGCTATCGCAGCACCGCGCTCCTGGATTTCCCTGCGTATGTTCTCCAGGCAGCACCACAGGTCGTTCAGTAGCCGCCAGTCAGCGGTGCTCTCCGGCGAATCGATGACCACGCCCCGGACGGGGTAGCGCTCCGCGAGCCGCCGGTAGAAGTCGATCTCGTCCACGCTCGTGTTGACGTCGAGGGCTTCCGTGAGGCGCTCACCCAAGGGGGCCAACGCGTGTTGGTAGTTCAGGCTGCGGCGGACGGCGGTGGCGAGGTCGGGCGGCTCGGATCGCTGCCGGGTCGGGCCCCGAAAGTCGCGCAGGAATTCGGCATCGGCCAGATCGCGTATCCGGACGGCGATGCGCAGCAGCCGGTAGAGGGGACGTTTGAGCCGGGAGACGTCCCGTGGCTCGGGGAGCTCGGAGCGGAGTTGCTTGGCCTCCAGTTCCCGTATCCAGGCGATGAGGAGGGTGGCCGTGTCGTTGACCGCGTGGATGTCGCACGACAGTCGGGGACACACGTCGCGGTCGTAGTAGGCCGTGGCCAGCATGTTCTCGACGGTGAGGGCTTCGGGCTCGCCGAGCACCTCATACGGGCCGGCCAACGGCGTACGACCGATGGTGGCCTGGGCCGGCCGGGTGAGCAGTAGCGTGAGTCGTGGGGTGTCGGTGGCGAGCCGGTAGGTGGCGTAGGCCTTGTCATCGAGCTGAGCGTCGGTCAGCCTCTCGGTCCGGCTGAGCTGCCGTGCCAGGGCCTCCTGTCGGCCGCGCGCCGCCAACGCCCGGTCGTTGTGTTCCCGGATGAGGCCGAGCTCGTCGTCTACCGTCTCCGACCGTTGTTTCATGGCGATGGCCCGGGTGATGGTTCTCAACCAGTGCAGCGCGCTGCGGTAGTCCGAGCCTCGAGTGTGCGCCGCTACCGGCGTCGGTGGATCCGGATCGAGGTAGATGAGCCGTCGCTCGGTTGGTGCGGACGACCGGGCGATGTTGATGGCCCGTAACGCACGGTCGATCGGTATGTTGTCGAATACGCCGCCGTCGATGACGTGGAACGGGCGGGCCCCCGGCCCGTGCAGTGGGGTGCCGGCGGGCCGGGTGCCCGAGAATGTTCCCGACATCTCCGGAACGTTCGTGGCGTCCGTCCCTTCGGCGTATGCGGTGGAGCGGCCGGCGACGGCGTGGATGGAAGCGGGCTCGAACGCGCCCGGAAAGGACGACGTCGAGCGTCCGGCCAGTGCCAGCCGGTCGAGTTGGAACTGCACGGGCGGCGGAAGCTCGCCTGCGTTGTCGGTCACGTCCGACGGCCCGGGGAGGTCGGTGAAACCCGATTCGAGGGGGGCCTGCCGGCGTACGAAATGGAACTGGGCCCGTCCCTCCCGCAGCGCCCGCTCGACCACGCCCTCATCCGCCAGGAGGGTCGCCGAAAGGTCGATGGTCACCTCCTCGGCCGCCACGTCCGGATCACCACGCCGGACGAGGCTGCTCAACTCTTTGCGGATCTCCTGGTAGAAGTACAGATCGCCGCTGAGCAGTGACGGCACGCGCCCGGTGGGCAGGGTAGGGCGCAGCATTTTCCATATGCCAGCAGCGTCACGCCAGACCGCCTCCATGCTGTCCATCGTGGCGCCGACGCTCTGCGCCACCCCGTAGATGACGGCGTTCAGGCCGCCGGCGCTGGCGCCGGCCAGGATGTCGACGTCGACCTGGTGGTAGCCGGCGAGCCTGAGCAGGTCGCCGTAGATCTCAGCCCGTTTCGTCTGGCCGGGACGCGTGCCTGTCCACTCCGGGCGGCGCAGCGTCGCCCTGCCGTCGTCTTCGAGCCGGACCCGGCGCAGGACATCTATCTCGCTCATCGCGCCGCCGATCCACACGGCGAGACTCACCCCGCCACGCAGGGCGAGCGCGATGCGCAGTATGCGGCGCGGCTGGCTGTCCTCCGCAGCGGCTCCGATCAGTGACCCTGGCCTCTCTGAGTCCACGACCACCCCGTCCCGTCCGGCGCGCGTGTCACCTGCCCTTATGCCCCTTCTGCTCCGATAGTGGCACGGGCGGGCGGTGGCGCAGAGCCGATCGACGCGAAAAGCCTGTACCGCGCCACGGGCACCGTCCGCTCGACGTACCGCTCAGTCCCCGTCGGGACCGGCAGCCTCGACGATCGAGACGGGAGTGCCCAGTTCGACGGTACGGGAGACGGTGCAGAGTCGATCGTGCGACTGCTGCAGCGACCGGGGCAGCGCCTCGCGCGCCTTGTCGCCGTCCGCCCCCGCCGGGAACGTCACGGTGAACTCGACCCTGAGGTTCTGCATCCGATTCCCTCCGGTCTCGTCACGGATCTTGTCGCCAGTGACTTCGACGGAGAACTGGGTCGGCTCGGCGCGCCGGCTGGTGATGTGGTCCACGTCTACCGCAGTGCAGCCACCGATGGCAGCCAGAAGCAGTTCCACCGGCGTGAAGCTGCCGTCCTCGCCCGTTCCCATCGACATCGATCCGCCGCGGACATTCCGCACGACGTACTTCCCCACACTGGTGCGCTCGATCTCCACCGAGCGGAAGGTGTCTTCAGGCATGCCACGGACGCTACCCATGCCTCCTGGGCCCGAGCCACCGGCCCGGCCGATCCTCACCGCAGGAGTGACCGCCATATCAGCCTGAACGAGGTTGCGAACATAAGCGATCTTCGACGCACTCCCCTGGCCGTCCCCGCCGGACACCAGCAGGTCCGCCATTGCAGGAGATCGAACTCCGCGGATGCGCGTGGCATCCAAAGGTATCCAGAAACGCTCGAAACGGGTCGGCTCCCGCTCACCGTCGTGGTCTTCCTGGCTCGCCCACCGATCGGGCGCCCACCCGTGCAGCGCCAACTGGAAGACGTGACGACGGCAAATCACGAACCGGAGCGGGCTGATGTCGTACTCGACCTCACCCAGCGTGCGGACGACGGTGAAGCCCGTCAGACCGGTCTCTTCGCGGACCTCGCGTAGCGCCGCACCCTTGGGAGCCTCACCCACGCGCTGCCCCCCGCACCTGGATGCCGACCTCAAGGAGGGCGCCGCACCAGAGCAAAAGCAAAGCCGCGGACCCCGGTGGAAGCCCTGCCGTCAGCCGGTCCGCCAATCCTCGACCTGCATGCTGCATTCGGTCACTGCGCTCCGCAGGCCGAACGATAGCTTGATCGCGTTACCCATCCATCTGTTGATCTCTGACATGGGCCGGTCGTAGGAGGCGTGGCCCTTGCAGCCGTTGCCGTGTGTTTGCAGATCGACGCGGAACTGGAAGTAGGTCTCGATCTTGTTACCTGCCGTCACGGTGAGACCTGTTGCGTCCAGGCGGCTGAGATAGATGGACGCGGCGATCCCCGGCGCCTGGACCTCGCGCTCGGCGACGCTCAGTTGGGAGGCAATTCCTGCATAGGCCACCGCCAGCGTATCGGCGAGGGAATGGGGTGAGGTGAAGGTGCCGATCTCGCCTGCGCTGATCGCGGCACTTCTCTTCTTGCTGAAAATCCCCATCTTGCTCATCCCCTTGTCGTTTTCCCCAGTGGGCGCGTGCAACGTCCCGGTCTCAAACCCGGTAACGGTCGTGTCGACGGATGGACCTGCCCGGCGCAGCCTGACTGAGCGACGGCCGGCACGCCGCGATCACCCATCACGGGCGCCAGCTGTCCTCCCATGATTCCTTGATGCTCGGCTTGCGCCTCCTCAGATTGCTGATCTCCCGCTGGGCCAGTTCAATCGTCTTACGTGCCGTTTGCTGCTCGTAGGGCACCTTGAAGCGCTTGTACTTCTCGATGTGTTCACGGATTGCTTTGCGCTGGCCATCCACCTTGTCGGATTCGTCGCTCATATGACGCTCCTTGTGGGCTCAAGGCACCTGCGGCGAATAGATTGCGAAGAGACCATATCCATTGAACTTCGAGTTTGGGCCAACCGTTTGGATCATTCACGTCGCCTAACGTCGATCAATCGCATCGTTTGATGCCGACTCCAGGCTGAGCAGATGCCGTCGGGCTGAGAGGGCGGAGCGGGCGAGTGCGCCTGCTTGGGAAGCAGTCGCGGGTCACCATGGGCTGACGCTGGTACACCAAGCGGAAGCAATGTCAGCAATTTCTGTGTGGTCTGGCGAGGTCAACGGGTTCCCGCGAGGGCCGGCCGGGGTGGCGAACGAGCGCGGGCGACCCACGGGCGCTTGTCCGCCTTCGGGCCGGACAGGGAACGGACCATCACACCTGCGGCCTGGTGCCGCTTGCCACTCCTCTGCTACCAAGCCTTCCGCGGCTCGGGGGCACGTCGAGGTCGCGCTCGCCGCCGCGGTGCTCGGCGAGTAGCGCTGCCGACGGACCGAACGCCAGGCGACGCGCTCCTGCCGGCGGGCGAGCTTGCGGTGCGACTGGAAGGTGCAGAGCTGACAGCCGCGAAGGTTCGGAGCCTGAGTCGACGGCTGCCGGTAGCAGCGAGTGCGGCTCCGATCGGGCGAGGCGAGGAACTCGTCAAGGTCGCAGGGGCCGCAGCCGGGTTCATGGATGTCGGTAAACCAGCGACGGTCTGCGGGTCGCTGCTGGACTCGCTCGGGTCGGTGAACGTCGGTACGCGCCATGTGACGACCACTTTCCGGCCGCCCGCGCAGCTTGCGCGGGGCCAACGCCTGTCTGGCATGTCGATCACCGCCAAGTGTGGGTGGACCCCGGTATGCGAGTGGTGGGGCGTGCCGGCTCCCGGCTGAGCCGGGGACCCGCACAACACTGGGTTGCGCCGTGCATGGTGGGCCCGGCCTCTGACGAACCAGCACTCGTAGAGCTCCGCGCCCTAGGAGTTTTTTCACGTCTTGACACAAGACCGCGATCGGTGTTTTCTCAGTTATGGTCGTCGATTCAGGGCAACATCGCCCGTACCCCGCCCCCACCACCGGCCGCGCGACGGCAGCCGCCGCCCTGGCGCTCTGCCTGACCGCCGGCACCGTCGCCCTCCCAGCACCGCCGGCCCAGGCCGCCGGGGAGAGCGTCAGCGTCTGGCTCACCACCACCTCCGACGCCGGCGGCCGCACCGTCACCCGGGGACTGCAACAGCAGAGCCCGATCAGCTTCGCCGCCACCTCCGCCGGCGCCGCCCACACCGTCACCGTCGACGAAAACACCCGCTACCAGCAGTTCGAGGGCGGCGGCGCCTCGATCACCGACACCACCGCCTACCTGCTGCGCGGCGGGCCGGTCAGCGCCGCCACCCGCGACGAGGTGATGCGCCGGCTGTTCAGCCCGACCGACGGCATCGGGCTGTCGTTCGTGCGCAACCCGGTCGGGGCCTCTGACCTGTCCCGGCCCGGCAACGTCTCCCTCGACGACACCTGCTGCGACCTGAGCGACTTCGGCGCCAACGGCTACAACACCGACGTCGAACTGCTCACCGCGCAGGCCCGGCAGCTCAACCCGGCACTGCGGGTCAAGGTGGTGCCGTGGAGCGCCCCCGGCTGGATGAAGGACAACGGCCGGATGGACCAGATGGGCTGGCTGAAGTACGAGCACTACGCCACCTACGCGCAGTACCTCGTCAAGACCATCCAGGCGTACGCGGCCCGCGGCGTGAAGGTCGACTACCTCTCGGTGCAGAACGAGCCGAACTGCTGCCAGGCCGGCAATCCCACCGCCATGAACTATCCCGGCATGAGCTGGAACTCCTCCGGCCTGGCCGAGCTGACGAAGAACTTCGTCTACCCCGCCTTCCGGGCCGCCGGGATCACCACCAAGGTCATGGTGCACGACTGGAACTACGGCGACTACGCCACCATCGGCTCCGGGCTGTTGGCCGACGCCGCCGTCCGCACCGACCCGCTCTTCGGCGGCATCGCCTGGCACGGCTACTGGGGCGACCCGGCCGTCGGCACCCAGGTCCACAACGACTACCCCGCCGTGCCGCAGTTCAGCACCGAACACTCCGGCGGCACCTGGATCGGCAACCAGCACAACGAGGACATGGCCGACATCGTCGGCTACGCCCGGAACTGGAGCCGCAGCCTGGTCAAGTGGAGCCTCGCGCTCAACCAGTACCTGGGCCCGCACAACGGCGGCTGCGACGTCTGCACCGGCCTGATCAGCGTGCAGGAGGGCGGCGCCCGCGCCGGCCAGGTCGACTACACCGTGGAGTACTACACCACCGGGCACCTCACCAAGTTCGTCCGGCCCGGGGCGTACCGGATCGCCTCCACCGCCAACGGCACCGTGCAGAACGTCGCCTGGCGCAACCCGGACGGCACCAAGGCGCTGATCGCCCACAACGGCGGCACCTCGGCGCAGTCGGTCAAGGTCGTCTGGGGCAACCAGTCCTTCACCTACACGCTGCCGGCGCGCACCACCGCCACCTTCACCTGGGCCGGCACCCCGTCCGGCGGCGGCGCGCCGACCGGCGCGGTCACCGGTCTGGGCGGCAAGTGCCTCGACGTGACCGACGGCAACACCACCGACGGCACCCCGGCGCAGATCTGGACCTGCTACGTCGGCCCCAACCAGCAGTGGACCCGCGCCACCGACGGCACCCTCCGCGCGTTGGGCAAGTGCCTGGACGTCGCCGGTGGCGGCACCACCGACGGCACGAGGGTCCAGCTCTGGACCTGCAACGGCAGCCCCGCCCAGCGGTGGACCTGGACCACCGGCCGGGACCTGGTGAACCCGCAGGCGAACAAGTGCCTCGACGTCACCGGCAACACCTCGACCGACGGCACCAAGCTGCAGATCTGGTCGTGCACCGGCGGCGCCAACCAGAAGTGGACCCTGCCGGCGTGACCGAAGCCGGGCCGGCGGCGCACGCCGCCGGCCCGGCGCGGCGGGTCAGCGGGCCCGCGACCGGGGACGGCGCGCCGGCGGCGGCACCGTCGTGGTCACCCGGGCCACGGCGCCGCGCGGCACGCCGCCCTGGCGCAGCAGCCGGGCCATCGGCAGGGTGGCCGCGCCCATCGCGACCGCGTCGGGTCCGAGCTGACACAGCTCGATCGAGGTCTGCGCGTACGGCTGGCGCAGCGCGTGCCGCGCGGTGGCCTCGCGGATCTGCGGCAGGAACCGCTCCCCCAGCGCCAGACCGGCCCACCCGCCGAGCACCACCCGCTCCGGGTTGAAGAGGTTGACCAGCGTCGCCACGCCGGCGCCGAGGTAGCCCACGGTCTCGTCGAGCACCTTCGCCGCCGTGCGGGTCGGGGAGCGCAGCAACTCACCGAAGGCGCTCTCCTCGTCGCCGCCGACCGCCGGGCGCCCCCGGTTGGCCTGCCGGAACCGGTCCAGCACCCCCTCCGCGCCGACGTACGCCTCGAGGCAGCCGAGGTTGCCGCAGCGACAGCGGCGTCCGCCGTACACGATGGTGGTGTGGCCCCACTCGCCGGCGCTGCTGTGCGCGCCCCGGTAGCCCACCCCGTCGGCGACCACGCTGGCCCCGATCCCGGAGCCGACCAGGGCGATGACCGCGTGCCGGGCGCCCCGGCCGGCGCCGAACCACATCTCGGCCTGGCCGAGGGTCTTCGCGCCGTTGTCGACGTGCACCGGGACGTCGGTCCCGGCCCGCAGCATGGCCCCCAGCGGCACCCCCTCCCAGCCGAGGGTCTGGGCGTGCACGACCGCGTCGGCGGTCCGTTCCACCGTGCCGGAGACCGCCACACCGAAGCCCAGCACCGCGCCCGGGTCCACGCCGGCCTGCTCGATGACCGCCCGCAGCCCGTGCAGCAGATGCGCCGCCACGTCGTCGGGGTCGGGCTCGGCCGCGGCGATCGGGTACTCGGCCTTGGCCAGCGCGGTCATCGCCAGGTCGAAGAGCTCGACCTGCACCCGCGTCTCGCCCACGTCGGCGCCGACGAGGTAGCCGTAGCCGGGGGCGACGCGCAGCAGCACCCGGGGGCGTCCGCCGTCGGACTCGACCGAGCCGGCCTCCTCGACGATCCCCTCGCCGATCATCTCGCCGACCAGGTTGCTTACGCTGGCCAGGCTCAACGCGGTGGTCTGCCCGAGCTCGTGCCGGCTGAGCGGGCCGTCCAACCAGATCCGGGTGAGCAGCACCGAACGGTTCGCGCGGCGCATGTCGCGCACGGTGGTGCGTCTGGCGTCCATGTCCGCCGCCGTCCTCTCCTGGGCGCCACCGGCCGGCGGCCCCACCCAGGATGCATCAACACCACGATTTATGCCATGAATCAAGCCTTGGCATGACGGTGGGTGGGCGACCGCCGACAGGACCGGCGGGGCGCGGCCGCATCGGGTCGACGGCGGCCCGGAGCCCGGACCGGCGCACCGCGCCCGCCGGCGAAAGTCACACCGATGTCGCCCGGAATTGAACGACCGGAGCCCGCGCGCCGTACGACCGGGAGAAGGGAGCTGCTCATGAAGCGCATCACCCCGTTGCTCACGCTGCTGACCGGGGCCGGGACGGCCGCCGTGCTGTTCGCGATGAGCGCCCAGGCGGCGCCGCGTACGGCCGCACCGAAGCCGGCGGCCGACGCCGCCGCGCCCACCACTGCCGACCCGGCCCCACCGGGTGCCGGCTCCGGCCAACCGCCCACCCCCGCCGAGCCGTCGCAGGAGCGGGGACGGGCGGGTACCCCGCCGACCACAGCGCCCGCCCCGCCGTCCACGGCGCCCGCCCCGGCTAAGGTGACCGGGAACTGGACCGGCCGGCTCGACGGCGGCGCCACCATCGCCATCACCGCCAAGGACGGCCAGGCCGTGGCGTACGTGTGCGACGGCAGACGGCTGGAGATCTGGCTGCGGGGCACCGCGACGGATGGCACGTTGAAGCTGACCGGCAAGAAGGACGCCACCCTCACCGGCGACCTCGCCAACGGGACGGCCTCCGGGGAGCTGGTCGTCGGCGACAAGCGGTGGAGCTTCACGGCCAGGGCGAGCGCCGGGCCCGCCCCGGTGCTCTACCGGGCCACCGCCGCGCAGCGCCGAGCCGGCCTGGACGGCGGCTGGATCATGCTGCCCGACGGTGGGCAGATCGGCGTCGTCACCCGAGACGGCGTCCCGGCGGCGGCGCCACCGCTCGACCCCGCGTTCGGCACCACCATCGTCGACGGGACGACCGTCACGGCCGAGCCGGTGGTCACCGACCCCGGCGCGGGTGAGTGATGACGGCCCGCCGGAGGTTCGGGACCGACACGAGACCCGACGCCGACGCCGACGGACCGGAACTCACCGTGCCGGTGGTGACCGTGCTGCCCGACCGGCCGCCCGCCGGGACCCCGCCCGTCGAGTTCCCGCGCTTCGCGGTGGCGGCGCCACCGGCGAGCCTGGTGGTCCCGCTGCTGGCCGGCGCCGCGGTCGCCGTGGCGATGGGGGTGTACGGGCGGCTGCACACCCCGACCGGGATCGCGGTCAACCTGGCCGGCTTCTCCGGTCCGCTGGCGGTGAAGGCGTGGCTGGGCAGCGGCGCCGCCGTCCTCGCCACGGTCCAACTGCTCTCCGCGCTGGCCATGTGGGGCCGGCTCGGCGGCTTCTCGCCGTCCTGGGCCGGCACCGTGCACCGCTGGTCCGGCCGGGTCGCGTTCCTGCTGACCGTGCCGGTGGCGGTGCACTGCCTGTACGCGCTCGGCTTCGCCGACCACGACCCGCGGACCCTGGCCCACTCGCTGCTCGGCTGCCTCTTCTTCGGCGCCTTCACCACCAAGATGCTCGCCCTGCCCCGACCCGGGCTCGCCGGCTGGGTCCTGCCGGTCGTCGGCGGGCTGGTCTTCACCACCCTGACGGGCATCTGGCTGACCTCGTCGCTGTGGTACTTCACCACCTTCGGGGTGGGGACGTGACGGAACGAAACGGAGGAATTGGCATGGCCGACGAGTGCGGCGTCCGCTGCCCGTCCCGGCGCGCGGTGCTGGCCGGGACCGGCGCGGGCGTCACCGCCCTGCTCGCCGGCTGCCAGACCTACGGCGAACCGGCCGGCCCGGCCGCCGGCGGCCCGCCGCCCTCGGCGGGAGGCGGCGGCGCGACGCCGGCGGCGGGGCAGCCCCGGACGCTGGCCACGGTGGCCGACATCCCGGTCGGCGGTGGGAAGATCTTCGCCGCCGAGGGCGTGGTGGTGACCCGGCCCACGGAGGGCAGCGTCAAGGCGTTCTCGGCGACCTGCACCCACCAGGGCTGCACGGTCACCGAGGTCCGGGACGGCGCGATCGTCTGCGCCTGCCACAACAGCGCCTTCGACATCGACGACGGTTCGGTCAAGGGCGGGCCGGCCCGGCAGCCGCTGCCCCCCGCCGCCGTGTCGGTCGACGGCACCGACATCCGGCTCGGTTGAACCTTCCGGACTCCGCGTCCGAACCATCTGTCGTGCGAAGCCGAACCGCCGTCCTGCTGGGACTCCTGCTCGCGGTGCTCTGCGTGCCGCTGGCCCCGGCGCGCCCCGCCGCCGCGCACGCGGTGCTGGTCGCCACCAGCCCGGTACGCGACGCGGTGGTCGGCGCCGCGCCGCGCGAGGTGCTGGTGACCTTCACCGAACGGGTCTCCCCCGTGTCGGGACGGGTACGGGTCCTGGGCCCCGACGGCAGGCAGGTCCACACCGGTGAACCCGTCGTCGAGGGCGCGACGATGCGGATCCCGGTGCGGGTGCCCGAACGGCCACTGGGCACCTACCTGGTGAGCTACCGGGTGGTCTCCGCCGACGGACACCCGGTCGCGGGCAGCTTCACCTACTCGGCCGGCGCGCCGTCGGCGACACCCCCGCAGCCCCGGGCCGACGCGGACGACGCGCCCCGCGACGCGCTGGTGCCGGTGGCCAAGTACCTCGGTTACCTGGGGCTGGTGGTCACGGTCGGTCCGGTGCTCCTGGCGGCCACCATCTGGCCCCGACGCCGGTCCCGCCGGGGAGCGGCCGTCATGGCGTACACCGGGTTGGGTCTGCTGGTGGTGGCGACGGCCGGGACCTGGGTGGGACAGGCCGGGGAGCTGGTCGGGGCACCCGTGGGCGCGCTGACCGGCGCGGACCTGCGAGCGGTCGGCGCGGGCGCCGTCGGCGTGGCGCTCGCCGCCCGGCTGGCGCTGCTCGGCGTCGCCGCGGCGCTGCTGCCCGCGGTCCTGGCCGGCCGGGCCGGTCGACGGCGGCGGGCCGCCCTGGCGGGGGTCGGGCTGGCCGCGTTGGTCACCTGGCCGCTGGCGGGGCACCCGATGGCCGCGCCCCTGCCGCCGGTGAGCGTCGCGGTCGGGGTCGTCCACCTCGCCGGGGTGACGGTCTGGCTGGGCGGGCTGCTCGCCCTCGTGGTGTTCCTGCTGCGTGGCACCCACGAACGGGTGCTCGCGCGGATCCTGCCGATCTGGTCGCGGTGGGCGACCGTCGCGGTGTGCTGGCTGGTCGTCAGCGGGGTGGCCCAGGCCGCGACCGAACTCGGCCGGCCCGCCGCCCTGCTCGACACCCGGTACGGGCTGCTGGTCTGCGCCAAGGCGGCGCTGCTCGGGGGCGTGCTCGCCGTAGCCGGATGGCAGCGCCGCCTCGTCGCCCGTGGCGTCGCGGCGGCGCGGCCCCGCCTGGTCTCCCGGGCGGCCGGGGTCGAGCTCGCCGCCACGGCGGTGGTGCTGGCGCTCACCGCCGCGCTGGTGCAGACCCCGCCCGGGCGGGCCGCCGGCGCCGAAGCCGCCCGGGCCGTCCGCGACGGCGTGGCGCAGACCCTGACCACCGAGCTGTACACGCTCCAGTTCGACGTGTACCCGGTGCGGGTGGGGGCGCCGAACTCCCTGCACGCCTACGTCTACACGCCGCAGGCGCAGGCGCTGTCGGTCGCGGAGTGGACGGTCACCCTGGCACTGCCGTCGGCGGGCATCGAACCGATCACGGTGCCGGTCGACACTCCGGAACCGCATCACGGCAGCGCGGAGGTGACCTTCCCGGTCGCTGGCGAGTGGACGGTGCGGTTCACCGTCCGGACCAGCGAGATCGACCAGGCCACCGTCACCGCCACCGTGCCGGTCCGGTGAACCCCGCTCCCCGGTCGCCGATCAGGCTTCCCGCCACGCCTGGCGTGCGGTGTGCAGCAGGGCGGCCAGCTCGCGGGCGCGCGGGCCTCGTGCCCGGAGTGCCGCCGCGACGTGCCTACCGGCGTTGCTCGCGGCGAACTGCAGGGCGGGGATGTCGGTGAGGGTGAGGCCCATGTACCGCTGCCGCTCGAAGGTCGTCTCCACCACCGTTCCGTCGGCGTCGACACCCCAGGAGTGCTGGCGCCAGAGCCCGTCCGCGGACAGGGCGTAGCCGGTGCCGACCGCGGCCACGGCCGCGTCGGTCCAGAGGATGGCGGCGTTGGCGTGGCAGCCGTTCTCCTCGCCCGGCACCTGCCGCGCGGCCGGTCCGTGTGGCCGGGCGGCGGCGATGAGCTGGTCGAGGTCCGCCTCCGGTGGCCCGGGCGGTACGACCAGTTCCCCGCCCAGGTCGAGCAGCCGGACGCACCACTCGCGCCACCGTCGTGGATAGTCGTCGTCCACGCCCGCGTAGCCGGCGACCCGCTCGCGGTACAGCTCCAGCAGCTGGTCGTGCTCTTCGTTCGTCAGGGGCACCGCCGGAGGATACGCGCCGACCCGGGAGCGCACGGCCCGCCACGGCCGGCCGGGCGCCGTTACCGCGTCGCCTGCCGGTTGACCCGCACCGCGCGGGCCAGGGTTCCCGGACGGGCCAGCGAGGTCGGGTGGCTGCGCATCTCGACGACGGCGTCGAAGCGGCGGGCGATCGTCGGATCGGTCACCGACGCGGCCACGATCTGGTCGGAGATCCACCGGGAGATCCGGTGCCCCCGGGGCCGGGGGCCGGGCACCGAGGGCCGGGCCAGGTCGGCCGAGGTCGACATCCCCCAGGCGGCGTCGACGACGACGCGTTGCAGGGCGTGGAAGTCCCGGGCGGGACGCCGCGGGTCACCGCCGGAGCGCAGGTACGCCGAGAGGCACGAGGCGTGCAGCGCCGCCGACGACATGCCCTGCCCGTAGATCGGGTTGAACGAGGAGACCGCATCACCCACGGCCACCAGCCCGCCCGGCACCCGCCCGAGGCGGTGGAAGTCGCGCCGCCGACTGTCGGCCTGGGAGTAGGTCCGCACCGGCCCGAGCAGCTCGTTGTCGACCACCCGGGCGAACTCCGGAGGGAAGTCCTCACGGCACCGGCGGAGCAGGTCGCCCACGTCGCGGCCGGGCCGGCTGTCGCCGTAGCCGCCGAGCATCACGATCCACCGGTCGCCCTCGATGGCGGAGAACGCGGCGCCGGCGATGTCGCCGCCGCGCCGCGCGGTGCACCCGGCCAGCACCGCCGAGGGCACCGCGTCGGTTTCGGTACGCCGGAACGTCGCCGTCGCGTAGTGCAGGTTGATGAGCATCCGGCGCATCGGCGGACGTTCCCAGCCGCCCTGCTCCAACCAGTCGCCGAGCCGGCTCGACCGCCCGGTGGCGTCCACCACGAAGTCGGCGGAGACGACGGCCGGGCCGGTGGCGCTCTGGTGGCACACCCCGCTGACCGCCGCGCCGTCGAAGGTCAGGCCGGTCACCCGCGCGCGCCGCAGCGTGACGTTGGGCAGCTCCAGCGTGCGCCGCCGGAGCAGCTCCTCCAGGAAGGGCCGGCTGGCCGCGATCATGTCGACGTCCGAGCCGCCGACCTTGCGCCGGCCGTCCAGGTAGCTGCGGCGGGTGGCGGCGGTGAGCAGGGCGGCCCCGGCGGCCAGGGCCTGGCCGGAGAAGCCCGGGAACCACCGCTCGATCTGGTGCATGCCCGCCGGGAGCAGGACGTGCATCTGAGTGCCCTGCGGCACCCCGCTGCGGTGCCCGGCGCCCGCGTCCAGCTCGTCGCGGTCCAGGATGAGCACGCTGTCGGCGTGCTCGGCGAGGACCCGGGCCGCCAGCAGTCCGGCCACGCTCGCGCCGAGGACGACGGCCCGGCCCAGGACGACCGACGGGGCCGTGGTGCCCCCGGTGGCGCCGATCCGGGCGAAGACCCGGGCGGATGACTGGTACACGCGACCTCCGAAAGAGACGGTCCTGGTGCGCGGCGCACCGCCGCGTCGCCGGCCCGGCACGGGTGGAGCCACTACCACCATGCAACGAGCGGGCCGGTCATCTCGCGCCGGGCCGGCCCACCACTTCCCCGGCGGCCCTTCGAGGGCGTCGACCAGCACCGACCGGTCCGCGGTCACCGGCGCGATCGGTGGTGGCCGGTCAGCGCAGGCCGGCGGCGACGGCGTCGACGAGCAGCGCGCCGACGGTCCGCGCCAGGGTGTCCCGGGCGGTGTCGACGTCGAGCCCCATCGCGTCGCGCATCATCGACCAGGTCGACCAGGTGCTGGCCACGGTGAGGGCGTCGAGCAGCTGCCCGCGTCCCGGTCCCGCGTAGGCCAGCTCCGGGGCGAAGACCTGCTCAATCTCGTCGCGTACCCGGGCGATGGCGGCCTCGCGGTTGCGGCGCAGCTGCGGGGAGAAGGGCTCGCGGAGCGCGGAGGCGCGGGCCGAGGGCGCCAGCACCTCCAGCAGCCGTACGCGCTGGGCGCAGAACTCCGCGATCCGCCGGGCGAGCGGCAGCTCCGGCGGGATCGGCCGGTACAGCGTGGCCTGACGCTCGTCGACCCGCTGCCCGGTGGCGGCGAACAGCCCCTCCATGTCCTTGAAATTGGTCCACAGGGTACGCAGCGACACCCCCGCCCGTTCGGCGATGCGCTCCCCGGTCGGCCGGAGGTCGCCCTCGTCGATCAGCGCCAGGTGCGCCTCGACGATGGCGCTGCGGGTACGCGCGGCGCGGGCCGTCCGCCCGTCCATCCGCGTCGGCACCTCGGCGTCCACGTCGATCATGTGACGACCCCCTGTCGATACACCGGCCCCGCCGGAGAAATCTGCACCGGCAGTGTATCGACGCCCACCACCGGAGGGGCCGTGGCCGGTCGCCCACCGCCTTCCGTTGACAGCGCACGTCGTAAATGTGCACCCTACGTGCACCAGTTGGACGGCAGCGGAGGACTGACGATGCGGGTTTTCACCACTCCCGACGACCTCACCAAGGCGGTCGGCGAGCACCTCGGACACAGCGACTGGCACCGGGTCGACCAGGACCGGGTCGACGCCTTCGCCGAGGCGACCGGGGACCGGCAGTGGATCCACGTCGACCCCGAGCGGGCCAGGAGCGGCCCCTTCGGCGGCACCGTGGCGCACGGCTTCCTGATGCTGTCGCTGCTGCCGACCCTCGGCGCCGAGGTCTACCGGGTGGACGGGGTGCGCATGGGCGTCAACTACGGCCTGGACCGGGTCCGCTTCCCCGCCCCGCTGCCCACCGGCAGCCGGGTCCGGGCCGGGGTGACCCTGCTCGACGTCCAGCCCGTCCAGGGCGGCCTCCAGGTGGCCAACGAGGTGACCCTCGAACGCGAAGGTGGCGACAAGCCGTGCTGCGTCGCCCGGACGCTCGCCCGGCTCTACTTCTGACCTGCGGCGGAGCGGGCCACCCCCGACGGGGTGGTCCGCTCCCCCACGGCGGTCAGGTGGTCGGGATGGCGTCGGCCGGCGGCGCGCTCGGGGCCTCGGTGAACTCCTTGACCGCACCGTCGGCGTCGTCGGTGGTCCAGGTCGGACCGAAGTAGCTCTGCACGCCGTTGGTGACCCGGTTCATCCGGACGCCGCTGTAGCCGGCGTGCACCTTGTCGGCGTACCGGAACGGGGTCAGGCCGGGCCCCTTGAAGCCGCCCCGGCGCACCGCCTCGACCAGCTTCTCCCGGGTCAGGTCCTTGCCGGCGGCCAGCAGCGCCTGCACGAACGTGTACGCCATCGAGTAGCCGTAGACGGCGTTGCCGTCGATCGGGTTCGCCGCGTTGTACTGTTGGTGGATCTTGGTGAACTCCTGGATCCACGGGTTGCTCGCGTCGTTCGCCATCGGCAGGTAGTTGTCGGCGATCAACCCCTCCAGGATGGCCTTCTTGTCGCCCAGTTGCCGGGCGAGCGTGGTGTAGTCGGCGCCCACGTTGGACACCACCCACTGGGCCCGGAAACCCTGGCCGGCGGCCTGGCCCATGGCGAGGGCGGTGAAGCCGGGGATGGTCGCGGAGATCACCACCTCGCACCCGGCCGCCTTCAGCGCCCCGATCGCGGGTCCGACCTGCTGGTTGGTGGTGGTGTAGGTCTGCTTGGCCGCCACCGGTCCGAGGATCTTCTCGACGCCGACGAGGGAGTCGCGGCCGAAGTCGTCGTTCTGGCCGAAGTGGCACACCTTCTTCCCGGGAAACTCCGTCTTGACGAAGGTCGCCAGGATCTTGCCCTCGACGGTGTAGTCGGGCTGCCACCCGAAGGTGGTCGGGTACTTGTCGGGCTGGTTCCAGTTGCGGCTGCCGGAGGAGACGAAGAGGTCCGGCACCTTCTGGGACTTGACGAACTCCAGCACGTTGGTGTGGGTGGGGGTGCCGAGCCCGCCGAGCAGGGCGAAGACCTTGTCCTGGAGGACCAGCTTGCGGACCACGTTGTCGGTGTTGGCGGGGTTGTAGCCGTCGTCCAGCACCTTGTAGACGATCTTCCTCCCGTTGACCCCGCCCTTGCTGTTGACGTGGTCGAAGTACGCCTTGGTGGCGGCGGAGATCTTCGAGTAGCCCGGGGCGGCGGGGCCGGTGAGCGGCTGGTGGGTGCCGATGACGACCTCGGTGTCGGAGACGCCCGGAACGTTCTCGGCCGCCTGCTGCGCGTCGTTGGCGCAGGCCGACGCGGCGACCAGCACGGCGAGGACGGCGGCAGCCGCGAGACCGCGGCGGGTGATGGGATGCATTGGTTCTCCTGTCCGGTGCGACGGTGCGAACGGATGGAACCGGGGCGGGTCAGCGGCGCGGAGCCCGCCGACGCGGCCCGAGACGGGCGGTGAGCCGGCGGGCGACGCCCTGCACACCGCCCGGGGCCGCGAGCATGACGACGATGAGGATCAGACCGAACACGGCGAGGGCGAGGTTGCCCTCCAGCCGCTGGGCCAGGCCCGACGGCAGGGTGAAGGTCTCGGTGAGCAGGCTCGGCAGGTCCTGCAACGCCACCAGCAGGACCGCCCCCCAGACCGCGCCGGCCAGGCTGCCCAGCCCACCGATGACGATCGCCATCAGCAGGAACAGCGACAATTCGAGGGAGAACTTGCCGGGCGCGACGGTGGCGGTCAGCACCGCGTAGACGCCGCCGCCCAGGCCGGCGCAGGCGGCGCTCACCACGAAGGCGGCCACCTGGATACCGGCCACCTGGATACCGGCGAGCCGGGCGGCCACCTCGTCGTCGCGGACGGCGCGCAGCGACCGGCCGAACCGGCTGCGCACCAGGTTCGCCATCAGCAGCATGGTGGTCAGCGCGGCGAGCAGCGCCACCCAGGCCAGCCAACGCTCCGGCTGGAAGTACGGGCCGAGGAACGCCGGCGGCGTCTCGGCCGGGAAGCGCAGCCCCTGCTCCCCGTTGAAGACGCCGGTGAAGATCGTGGTGATCGCCGGGACCAGCGTGGCGACGGCGAGGGTGACGCCGGCCAGGTACGGCCCGCGCAGCCGGGCGGCGGCCAGCCCGATGACCAGTCCCGCCGCCGCGGTCACCACGACCGCGAGCAGCAGGGCCAGCGGCAGGACCCACCGGCCCTGCGCCGCCCGCTCGTCGAAGGCCTGCCGCGTCAGGGCCACCGTGTACGCGCCGGTCGCCATCAGCGCCCCGTGCCCGAGGGAGAGCTGACCGTTGAGCCCGACCAGGACGGTGTAGCCGGCGGTGACGCAGAGGAACGCGCAGACCCGTGCCACCTGGAGGTTCTGGTACGGCGGCAGCTGGTTGGTCAGCAGCACCACGAGGGTGCCGGCGAGCACCGCCAGGATCAGGTGGCGCAGCAGCGTCGACCCGCCCGGCGCGAGGATGCCCGGCGGGCCGGGCAGCAGCCGGCGCAGCGGCGACGGCCCGCCGGAGGGCCGGTCCGTCCTGGACACGTCGGTGGGCCGGGTCGCGGTCACACGTGCCTCGCTCTCACGCTGGAGAAGAGCCCGCCGGGGCGGACCAGGAGGACCGCCAGCAGCAGGACGAGGATGGCCAGCGGCGTGGTGTCGGGGCCGAGGTAGCCGGTGACGTACGACAGGATCAGGCCGACGAGCAGGCCGCCGACCACCGCGCCGGCGGGGCTGTCCAGGCCGCCGACCACGGCGGCGGTGAACGCGATGACGAAGACCAGGTCCATCGCGTGCGGGTGCAGTCCCAGCCCGGTGGGGACGACCAGCATGCCGGCGAGGGCGCCGACCGCGGCGGCCAGCGCCCAGCCCAGGGTGAGCATCCGGGAGACGTCCACGCCGAGCAGCCGGGACACCTCGGGCGCGAAGGCCGACGCCCGCATCCGCAGGCCGATCGGGGTACGGGTGAACAGCAGGGCCAGCAGCGCCACGACCACCACGACCGCGCCGAGGACCCACAGGTCGTACGGGGACACGGCGGTGATCCCGCCGACGGTGAGCGCGTCGGTGTCGAACGGCACCGCGGTCGGCCGGTACTCGTTGCCGAAGACCATGCCGAGCACCGCCTGGATCAGCAGCACCAGGCCGAGGGCGACGATCACGTCGTTGAGCGGGTTGGCGTGGCCGACGAAGCGCATCAGCACCCGTTCGACGAGCGCGCCCAACGCGAGTCCGGCGAGCACCGCGGCGCCGAGGCCCAGCCAGTACGAGCCGGTCGCGGAGACGACGGCGTAGCCGACGTACGCGGTCGCCACCGCCATCGCGCCCTGCGCGAAGTTGACCAGACGGGCCGCCCGCCAGATGAGCACCAGGGCGAGGGCGAACGCCGCGTAGACGGCGCCGGTGGAGAGCCCGTCGAAGGTGAGGAACAAGAACCGGTCCAAGCGCGGATCCTTCCTGCGGGACGGGGCGGGCGGTCAGAACCCGAGGTAGGCGTGGCGGAGTTGCTCGTCGTCGCGCAGCTGCGCCGCCGGGGTGGCCATGACGACCCGGCCCAGCGACATCACCACGCCCTGGTCGGCGACGGAGAGGGCGCTGCGCACGTTCTGCTCGACGAGCAGCACGGTCAGGCCGCTGCTGTCGCAGAGCCGGCGCAGCAGCGCCATGATCTGGGCGGTGACCCGGGGGGCGAGGCCGAGCGACGGCTCGTCGAGCAGCAGCAGCCGGGGACGGGCGATCAGCGCCCGGCCGAGGGCGAGCATCTGCCGCTCCCCGCCGGAGAGCTGGTGACCGGCGTGCCGCCGCCGCCGGGCCAGCGGCTCGAAGAGCTGGTACACCTCGTCCTGCGCGCGCCGGGCGTCGGCCCGGTCCCGGCGCCACAGCCCGCCGAGGCGCAGGTTCTCCTCGACGGTCAGTTCGGCGACGACGCCGCGTCCCTCCGGCACGTGGGCCAGGCCCCGCCGCACGAGTCGCTCGACGGGTACGCCGCGCAGGTCCTCGCCGTCGAAGCGGACCCGGCCGCCGGTGGGCCGCAGCAGGCCGGACAGGGTCCGCAGCAGGGTGGTCTTGCCCGCGCCGTTGGCGCCGAGCACGGCGGCGATCGTCCCGGTGGGCACGTCGAGCGTGACCTCGCGCAGCACCGGCACCGGCCCGTAGCCGGCGCTGAGCCGCTCGACCTGGAGGATGTCCGTCACGACCCGACCCCCGTGCCGGTCGCCTCGGCGGGCACGTCGGCGCCGAGGTACGCCTCGGTCACCAGCGGGTCGTCGCGGATCTGCTCAGGGGTGCCGGTGGCGATGACCCGGCCGAAGTCGAGCACCACGATCTGGTGGCAGACGGTCATGACCAGGTCCATGTGGTGCTCGACCAGCATGATCGAGCAGGCCCCGTCCGCGCGGTCGGGCAGCGCCCTGATGAGGTCGGCCAGCTCGGTGATGTCCTCGGTGCTGAGCCCGCCGGCCGGTTCGTCGAGCAGGAGCAGGCGGGGCCGGGCGATCAGCGCGCGGGCGAGGGCGACCCGTTTGCGCACGGCGTACGGCAGGGTGGCGGGAGCCGCGGCGGCGTGCCGCGCGACGCCCAGCTCGGTGAGCAGGTCGAGCGCCTCGGCCCGCAGCCGCCGCTCGTCCCGGTCGCTGCGCGGCAGGCCGAACAGGGCGGCGGCGAAGCCGGCGCGGGCGGCGTGCTGGGCGCCGGCCATGACGTTCTCGCAGACGGTGAGGCCGGGGAAGAGGCCGACGCCCTGCAACGTACGGGCGATGCCGAGCCGGGTGAGCCGGTGCGGGCGCGGCCGGAACGGCTGGCCGTCGAGGGTGAGCGAGCCGCTGGTCGGTGCGACGAAGCCGCAGACCACGTTGAACAGGGTGGTCTTGCCGGCGCCGTTGGGGCCGATCACCCCGACGATCCGGCCGGGCGGCACCCGCAGGGAGACGTCGTCGAGCGCGACCAGCCCGCCGAAGCGTACGCCGACGTCGTGGAGGGCCAACTCGATGCCGGGTGGAGGGCTCATCTTCACCTCTTGCGGGGACGCGGCGACGGAGGGTTCGCTGGGCGGCTCGGGCGAAGCATGGGGCTCGTTATTACACCGGGAGTGTACTTTTCAAGCGGCGTCGGTCAATGACTTCGTTACGGCGATGTGACGCTTGACGTGTCCTGTCAGGACTTCGGCGGCGAGGTGGACTGCGGTCGGGCCCGGGCTGTTGCACTCGCTGTGCATCGTTCCCCTCCCCCAGCGGCGTCATGGCATCACGAGACCGCCGTCGACCGGGACGGTCACCCCGGTGACGTACGACGAGGCGTCGCTGGCCAGCCAGATCACCGTGGCGGCGAGTTCCTCGTGCTCGCCGAGGCGGCCCGCCGGCGCCAGCGCCTTGACCAGCTCGAAGGTGCCCGGCTCCAGCTGGTCGCTCATCTCGGAGGCGAAAAAGCCGGGGGCGATGCAGTTGACCCGGATGCCCTTGCGGCCGGTCCACTGCGCGGCCAGGTCGCGGGTCAGCCCGATGACGCCGGCCTTGCTGGAGGCGTACGCGGCCTGCGGGATCCCGCCGGGGCGCAGGCCGATCACGCTGGAGATGTTGACGATCGCCCCACCGTGCGTGGCCGCCCGGGCGAAGGCCTGGGCCATCCAGTAGCTGCCCATCAGGTTGACCTCGACGACGGCGCGGAACTGCTCCGGTGTCTCCCGGGTGGCGGGCACGGCGGTGCCGACGCCGGCGTTGTTGACCAGCACGTCCACCCGTCCGAAGTGCTCGATCGCGGTGGCGACCAGCGCCTCGCAGTCCTCGGGCCGGCTGACGTCGGTGGCGCGGGCCGCGTACCGCCGGCCGGCCTTCTCCACCAGCGCGCCGGTCTCCGGCAGCCGCTCGACGCGGCGGGCGCCGAGCACGACGTCGGCGCCGGCCTCGGCGAGCGCGCGGGCGAAGGACACTCCCAGGCCGGAGGAGGCGCCGGTGACCACGGCGACCTTCCCGTCGAGGCGGAACCGGTCCATCACGCTCACCCTGGTGCTCCTCACGCTCGCGATGCTCTGGACGCCGTACCGACCAGCCGGTATGTTCGGCGTCCGGCGACGGTAGCGAGCCGCCGACACGCGCGTCAATGGGGAGGCAGCGATGGACTTCGAACCGAGCGCCCGCGCCACCGAGCACCTCAAGCGACTCCAGGAGTTCATGGACGACCACGTCTACCCGGCCGAGCCGGTCTACGCGGCCCAGCGGGCCGAGCTGGCGGCGGCCGGCCGGCGGCACCACCTGCCCGCCGTGGTGGAGGAGCTCAAGGCCGAGGCCCGCCGCCGGGGGTTGTGGAACCTGTTCCTGCCCGCCCTCTCCGGGCTGACCAACCTGGAGTACGCCCCGCTGGCCGAGCTGATGGGCCGCTCCATCGAACTCGCCCCGGAGGCCACCAACTGCGCGGCGCCGGACACCGGCAACATGGAGATCCTGCACATGTTCGGCACCGCCGAGCAGCAGGAGCGCTGGCTGCGCCCGCTGCTCGCCGGGGAGATCCGCTCGGCGTTCGCGATGACCGAGCCGGACGTGGCCTCCAGCGACGCCACCAACATCTCCACCCGCATCGTCCGCGACGGCGACTCGTACGTCATCAACGGCCGCAAGTGGTGGACCACCGGCATCGCCGACCCGCGCTGCGCCATCATGATCCTGATGGGCAAGACCGACCCGTCGGCCGACACCCACCGCCAGCAGTCGATGGTCCTGGTGCCGGTGGACACCCCCGGCGTCGAGGTGGTCCGCTCGCTGCCCGTCTTCGGCTACCACGACCAGCACGGCCACGGCGAGGTGGTCTTCACCGACGTCCGGGTGCCCGCGTCGCACCTGCTCGGCGAGGAGGGCGGCGGCTTCGCCCTCGCCCAGGCCCGGCTCGGCCCCGGACGCATCCACCACTGCATGCGCGCCATCGGCCTGGCCGAGCGCGCGCTCAGCCTGATGGTGCAGCGGGCGACCAGCCGGGTCGCCTTCGGCCAGGAACTGGCCCGGCAGGGCGTGGTACAGCAGCAGATCGCCGAGTCGCGGATGGCGATCGAGCAGGCGCGGCTGCTCACCCTCAAGGCCGCCTGGATGATCGACAGGTACGGCGCGAAGGCCGCCCGCACCGAGATCGCCGCCATCAAGGTGATCGCGCCGCGGGTCGCGCTGGAGGTGCTGGACCGGGCCATCCAGGTGCACGGCGGGGCCGGCGTCTCCGACGACTTCCCGCTCGCCTCGATGTACGCCGGCGCCCGCACCCTGCGCATCGCCGACGGTCCGGACGAGGTGCACGTACGCGACGTCGCCCGGCGCGAGATCCGCCGCCAGCTGGAGTCGCGGTGAGCGTCACGACCGCCGGTCCACCCACCCCCGCCGCGGTGCGGCGGCGGGCGCCGCGCGGCTCGGCCCGGCAGAGCATCGTCGCGGCCGCCACCGAACTCTTCGCCCGGCGCGGCTACGAGGCGACCAGCGTGCAGGAGATCGTGGCGGCCGCGGCGGTCACCAAGGGGGCGCTGTACCACTGGTTCGGGTCGAAGTCGGAGCTGCTCGCCAGCATCTACCGGGAGCTGCTCGCCGAGCAGACCGAGCGGCTGCGCGACATCGCCGGTGGCGCCGGACCGGTGGAGCAGCGACTGCGCGCCGCCGCCCTCGACGTCGTCGCGCACACCGCCGAGCACCTCGACGAGCTCACCGTCTGGGCCCGCTCGGCGCACCTGCTCGACGGCGAGCACGCCGAGGCCACCCGCCGGGAACGCCGCCGCTACCACGACCTGTTCCGGGACCTGGTCCGGGAGGGCCAGGCCAGCGGCGTGGTCCGCACCGACGTCTCCGCCACGGTGATCACGCACACCTTCCTCAGCGCCCTGGGCAACATCCACACGTGGTTCCACCCGGACGGGCCACTGAGCTTCGCCGAGGTCGGTCAGCAGCTCGTCGCGCTCTTCGTCGGTGGCCTGCGCGCCCCGACCGGATCGGAGCCGACCGGCCACCCGCCGACCGGCCGCCGCGGCGACGACACCGCCCGGCCCGCGACGGACTCCTGACCCGAGACGGCCCGTCCAGCCCGGTGCCGGCGCGCCGGGCCACACTGGTTCACCGAGGTATCAGGCTCGTTGGGTGTCGACATCTGCGGGTAGCGGCCCTTCGGGGCCGGCCCGGTCGGCCGCCGTCGAGGCGGAAGCGCGCCGGGGCCGAGGGCCGACCGCCCGGCTGACCTCCCCATTTCATCGAGCGTCCTCGTTGACGCGGATAGTTAACACTCTTTAAGATTTGGCTTCCTCGAGGAAGACCGTCCCCCGTCTCCTGCCGTACGTCCCGTCCGGCGGCTGGCCGCGCCAGCCGCCTGCGGGCGGCACCGCACCGCGCCCCGTCCACGGGAAGGCCCTCGATGTTCTCATCACGTCCCCGCCGCCGCTCTCCCCTCGCCGCCGGCCTGCTCGCGCTGGTCACCGCCGCTGCCACCCTCGTCCTGACCCCGGCCGCCGCCGAGGCCGTCGTACTGCCGAACAACTTCAAGAGCGTCGGCTACATGCCCTCCTGGGCCGGCGACGTCAACACCGTCCAGTACGGCAAGCTGACCCACATCAACTACGCCTTCGTACTGCCCAACAACGACGGCAGCCTGCGCCCGGTGGAGAATCCCGGCAAGCTCTCCTCGCTGGTCTCCCTCGGCCACGCCAACAACGTCAAGGTCTCCATCGCCATCGGCGGCTGGAACGACGGCAACGACTCCGCCTTCGAGGCGCTCGCCGCCAACGCCGGCAGCCGCGGCAACTTCGTCACCAACGTGGTCAACTTCGTCAACCAGTACAACCTCGACGGCGTCGACATGGACTGGGAGTACCCGGACCCGGGCGCCTCGGCCACCAACTACAGCCTGCTGATGCAGCAGCTGAGCAGTGCCCTGCACAGCCGGGGGAAGCTGCTCACCGCCGCCGTCGTCTCCGAGGGCACCTACGTGCAGGGCGTGCCGACCGCCGTGTTCGGCTACGTCGACTGGCTGAACATCATGGCGTACGACGGCGGCAGCCCGCACGCCAACTACGACTGGTCGGTCGCCAGCATCAACCTCTGGAAGTCGCGCGGCCTGCCCGCCAGCAAGGCCGTGTTCGGGGTCCCCTTCTACAGCCGGCCCGGCTACTACACCTACTCGGCGCTGGTCGCGATGGACCCGGCCAACGCCAACCGGGACTGCACCACGGTCGCCGGGACGCAGCAGTGCTACAACGGCATCCCGACCGTCAAGCGCAAGACCCAGTGGGCGCTGGCCAACGCCGGCGGAATGATGAACTGGGAGTTGTCCCAGGACACCACCGGCTCGACCTCCCTGGTCAGCGCGATCTACGACACCGTCATGGGCGGCACCACCCCGCCGCCCAGCGGCCGTACCGGCCCGATCACCGGGATCGCCGGCAAGTGCGTCGACGTCGCCGGCGCCGGCACCACCAACGGCACCGCCGTCCAGCTCTGGACCTGCAACGGCACCGGCGCGCAGAACTGGACCGTGGCGACCGACGGGACCCTGCGCGCCCTCGGCAAGTGCGCCGACGTGACCAGCGGCTCCACCGTCAACGGCGCGAAGGTCCAGCTCTGGGAGTGCAACGGCACCGGCGCCCAGGTCTGGCAGGCCCAGTCCAACGGCACGCTGCGCAACCCGCAGGCGAACAAGTGCCTGGACGCCACCGGCAACAGCTCCACCGACGGCACCCGGCTCCAGATCTGGGACTGCTTCGGCGGCGCCAACCAGGTCTGGCGCCTGCCCGCCTGACCGGTACCCGGGGCCCCCTGTTGCCGCCACGGCGCAGCAGGGGGCCCGCCCGCGCCGGTGGTACGCGCGGAACGGCCCGTCAGGCCCTCCGGCGGCCCAGACCCGCGCGAGCCGACTGTCCACCCTGGTCGGGCAGTTGGACCACAGTGGCGGCCCCGACGCGGCTCGGGAAGTGCGCCGCGACGGCACACACCGACCTGAGCACGCGGTGACCGAAAGTTGACAAGTAGTGCACCTGAAAAGGGCTTTCAAGCACCGGGCCGGGCGGGGTAGTGCGAAAGCGGACACACCGGTATGGTCGCGTACGCGACGGCGTCGACGGCAGGATCGATTCGCTGTCTACTTTGGGCTGCCCGTGATTGGATACCAGTAGTGCAAAATCAGCCAGACCGGGCGGGCGTGCAGCGCGACCCGGACAGCGGCGTTCGGACAGGGACCTCCGGTGGACGCCGTGGTCGGCAGCGATCCATCAAGCGGCGCATCATCAGGCTGGTGCTCATCCCCAGTGTGGTCGCCCTGGCGCTGTGGCTCGTGGCGTCCGGATACCTTGTCTTCCAGGGTTTCTACAACCGGGAAGTGGCCAACGGGGTCCGCAAGGTGTCGATCCCCGCGGTTCCCGCGCTGGCCTCGATCCAGCAGGAACGGCGGTTGAGTGTCGCCTACCTGGCCCAGACGTCGAAAGACCTGCAGGGCCTGCTCGAACAGCGACAGCAGACCGATCAGCGGCTGGCGGCGCTTCGCGCGGTCGCCGACTCGGCGCTGGCCAACGCCCCGCAGTCCATCACCACCCAATGGAAGACCCTGACGGACCAACTGGACCAGATCGCGAGCATTCGCAGCCGGGTCGACGCCCGGTCGGCCGATCAGCAGCGTGTCTACGACTTCTACAACGGGCTGCTGAACACCGCGACCGACCTCTTCGACACCCAGGCGCGGATCGTGCCCGATGCCACGGCGTCCCAGGGCGGCATCGTGGCCACCGAAACCTTCCAGGCCAGTGACCTCATGTCCCGGGCCGGGTCGACGATGGACGTCGCCTTCGGATCCCGGACACTGGCCCCGGAGGACCACCTGGAATTCGCCAGGCTGGTGTCCGCCTACCACTTCAGCCTGTCGCACGTGGCTACGCACCTGCGGCCCGACGCGCGCGCGCGTTACGACAAGCTCGTGGCGAGTGAGTCGTGGAAGAGGCTCGCCGTCGCGGAGGACGCGATCGTCTCCGCCGGCCAGTGGCGCAACAACAAGGTGCCCCGAAACCTGCCCATCGACAGTGCCACCTGGGAGACCCTCACCCGTGAGGTGTCCGACGAGTTGATCGGCCTGACCGTCGCGCAGGCGAACGAGGTTTCCGCCGAGGCGCTGCGTACCGGCAACAACCAGCTGCTGGCCGCGTCCCTGGGAAGTCTGATCGCGTTGGCCATCGCGATCGCCGCGATCGTGTGGGCGATGCGCCAGTCGCAGGTGCTGGTGGACCAGGCGCTGTCCGTGCGCCTGGCGCAACTGGGTCGCGACGCCGCGGCGGTCGTGGATCAGCGCCTGCCCGCCATCATGGAACGCCTACGCCGACGGGAGAGCGTCGACCTCGCCGTCGAGCTTCCCAGCCAGGACTACGGAAGCGACGAGATCGGCGAGGTCGCGGACGTCATCAACAGGTCCATGCAGGCCGCGGCCGCCGCGGCGGTCGACGAGGCGAAGACCCGGGCGGCCGGCATGGCGATGCTGATGGGCGTCGCGCGCCGTCCTCAGCGTCCCCTGCAGCGTGGCCTGAAGGTCATCGAGGACCTGCAGAACCGGGTCGGTGACGAGAAGCTGTTGACGGACCTGTTCGACATCAACCACCAGCTCGCGCAGACCCGACGCTTCCTGGAGAACCTGGTCATCCTGGCGGGCGGGCAGATCGGTCGGCGGTTCCAGAAGCCGGTGCCGTTGCGGCGGGTGTTGTTGGCGGCATTCGCCGAGGCGCAGCAGTACCAGCGGATCACCCTGCGCAGCGCGCCCGACATGGCGGTGGCGGGGCACGCGGTCGCCGGAACGATCCACCTGCTGGCCGAACTGCTGGACAACGCGCTGGCGTTCTCTCCGCCGACGACCACCGTGTGGGTCACCTGCAACCAGGTCAAGCGCGGGGTCGCGGTGGAGATCGAAGACGCCGGCATGGGGATGCGACCCGATGCTCTGGAGCGCGCGAACGAGCTGCTGGCGACCGCGCCCACGCCGGATGTGACGGCGCTCAAGGACGGGGCACAGGTCGGCCTGCACGTCGTGGCGGAGCTGGCCAAGCGCGACGGCGTCCAGGTGAGCCTCCGTACCTCGGCGTACGGCGGACTGTTGGCGATCGTGCTGCTGCCCGACCGCGTCATGGACGCCGGGCCGGTGGTGGACAGCACCGATGCCGGCGTACGCCGTCCCGCGGCGGAAGCGGCGCGCACCGTGCCGAATGGCGCTGGTGGCAGCCCCCGGGTTCAGGCTCCGGCACCCGCTGCCGTCGGCGCCGGCCCGGCCGAGGCGCGCCCGGCACTACCTACCCCACGCGACGGCGAGAGCCGACAGAGGACGGGCGGTGTGATGAGCGGTCACCAGGCGAACCGCAGTGTCGGCATTCCTCGCCAGTCAGGATCCTCGGCGGCCACTGTGGTCGACGCCGGCTCGCCCGGCCCGCAGGCCGCTGCCCGCCCGGCCCTGCCGCAGCGGGATCCGCAACAGCACATCGTGCCGCAGTTGCGGGATGACGGCGAGGCGCGCACCGCGTCCCCCGGGCTGGCGGGTCGCACCCGGTCTCCCGAGGAGGCTCGGGACCGGCTCGCGGCGTACCAGCAGGCCTGGGCCGCGGGTCGGGAAACGAAAACCAGAAACGATCAAGGTGGAAAAGCGTGACCAACTCGACTGGGCGAAACGATCTGACCTGGATGTTGGACGGCCTCGTAGAGGTGCCCGACGTCCTCTACGCAGTCGTCCTGTCCACAGATGGGCTGATCGTTCAGAAATCGACGTCGCTGCCGCAGGACGCGGCGGAGCTGCTGGCCGCCGGCGCGTCCTCCCTGCACAGCGTCGCGGCCGGAATGGGCAGGCGCTTCGACAGCGGGGTCGTGCAGCAGGTCATCATCGAGTATCTCGGTCAGACCCTGTTCGTCTCCGCCGCCGGGCAGAACGCGCGCTTGGCCGTCCTCTGCGAGCAGGGCGTCGACATGGGCACGGTCGCCTACGAGATGAGCCGCCTGGTCACCCGGATCGGTGAGTATCTCGGCTCCGAGGCGCGAGCGGCCGGCCTGGCCTCGGACGACCGGTACGAGGCGCGCACGACATGACCTACGACGTGTGGGACGGTGACGACGAGGTCGAGGCCGGCAAGCTCGTGCCTCTGTACATCTTGGTCAACGGGCGCACGAGTCCGCGCAACACGAACCTGGACCTGGCCACGCAGCTGATCGCCCTCCCGGTCGACACGGCGCGCCTGGAGCCGGAGTACCGGGAGATCGTCAGCCGATGCGACAAGTGGATCTCCATCGCTGAGGTGGGCGCCTACCTGCATCGGCCGCTCACCATCACCAAGATCATGGTCGACGTGCTCCTTGACCAGGGCTTCCTGGCGGTCGGATCGCCGGCGCAGGAAAAGATCACGGATCGCCGGTTGCTGGAAGCGGTTCTCGCAGGTCTCCAGGGACTCTAGACAAGAGGGACAGATACACGTGGATCGCAGGTCGGTAAAGATCGTTGTCGCGGGCGGCTTCGGCACCGGCAAGACCACCCTGGTCGGGTCGGTCAGCGAGATTGCTCCGTTGACGACCGAGGAGATCCTGACCCAGGAGAGCGTCGGCGTGGACGACGTGACGGGCGTGGAGGACAAGACGCGCACGACGGTCGCTCTGGACTTCGGACGCATCACCATCAGCCCGGACGTCGTGCTGTACCTCTTCGGCACGCCGGGGCAGGACCGGTTCTGGTTCATCTGGGACGAGCTCGCCCAGGGTGCCATCGGCGCGATCGTGCTGGTGGACACCAGGAGGCTGGACAGCAGCTTCGCCGCCATCGACTACTTCGAGCGACGGGACATCCCCTTCGTGGCGGCCGTCAACCGCTTCTTCGGCGAGTGCCTGTACAACGAAGAGGAGATCCGTGCGGCCTTGAAGCTGGATCCGGCCGTTCCGCTGCTGTGGTGCGACGCCAGGGACAGGTCGTCCAGCACGGCGGCGTTGATCGCGCTGGTGCGGCACGCCATGTCACGCCTGCCGGTCGGCACCTGAGCGGCCGGGTCGCCGGAAACGCACCTGGCCTCGACGCGCGAGGCGTCGAGGCCAGGGGTGCGTGGGTAGGGGTCCCGTCAACCCGTCCGCCGGATCAGGGCTTGGGGCCGACCCGCGTGGTCGGTCCGGTCGCCGCGGCGAGCGGTTCGAGTCGTACCTTGAAGTGACGCAGCAGAGGCGGCGACGAGACGATCCGGTACCCGGAGACCCGCTCGGGATCCTTGGCGATGTCGGCGAGGACCGCGGCCACGTACTCCAGGTGGGTGTCGGTGTAGACCCGGCGCGGAATGGCCAACCGGACCAGTTCGAAGGGAGCGGGGGTCACCAGCCGGTGCTGGTCGTCGAGGCCGCCGAGGTAGAGCGACCCGAGCTCGGCGCAGCGGATGCCGCCGTCGAGGTACAGCTGGCACCCCAGGGAGTGACCCGGGAACTGGTCCGCGGACAGGTGCGGCAGCAGTCTGCCGGCGTTGAGGTACAACGCGTGGATGCCGGCCGGCTGGACCGTTTCCACCCCCGCCTCGTTGACGAGCTGGGCGAACCGGGCGGTTGATGCCGCACGGGCCCCCAGGTAGGCCGGGTCGACCACCTCCCGTACCCCCTGCGCCAGCCGTTCGAGGTCGTGGCCGGCCAGTCCCCCGTAGGTGGAGAAACCTTCGGTGGCGATGAGGTTCGCCTCGCAGCGGGCGTGCAGGTCCCCGTCGCGCAGCCCGATGAATCCCCCGATCGCCGACAGGCCGTCCTTCTTCAGGCTCACGACGCATCCGTCCGCGAGCTGGAACGCGCGGTTGGCGATCTGCCGCGGCGTCCAGTCCCGGTAGGCGGCCTCCCGCTGACCGACCAGCCACGCGTTCTCGGCGAACCGGGCCGCGTCCAGGAAGTACGGCACCCGGTGGCGCCGGCACAGCTCTCCGACGGCCTCGAGGTTGGCCATGGACACCGGCTGCGCGCCGAGACCGTTGTTGGTGATGGTCATCAGGACCAGCCCGACCCGGTGCCCGTCCGGCCCGGTCAGGAGGCTCTCCAGCGCGGCCAGGTCGATGTTGCCCTTGAACGGTTCGGAGCTGTCGAGATCGGCCGCTTCCGGGCACGGCAGGTCCCGCGGCTCCGCCCCCACCAGCTTGACGTTCGCGTGGGTGGTGTCGAAATGGGTGTTGCTGACGCAGATCTGGCCCGGCTTGAGCAGGCTGGTGAACAGGATCCGCTCGCCGGCGCGGCCCTGGTGCACCGGCAGGATGTGCGGATACCCGGTGAGGTCGCCAACCTCGTCGAGGAACCGGAACCATGACCGCGCCCCGGCGTAGGACTCGTCACCGAGCGCCGCGGCGGCCTCCTGCTGGGCCGAGGTCGCGCCCGTGCCCGAATCGGACAGCAGGTCGATGGTGATCTGGTCCGCGCGCAGGTTGAACGGGTTGTAGCCAGCCTGCTCAAGGGCCAGCCGGCGCTCCTCGGCACCGAGGATGGGAATCGGTTCCACCACCTTGATCCGGTACGGCGGTAACGTCCTGCGCGGATCCACGGGCACACTCACTCCTTGGGAACGGTCAGAGGCGTCCGGCCGCGGAGCGGCCGGACAGGTCACGAGAGGCCGGCACCTGCCGTCGACGCGGCGGTTGGACCCGATACGCCTCGGAGGACAGGTAGACGGTCACACCTGGCCGCGGTGGGCCGAGCCGCAGCGAGACGTGTGCGATCAGCCCGACACCGTCGCGGAGCGATCGCCGCGTGACGGCGCTGATCGCCCGGTCGAACTGCGCGCCGTCGAAACCGTAGCGTGCCAGCAACCCGAGCACCCGGGCACGGGCCTCCTCGTCGTCCCGGACGTAGCTACGGATCGGCACGTAGACGCTGTACCCGACCGGCTTCTTCACACCCTCGGTGAAGGTGTAGCTGCCCACGAGGGGCCGGCCGCTGAACGGGCCCCTGCCCCCACCGGCCGCCTCGCAGAACTCGGCGAGCTCCGCCCCGTCGATGCCGTCGACCGCGCTCGCCGCCCGGACCACGTCCCGTACCCCGGCGTCGTGGTGCGTCAGATAGACCTTGACGCGCGCCTGCGGCGTGTCGTGCAGGTCCAACGCGAAGAACGTCAGCCGATCCTTGCGCCCCAGTTTCCCCGGGCGAACACCGTGGTCCAGCAAGGTCTGGTACGACTCGCCGAGCCCGAGCCGGCGCAGCGCCTCGGCCACCAGCTCAGGCGCCCGCTGGATACCGTGGAGCTCGGGATTGAGGTAGACCTTGAGTTCAGGCCTCCGACCGCTGCGAAACACCTGCGAGAACCAGAGCGCGAACTCTCCCTGGGGGTCGTCGGTGGCGAACAGGTCCCGCACCGGGTCCAACCGGGCGGTCGACAGTTGGAGGCGGTGGGCCTGCGCGTCGATGAAGTCGTACGCGGCCGACAGGTTCGCCAGCGCCCCCGGGGGTGACCCCAGCGCCTCACCCAGAACCCTCAACGTGGGTGGCTCTCCCTCGTTGAAGGCGATGGAGAACTCCACCGGGGTGTGATCGTCCGCGACGTTCGACGGCCACGCCGGCGGGCCGTCCAACGATCGCGAGCCAGCGGATCCGAGAAGATTCGCGAGCATCTCCGAAGGTATGCCCGAATCAGTTCCGACGACCTCGCACAAGCGAGTCAGTTGACCGTTCAGGTGCTCGAGAAGGGACTCGCCGCCCATTCGCTCTCCCATCTCACATTCATCGGTAAGGTCGTTCCGCGTGAACGGCACGGCGACATTCCGCCGCATCGAAGATGCGTTACCGTCTGTTGCCGAAAAGCCATCCGTACCGCCGCTCGACCCTTTCGCTGGATGCCCGCTCCGGTAGTTCCGCCGCAGCTCTGCCAGCGGGACAGTCGGTGCGGGCAACGACCATGAGTCCACATAGTGATCACCAAGCCGAGCCCTGTCGAGTGAGACAATTGTCACAAGCGAATCGACGGTTTCGCTGAGTAACCACTCAGGACTGAAATCGTCCCGGTGGTGGCGCGGAACAGCACTTCCTCATTGCGTGAGGCGACCAGGGAGCCTGGGCACTGGCGTCACGGTGAGTACTTAGGACAGACCGCTCTACCTGGCGACCGACGGGGCAGGTGAGTGTCTCCCCGGCGGACGTCAGCTCCGTCGCCTGACCTGAACGCGGCTGGCGATCGTCGCACCATCCCGGTCGACGGCGAGGATCCTCCCCACCGACCGTCACATTTTTCCTGGGCCGGTCCACGACCGCGCTCATCCTGTGGTTGCGCACCCGGCTGCGGCAGCCGATCCAGGGCTGGTTCGGCCAGCGGGACCAGTTCCGGATGGGCCCCGACCACGATCCGGCGCCGCAGCTGGACCGGTTCCAGGTGGGCACCCCGCCGATCCTGTCCATGGCGGCGCTGGACCCGGCGCTGGACGTCCTCGCCGAGGCGGGCATCGCGCGGGTACGGGACAAGAGCCGGCGCCTCGGCGACGCGATCGTCACGCTGGCCGACGCCGGGCTCACGCCGTACGGCTTCACCGTCGCCTCGCCCCGGGACGCGCGGCGCCGCGGCGGGCACGTCTCGCTGCACCACCCGGGGCGCTGCGGCTCTCCCGCGCGCTGGCCACCGAGGGTCGGGTGGTCGGCGACCACCGCGTGCCGGACCGGCTGCGGCTCGGCCCGGCCGCGCTCTACACCCGCTTCGTGGACGTGTGGGACGCGATGGACCGGCTCCGCGACATCGCCGCGCGCCGGTCCTACGAGCGGATGTCGGGCGACGCCTCCCGGGTCACCTGAGGGCTCCGCCGCGCGGCGGAGCCCGGGTCGGGTCAGGAGTTCAACCACCGGTGGATGCAGTGCAGCAGGTCGTCAGCGTCCACCGGCTTGGTGACGTAGTCGCTGGCCCCGGAGGAGATGCTCTTCTCCCGGTCGCCGTGCATCGCCTTGGCGGTGACCGCGATGATCGGCAGGTCGGCGTAGCGGGGCATGGCGCGGATCGCGGCGGTGGCCGCGTATCCGTCCATCTCCGGCATCATCACGTCCATCAGCACCAGGTCGATGTCGTCGTGGCGCATCAGCGTCTCGACGCCCTTGCGGCCGTTCTCGGCGTAGACGACGTCGAGGCCGTGCAGTTCGAGGATGTTGGTGAGGGCGAAGACGTTGCGGGCGTCGTCGTCGACCACGAGGACCTTGCGACCGGTCAGCGCCATGGTGACGGGATCCCCGAGCGGCGCGACGTCGGCGGTCGACGGCGTGAAGGGCACGACCTGCTCCGGGACCTCCGCCGACAGGTGCAGCGCGATGCGCTCACGCAGGTCGTCGAGGCTGCGCAGGACCTCCAGCGGCCGGTCGCCGCCCAGCGCCTGCAACAGCGTCTCCTGCCCGGGGCTCAGCGGCTGGCCGTGGTAGGCCAGCACCGGGATCCCGCGCAGCTCCTCGTCGTCGTGCAGCGACCTGAGCAGCTCGTGGCCGCTGTCGTCGAGCATCTCCAGGTGCAGGACGAGCAGGTGGTGGCGGCGCGACGTGAGGGCCTCCACGGCCGACGCGACGTCCACCGCGGTCGCCACCTCCACCGACGGCTCGGTCAACCCCAGCGTGACGCCCTGCGCCAGCAGGGTGAGCAGACCCATCTCGTGGTGCTCCACCACCAGCAACCGCCGCTGCCCCGTACGCCAGGACGGGCGCGGCGCCGACGCGACGGCGAGCGGGCCGGTGAGGGCGAGCAGCGCGCTCGCCTCCCCGGCGACCGGCGTCCCACCGGCGCCGCCGGTGGCGGGCAGGTAGAGGGTGAAGGTGCTGCCCTGGCCCAGGACGCTCTGCGCGGTGATCCGGCCACCGAGCAGGTGGGCGATCTCGCGGCTGATGGACAGGCCCAGGCCGGTGCCGCCGTAGCGGCGGCTCGTGGTGCCGTCGGCCTGCTGGAAGGCGTCGAAGATCGCGGTGAGGTGCTGCTCGGCGATGCCGATGCCGGTGTCGACGACCCGGAAGGCGATCACCTCGTCGTGCGCGGCGAAGGTGTCCGGCAGCTCATCGGCCCGGGCGCGCTCGATGCGCAGCTGCACCCGACCCGCCTCGGTGAACTTCACCGCGTTGGAGACCAGGTTGCGCAGCACCTGCCGCAGCCGCTGCTCGTCGGTGTGCAGCTCCGTCGGCACGTCCGGACCGGTGACGATGTCCAGTGCCAGCCCGCGCGGCGTGGTCAACGGGCGGAACGTGGCGTCGACGTAGTCGCGCAGGGCGGACAGCTCGAACGTCTCCGGGTTGATGTCCATCTTGCCGGCCTCGACCTTGGACAGGTCCAGGATGTCGTTGATCAGCTGCAACAGGTCGGTGCCCGCCGAGTGGATGACCGTGGCGTACTCGACCTGCTTCGCGGAGAGGTTCCGCGCCGGGTTCTGCGCGAGCATCTGGGCGAGGATGAGCAGCGAGTTCAGCGGGGTGCGCAGCTCGTGGCTCATGTTGGCCAGGAACTCCGACTTGTACTTCGACGCCAGCGCGAGCTGCTGCGCCCGCGCCTCCAGCTCCTGGCGGGCCTGCTCGATCTCGGAGTTCTTCGTCTCGATGTCGTGATTCTGCCGGGCCAGCAGCGCCGCCTTGTCCTCCAGCTCGGCGTTGGAGCGCTGCAACTCCTCCGACCGGGCCTGCAACTCCTCGGAGCGGGCCTGCAGCTCCCCGGCGAGGCGCTGGGACTCGGTGAGCAGCACGTCGGTACGGGCGTTGGCGACGATCGTGTTGACGTTGACGCCGATGGTCTCGGTCAGCTGGTCGAGGAAGTCCCGCTGGATCTCGGTGAAGCGGCTCATGCTGGCCAGCTCGATGACGCCGAGGACCTGGTCCTCGAAGAGGATCGGCAGCACCACCAGGTGCAGCGGCACGGCGGCGCCGAGGCTGGAGGAGACGGTGACGTAGTCGGCCGGCACCGCGTCCACCACGATCGGCCGCTTGCTCACCGCCGCCTGTCCCACCAGCGAGTCGCCGAGGGCGTAGCGGCGGCGCGCGGCGTCGTGGCCGTACCCGCCGACGACCCGCAGGGCCGCCCCGTCGGCCGTGTCGTCGACCAGCAGGAAGGTGCCCAGCTGCGCCGAGACCAGCGGGGCCAGCTCGTTCATCACCAGGCCGGCGACCACCTCGAGGTCGCGGTGGCCCTGCATGAGCCCGGAGATCCGGGCCAGGTTGGTCTTGAGCCAGTCCTGTTCCTGGTTGGTGCGGGTGGTCTCGCGCAGCGACTCCACCATCGAGTTGATGTTGTCCTTGAGCTCGCCGACCTCGCCCGGGGCGTCCACGGTGATGGACCGGGTCAGGTCGCCGGTGGCGACGGCGCTGGTCACCTCGGCGATCGCGCGGACCTGCCGGGTCAGGTTGCCGGCCAGCTCGTTGACGTTCTCGGTCAGCCGCTTCCACGTACCGGAGACGCCCTCGACCTCGGCCTGACCGCCGAGGCGGCCCTCGCTGCCCACCTCACGCGCCACCCGGGTGACCTCGGCGGCGAAGCTGGACAGCTGGTCCACCATCGTGTTGATGGTGGTCTTGAGCTCCAGGATCTCCCCGCGGGCGTCCACGTCGATCTTCTTGGTCAGGTCGCCCTGGGCGACCGCGGTGGTGACCTGCGCGATGTTGCGGACCTGGCCGGTGAGGTTGTTCGCCATCGAGTTGACGTTGTCGGTCAGGTCCTTCCAGGTGCCGGCCACGTTGGGCACCCGCGCCTGACCGCCCAGGCGGCCCTCGGTGCCGACCTCCCGGGCCACCCGGGTCACCTCGTCGGCGAAGGCCCCGAGCGTGCCGACCATCGTGTTGATGGTCTGGGCGAGCACCGCAACCTCGCCCTTCGCCTCCACGGTGATCTGCCGGCTCAGGTCGCCCTGGGCCACGGCGGTGGCGACCAGGGCGATCGAGCGCACCTGGTTGGTCAGGTTGTTGGCCATCTCGTTGACGTTGTCGGTCAGGTCCTTCCAGGTGCCACCGACGTTGAGCACCCGCGCCTGCCCACCGAGGCGGCCCTCGGTGCCGACCTCCCGGGCCACCCGGGTCACCTCGTCGGCGAACGCGGAGAGCTGGTCGACCATCGTGTTGATGGTCTCCTTGAGCGCCAGAATCTCCCCCCGGGCGTCGACCCGGATCTTCTGGGTCAGGTCGCCCTTGGCGACGGCGGTGGTCACCTCGGCGATGCTGCGCACCTGGGCAGTGAGGTTGTCGGCCATGACGTTGACCGACTCGGTGAGGTCCTTCCAGGTGCCGGAGACGCCCTTGACGTCGGCCTGACCGCCGAGCCGACCCTCGGTGCCCACCTCCCGGGCGACCCGGGTCACCTCGTCGGCGAAGGAGGAGAGCTGGTCCACCATCGTGTTGATGGTGCTCTTCAGCTCCAGGATCTCCCCGTGCGCGGTGACGGTGATCTTCTGCGACAGGTCACCCCGGGCCACCGCGGTGGCCACCTGCGCGATGCTGCGGACCTGGTCGGTGAGGTTGCCGGCCATCGAGTTCACCGAGTCGGTCAGGTCGCGCCAGGTGCCGGCGACCCCGGTGACCTGGGCCTGCCCGCCGAGTCGCCCGTCGGTGCCCACCTCCCGCGCGACCCGGGTCACCTCGGCGGCGAAGCTGGACAGCTGGTCCACCATCGTGTTGATGGTGCTCTTGAGCTCCAGGATCTCGCCGCGCGCGTCCACAGTGATCTTCTGCGACAGGTCGCCCTGGGCGACCGCGGTGGTGACCTGCGCGATGTTGCGGACCTGGCTGGTCAGATTGCCGGCCATGAAGTTCACCGAGTCGGTCAGGTCCCGCCAGGTGCCCGCCACGCCCGGCACCTCGGCCTGACCACCGAGGCGGCCCTCGCTGCCCACCTCACGCGCCACCCGGGTCACCTCGTCGGCGAAGCTGGACAACTGGTCCACCATCGTGTTGATGGTCACCTTCAGCTCCAGGATCTCGCCCCGGACGTCCACGGTGATCTTCTGCGACAGGTCGCCCCGGGCCACCGCGGTGGCCACCTCCGCGATGTCGCGGACCTGGTCGGTGAGGTTGCCCGCCATCGCGTTGACCGAGTCGGTGAGGTCCTTCCAGGTGCCCGACACGCCGGGCACCTCGGCCTGACCGCCCAGCTGCCCCTCGGTGCCGACCTCCCGGGCGACCCGGGTCACCTCTGAGGTGAACAGCGACAGCTGGTCGACCATGCCGTTGAAGACGGTGGCGATCTCCCCCAGCAGGCCGTCGGCGTCCTCCGGCAGCCGGGTGCCGAAGTCACCGTCGCGAACGGCGGTCAGACCCGCCAGCAACTGCCGCAACCCCGGGTCGGCCATCGGTGAGCCGGTACCGCTCGCCCCGGACCGTCGGGTCGCCGTGTTCTCGAGCACCAGAACCACCTATGCGCAGCCACCGGAGGGCCTACCCGCCGGTACAACATCAACCGCGCAAGTATGCACACCGGTCGGTGGAACCGCAGCATCGGCGGCGACCGGCCGGCCTCTCGCCGGTGGACCGGCAGGGACCGGCCTGAGCTGGCGATACGGCGACACCCGCCGCCGGAGTCCGGGGCGGGTGTCGGAGCGTGAGGCGGGGCCCCGCGGGACGGTCAGCGGGCGTCGACCAGCTGGCCCCGCAGCTTGGTCAGCGCCCGGGCGAGCAGCCGGGAGACGTGCATCTGGGAGACGCCGACCTGGGCGGCGATCTCGCTCTGGGTGAGGTTGCCGTAGAAGCGGAGCGTCAGGATCTTCTGTTCCCGCTCGTCCAGGGTGGCCAGCGCCGGACCGAGGGCGACGCGCAGCTCCGCCAGCTCGAACTCGCTGTCCTCCCCGCCGAGGGTGTCGGCCAGCTCCTTGGCGCCCTCGCCGTCACCGATGGGGGTGGAGAGCGACACCGCGTTGTAGGCCCGCGCGCCCTCGAGACCTTCGAGAACCTCTTCCTCGGTGACGCCCAGGTACTCCGCGACGTCGGCCACCGTGGGGGCCCGGTTCAGCGTCTGGGTGAGGGTGCCGTTCGCCTCGGAGATGCGCAGCCGCAGCTCCTGGAGCCGCCGGGGGACCCGGATGTTCCAGGTGCGGTCGCGGAAGTGGCGCTTGATCTCACCGAGGATCGTCGGGATGGCGAAGCCGGCGAAGTCGACACCACGGGCGGCGTCGAAGCGGTCCACCGCCTTGATCAGGCCGAGGGCCGCCGTCTGGGCGAGATCGCCGTTCGGCTCACCACGCCCGCTGTAGCGGGCGGCGAGGTGGTGGGCCAGCGGCAGCCACGCCTCGATCACCTCGTTGCGCAGCGCGGGCCGGTCGGGGTGGTGCGCCGGCATGGCGGCCAGGGCGTTCATCAGCTCGCTGGCCCGGGACTCGGTGCTGGGCGCCGGGGCGGCAGTAACCGCCACGTCGACGGCCGGCGAGGTGGTCGTACGGGTGGTGCTGGTCGTGGGGATCATGCTGCCCTTCCTGTGCCGCGTCGCGGAACGGCCCCCGGAGGCGCCACCCGCAGATGAGCCCACCCTAGACCAACAGTTGTCGCGCATCAACCGAAAGGACGATGGACGAAAGGGATTAATAGCATGATCAACCCCATCGGCGAGTCTTCGACGGCGGGAACGCCCGCTCCCCCACCGTGACACCGGCGGGCGGCCGGCGCGGTCCCGCCGCACCGTCCGCGTCGGCCGTACGGGTCGCCGCCGGGCGGACGCCCGCGCGCCCGACGGCGTCGGATCTGTCGCGGTGCCCCCGGGCGCCACGGCGGCGGGGCCGGTAAAGTGGTGATCCGCATCCGACCCCTCCGTGGAGTCGTGGGCGAGCGTCAAGCAGCGGCGCTGGTATCCGGTCCCCCCGCAGCCGCACCCGGCACAGACGGGGCACGGGCCGTCCCGTCATGCGCTTGCCCGGCCCCGCCGGAACGATCGCGCCGGTTCGCAAGGACGTCAGCCGCCATGCCGCAGTCACCACTCGACCTCACCGAGGCCGCCCTCCAACTGGGCACGATCCGCCACGGCGACACACCCCTCGACGCCGTGCTGTCCCGGATCGCCGAGATCGCCCGGGACAGCATCCCCGGCGCCGAGGAGGTCTCGGTGACCCTGGTCCACGGCGCCGAGGCGCACACCGCCGCGTACACCGGCGAGCTGGCGCTGCGTCTGGACGAGTGGCAGTACGAGCAGGGCCGCGGGCCGTGCCTGGACGCGGCCACCACGGGCACCGTGATGGTCGTGCCCGACATGGCCGAGGAGAGCCGCTGGCCGGAGTGGGCCGCCCGGGCCCACGCCGCCGGGGCGGGCAGCTCCATGTCGATCGGGCTGCCGATCCAGGAGGCCGTGGTCGGCGCGTTGAACGTCTACGGCGCCCGGGCGCGCGCCTTCGACGAGATGGCCGAGGCGGCGCAGACCTTCGCCGATCACGCCGCGGTCGCCCTGGCCAACGCGCACCTCTACGACGGCGTCGCCACCATGGCCCAGCAGATGCAGGCGGCCATGCGCAGCCGGGCGGTCATCGAGCAGGCGAAGGGGATCATCATGGGTCAACGGCGGTGCACCGCCGACGAGGCGTTCGCCATCCTGGCCAAGGTGTCGCAGAACTCCAACCGCAAGGTCCGGGAGGTCGCCGAGTCGCTGGTCCGGCAGGTCACCGTCGGCGCCGCCGCGCCGCGCCAGGCGACGCCCACCCCCGCCCAGTCAGCACCCAGCCCCGACCAGTCGGCAGCCACGCCCGGCTGACGGCACGGGTCAGCGGGATTCCCCGGTGGCGCGCGTGACCAGCGCGGCGGCCACGTCGCGCAGCTTGTGGCCGGTGTCCTGGGAGATCTTCGCCAGCAGCGAGAAGGCCTCCTCCGGGCCGCACCGGCGCTCGCCCATGACGATGCCCTTGGCCTGCTCGATGACCGCGCGGGTCTCCATCGCCGCCCGCATCTGCTCCGCCAGGGTGGCGGTGTCGGAGTACAGGTGGGCGTTGGACAGCGCCGCGGCGGCGTACGCGGCGAAGGTCTTCGCCAGGCCGATCGAATCCCCGTCGAAGGAGCGCGGCGCCCTGCCGTACACGTTCAGGGTGCCGACCACGGCCTCCTGGATCGGCAGGCCGATCGACAGGGAGCTGCCGACCCCCGCCTCGGCCGCCCGCGAGCCCCAGTCCGGCCAGCGGTCCTCCCCCGCCGTGTCGGGCACGCTGAGCGCGTCGCCGCTGACAGAGGCGTCCAGGCAGGGGCCCCGGCCCTGCTCGTACTGCCATTCGTCCAGGCGCAACGCCAGCTCGCCAGTGACGGCCACGCTCTGCGCGGTCCCGTCCCGCAGCAGCGTCACGGAGACCTCGGCCGCTGCCGGGATGCTCCGCCGGGCCAGGTCGGCGACGGTGTTCAGCACGTCGTCGACGCCGGCGGTGTCGAGCCGGATGCGGCCGAGCGCGGCCAGCGCGTCCTGCGGGTGCAGCGGAGCCTGTGCCATGGAAGGCCCTTCAAGACGGGGCGGACAGGAAGGAGGCACGCCCGGGCCGGTCACCCGGGGCGGCACGGCACCTCGCACCCTACCGCCCGCCCCCGGCAGTGCCGGTCGGTGCCGCTGGACCACGCGTGAACCCGCATCGTCCGACCCGTGCACGAGCGGCTCCGGCAGGGGTAACGTCAGGGCCGGGTCAAGACACGCGCCCACGGCCGGCACCGCACGACGGTGCCAGGAGTCCCGGTGATCCCGCGAGGGGGCGTGATGTCGGGCACAGCGTCGCACGACCCTACGACGATCGCGCCCGCGATGACCCTGCGCTGGAGCCACGAGGGCCGCGCCACGGTCGTCGGGGTCCGCGGCGAGATCGACATGGGCAGCGCGCCGCTCCTGGTCGACGTGGCCCGGCGCCTCGGTGACGAGGGCGCGCCGCTGGTGGTGCTGGACCTGTCCCGGGTCGACTTCGTGGACCTGCACGGGCTGACCGCCCTCACCGAGGCACGGGCGCTGGTCCGCCGGGGTGGCGGCCGCCTGGTTCTGCGGCAGCTACCGCCCTGCCTGACCCGCCTGCTCCAGCTCACCGGCTGCACCCTGCCCGCCGCGGAACCGACGGCGGGGGCCGGGCCGGTCCGCGCGGCCGACTGAGGCGGCGCAGCCGGGACCGGCGTGCCGCGCACCCGTGCCCGATGGGCTCGCCATCGCACACGGGGCGGTGTCACGCCGTCCGTTAGCTGAGTCGGCGTACACCGCACGCATGATCTCTTCCACTCACGGGAGGTGCCGGTCGGCGAGGACCTTGTGCCGGAACTTCGTCACGAAGACCAGATCAGCATGCAGAACGAAAACGCAGTGCCTGCCGGTCCGGATGCCCTCAGCCTCAGCCATAGACCGATGGTAATTTGTCCGGTGTGCAGCTTCGGTACAACTACCGCGTCTATCCGACGCCCAGTGAGCAGGATGCGCTGGCTCGGGCGTTCGGGTGTGCGCGGGTGGTGTTCAACGATGGGCTGCGCGCACGTGAGCAGGCCCACGAGGCGGGCGAGGCCTACCTGTCTGACGGTGAGTTGTCGAAGCGGGTCATCACGCAGGCGAAAGCTACGCCGGAGCGGGTGTGGCTTGGCGAGGTGTCGGCGGTTGTTCTCCAGCAGGCCCTCGCGGACCTGAACATCGCCTACCGGAACTTCCTCGCCTCACTGGCTGGCCAGCGCAAGGGTCGCAAGGTTGCCCCACCCCGGTTCCGGTCCCGCAAGGACAACCGGCAGGCCATTCGGTTCACGAAGAACTCCCGGTTCAAGGTGCTGGACAACGGACGGTTGCGGCTGCCGAAGGTCGGCGACCTGAACATGCGTTGGTCGCGCAGTCTTCCGGCGGATCCGTCGTCGGTGACGGTGATCAAAGACGCGGCGGGCCGGTACTTCGCCTCGTTCGTCGTGCAGGCCGCCGACGAGCCCTTGTCGCCGGTCGAGTCCGAGGTGGGTATCGACCTGGGGCTGACCCACTTCGCGGTCCTGTCCAACGGTACGAAGATCGCGGCACCGAAGTTCCTGCGCCGGGCGGCCCGCAAACTGCGCCGGTTGCAGCAGGACCTGTCCCGCAAGCAGCAGGGCAGCAACAACCGCAAGAAGGCGGTCGTGAAGGTCGCCAAGGCGCATGCGCGGGTGGCCGACAGCCGGCGGGACTGGCAGCACAAGCTCTCGACTCAAATCATCCGCGACAACCAAGCGGTGTACGTCGAGGACCTGTGCGTCGTCGGTCTGGGCCGGACCCGGCTGGCGAAGTCCGTGCACGACGCCGGCTGGGCGTCGTTCACCGCAATGTTGGAGTACAAGGCCGCCCGGCACGGGCGCACCTTCGCCAGGATCGACCGGTTCGCGCCCACGTCCCGGACCTGCTCGACATGTGGCCGGCTCGACGGACCCAAACCGCTGAACGTCCGGTCATGGACCTGCCCCTGCGGCGTGGTGCACGACCGGGACGTCAACGCGGCGATCAACGTGCTCGCCCAGGGACGCTGGGAGAGCCTAAACGCCTGTGGAGCGCAGGTAAGACCGGCACCCGTGCCGGCACCGCGCCGAGAAGCAGGAATCCACCCGGACGCCGCGCGGTCCACGCGCAACGTGGAGGCAATCTCCGCCCCTTAAGGCGGAGAGGACGTCAACTGGTGTACTTCGTGCCCCCTCAGCGTGCCGCACCTGCTGGCGTGGTGCCTGGATCCGATCCGCGCCGACGGGCTGACCAACCCGGCGGCCTGGCAGGGAGCGGCGGCGCTGGCGATCGCCGTCGTACCCTCGCTGCTCGCGCTGGTCGGCGCGGCCCGCAGCGGGGTGCGGGTGGTGGCCACCGCGGCGCGGCGCCGGGCCCGCCCGGCAGGGGCTCAGCTCAGGTAGGCCGCCGGCACCGCCTCGGTCAGCCAGACGCCGTTGGCGCTGCGGTGGAAGACGTGCCCGTCGCGGGCCATCCCCGCCGCGTCGACGGTCAACACCACCACCGCGCCGCCGCGGCGGGCGCCGACGCGCCGGGCCGTCTCCACGTCCACCGACAGGTGTACGTGGTGCCGGCCGCCCCGCTGCAGCCCGGTGGCCCGGATCGAGTCGAGCGCCGCGGCGGCGGTGCCGTGGTAGAGCCGCTCCGGCGGGGGCGTCGGGGCCAGCCCGAGGTCCACCGGTACGGAGTGGCCCTGGTTGGCCCGGATCCGCTCCACCCCGTCGGGTCGGCGCTCGACGGCGAAGCGTTGCTTGTCGTTGCCGGCGACGACCGCGTCGAGGTCGGCCCGCCCGATCCGCAGGGCGGCGAGCAGCTCGTCGACGGCGACCCAGCCGGCCCGGTCCAGGGTCAGACCGAACCGGCCGGGCTGGTGCCGCAGCGCCAGGGACATCCGCTTGCTCAGCCGCGTCAGCGCCCGATGGTCCATCGGATCATTGTCGACCACGGTTGTGCGTGGCGGCGACGGGATTGTCGCCGCGCCCGGAGGCACCGGGCCCGGCGGCCGGGTCGAGGCGCCGCCCTTCCGCCACGGCACCCGGCGTCATCCCGGTCGGGTGAAACGGGTCGCCGCCGGGCCGTCGAGCCGGCCAGGCGGGAGCCGGCGCCCGCAGATCACCAGCAGCAGATCCTGGGCGAGACCCCGCACGGGTACGCCCTCGCCGTGGCTCCAGTCCAGGTCGGTCGCCCGGAGCTGGACGCCGGTCAGGTCCGTACCGAAGAACGCGACGTTCCGGGGCGACATGCCGGCCAGCACCGTGGCGACCCGTTCCGGCGGGACGCGGCGGTCCAGCCCGAGACCGACGGTGATGTCGAGGCCGTGGATGACGTCGTGCGACAGCGCCCCGTGGACACCTCCACCCGGCGGCGTCCACCGGTGGCCGATGTTCTCCCGCACCGCCGCGAGCAACTGCCCGGCCGACAGTGCGGCGGCGTCGCGGCGGGCGGTGCGGTCGGCCATCCGGTGGACGTTCCCCCGCGCCCTGGCCAGTTCCACCAGCGTCCGCCCGAGCGAGGTCCGGAACGGCATCGTGGTGTGGGCGATCACCTCCCGCACCCGCCACCCGTCACAGAGCGTCGGCGCGTCCCACCGCTCCGGTGCCAACGCCGCCAGCAGCTCGGCCTGTTCCGTCCGTTCCGCCGCCACCGCGGCGCGGAGCTCGTCGTCGGTCATCCGGGGTTCCTTCCGTCCGGTCCGCGACCCCGTCCACGGGGTCCTTGGAGGGGATACGGACCGGAGGCGGAAAACTCATCGCTGGGCCGGCGTATGGTCGGCGGGTGCGGGAGAGACCGGCCGGCCACGACGTCCCGGTGGAGATGCTGCGCACCGAGCTGACCGGCTTCTGCTACCGGATGCTCGGCTCCGGCTTCGAGGCCGAGGACGCCGTGCAGGAGACGTTCACCCGGGCCTGGCGCGCGTCGGACCGTCACGACCCGGCGCGCGGGTCGCTGCGGACCTGGGTCTACCGCATCGCGACGAACGTCTGCCTGGACATGCTGCGCAGCCCGCAACGCCGGGCGCGGGCGATGGACCTCGGCCCCGCCGCGGAGAGCGGTGCGGCCATCGGCGCGCCGGCGCCGGAACACGTCTGGGTCCAGCCGATCCCCGACGACCGGGTGCTGGCCGGGTACGGCGACCCGGCGGAGGTGGCGCTGCGACGCGAGACGATCCGACTGGCGTTCGTCGCCGCTCTGCAACACCTGCCGCCCCGGCAACGGGCCGTGCTGATCCTGCGCGACGTCCTCTGTTGGCGGGCCGACGAGGTGGCGTGTCTGCTGGAGGTCAGCGTCGCGTCGGTGAACAGCGCGTTGCAGCGGGCCCGGTCCACCCTGCGGGCGGTCGGCCCGACGCCCGGGGAGGCGTTCCCGCCCACCGAGGCGGCCCAGCGCGAGCTGCTGACCCGCTACTGCTCCGCCTTCGAGCGCCATGACGTGCCGTCCCTGGTGGCCCTGCTCCACGCGGACGCCACCATGTCGATGCCGCCGTTCCGCTGGTGGCTGCGGGGCCGTGAGCGGATCGCGCAGGCCCTGTCCGATCCGGCGGCCTCGTGCGCGGGGTCGCGGCTGGTGCCCACCGCGGCGAACGGGTCACCGGCGTTCTGGCAGATCCGGCCGGGTCCCGACGGCATCCACCGACCGTTCGGGCTGGTCATCCTGGAGCTGTCCGGCCGGCAGGTACGCGGGATCACCACCTACCTCGACGCGGACCGGCTGCTGCCGCTGTTCGGCTCGCCGACCCACTCCACCGACCCGGCGCCGGCGGTGTGACGCTCCGGCGGCGATGCCGCCCACGGCACCATGATCGTGGCGCGCATGGAGAACTCCTGGCACACGCTCGCCGCGGACCTCGACAGCCACCTGCGGCTTGATGCGCCGGCTCAGCTGGCTGGGAGAGCCGGGCTGTCACGTGCGGTAGCGGATGATGAAGTTGACGTACGCGTTGTCGGGACGCGTCTCCGCGTCCCCGCCGGAGGTGATGAAGTGCTGGTGTGAGCCGGCAGAGCCGGTGTTCCCGCCGCCGTCGTTCCAGATGGCCCGGCGTGATCCGGCCACGGGGGTGGACGACTTGTCCTGGGGCACGCCGTAGACCTCGTGGCTGTGCCCGCCGTCGCTGTCCAGGGTGAACGCCTGCCTAGGCCGGCCGGTGGCGTGTTTCTGCGTGGAGCCGCAGCGGTCGCCGGCGGCACCGCCGGGTGCCGGCTCGCTCCGTTTGGCCGCGTCGGGGTCGCGTCCCGCGCCGTCGTCGACGCCGCGCAGCAGGTAGCCGCGGTAGTCGGGCAGGTTGAACGTGGTCGTGCCGTCCCCACCGCCGTGCAGGGTGCCGATCACCGCGAAGAGATCGGGGTAGTCGGCGCGGCCGATCAGCCGCCCGTCGCAGTACATCCAACCCTGCTCCTCCAGCCCGTACTGGTCGAGTGGGTTGCCGGCGCCGTAGGCCAGCACCGTCCCGATGACGAAGTGGCCTGTCGGCACGACGGGCAGGTCCTGCTCGCTCATCTGGTGCTCCTCAAGAACGGGTGCCGTAGAAGATCAGGTAGTTCTGGTAGAGGTTCACCGGACAGCTGTCCTGGTCGCCGCCGCTGAGCCCGTGGCTGTGCCAACCGTTGTTGCTGGTGTTGCGGCTGCCGTCGTTCCAGTCGGCGTAGTGCGACCCGGCGGCCCAGGGGTGGGAGTTGTCGTCCGGCAGGTTCGGCACCCAGTGGTGGTGGTCCTCGCTGTGGTTGCTGGCGAAGGAGCCGCTGGCTGGTAGGCCGGTGGCCCTGGGCTGGACCGAGCCGACGCGGTCGCCGCTGAGCCCTCCGGGGTTCGCCGGGGTGCGGGTGCCGGCGTCGGGGTCGCGGCCGGTGCCGTCGTCGACGCCGCGTTGGAACCGGCCCCGGTAGTCGGGCAGGTTGAAGGTGCTGGTGCCGTCCCCGCTGCCGTGGATGTCGCCGAGGACGCTGTAGAGGCAGGCGTAAGTGGTTCGGGACACGGCGCTGCCGTCGCACAGCAGCCACCCCGGTGGGGCGGGATCGTTGCCGGAGACGACGGCGCCGTAGCCGACGACGGTGCCGACGAGCACACCGGCGACGCCGACCACCCCGGCCGGTGCTGTCTGTGAAGTGGTTGTCATGGTCACCTCATCCGTCGAACTTGATGACGAAGTAGACGTACTTGTTGATGGGGCGGGTCTCGGCGTCGCCGCCGCCGTTGACGGAGTGGGTGTGCGCGCCGGTGTCCCAGATCCACCGGCTGTCCTGCCAGATCCCGTAGTGGCTGCCGGCTACCGCTGCTCCCGTCTTGTCGGTCGGCATGTGCTCGACGGGGTGCGTGTGGTCGCCGCCGCCGTCGACCGCGAACGTGGTGCCCGGCAGGGCGGTGTACCAGTCCTGGGCGGAACCGGGATTGTTGCCGGCGAGCCCGCCGCGCCCGGAAGGGGCGCGGGTGTTGGCGTAGGGATCCCGGCCGGCGCCGAGGTCGACGCCCCGGGCGAAACGCCCGCGCAGGTCCGGGAGGCGGAATCTGCCGTTGCCCGCGCCGTAATTGCCGCCGATCACGGCGTGCAGAGCGGGATAGTCCGCCTCATCCAGTTCGGCGCCGTCGCAGTAGAGCCAGCCCTGCGGCCGCAGCCACGAGACGTCGAGCCGGCCGGCGAAGGCGGTGATGGTGCCGATGGGCACCGGTGACGGGTCAGCTGGCATCCAGGAGTCCTCTTCTCACACTTGGTTCGGCATCCGCTCGCCGATGGTCGTGGCCCACAGCTGCAGCAGCGTGGGAGAACGCACCCACAGCGGCGGGTGCAGGCCCGCCTCCCGGAGCACGCCGTTGGCGTAGGTGGTGCAGTTGTTGGTGAAGACCGAGAAACGACCCGCCACATTCGCGCTTTCCTGCGCGAACGCCTCGGCGGCCTGCGCGTTCTGTCCGGGCAGGTGGATGCGGCGTACGTAGAGGCGGGGGATGTCGTTTTTGCTCATGGGCTCGTAGCGCCCCTCTCGGACGTTGATCGTGGTGCGCTGCCCGCCGCGGAACGTCGACTTGAGGGTGCCGAGGTCGGCGTTCAGGTCGCTGATCCTGGTGGTGGCCGCGCCCGGTGTGCGGGTGCCGATCTGCGCGTGCCAGACGCTGCCCTGGTCGTAGTTCATGACGTAGGCGGCACCTGCTTCGCCGGCGGCCTGTGCCCGACGCCCGGCGCTCAGCGTTCTCCTCGTGAGCAGCATGTTGCCGCGGCCCAGGACACCGCCGATGGCTCCGCCGACGGCGCCGCCGAGCGCTCCCAGCGCGGTCGACAGGCCGGCGCCGGCGGCGAAATCCTGGCCCTGGATGTGGTTGGAGACGCCGTTGCTGATGAATCCGTCGAGGGCGCCGAGTCCGGTGCCGATGAATGTCTCGATGCCGAGCGACGCCGCCACGCTGGTGGTGACCGCCGCCGACACGAATCCCAGCCCGGCGGCCGCCAGGCCGAACGCCGCTCCCAGGCCCACCGAGATGCCCCACTCCTTCCAGGTGGCCTGCGCTCCTTCGGCGTTGGCGTGGCCCAGTCCGTAGGCGGCGCTGGCGATCCCGCCGCCGATGAGAAGGCCACCGAGCAGGGTGCCGCCCACCATGAGCGGCCAGGCGAGGCCGGCGGTTCCGATGGTGAGCGCGAATCCGGCCAGGGTGACGGCGACGCCTCCGAGGACCGCGCCGAATGCCGGCCAGGACCAGGCGAACCCGCCGCTGGGGTCGTACCCGTTGACGGGATCCCCGCCGGCGTACAGGTAGGGGCTCGGATACTGCCCGGCCGGGTCCACGCTCAGAAACCGCCCGGTGTCCGGGTCGTAGAGGCGCTGCGGGAAGAGGTAGAGGCCGGTGCCCGGGTCGCGCTCGGCGCCGGTGAACAGGTACGGGTAGATGGCGCTCGCGCCGCAGTCCAGTGGGGTGCCGAGGAATCCGCCGGTGGGCAGGTAGGTGAACGCGCCGATGAGGCCGGTCGTGTCGTAGACGCCTCGGGTGGAGCCGAGCCGGCCGCGCATGACGTACGCGGTGCCCTGCGGTGACCAGACGGCGATGGTGCCGCCGGGTCCCGGGATCAGGTAGCCGGCCCGGCGGGTCCCGTCCGGGTCGACGTGGTGCAGCGCCAGCGGAGCCGCGTCAGGGCCCGGGACGCAGAGCCGTTGCCGGTCGGGGGTGGTGCGCAGGAGCAGGGTGCCGTCGGCGTCGCGGGTCAGGCGAAGCGCTCCGGCGGCCCCGGTCAGGCTGGTGGGGAGCGCGGAGGCCGGGTCGTAGCGCAGGTCCTGCACGTGCAGTGGTGGCGCGTCGGTGACGTTGCCGTCCCGGTCGTAGCCGAACGGGTCGGTCTCCACGTCGTCGTCCTGGATGTCGCACAGCCGGTTGGTGCCGGCGCGGTAGCGCAGGCGCTGGGACACGCCGGCGGCGGTGCGGGTGGTCAGGTTGCCGTTAGCGTCGTAGGTCAGTCCGCTCATGCCGAACCGCTCCCCCGCGCTGCAGTCGGCCACGGCGAGGCGGCCCAGCGGGTCGTAGCCGTAGCGGACGGTGACGTCGGGCACGAAGCCGTCCTGGCGTACGCCGGTGAAGCGGGTGCCGACGCGGGCGGCGCGGCCGTCGTGGTAGCCGGCGTCGTCGTATCCGCCGCTGGTGTAGTCGGCGGTCTCGGTCAGGTAGCGGTCCTCGACGCGGGTCAGCCATCCGGGTGGGACGTAGCGGTAGGCGCGGGTCAGCTCCGCCGGCGTCCCGGGGGCGAACACCTCGGTGGCCAGGGCACCACCGGGGGTGTACGTGAACCGGGCCAGTTCGGTGTCCTGCCCGGCGTGCTCGCCGGTGACCGAGACCAGGTTGTTGAAGCCGTCGGTGGCGAGTCGGGCGGTGAACGCGTTCGCCCCGAGCTGGGCGTCGTACGTGATGGCGGTGACCGCACCCGTGACGTCGTGCTCGAACGCGACGGTGTGCGGAGCGTCGTCGTCGTAGGAGGCGACGTGGATCGTGCGGGTGGTGACCAGGCCCCGCCGGTCGTAGGTGTAGGTGCTGCGGGTGCGTGCCGCGTCGCCGGTGGCGGGGCCGGAGCAGGCCTGCCACAGCCGGCCGTACAGCAGCGGGTCGGTGCCGTCGCCGTCGTAGCGGTAGCGGGCCAGCCAGGTGCCGGGGGCGGGCAACCAGATGGGGTCATCGGCATGTCGTTGCAGCTCGTCGCGATTCCATGCCGCGACGCAGGTGCCCTGCTCCACGAGCCGGCTCAGGCTGTCGTACCGCTGATAGCTGAGGTAGCCCTCGCTGGCGGCCTGCGGGCCCTGACTGAACCGCAGCCGGCCGAGGGTGTCGTAGACGTGGTTGACGGTGCCGTCGAGGTCGGGCCCGGTGACCGACACGGGGTTGCCGACGAAGTCGTACTCGAATCGTTCGACGAAGCGGTCCCGGTCGGGCACCGGGTGTCGGTGACGTTGGGTTGGTCTCGGCGCACCAGGTTGCCGTAGGGGTCGTAGTGGTTGCGGACGAGCGCGAAGGTTCCCGGGTCGCCGGTCAGGTCGCCCTGGGCGGCGGCGACGGTCCGACCCAACCGGTCGCGCCACAGCCGCATCACCCGGCCGTCGGGGTCGGTGCCGACCTCGAGCGGGTACTGCCCGGCGGGCAGCTTTGGCAGGAGCGGCTGCTGGGTGTTCAGGCGGTATTCGGTACGGGCGGTGTGCCGTTGTGCGACGGGGGTCGATTCGACGATGGCGAACGCCCGTCCGGGCCGTCCGGATTCGACGGTTCGGCCCAGTGGCGAGGGTTCGAAGCGGGTGCGGGAGAACGGGTAGCCGCCGTCGTCGGGGTAGGCGCGGGTCAGCTCGCAGTCGCCCATCGCCCCGGTTTCGGGGTCCAGGTCGGTCATCAGGCCGGGTCGGTAGCCGATCGGCTCACCGTCGAGTTCGACGGTCTTGGTGGTGATCGCCGCCCGGCCAGCGGCGTCGTAGCCGGTTGCCGACATCCGCACGCGGGTGTCGTCGACGCGGTGCAGTTGCCGGGGGCGGCCGGCGTTGTCGGTGAAGCAGATCCCGACCACCGGGGTGGTCCCGAACGCGATCCAGCGCAGCGCCAGCGGGCCGTCGGTGGCGAAGGCCACCGGCCCGGCGAAGCCGTCCGGGCTGACCCGCTGGAGCAGCAGCTCACCGTCGACGTACCAGAGCATGCGGTGGGGCCAGACGATGAGCATCAGGTCGGTGCCGGGTCCCGCCGCCACCGAGGCCGCCGTCTCACCGTCGGGCTGGTGCAGCGTCCAGCAGCCGTCGGCCCAGCGGACGCACCAGTCGCCGAGGGTGAGCCGCACCGGTCGCCGCACGGCCGGGTCGGCGGCCAGGGCGAGACGCAGCAGGTAGCTGCCCTCGGGCGTCCCGGTGCGGGTGAGGGTCCCGGTGCCGTCCTGCGCGTAGCGCAGCAGGCCCGGTTCCTGCTGCCAGCCGGCGTCGGCGCGCCACTGCGCGCGCCACTGGTCGCCCTGCCGGAAGTCGGTGAAGGTGCCGGGACCGCGCAGCGACGCCACCAGGGTGGCGTTCGGCCGCGCGGGGTCGAAGGTGTCCCGTCCGCAGCGCCAGACGTACTCGGCGGTGGCCGACAACGGCCAGTCCTCGACGCCGACGTCCAGGACGGGTCGACCCAGCAGGTCGTAGCCGATACGGCGGGTGTCGCTGAGCAGGTCCACCGTGGCGCGCAGTTCCTGCCCGTCCGGGGAGTACACCGAGGCCTGCAGGCCGGCGGCGACCGGGGCGAACGCGAGGTCGTCGACGAGGAGGTACCGCTGGTCCTGGCGGCTGGTGAGGGTGAAGGTCACCGACGCGATGGCGCCCAGGACGAGCGCCTGCGGGTCGATCAGCTGGTGCAGCCAGCGCCACCGGCCGTCGGTGGCGGGGACGGACAGCACGATCTCGGCCGTGCGGCCCTGCTGGTCGCGGACGGTCGTCCGCAACGCGGTGAGATCCGGGTCGTCGACGAACCCGGGCTGGGTGCAGACCCAGCACGACAGTTGATAGGGCCGGTCGCCGCGGGCCGGGGTGAACTCGTTGGTGATGCCGATGGCGCAGTCGGGGTCACCGGGGACGGCCAGCCGTCGTGACCCGGAGTGCGCCGGCCCCTCGGTGATGTACCCGGTCGGGTCGAGGCCGGCGGGGGTGAGCGTCCAGCCGCCGTCGTCCTCGTACTCCTCGAAGCCGTACCAGCAGACCTCGCCGTGGCGGGGGTCGGCGTTGGCCGTGGTGGCGACCGCGAAGCGGCGCCCGCGGTCGTAGATGGCGGCGGCGACGTGCCCGCTGGCGTCCAGCGCCGCCAACGGTTGGGCCCGCTCGGTGACGTCGAGGACCTGGCGGGCGCAGAGCCAGCCCGGTCCGGGTTCGGTCGCCGAGCCCCAGGACGGGAAGGTCGGATCATCGACGCCGAGCCACTGGTAGCCTCGCGCGGCTGCCCAGGGGCCCCACTCGTTGCGGTAGGTGGTTACCTCGCTGGCGGTGACCACGTCCGCCGTGACGTCGGTGGTGGTGACCTGGCCGGTCGGAACGAGGCAGTTGAGCTCGCGCAGACCCGGGTAGGTCTGCCAGGCGTAGGAGGTGTCGCGGCGCAGCCGCCGCCGTACCCCCTGGTCGTCGACGTTGTCGCTGGTCTCGCGGCACGGCTGCCCGTGTTCGTTGTACTCGTGTTCGGTGGCGTCGACCAGCCACCCGTACACGGTGAGCCGGGTCCCGTCGGCGACCACCTGGTAGTTCGTGCCGTTGGCGTCGGTGAGCCGCCAGCGCCGCTCGGGCTGTTCCTCGTGCACCGTCACCGGGTCGGTCAGCGGTATCCCGTGTGCGGTGAAGTGCGTGCGTAACGCGGCCCGCACACCGTGCCGGCGGGTTTCGGCGCGGTCGGTGTCGGCGGTGAAGAGCTCCCCCGCGGTCGCCTGGGTCTGCCGGCGCACTCTGGTGTAGGCGCCGACGACGCGGCGGTCGCTGTCCTGACCGGAGTAGGTGTAGGGATAGCTGACGCTCTCGCTGACCTGGCGGCCGTCGGCGTCGAAGGCGCGGGTGCGGAACAGTTGCCCGTTGAGTTTGCTGAAGTACGCCCGAGCGTTGCTGTACTGGTCGGATACCGGGTAGAGCACACCGGGGACGCTGGGGCTGAGCCCGTTGAAGAAGACTCGTTCGACGCAGCCCTGGCCGCCATCGCCGGGCGTGGCCCGAACGGTCACGTACTGGGTGACCAGTCCGTACGGGTCGTAGGTCGCGGTGGCGAGGTCGTAGTCCAGCGTCGTGTGCGGGGCCTGGTAGCCGGTGTCGCTGCCGACGCGGACCACCGGGTGGGCCACCAGCCGGGTGGCGGTCCGGCCGCCGACGACGCGGTACAGGGCGAGGCCGGTGGCGTGGTCGAAGTCGGGGCCGCGGTAGGTGACCACGGTCTCCGGGCCGGTGAGGATCTGTCCGGGCTGCGGGTCGGGGACCACCACCCGTTCGCCGGGCAGCGCGACCGACTCCCCCACCGCGGCGTCGACGAGCGTGACCAGGTGAGCGGAGCCGCTGCGGTCCTGGTAGGTCAGGTAGCCCGGCGCGGCGTTGGTCAGGGTCGCCAAATCCGCGTCGGCCGGCAGGGTGTACACGGTGCTCCAGGCGCCCTCGGGTGTGCGCCAGAGCAGGTCGCGGCCGACCGTGCGGTAGCCCTCGGCGAGGGTGGGCAGCCCGGGGGTGGTGCCGTTGGTCCGGGTGGGCGTGCGCCACGTGTTGCGGTAGGGGTCGTACTCGTAGAGCTCGGCCGTCCACTGGCCGCTGTCCTGGACGGTGATGGCGTAGGCGGTGTCGGCGGCGTAGTGGTAGGTGTAGCGCGGGCCGGCGGTGGGGCGGGTCGCGGTGACCTGCTGCCAGCGGGCGCCGTCGAAGCGGAACAGGTGCCCGCCGTTGGCGGCGGTCGACCCGTTCACCGCCGCGTACCCGACCGGGTTGCGGGCGTCCAGCGGTTGGCTCCCGTCGGCCTTCAGTACCTGCCCGAAGCGGTACGCCGTGGACCAGGTGATCAACCGGCTGGCGTACCGGACAGTCGCGGCGGTGTCGTCGAGGGCGGTCACGAAGCCGAGCACGGCGAAGGACGCGCCGATGGCGAGCAGTCGCTCGGTCGAGCGGGCCGTCCAGTCGATGTCGACGGTCTCGCTGACGGTGTCGCCGTGTCGCCAGTGCCGCTCCGCGTCGCAGTGATAGACGGCGGTGCTCAGCGTTCGGCTCTGCTCGGCGTAGGTGGCGGCGACACAGACGCCTGCGCCGCCGGCCAGCGCCACGCGGTCCACTCCGCTCAACCCGAAGCCCTGCTCGACCCAGCGCCGCTCGACCGGATCCCAGGTGACGATCTTCAGCTGCCCGGCCTCGGCGTCCGCGACGGCGACGAAACCGCCGCCGACACTGACCGCCGGCCCGGTCATCGGCTCATCGAGCGTGACCGGGTACGTGTCGCGTTCCCACTCGCCGAAGCGGAACGGCTCCGCGCGGACCAGGTGGACCCGGTACTGACTACTGCGCGCGTCCTGGTACCAGACGGCGAAGAACCCGTCGGTGGTGAGCACCCGCAGGGTTGCGGGCGTCGCCGCCCACTGCCGGGTGTCCTGCTGCGCGGACCAGCTGCCGTTCCAGGAGTACGCGCCGGTGGTGATCTGACCGGTGGCGCTGTTGTCCCACGTGAGGACCGTGTAGCTGGGGCCGTGCCAGACCCGTGGCGTCCCCCCGGCGGCCGGTCGTTGGATCGCGACCCGCAGCGCGGTGTTGGGCAGCTCGGCGGCGCGGTAGTCGTATCCCGCCTGCCCGCCCTGCGGCGTGCGCGCGCCGGACATCGCGCCCGGGTTCGTGCTGTCGGCGCCGTGGTAGTCGAACTCCAGCTCCGGCAGGGCCCCGCCGCTGTGCAGTTCCTGCCCGACGGCGATGAGATAACGCTTGAGGTAGCGGCTGTCGTCGGCGTGCCGGGAGTGGTTGCGCAGCGCGTAGCGCAGCCGTGTAGTCAGCACGGTGCCGCCGGCGCTGTCGCACACGACGATCTGGTCGAGGTAGTGGTCCTCCAACTGGAACTGGTAGGCGTTCTGGCCGCCGTGCGGCGGCACGTGCGGGGACGGGGTCTCGCACGGCTCCTTGGGCAGGTAACGGAAGTCGACGCGCTGCCCGAACACATCGACGATCCGGCGGAGCCGGCATGAGCGGGTGCAGCGCGCCTGCGGGCTCGCCCCGATCGGCACGTCGTCGATGTCGTACTCGAACGACACGGTGTCGCCGGCCAGCGAGCGGATCCGCAGGAGGTTCCACGCCAGCGGAAAACTCACCCCGCCCGGGAGCGTGGACGGGCCGATCCAGTTGCCCCACCGCACGCCGCGCTGCACCGCTCCCAGCCCGTACGTCCAGGTGCTGCCGTCCTCCCGGACGATGGTCCAGTACTCGGATTCCGGACAGGTGGGGTCGGGGTGGTACGTGATCTGCCAGAACGGCTGGTCGACAAGTTGGAAACGTTGCGCCGGCCCGTCGACGCCCACCAGCACGAGTTGTCGCGGAGCACCGCCGGTGACCAGGTAGAACACGTCGTCAACCGTCGTGCCGCTGGTCTGGGACTCGACGACGACGCGTTCGTACGGCAGGGACCAGCCCAGGCCGAGCACGCCGGTGGGTGAGGTGAGGTTGGACCGCTGCACCCCATGGTGCACTCCGCTGCCGTAAAAGGCGGTGACGGTGACGTCCAAGCCGCCGCGGCCGGTCAGCGAGACCAGGTCGAGGGGCAGGTTCACCTCCCCGCGGAACATGTTCACCAGGTCGGCGACGTCACCACCGACGAGCAGCTGCGACGTCCGTACCCCTGGCGCGGCCGCTGCTTGCGCCATGCCCATCGCGGCCACCCCCGTCCGCATCGCCCGACAGCCGGCTGCGCTCGTGTCGCCCGAACCCGGCGCCGCGTATCCGACAATAAGGCTGTTGCATCGCGTGGGGGGATGAACAGGACAAATGGCGAGGTGGCCGGGGGTGTCGCTTCCCCTGGCGTCGGAGCGGGCGCGGGCGACCTCCACCTCGGCGAGGCGCGTGATCGTCCGGGTCAGCCGTACATAGATATACTTGCATATATCTTTACCCTCGGGTATGAAGGCGGAAAGCACGTCCAGGTGCTGGTTCCTGGGGAGGAGCGACAATGAAACGACCCCTGCGCCGCCTGCGAACGGCGGCGGTCACGCTCGGCGCCTGCACACTTGGGCTGAGCCTGCTGTCGGCACCCGCCGCCGAGGCGTACTCAGGTCAACCTGTCGCACCACACTCCGCACGGGCACCCGAGTCGGATCAGTTCTCGGCGGAGGGCATCCCCACAGTAGGCGAGCTCCGCACCGTCAAAGGCTCGCTGTCCTACGCCCGGGACGGCCGGACGCAGATCATCCGGCATCCCGGTGCCGCATACGTCAAGGTGCACTTCAGCTCACTGCGGCTGGCCCAGGGCGACTACGTCACCGTGTCGAGCCCTGACGGCGAGGAGAGCTACCGGTACGACCGCCACCTGAACCGGGCGACCGGCTCCGACTACACCACCGACGGGCGGCCGGGCTTCTGGGCCATGTCGGTGGAGGGTGACACCGCCGTGGTGACGCTGCACAGCAACCGCGCCTCCCGTCGCAACGCCGCCACCATCGACCGATTCTGGCGCGGCTACGACCGCATGGAGATCACCCAGCACAACCTCTCCACGCAGTCCGTCTGCAGCACCGACGCTCGCCGCGACGTGGTCTGCTACCAGAACAGCCACCCCAACGAGTACGCCCGCGGCACGGCGGTCGCGCGGCTGCTGATCAGTGGCGGTGGGCTCTGCACCACCTGGCGGGTCGGCAACTCGAACCGCATGCTGACGAACAAGCACTGCATGTCGACGCAGTCCACCGTCAGCGGTAGCGAGATGCAGTTCAACTACCAGTGCGCCACCTGCGGCGGCGCGAACCCCGGTCCCGGCACCAAGGTGAGCGGCGCGACCCTCTACAAGGTGAGCACCGGCGGCTCGGGCGAACTCGACTACACCCTGTACTCAGTGAACAACTTCACCAGCATCCAAGGGTTCGGCACGCTGTACCTGGCAACGACCGCCACCACCACCGGCACGCGGATCTACATCCCGGGGCACGGCGACGGCAGCCCCAAGCGGCTGTCGATCTACGAAAACACCCAGGGTGGCGCGACGTGCACCGTGCGAAACGCGAGCTACAACACCTGGAACATCAGCTACAGCTGTGACACCTCTGGCGGCAACTCAGGCTCGCCGGTACTCGACGCCAACCACCGGGTTGTCGCCCTGCACCACCTCGGCGGCTGCCCGTCGAACCAGGGCGCGAAGGCACACCTGATCTACAACGAGATCGCCAGCCTGATCGACAACGGCTGACGAGCACGACGAGGGGCCGCCGGAGCGCGCCTCGCGCTCCGGCGGCGTCCTCGCCCGCCTCCGTGGCCCGCCGGCACTCAGCGCTGAGTTGTGGACGACGCGAAGAGCCGCCTGCCTCCACACCTCGACGCGCACGGCGCCCGGCAGCAGCCGGGCGCCGTGGCGTCAGTGCCGGGTCAGGGCAGGTCGATCGGGCGCAGGACCCGGTCGACCGCGTGAGCGATCTGCCGGTTGCCCTTGTTGATGTCGTACGCCACGACCCGCGGGTTGCGGTCGTCGGTGTCGACGTCGATGAGCCGCACCTGCTTGTGGAACCAGAAGCTGCGCACGTCCACCTCGACCGTCGGGCCGAGCGCGGTGGTGAGCTTCGCGCCGTCGGCCTTCAGGGCCGCGCGACGGTCGATCGTGGCGCCCGGCACCACGTGGTAGAGCAGCACGTTCTCCACGGTGTCGATGCCCAGCCCGGCGACGGCGGTGAAGGCCGCCTTCTCACCCGGCAGCCGGTGCGCGCCGGTGAGGTCGCGGACCAGCTCCCGGAAGGCCGCGTCGGTGGGGACGAAGGCGGTCAGCGCGACGCTGCCGTCGGCGAGCACCTTCACCGGGGAGTTCGGCTTGGCCTCCAGCACGGCCAGCACGGCCGCGGTGAGCACGTCGAAGTCCCGGGAGTTGTGGTCGAAACCCCCGGTGTCCTTGGTGAGGACCGCGGCCAGGCTCCTCGTACCCAGCTCCTTGCCCTTGGCCTGGGCGGCCGGTACCGCCACGGCGGCGGTGGCCAGCACGGTGGCCATGGCGCCCACCGCCAGGCGGGCGGCGAGTCGAGTGATCTTCATCGGCGAACCCTTCGTCGGTGCGTCCAGATCCGTGACTGTCGTCACGACCATTGCTTCGCACCGACCCCGCCCGGCGGATGCACCGTTCTCAGCCCAGTTCGGCGACCACCTTCGCGGTGAGTTCGCGGACCACGTCGACCAGCAGGTCCACGTCGGCCTCGGTGGTGCGCCAGTTGACGATCGCCGGCCGCAGCGCGATCCGTCCGGCGTGGACGGTGGTGCCGACGTAGACCCGGCCGTCGGCGAGCAGCGCCGCGCCGAGCCGCCGGTTGACCTCGTCGAGCGCCTCCTCGGCCAGACCGGCGGGGCGGGCCCGGAAACAGACCACGCAGAGCGGCACCTCGGCCAGCCGCTCCAGCTCGGGCGCCTCGTCCACCTGGCGGGCCAGGCGCTGGGCCAGGTCCAGGTGACGCTCCACCATGCTCCGGTACCCCTGCCGGCCGTACGCCGCCAGGGTGGCCCAGATCGGCAGCGACCGGGCCCGGCGGGACGACTCCGGACCGAGCAGGGCGTAGTCCGCGCCCTCCCCCGGCGTCGGCAGGGCGCTGCCCTGCCCGGGCAGGTACGCCGCCCCGGGCATGCCGAACGCCGCCGGTAGACGCGCCGGGTCCCGCAGGAAGGCGAAGCCGCTCTCGTACGGCACGTTGAGCCACTTGTGTCCGTCCCCGGCGATCGAGTCGGCGCGCTCCATGCCGGCGACCAGCCCGGCGGTCCGCGGCGACAGCGCGGCGAAGATCCCGAACGCGCCGTCGACGTGCAGCCAGGCGCCGTGCCGCTCGGCGATGTCGGCCAGCTCCGCCACCGGGTCGAAGTCCCCGGTGTCCACCTCACCGGCGATGGCGATCACCACGGCGGGGGCGGCGAGTTCGCCGAGGCGCCGGTCCAGGGCCGCCAGGTCGACCCGGCCGGCCGCGTCGCGGGAGTGCACCTCGACGGCGTCGCGGCCGTGCCCGAGCAGCTGCAACGCCTTGCGGTCGCTGGGGTGCAGGTAGCCGCCGGAGAGCACGGGCATGCGGGGCAGCCCGGCCAGCCCGTCGGCGGCGACGTCCACGCCGTGCCGTTCGCCCCACCAGTGGGTGGCGGCGGCCAGGCCGGTGACGTTGGCGAAGGTGGCGCTGGCGACCAGTGCGCCACCGAAGGTCGTGGGCAGCCCGAACAGCTCCCGCAGCCAGGTCAGCGCGATGGTCTCCACCTCGCTGGCCAGCCGTGAGGAGGCGCGGAACGCGGCATTCTGGTCGAGCAGCGCGGCCGTCCAGTCGGCCGCGAGGGCGGCCGGGGTGACCCCGCCGATGACGAAGTGGAAGAAGCGGGGACCGGCCGATCCGGTGGCGGCGGCCGCGCCGACGCGCAGCAGCCGGTCCAGCGCGGCCGCCGCGCCGTCGCCGTGCTCGGGCAGCGGCCCGCCGCCGGCCGGCTCCCACAGCTGGACCAGCAGGGCCAGGCTGGCGGGATCGAGCACCGGGCGGTCCGCCAGCGACGACAGGTACGGCCCGGCCGCCTCGTACACCTGGCGCAACGCGTCGTCCCCGCCGGTGTCCCGCAGCGGATCGGTCATCGGGTCCTCCTCGGGCGGGCGGCCGGACGCCGGCGGCGCACGGCATCCCACCCTGGCATCCCGGGGCGCCGCCGCGCGGCGGCCAATTCCGTCGTCGTGGACCTCCCACGGCCGGCCGGTCAGGGGCGGACGTGAGGGCCGTCATAACGGCTGGACGATCCGGCCGGGGTTGCTGCTAGCCTTCTGTCCAGGTCATGAGCGCCAGCGTCAAGCCCCGGCTCGCTGGCCGGCAACCCTCCTCCACGGTGGGGTGCTCCGGGTGAGGACCAGGCACCGGTAGTCGTCGGTGCAAGCGTGGCCTGGTTCCCAGGTCATTTCCGACCGAGGGAGAACCATGTCTGCTCATCGTCTCGCTCCGCCCGTCGCCGGCGCCCCCGACGCGTCTTCGGTGCGACCGACCGGCGTCGCGCTGGTCCGGCGGCGGCACGTCGACCTGATGCGGGTCTGCAGCGACGGCTGTCGCCGCCCCGCCGCGCAGTAGCCGAACCTCTCTTCCCCGTACCACTTCAGCGGTGCGCCCCCTGCGTGGGCGCGCCGTCTCCCGGCGTGCCTGCGCGCCCGCCGCCGATCAACCCGGAGACACCTGTGCGATTCCTTCCTGCCCTGTCCAAGGTGGCCGCGCTGGGCGCCGCCGCCGTGCTGGCCGCCACCGCGCTGACCGCCTGCGCCGACGACTCCGCCCCGGCCGCCGCCAACCCGTACGGCCTGCTCCAGCCGGGTGTGCTGCGCGCCGGCACGCTCACCGACGCGCCGCCGAACGTGTACCTGAAGGAGGGCAAGTTCACCGGCTTCGACAACGACCTGCTCACCGCCGCCGCCGCGAAGGTCGGCCTGAAGGTGGAGTTCGTCGGCACCGACTTCTCCGCGCTGCTCTCCCAGGTCAACAACCGCAAGTTCGACGTGGGCAGCTCGTCGATCACCATCACCGAGGCCCGGAAGAAGACCGTGGACTTCGGCAACGGCTACGACTTCGGCTACTTCGGCCTCGACGTGCCCGCCGGCTCCCCGATCAGCGGCTTCGACCAGCTCGCCGGCAAGCGGGTCGTGGTCGTGCAGGGCACGGTGCAGGACGACTACGCCACCGGCAAGGGTCTGGACCCGGTGCGGGTGCCCGACTACAACGCCGCGATCAACCAGCTCAAGGCCGGCACCGCCGACGCGTGGATCGCCCCGGCCGAGATCGGCGAGAAGTCGGCCGCCGACAGCAACGGCAAGATCGAGGTGGCGGCCAAGGAGCTCAGCCCCGCCCCGACCGCGTACGCGTTCGCCAAGGGCAACGACAAGCTGCGCGAGGCGCTGAACAAGGGCCTCGACGAGGTCATCGCCGACGGCACCTGGACGAAGCTCCAGGCACGGTACTACCCGGGCCGGCCGATCCCGGCGGACTTCACCCCGGGCAGCGGCACGGTGGTCGCGCCGTCGGCGTCGGCCGCCTCCTGACCGGTACGGATGACCAGCGAGCGGGGTGGACGGTGATGGCCTGATGGACACGTGGAGCACGCTGTGGGAGACCTTCTTCGACGGCGACTCGATGCGCGAGGCGCTGCCCGAGATGCTGACCGTCGGGTTGCCCAACACGTTGATCCTGGCGGTCACCGCCGCCCTGCTCGGCTCGGTGTTCGGCATGCTGCTGGCCATCGCCGGCATCTCTCGTAGCCGCTGGTTGCGCTGGCCGGCGCGGGTCTACACGGACATCTTCCGCGGCCTGCCGGCCGCGGCGACCATCCTGCTGATCGGCGTCGGCCTGGCGCCGCTGGGCATGGAGGTCTGGGGGCCCAACCCGTACCCGCTGGGCATCCTGGCGCTGTCGCTGATCGCCGCCGCCTACATCGGTGAGATCTTCCGGGCCGGTATCCAGAGCGTGGAGGCCGCCCAGCTGGAGGGGGCCCGGGCGCTCGGCTTCTCCTGGGGAGAGGCGATGCGCCTGGTGATCGTCCCGCAGGGCGTACGCCGGGTGCTGCCCGCCTGGGTCAACCAGCTGATCGCCCTGATCAAGGACTCCAGCCTGGTCTACTTCCTCGGTCTGCTGGCCAGCCAGCGGGAACTGTTCCGGATCGGGCAGGACTACGCGGCGAACACCGGCAACCAGTCCGCGCTGCTGCTGGCCGGCCTGTTCTACCTGGCGCTGACGGTGCCGCTCACCCACGCCGTGAACTGGATCGACCGACGCCTGCGGCAGGGCCGCGCCGCGGCCGTGCCCCCCGAGGACGACGGCGGGCCGGTCCTGGCCGGCGAGACCGCCCTGCCACCGAAGCACCCGACCCGGGAGGACCCGCGATGACGGCCACCGCCACCACCACCTCGGTCAGCCTCGGCGTCCGCGACGTGCACCTGGCCTTCGGCGCGCACAAGGTGCTGCGCGGCGCCGACCTGGACGTCGCCCGGGGCGGCACCGCCTGCGTGATCGGCCCGTCCGGCTCCGGCAAGTCCACCCTGCTGCGCACCATCAACCGGCTGATCGAGCCGGACTCGGGCGACGTGCTGCTGGACGGCCGCAGCGTGCTGCGCGACGACCCCGACGCGCTGCGCCAGCGGGTGGGCATGGTGTTCCAGCAGTTCAACCTCTTCCCGCACATGAGCGTGCTGCGCAACATCACCCTGGCGTTGCGCAAGATCAAGAAGCTCTCCGAGGACGAGGCCGTCCAGGTCGCCCGGGCGCAACTCGAGCTGGTCGGGCTGACCGCGAAGGCCGACGCCCGGCCGGCGCAGCTCTCCGGCGGGCAGCAGCAGCGGGTGGCGATCGCCCGCGCGCTGGCGCTGCAACCGCAGGTGATGCTCTTCGACGAGGCCACCTCCGCGCTGGACCCGGAGTTGGTCAAGGGCGTGCTCGGGGTGATGGCGGACCTGGCGGCGGGCGGGATGACCATGGTGGTGGTGACCCACGAGATGGGTTTCGCCCGCTCCGTCGCCGACACCGTCGCCTTCATGGACCACGGCGTGGTGCTCGAGGCCGGCGAACCCGCCGCGGTCTTCGAGGCGCCGGAGCACCCGCGGCTGCGCCGCTTCCTGTCGCAGGTGCTCTGAGCCCGGGTCGACCGCCGGCCCTCAGGCGTTCCGGACCTCGTCGGGCTGGCCGGCGAGGTCCCGGGCGGCCTCGGCCCAGGCGTCGTCATCCCCGATGCGGCGCTGCTGCTCGGCCTGGTCCTCGATCCACCGGGCATGCGCTTCCCAGGCGGACTGCTTGCTGGTGCCCAGCGCCGCGCCGATCTGCGACCAGGAGGCGCCGGTGGCTCGCGCCGTGCGCACCGCCAACTGCCGGCCGTACCCGGCCTTGCGCGCGATCACCTCGCTGAGGGCGAGCAGCTCCAGCGCCTCGGGCGCGCTCAGCGATACCGCGTCCGGCTCGTCTGCGTCGGACCCGTCCCGACCGGCCGGCGCGAGGGCGTCCCGCACGCGCAGCTCCTCGTAGCGGGCGGCGGCGGTCAGGAGGGTGAACTGACGTTCGATGCTGTCGGGTGTGTGCATGACCCGAGCATGCCGTCAAGTCGCCCTGACGTCAAGTCGCCCTGACGACTGCGTCGGGGAGCGTCACAGGTGATCACTACAGTCGCCGGCATGTCCTGGACGCACCCCCTGCCGGCCGACCTTCCCGCGGGCCGGCTGATCACGCCCACCGCCGGTGACCGCGCCCGCTACTGGCTGAGCACCGCGCCGGCCCGAGCCGGGCAGTGGGCCCGACGGCGGGCCGATCATCGCCAGACCGGGCTGTGGCCCCTGCTCACCGTCCCAGACACCGGTCTCGCGGACCCGTCGTCCCTGTTCATGGACGACCACCCGGGAATTTCGTCGCCGGACGACCACGACGCGGCGACGGTGCTCAGCCGGTGGTGGCACCAGCTCCTGCCCGAGGAGGACGAGGACGACTCGTCCCACCGCCGCTTCCTCGACCCGGTGGGCACGACCTGGCCGGGCACCGCCCCGCCGCAGGTGCATCACGACCCGGCCGACGAGATCGCCGACTGGTTCGCCGAGCAGCTGCGGGACGACGAGACCCGGCTCGCCCTCGTACCCGCACCCACCGGCGCGGACACGCTGACCGCCCTCGCCTGGACCGGGCCGGTCAACCACGACAACGACACCGCCCGGTTCACCGCCGTGCTGCGCGACTGGCAGTCCCGGTTCGGCGCCCGGGTCGTCGCGCTCGGCCCCGCCACCCTGTACGTCAGCGTCGCCGCTCCCCCGATCACCACCGAGGACACGCTGCTGGTGGCCGCCGAACACCTCGCGTTCTGCCCCGACAATGTCTGGCAGGGCAACCATTCGACGCTCGGCGAGTACGCGGAGGCCCTGTTGGGCACCCGGGGCTGGGCGTTCTGGTGGGACTGAACGCCGACCGGATGACCAGATGCCCACGCCGGGCCCGCAAACGCCACGACGCCGCCCCCGGGCGAACGGGGACGGCGTCGGAGACCCGGGACCAGCCCGGTCAGGTCATGTCGTCGTAGCGCCGGTCGATCGGGGCGGGCGCGGCCACCGGCGCCGGGGCACCGACCGGCCCGGAGAACTCGACCGCCGGGGTCGCCACGACCGGTTCGTCGTCGAGTTGCAGCGGTGACACCTCGTCGTCGGCGACGCCGGCGTAGACCTCCTTGCCCCGGCCCCGCCGCTTGTCGTTGAGGAACGCCACCCCGACCGCGACGAAGTAGAGCAGGGACAGGGAGAGGGCCAGCAGCGTCATGCCGAACGGGCCCGGGTCCGGGGTCGCGACGGCGGCGAAGGCGAAGCAGATGAAGATCACCGCGCGCCACCAGCTGAGCAGGCGCTTCGCGCTGGCCACCCCGGTGAAGTTGAGCATCAGCAGGATCAGCGGGAACTCGAACGCCACCCCGAACAGCAGGATCATGTTGGTGACGAACGAGATGTACCGGGTGACCTCGAGCTGGGTGGAGGTGCCTGTGACACCGGCCTCCAACAGGAAGGCCAGGCCCTTGTCCACCACGAGGTAGGCCAGCACCGCGCCGCCGGCGAACAACGGCGCCGCGATGGAGACGAAGACGTAGGCCCACTTGCGCTCGTGCCGGTGCAGGCCCGGCGCGATGAACGCCCAGAGCTGGTACAGCCAAACCGGCGCGCCGATGATCAGACCGATCCAGAGCGCCAGCTTCAACTTGAGGATGAAGCCGTCCGCCGGCGAGAGCAGCAGGAACTGCTGACACTTGCCGAGGGCGTCGGTGGCGCCCGGCAGCCGGCAGTACGGCTCCTTCAGCAGGTTGAACGCCGGCTGGGCGAGCCAGAACCCCCCGATCAGCCCGCCGACGATCGCCAGCGAGGCGCGGAAGAGACGGGTACGCAGCTCACGGACATGCTCCATGAGCGTCATGGACCCGTCGGCGGCCCGTTCGAACTCGCTCGGACCGCGCTTGCGAAGCGCGAAGGCCACGGTGCTCGGGCCCCTTCAGGTCAGTTGTCGCGGACGCGCTGCACCGGGTCGACCGGCGGGGCGACCGGCTGCTGCGGAGCCTGCTGCGGGGCGTACTGCTGCTGCGGCTGGGCGTAGGGCTGCTGCTGCGGCGGCTGCTGACCGGCGTACGGCGGCAGCGGCTGGTAGCCGGCCTGCGCGTCGGCCTTCTCGGCCAGGTCGCGGTCGTCGTCCTGCAGGCTCTTGGTCTCCGCCTTGATGATCCGCAGCGAACGGCCCAGCGAGCGGGCCGCGTCGGGGAGCCGCTTCGCGCCGAAGAGCAGGATCAGCACGACCACGAGTACGGCGATGTGCCACGGCTTGAGGGCACCCATGGGAAGCTCCAGTCGCTCTGTGTCGAGGGGTGGGTCGCAGCCCATCGTACGTCCGTCGAGGGCCATTGCCACCCGCCGGGCCACGCTGGTGGGTCCCGGCCGGTGAAGTCTTGACCACCCTCGCGTGTCCCGTCAACCACCTACGGGCGTTCATCGGTGCGCGAAAGGGGCACCGATCGCGCAACCGGCGAGCGGTCTACCGACCGAGGTCGATCAGCTGTCCTGCTTGGCCTTGATCAGTTCCACCCGTTGGGTGGTGGTCTCGACCTGCCGCTGGAGCGTCTCCGCCCGCTCGGAGAGCGCCTCGGCCGCCTCGCGCAGCGCCTCCGCGTCGGCCTGACGCCGCTGGAGCGCCAGCGCCGCCCGACGCAGCCGGGGCAGCCGCGCCAGCACCGGCCGGACCGCCAGGGCCAGCACGACGAGCGCGAACAGCACCACCGCGAGAACGATCCACTTCACCACGGCGGTCAGCCTACTGGGTGACCGCCGCCACCGCCGGGTCGGCCGACGGCGCCGCGCCGGGCACCGGCGTCGCGTACGCCTCCAACGCGGCGGCGGCCTGGGCGCGTACCTGATCGGCCAGCTCGGCCGGCGCGACCACGGTGACGTCCGGTCCGAGCCCCAGCACGAAGCGGCGGGCCCAGCCGAGGTCGGTCACCCGCAGCGAGACCAGCCAGTGGTCCCCGTCGACCTCGATCCGCTCGCACGGGTAGTACTCGGTGATCCACCGCTCGCCCCGGCCGATCCGCAGGGTGATCAGCGGCAGATCGGACGAGGGCCGGAACACCCCGGCGGTGAGGTCGTGCGGGCGCGCCTGCGGCGGCACGACGGCCGGCTCGTCCAGTTCGACGACCGCGTCGATCCGGTCGGCCCGGAACAGCCGGACCGCCTCGACCCGGCGGCACCAGGCCTCCACGTACGCCCGGCCGTCGACCATCAGCATCCGCAGCGGGTCGATGGTCCGCTCGGTGCTCTCGTCCCGGGCGGCGGTGTAATAGGTTATCCGCAGCGCCCGGCGCCGCTCCACGGCCGCGCGCAACTCCCGCACCCGGCGCGTCTCGCCGGGCAGCCGGACCTCCACCGGCGCGCCGACCAGGTCACCGGCCGCGTTCTCGATCTTCGCCAGGGCCCGCTCGACGGCCTCCCGGTTGGCGACCCCGGGGGTCTCGGCGAGCATCCGCAGCGCCACCACCAGGGCGAGCGCCTCGTCCGGGGTGAGCCGCAGCGGACGGTCGATGCCGGCGTCGTAGGTGATCGTCACCCGGTCGCCGTCGAACGCCATGTCGATCAGGTCACCCGGGCCGTACCCGGGCAGCCCGCACACCCAGAGCAGCTCCAGGTCCTCCCGGAGCTGCCGTTCGGTGACGCCGAGGTCACCGGCCGCCTCGGCGATCTCGATGCCGGGACGGGCCAGCAGGTAGGGCACCAGGTTCAGCAGCCGGGCGAGCCGGTCGGCGGAGGTGCGGGAGCCGCCCCGCGCGGCCGGCCGGGTCACCGGGCACCCCCGGTCACGGCCAGGTCGTCGTGCCGGGCGGCGATCTCCTTGAGCCGTTGGATCACCGCGTCGCGTACCTCCGGCGGGTCGAGCACCCGCACGTCCGGGCCGTATCCGACGAGCTGGCCGGCGAGGTGGTCCGGATCGGCGTAGGGCAGGACCAGCCGGTCGCCGTCGGGGCCGGGCAGGGTCCGCACGGCCCAGCGGCGCAGGCCGGCGGCGCGGCCGGGCGCGGCCAGCACGGTGGCCCGGCCGGTCCGCTCGACCGGCCCGGACCAGCGGGCCACGTGGCTGATCAGGTCGACGCCCTCCGGCGGGGCGTACCCACCCGGCTCGCCGGTCACCCGGACCGTGCCGACCACGCGGGACAGCCGGAAGCAGCGGGCGGCCTCGCGGTCCAGGTCGTGCCCGACCACGTACCACCGGCCGCGCCAGCAGACCACACCCCACGGCTGGAGGCGGCGGCGGCTCGGCGCGTCCCGGTCGGGCACCCGGTAGTCGAAACCGACCTCGCGGCGGTCCCGCGCGGCGGCGGTCAGCGGCGCGAACGCCGGGTCGACGGTGACCATCGGCTCCAACCCGAGGGTGGCCTGCGGGTCCACGTCGACACCCGCGGCGCGCAGCTTGGCCAGCCCGGAGGAGGCGGCCGCGGCCAGGCCGGCGTGCCGCCAGAGCCGCGCGGCGATGCCCACCGCGGCGGCCTCGTCCGGTTCGAGAGGGATGTCCGGCAGCGCGTACTCGCGGTGGGCGATCCGGTAGCCGGGCTCGGCGTCGAAGACGCTGGCCGTACCGGTCTCCAGGGGCACGCCCAGCTCACGCAGCTCGGCCTTGTCCCGCTCGAACTTGCGCTGGAACGCCTCGTGCTCCTTGGCGTCGTCCGGATCGTGCTCGTAACCGGGCACGGTCGCGGCGATCTGCGCGGCGGTGAGGAACCGTCGCGTGGACAGCAGGCAGATCACCAGGTTGACCAGGCGTTCGGTACGGCTCCGCGACACAGGTGAACGCTAGCAGCCCACCCGGCGCGCCCGTGCACCCGCGCGGCGCGGCGGGCCGGCTTCGTCACCGGGCACCGACCGGGCCCCTCCGCCGCGATCCTCCGCCGGCCGGCGCACCGCCGACCGGCCCGCCGACCGCCGGTCCCCCGCCACCGGCGGCGACCCACGCGCCGGCCGCCCGACCCGCGCGCGGCGGTCGGCCCGCCCGCCGCTAGCGTGCCCGGCATGGTGCGATGGCGGTCGGGAACGGTCACGGCGGTACGGCGGCGGTGGGCCGGCGCGGTGGAGCTGGACGTCGAACTCTCCGACGGCGGCACGATGCGCGCGCTGGCGTACCCGGACCTGGTCGGCGACCCGGTGCCCGGGGACCGGGTGCTGCTCAACGCCGGCGCGCTGCTGATGGGCCTCGGCACCGGCGGCTACGCCCTGGTGGTGGCGCTGCCCGACCGGCTGCCGGCGGACCCGCCGCAGGCCGGCGACACCCGCGACGCCGGGCACCTGGTCAAGGCCCGGTACACCCCGCTGCAACCGATCATGCTCGGGGTGGACGAGGAGGCGTCCCCGCATCACGACCTGCTCGCCCGGGCGGAGAGCCTGGACGGCCTGCCCGTGGTCACCGCCGACCTGCACTCGGCGCTGCCCGCGATCCTCGCCGGCATCCACGCCGACGCGCCGGACGCCCGGGTGGCGTACCTGCTCACCGACGGTGGCGCCCTGCCGGCCTGGTTCTCGCGCACCCTCGACGGGCTGCGCGAGCGCCTCGTGGGGACCGTCAGCGTCGGGCAGGCGTTCGGCGGTGACCTGGAGGCCACCACCCTGCACACCGGCCTGCTCGCCGCCCGACACGTGCTGCGCGCCGACGTCGCGATCGTCGCCCAGGGCCCCGGCAACCTGGGCACCGGCACCCGCTGGGGCTTCTCCGGGGTCGCCGTCGGCGAGGCGGTCAACGCGGTCGCCACCCTCGCCGGCCGGCCGGTGGGCTCGCTGCGGATCTCCGACGCCGACCCCCGCCCCCGGCACCGCGGCGTGTCCCACCACAGCCTCACCTCGTACGGCAGGGTCGCCCTCGCCCCGGCGGAGCTGGTGGTGCCCGACGGCCTCGACCCGGCGCTGGCCGCCGCGGTGGACGCCGCCCTGTCCCCGCTGGCCCGGCGGCACACCATCGTCCGGGTGGCCACCGACGGACTGGACGCGGCGCTGCGGGCCCTGCCGGTGACGCTCTCCACCATGGGCCGGGGCCTGGACGCCGACCACGCCTACTTCCTGGCGGCGGCCGCCGCCGGCCGGCACGCGGCCCGCCTGGCCGGCTGAGCGCCCCAGGGCAGTGCCGTCTCGGCGGCGCGGGCTCAGCCGACCAGGAAGATCAGCGCCAACCAGCCGGCGACGATGGCCACCAACGCGACCACGAGCACCCAGGTCGGCACGGTGTACTCGCCGCGCCGGTTGCGCTCGACCTCGGCGCGGATCTTCTCCCGGCGGCGCTCGACCCAGTTCAGCTTCTCGGTGCCGCGGTCGCGGTCAGAGGGTGACGTGTTCATCGCGACGCAGCGTACCGGTGGGTCGGCGGCCGGTGCCGGGCACCGGCCGCCGCTCCGCTCACATGCTGGCGATCAGCCGTTCCACCCGCTCGTCGTAGGCGCGGAACGGGTCCTTGCAGAGCACGGTGCGCTGCGCCTGGTCGTTGAGCTTCAGGTGCACCCAGTCCACGGTGAAGTCGCGGCGCTTCTCCTGGGCGTGCCGGATGAACTCGCCGCGCAGCCGGGCCCGGGTGGTCTGCGGCGGCGTCTCCTTCGCCTCGAAGATCTCCGGGTCGGTGGCCACCCGGTCCACCTGCCCGCGCCGCTCCAGCAGCCCGTACAGGCCGCGGCCCCGGCGCAGGTCGTGGTACGCCAGGTCCATCTGGGCGACCCGCGGGTGCGACAGCGGCAGGTCGTGCTTGCGCTGGTAGCGCTCGATCAGCCGCAGCTTCGTCACCCAGTCGATCTCCCGCGACACCGGGTCGAGGTCGCCGCTCTCCACCGCGGCCAGCACCCGGCCCCAGAGCTCCACCACCCGCTTGGCGGTCTGGTCGCCGCCCCGGCGCTCCACGAACTCGGTCGCCTTGGCCAGGTATTCCTGCTGGATGTCCAGCGCGCTGACCTCCTTGCCGGAGGCCAGCCGCACCTTGCGCCGGCCGGTGATGTCGTGCGACACCTCGCGGATGGCCCGGATCGGGTTCTCCAGCGACAGGTCCCGCATCACCACCCCGGCCTCGATCATCCGCAGCACGATGTCGGCGCTGCCGACCTTGAGCAGCGTGGTGACCTCGTTCATGTTGGAGTCGCCGACGATCACGTGCAGCCGGCGGTAACGCTCGGCGTCGGCGTGCGGCTCGTCGCGGGTGTTGATGATCGGCCGGCTGCGGGTGGTCGCCGAGGAGACGCCCTCCCAGATGTGCTCGGCGCGCTGGGAAAGGCAGTAGACCGCCCCGCGCGGGGTCTGCAGCACCTTCCCCGCCCCGCAGATCAACTGCCGGGTCACCAGGAACGGAATGAGCACGTCGGCGAGCCGGCCGAACTCGCCGTGCCGGGAGACCAGGTAGTTCTCGTGGCAGCCGTACGAGTTGCCGGCCGAGTCGGTGTTGTTCTTGAACAGGTAGATCTCGCCCGCGATGCCCTCGTCGTGCAGCCGCTTCTCGGCGTCGATGAGCAGGCCCTCCAGGATCCGCTCACCGGCGCGGTCGTGGGCCACCAGGTCGGTGACCGAGTCGCACTCCGGGGTGGCGTACTCCGGGTGGGAGCCCACATCCAGGTAGAGCCGGGCCCCGTTGCGAAGGAACACGTTGCTCGACCGGCCCCACGACACGACCCGGCGGAAGAGGTACCGGGCGACCTCATCGGGGGACAGCCGCCGCTGCCCGCGGTACGTACAGGTGACGCCGTACTCGGTCTCGAGGCCGAAGATTCGCCGCTCCATGATGTGACATTAGCCGCCCGGGGGCCCGGTTCGTCACTGTCACACCACAGGTCGTGCTCTCCGGTCGATCAAATCCCGTCCGAGTACGACATTCCGTCCGGCCGCAGCCCCGCCACGAACGAACGGCAGGCCCGGTAGTCGGGGAGCAGCCCCGAATCGCGGACCTGCGCCAGGGTGGGCGCGGCGGCGTCCCGGGCGGAGAGCCGGGGCCCGTCGGCCGGCCACTCGATGGCCAGCTCCGCGTCGAGCGGGTGCACCGCGTGCTCGGCGGCCGGATTGTAGGTGGCGGAGCAGAGGTAGCTCAGCGTCGCGTCGTCGGTCAGCGCGCAGAAGCCGTGCCCCAGACCCTCGCTGAGGTAGACCGCCCGCCGGTCGACGTCATCGAGCCGGACGCCCTCCCAGCGGCCGAAGGTCGGCGAGCCGACCCGCAGGTCGACGGTCACGTCGAGCACCGCGCCCCGCACGCAGGTGACGTACTTGGCCTGGCCGGGCGGGACGTCGGCGAAGTGGATGCCGCGCACCACGCCGCGCGCGGAGACGGAGAGGTTGCCCTGGGCCAGGCGCAGCGGGTGGCCGACCGCCTCGGCGAGCGCGTCGAAGCGGTACCACTCCACGAACAGCCCGCGCGGGTCGCCGTGCTGCTGCGGGGTGATCTCCCAGGCGCCCTCGACGGAGAGCTGACGGATCTTCACCGCGCCCCACCACGCCGGGCGGCCAGCAGGCTGAGCAGGTATTCGCCGTAGCCGCTCCTGGTCAGCGGCTCGGCCAGGGCGGCCAGCTGCGCGTCGTCGATCAGGCCGGCCCGCCAGGCCACCTCCTCGACGCAGCCGATCTTCATGCCCTGCCGCTCCTCGATCACCCGGACGAACTCGGCGGCCTGCATCATCGAGGTGAAGGTGCCGGTGTCCAGCCACGCGGTCCCCCGGTCCAGCACGGTCACCGACAACTCGCCGATCTCCCGGTACGCCTCGTTCACCGCGGTGATCTCCAGCTCGCCGCGGGCGCTCGGGGTGAGCTTGCCGGCGATCTCCACCACCCGGTTGTCGTAGAAGTACAAGCCGGGGACCGCGTAGCGCGACTTCGGCCTCGCCGGCTTCTCCTCGATCGAGAGCACCCGACCGTCGGCGTCGAAGTCGACGACCCCGTACGCCTCCGGATTGGCCACCGGGTACGCGAAGACCCGACCGCCGGACAGATCGGCGTTGCCGGCCAACTGCCGGCCCAGACCGACGCCGTGGAAGATGTTGTCCCCCAGGATCAGCGCCACCGACTGGTCGCCGATGAAGTCCGCGCCCAGCACGAAGGCCTGCGCGATGCCCTCCGGGCGGGCCTGGCTGGCGTACTGAAGGCGCAGCCCGAACTGACTGCCGTCGCCGAGCAACCGGACGAACTGGTCCTGGTCCTCCGGCGTCGTGATCACCAGGATCTCCCGCACTCCGGACAGCACCAGGGTCGACAGCGGGTAGTAGATCATCGGCTTGTCGAAGACCGGCATCAGCTGCTTGGACACGGCGCGGGTGATCGGCCACAGCCGGGTCCCGGTGCCACCAGCGAGAAGGATTCCGCGCACCGGGGGAGCGTACCGGTAGCCGTCCAAACCGGACACCGACCGAGGGTCCGCACTTCGCGTACACTTCCGGACCCGTGAGGGTTCTCGTCACCGGCGGAGCCGGATTCATCGGGTCGCAGTACGTGCGGATGCTGCTGGGTGTGCCCGGCGGCGACGCCTCCGGCGAGCCCACCGCGGTCACCGTGCTGGACAAGCTCACCTACTCCGGTAACCTGGCCAACCTCGCGCCGGTCCGGCAGGACCCCCGGCTGCGCCTCGTGCAGGGCGACATCTGCGACCCGGCGCTCGTCGACGAGGTCGTCGCCGGGCACGACGTGGTCGTGCACTTCGCCGCCGAGTCGCACGTCGACCGCTCGATCGCCGGCGCCGCGCCCTTCGTCACCACCAACGTGCTCGGCACCCAGACCCTGCTCGACGCCGCCCTGCGGCACGGCACCGGCCGGTTCGTGCACGTCTCCACCGACGAGGTCTACGGCTCGATCGACGAGGGTTCCTGGACGGAGACCTCACCGCTGGCACCGAACTCCCCGTACTCGGCCTCCAAGGCCGGCTCGGACCTGCTCGCGCTGGCCTACCACCGCACCCACGGCATGGACGTCGTCGTCACCCGCTGCTCCAACAACTACGGGCCGTACCAGTTCCCGGAGAAGATCATCCCGCTGTTCGTGACCAACCTGCTCGACGGCGGCACCGTGCCGCTCTACGGCGACGGTGGCAACGTCCGGGACTGGTTGCACGTGCACGACCACTGCCGGGGCATCGCGCTGGTCCAGCAGAAGGGACGCGCCGGCGAGGTCTACCACATCGGCGGCGGCAGCGAGCTGAGCAACAGGGAGCTGACCGGCCGGCTGCTCGAGGCGTGCGGCGCCGGCTGGGACCGGGTCGTCCCGGTCGCCGACCGCAAGGGCCACGACCGCCGCTACTCGCTGGACATCGGCAAGATCAGCGCCGAGCTGGGGTACGCGCCGAGCATCGACCTGGACCGGGGCCTGGCCGAGACGGTGCGCTGGTACCGGGAGAACCGGGCCTGGTGGGAACCGCTGAAGGCGAAGCCGGGCGCGTGACCCGGATCCTCGTGACCGGCGCGGGCGGCATGCTCGGCGCAGACCTGCTCGCCGTCCTCGGCAGTCGACGCGACCTGAAGGTGACCGCGCTCACCCGCGACGAGCTGGACATCACCGACGCCGACGCGGTCCGCGCCGCCGTCGCCGGGCACGACGTCCTGGTCAACGCCGCGGCGTGGACCGACGTCGACGGCGCCGAGGCGGCCGAGGCGGCCGCCACCCGGGTCAACGGCGACGGGGTGGCGAACCTCGCCGCGGCCGGCGCCGAGACCGGCGCGCGGCTGCTGCACGTCTCCACCGACTACGTCTTCCGCGGCGACGCGACCACCCCGTACCCGGAGGACGCGCCGACCGACCCGGTCAACGCGTACGGGCGCAGCAAGCTCGCCGGCGAACGCGCCGTCGCCCGGCTGCTGCCCGACACCGGGTACGTCGTCCGCACCGCCTGGCTCTACGGCGCGCACGGCCCGAACTTCGTCACCACCATGCTCCGCCTGGCCGGCCAGCGCGAGCACCTCGACGTGGTCGACGACCAGCAGGGCCAGCCCACCTGGTCGTACGCCCTCGCCGCCCAGCTGGTCGCGCTCGCCGACGCGGCGCTGGCCGGCCGAGCCCCCGCCGGCGTCTACCACGGCACCTGTTCCGGCGCGACCACCTGGTACGGCCTGGCCCGCGCGGCCTTCACCCTGGCCGGGCTCGACCCGGAACGGATCCGACCCACCACCAGTGACCGGTTCCCGCGTCCGGCCACCCGACCGACCTGCACCGTGCTGGGGCACGACCGCTGGGCCGTCGCCGGTCTGCCCCCGCTGCCGAACTGGCACGACAGCCTGACCGACGCCTTCGACTCCACCGTCCCGCCCACCCGGTGGAATGCCGCGTGAAGCGGCCCTGATCTGCTCGCCTCCGGCGTCAGCCTCGGGCTCCTCAGGCAAGGCGGCCGGGACGCACCGGTGTCCCACGACGGTCACCCGAAGCCGCCCCACCACTCGTCCACCCCGCCCGGCCGGGGCCTACCCCGGCCGAGACGGACCGCGGGGCCGGGAGAACTCCCGACCCCGCGAAGCGGACATCATTCCTGCGGGCCGTGGGCCCACCGGTCACTCCAGGTCGGCGGAGCCGGCGGAGCTGGTCGGCTTGCGCGACTCCTCCGTCGGCACCGTCGGCGTGTTCGCCCGCCCGTCCTCCGGCGCGACGTCGGCCGAGGCGTCCCCCTCGAGCAGCCCGGTCAACGCCGCCCCGGTGACGCGGCGGAAGGTGCGCCCGACCCGATGCCGGTCCAGCACCGCCACCTCGAGCTGGTTGGCCGCGATGGTCCGGGCCGCGCCACCCTCGCCGCCGACGCTGCTCAGCGCCCGTACGGCGACCTTGACGGCCTCGCTGAGCGACATGTCCGGGCGGTGGTCGGACTTGAGTACCCCCGTGATCGCCTCGGCCTGCCCGCCCATCGCCATCCGGCCCGGCTCGTCGTTCACCGAGCCGTCGTAGGTGATCCGGTACAGCTCGTCGTCCTCGGCGGTGGCGCCGACCTGGGAGACGCAGATCTCCACCTCGAACGGCTTGGACTGCTCGGTGAAGATCGAGCCCAGGGTCTGCGCGAACGCGTTGGCCAGGGCCCGCCCGGTCACGTCCCGCCGGTCGTAGCTCAGCCCGTTCAGGTCGGCCATCCGCACCCCGGCCCGGCGCAGGTTCTCGAACTCGTTGTACCGGCCGACCGCGGCGAAGCCGATCCGGTCGTAGATCTCACTGACCTTGTGCAGGGCGCTGGAGAGGTTCTCCGCGACGAAGAGCACCCCACCGGAGTAGCTCAGGACCACCGCGCTGCGGCCCCGGGCGACGCCCTTGCGGGCCAGCTCGGAGCGGTCGCGCATGATCTGCTCGGGCGAGGCGTAGAACTGCATGGCCACGGCGGCGGTTCTCCTTCGGCGCTGTGCTGAGTACTGCTGACTGGTGGGCGGGAGCGGGAAGCGGGATCAGCCGCCCGGGTTCTCCATCCGACCGGCGACGACCCCTTCGGCGACGGCCGCCGTCTCGGCGTCGGTGAGCCGGTGCGTGCCCTCGGCCGTCGCCGTCATCACCACCGGGTAGATCCGACGGGTGAGGTCCGGGCCGCCGGTGGCGGTGTCGTCGTCGGCGGCGTCGTAGAGCGCCTCGACGGCGAGGCGGACCGCGTCGTCGATGGAGAGCCCGGCGCGGAACCGCTTCTTCAACGCGGACCGGGCGAAGATCGAACCGGAGCCGATCGCGTCGTAGCCGGTCTCCTCGTACGGTCCACCGGTCACGTCGAAGCTGAAGATCCGCCCGGCCTTCGCCGGATCGCTGGCCGCCAGGTCGAAGCCGGCGAAGAGCGGGATCACCGCGAGGCCCTGCATCGCCGCGCCGAGGTTGCCGCGGATCATCGAGGCGAGCCGGTTGGCCTTGCCGTCGAGCGAGAGCATCGCGCCCTCGATCTTCTCGTAGTGCTCCAGCTCCACCTGGAACAGTCGCATCAGCTCGATGCCGATGCCGGCGGTGCCCGCGATGCCGACCAGCGAGTACGCGTCGGCCGGGTGCACCTTCTCGATGTCCCGCTGAGCGATCAGGTTGCCCATGGTGGCCCGCCGGTCGCCGGCCATCACCACACCGCCGGCGGCCGAGATGGCCACGATGGTGGTGGCGTGCGGAGCCAGGTCGGCGGCCATGCCCGGCGGCAGCGGCCGTCGGCCGGGCAGCATCTCGGGGGCCACCCGGCTCAGAAAGGCCGTGAAGGAGGACGTCCCCGCGTTGGTGAACACATCTGGTAGACGCCCGGATGGATCAAAACCCGCTGCCACGTGGTTCCTCTCAGGTACGTGATCGCCCTGGCCAGCCTCGTGGGACTGTCACGGAACTGGCCAAGACCACCGTTGCAGTTGAAGCAGAGTATCCCGCGCACCCATCCGGTGCGATGATCGTGGTCCAGATGTTGCGGGTCCGCGCCGCCGCAGATCGCGCAGACCCCGCCCTGCTCGGCCAGGAGTTCCTGGAACTCCTTCTCTCCTATGCCGTACCGCCGCCGCAGGTGGTATTCGCGGGTCCCGCCATAGAGCCGCTGCGCCGTCTCCTTGCCCTTTGCGTTGTGGCAGGGCTTGCAGTATCGGCCGTAGCCTCCTCGGCCGGAGCGGTTCCGCGGAAAGTCGTCAAGGGGCTTGATGGCGCCGCAGTCCGGGCATCGGCGCTGTCCCGCCGGCACCAGCGGCAGCTGGCGCACCTCCCTACCCTGTTGCGCCCTCAGGCGTTTGGCGTAGCTCACCTTGGAGCGGACGTTGAAGCAGGGTTTGCAGTAGCTGCCGCGACCGTCGGGCCGCCTGCTGTTCGCGCAGAACTGATCGAGTGGCTTCCATTCACCGCACTCGCGGCAGCGGCGGAGGCCATCCCGATCATCCAAAGGGCGGGGCATGTCCGAATTAGCCCACTATGCCCTATTGGCCCCCTTTCTGTACATAGCCCCGGACAAATTCCTCGGCGTTCTCCTCGAGGACGGAGTCGATCTCGTCGAGCAGGTCATCGACGTCCTCGGTGATTTCGGCGTGCCGCTCGGCGACCTCCGGGTTCGCCTCGGTGGTGACGTCCTCGGTCTCCTCGCCCTGCCGGGACTTGCCCGACTGCGACTGCCCACCGCTGTCACGAGTGGCCATGACTGCCTCCTCCACGATCGCCTGGCATGAAATCTACCCCGTTGGGGCGACAGGAAGCGCCCGCGTCAGCCGTGTTCGCCACAGGCGGACGGGAGCAGTCGCACCACGCCGGGTGGCGCCATCGGAGCACCCCGGCATGGCGTACCGCCGGTCGGCCGCGGCGGTACGCTGCGGCCACCCGGACCGGTACACCATGCCGCGGCGCGACGGTGCCGTAGGCATTACCGGCACTCAGTGCCCGGTCAGCATCTCCAGCAGATCCTTGGCGCTCGCGCAGCGGTCGAAGAGCGCGCCGACGTGCTTGCGGGTGCCCCGTTCCGGTTCCATCATCGGCACCCGGACCAGCGACTCCCGGCCGACGTCGAAGATGACCGAGTCCCAGCTGGCCGCGACGACCTCGGAGGCGTACTGGCCGAGGCAGCGACCACGGAAGTAGGCCCGGGTGTCCTCCGGCGGCTCGGTCATCGCGGTGCGGGTCTGCTCGTCGGTCAGCAGGGTCTTCATCGCCCCGCGGGAGACCAGCCGGTGGTAGAGGCCCTTCTCCGGCCGGACGTCGGAGTACTGGAGGTCGACCAGTTGGAGCTTGTGCGAACCCCAGCCGAGCTTCTCCCGCTCCCGGTAGCCCTCCAGCAGCCGCAGCTTGGCCACCCAGTCCAGTTCGTCGGCGCAGAGGAAGGCGTCCCGGCCGAGCCGGTCCAGCACGCTCTCCCAGCGGTCCAGCACGTCCACGGTCTGCGCGTCCACGTCGTCGCCGTAGCGGTCGTCCACGAAGGACCGCACCCGCTCCAGGTACGCCCACTGGACGTCCAGGGCGGTCAGCCGCCGCCCGTCACGCAGCCGCATCAGGTGCTTCAGCGACGGGTCGTGGCTGACCGCGCGCAGCTCACCCACCGGGTCGGCGATGCCGAGGTCGGCGCCGAGCGCCTTCTCCTCGATCATGGTGAGGATCAGCGCGGTGGTGCCGACCTTGAGGTAGGTGGAGATCTCCGAGAGATTCGCGTCGCCGATGATGACGTGCAGCCGGCGGTACTTGTCGGCGTCGGCGTGCGGCTCGTCGCGGGTGTTGATGATCGGCCGCTTGAGGGTGGTCTCCAGCCCGACCTCGACCTCGAAGAAGTCGGCGCGCTGGGAGATCTGGAAGCCGCTCTGGCCGCCGTCCTGGCCGATGCCGACCCGGCCGGCGCCGGCGAAGATCTGCCGGGTGACGAAGAACGGCGTCAGGTACGTGACGATGTCGGCGAACGGGGTCTGCCGCCGCATCAGGTAGTTCTCGTGCGCGCCGTAGCTGGCGCCCTTGTTGTCGGTGTTGTTCTTGTAGAGGTGGATCGGGTGGGTGCCGGGGATGGTGGCGGCCCGGCGGGACGCCTCGGCCATCACCCGCTCCCCCGCTTTGTCCCAACGGACCACGTCCAGCGGGTTGGTCACCTCGGGAGTGGAGTATTCGGGGTGGGCGTGGTCCACGTAGAGCCGTGCCCCGTTGGTGAGTATCACGTTGGCCAGGCCGAGGTCCTCGTCGGCCAGCGCCTCCGCCGGGTCGTAGGCGGCGCCCGAGTAGGTGAAGCCGCGCGCGTCGCGCAGCGGAGACTCCTCCTCGTAGTCCCAGCGGGCCCGGCCGCCACGGTTGAGCTCCGGGCGCGCCCCGTACGCGTTGACCACCTGCGACGAGGTGACCATCGGGTTGGCCCCGGCCTGGCCGGGCACGGAGATGCCGTACTCGACCTCGGTGCCCATGATCCGTCTAACGCTCATCGACCCACCCGCTCCACTCGCCCGACCGGTCCCCCGTCACGTCGAGCGTAGTCCGCCCCCGGCCGGTGCAGGACGCAGGCGCGGCGGGCGGGCGCGATCCGTGATCGTGTCGTCGCCCGCCGGGGTGCGCGGCCGGCCGGTGCCGGCCTGGTCGGCGCCGGTCGGGCCGCTGCCCGAAGTGGAGGCCCGGGCGACCGGCCGACGCGGTGTGCCGGGGCGTACGGAACGGGGGCGCCCGCCGTGGCGGACGCCCCCGAACGCTGTCGGGTCAGAGGTACTGACCGGTGTTGCTGGCGGTCTCGATGGACCGTCCGGCCTCCGCGCCCTTGCCGCCGGAGACGAGCGTACGGATGTAGACGATCCGCTCGCCCTTCTTGCCGGAGATCCGGGCCCAGTCGTCGGGGTTGGTGGTGTTGGGCAGGTCCTCGTTCTCCCGGAACTCGTCGACGCAGGCGTCGAGCAGGTGCTGCAACCGCAGCCCCTTGCGTCCGGAGGTGAGGAACTCCTTGATGGCCATCTTCTTGCCGCGGTCGACGATGTTCTGGATCATCGCCCCGGAGTTGAAGTCCTTGAAGTAGAGGACTTCCTTGTCGCCGTTGGCGTAGGTCACCTCGAGGAAGCGGTTCTCCTCGGTCTCGGAGTACATCCGCAGCACGACCGCGTCGATCATCGCCGCCACGGTGGCCTGAGGGTCGCCGCCGTGCTCGGCCAGGTCGTCCGGGTGCAGGGGCAGCCCGGAGAGGATGTACTTGGAGAAGATGTCCTTGGCCGCCTCGGCGTCCGGCCGCTCGATCTTGATCTTCACGTCGAGCCGGCCGGGTCGCAGGATGGCCGGGTCGATCATGTCCTCCCGGTTGGAGGCGCCGATCACGATGACGTTCTCCAGCCCCTCCACGCCGTCGATCTCGCTGAGCAGCTGGGGGACGATGGTGTTCTCCACGTCGGAGGAGACACCGGAGCCACGGGTACGGAAGATCGAGTCCATCTCGTCGAAGAAGACGATGACGGGAGTGCCCTCGCCCGCCTTCTCCCGGGCCCGCTGGAAGATCAGCCGGATGTGCCGCTCGGTCTCGCCGACGTACTTGTTGAGCAGCTCCGGGCCCTTGATGTTGAGGAAGAAGCTGGTGTGCTTCTCCTTGCCCTCCCGCTCGGCGATCTTCTTGGCCAGCGAGTTCGCCACCGCCTTGGCGATCAGCGTCTTGCCGCAGCCGGGCGGCCCGTAGAGCAGGATGCCCTTCGGCGGGCGGAGCTGGTGCTCGCGGAACAGGTCGGCGTGCAGGAAGGGCAGCTCCACCGCGTCGCGGATCTGCTCGATCTGCGACTGGAGGCCACCGATGTCGGTGTAGTCGACGTCGGGCACCTCCTCCAGGACCAGCTCCTCGACCTCGCTCTTCGGGATCCGCTCGTACGCGTACGCCGAGCGGGGCTCGATCATGAGCGAGTCGCCGGCCCGGATCGGCGCGCCGATCAGGGTGTCGGCCAGGTGCACGATCCGCTCCTCGTCGGAGTGGCTGACCACCAGCGCCCGGTCACCCGGACCGTCGTCGGGGCCGACCAGGATCTCCTTGAGCATCACCACCTCGCCGACCCGCTCGTAGCCGAACGCGTCGACGATGTTGAGCGCGTCGTTGAGCAGGACCTCCTGGCCCCGCCGCAACTCCGTGGCGTCCAACGAGGGTGAGACGGCGACCCGGAGCTTTCGTCCGCCGGTGAAGATGTCCACCGTGCCGTCGTCGTGTCGCGCGAGGAAGACCCCGTAGCCGCTGGGCGGCTGCGCGAGGCGGTCGATCTCCTCCTTGAGCGTCACGATCTGCGCGCGAGCTTCCTTGAGGGTGCTCACGAGCCGGTCGTTGTTCTCGGTGAGCCGCGCCAACTGTGCCTGGGTGGCCGCCAGCCGCTCTTCGAGCTGCCGGACGTGTCGGGGGCTTTCGGTCAACTTGCGCCGCACCAGAGCGAGTTCCTCTTGAAGGAACGCGACCTGCGTGGAGAGATCGTGGGCCTCCTTCTCCCACCGTGCGGCGCGCGAGTCCGCGTCGTCGCTGCGTGCCACGTCCCACCTCCCCGGGGGGCTTGAACGTTCTGCCCTAACACTAGCCGCTATGAGGCCGATTCGGTCCCACGCAACGCCCTCGTCACCGAACCTTGATCGCAAAGGGCCGCCTCCGGGGCGGGTACCGGCGTTCGGGTACCGTCGGGGCGTGGGACGGGAGAACATGGGGGGTGCACCGGTGGCCGAGGTCGCGACCGACCAGCTGCAGGTCTGGGTGGACCAGGAGCTCTGCACCGGCGACGGGCTCTGCGTGCAGTACGCGCCGGAGGTCTTCGAGTTCGACGTCGACGGCCTGGCGTACGTCAAGGGCGCCGACGGCGAGCTGCTGCTCGCCCCGGGCAGCCGGGTCGACGTGCCCGAGCACCTGCGTCTCGAGGTGATCGACTCCGCGAAGGAGTGCCCGGGCGAGTGCATCCACGTGGTGCGTGGCAGCGACGGCGTCGAGGTGGCCGGCCCGGAGGCCGAGGAGGACTGAGCCGTCCCGGCCGAGGACCGAGCCGTCCCGGCCGAGGACTGAGCCGTCCCGGCCGAGGACTGAGCCGTCCCGGCCGAGGACTGAGCCGTCCCGGCCGAGGACCGAGCCGCCGGCCGCGACGACGCACGGGGGCGACGAACCACGGCGACGACCGACGACAGGGCCGCGGACGACGACGTCGTCCACGGCCCGCACCACGTGTCGCGGCCGCTCAGAGCATCGGGCGGCCGACCACCGACGCGACCAGCCGGGCGAACTCCTCCAGCCGGGCGATCTGCCCCGCCCCGCCGTCGTCGAGGGTCTTGCCGAAGCGCAGCGCGTCGTGCCGGGGCGCGCCGACGACCTCGTCGCCGGGTGGCGCCTCGTCCAGTGAGGTGAGCAGCAGGTACACGTCGATGCTGTCGACCCGGATCTCGCCGTTGTCGGCGCGGGTCAGCCGCCGCCGGCAGCCGACCTCGGTGACCGTGGAGACCGGCACCACCCGCAGCGACGAGGTCATCGCCCCGGGCGGCCCCTCCCCCGGCGGCACGTCCTCACCGTGCCAGAGCACCAGCCGGCTGCCGTCGCAGACGACGACCTCCTGCCAGACCCCGTTCACCTCGTTGACGAAGCGTTCCAGGGTGAACCCGAGCACCGAGGCGCCGCGCAGCACCCCGCCGAGCGCCTCCAGGGCGACGTCCGGGTCGCGCAGGTAGGCCCGCGCGGCCGATTCGAGGTCCTGGTAGGGCGACCAGTCCGGGAACACGGCCGGCAGGTCGCCGCCACCGCCGCCGCCGAAACCCGGCCGACTCATGCCCTCTCCCCCAGGTCGCGCCGCCGACCCGCACCGGCCGGCGGAATCCGCCCGTTCACTCCCAGCCGCCCCGCTCCCCCGTCACGACGCGTCCGTTCCGCCCACCGCGGTCGGTTCCACCTCGGCGGCTCGGGCTGCCGCGGCCTCGCGGGCCGCCGCCGCCTCGCGCAGCGCCTGCTTGCGCTCCGCGTACGCCTCGGCGCCCTTGCTGGGCTTGCGGCGCCGCGGCGGCGCGGTGACGCCCGGGGCGAGCTTACGCGCGGAGACCAGGAACGCGGTGTGCGCGATCATCCGGTGGTCCGGGCGGACCGCGAGGCCCTCGGCGTGCCAGTCGCGCACCAGCGACTCCCAGGCCCGCGGCTCGGTCCAGCCGCCCCGCTCGCGCAGCGCCTCCACCAGCTCGGACAGCTGCGGGGTGGTGGCCACGTACCCGATGAAGACCCCACCGGGCAGCAACGCCCGCTCGACCATGTCGAGGGTCTCCCAGGGGGTGAGCATGTCCAGGATGATCCGGTCGAAGCCGGTCTCCGGGCAGTCGGCGACGTCGCCGACGTGCAGCTTCCAGGCCGGGTGCGGGGCGCCGAAGAACGCCTCCACGTTCCGCTTGGCGATCTGCGCGAAGTCGTCGCGCACCTCGTAGGAGTGCAGCTCGCCGCCGGTGCCGACGGCGCGCAGCAGGGAACAGCTGAGCGCGCCCGAGCCGGCGCCGGCCTCCAGCACCTTCGCACCGGGGAAGATGTCGCCCATCGCGACGATCTGCGCCGAGTCCTTCGGGTAGATCACCTGCGCGCCGCGGGGCATGGAGAGCACGTAGTCCGACAGCAGCGGCCGCAGCGCGAGGAACGCCGTGCCGCCGCCGGAGGTGGTGACCACGCTACCGTCGGGCTGCCCGATCAGCGCGTCGTGCTGCAGGATGCCGCGGTGGGTGTGGAACTCCTTGCCGGGCTCCAGGACGACCGTGTGCATCCGCCCCTTGGGGTCGGTCAGCTGCACCCGGTCGCCAGGGCGGAACGGCCCCCGGTGCACCGGAGGCAGCTCCGGGATGGCGGCGGGCACCGGTGTGCCGGGGTCGGCCGGAACGGCGGAGGGATGTGCTGCGGTCACTTGTTCAACTTCCGTGTGGGTTCGAGGACCTGCGCGAGATCCCCGATGTGCAGAACGCCGATGACATCTTCGCCTGCGGTCACGACGTACTGTGCGCCCGGGTGGGTCTGCACGGCCTCCACCACCCGCTCGCCGTCGAGCTCGACGGCGAGGGTGGGCAGCTCGCTCAGGGGCCGGGCGACGGTGTCCACCGCCACCCAGGGCCGGCGTTCGGCGGGCACCCGCTCCGCCCGGACCGGGTCGACGAGGGCGACCGGCCGGCCGGCGCCGTCGACCACGGTGACGGCCGCGTCCGGCGGCCCCTGCCCGGCGCCGCGACGCTGCGCCTCGGCCAGCGGGGTGCCGGCGGGCACCGCGACGATCGGGCGGGCCAGCCGGCGCAGGTCCACCAGCGGGAAGCGGCGGCTGATCCGGGCGTAGCGGATGGACTGGCCGGCACCGCGCCACATGGTCACGGCGACCAGCAGGAAGAGCGGCAGCGCCAGCGGGATGAGGACCCGTTCGACGGTGAGCGCCACGGCCAGCGCGGCGGTGCCCACGGCGACGGCGCGTCCCGCCCAGCCGGCGACCTCGGTGCCGCGGTGCCGGTCCCGGCTGATCCCCCAGACCAGGGCCCGCAGCGCCCGGCCCCCGTCCAGCGGCAGCCCGGGCAGCAGGTTGAACAGCGCGACGATGACGTTGCTCAGCGCCAGTTGGAGGGCGAGCTGGTGGGCCAGGGTGCGGTCGGGCAGGGCCAGGGTGGCGCCGACGGCGAGCACGCCGAGCACGGCAGAGACCGCCGGCCCGGCCAGCGAGACCTGCAACTCGACCCGGGGGGTGGGCGCGTCGGACTCCATCTCGGTGTAGCCGCCGAGCAGTTCCAGGGTGATCCCGCGCACACCGATGCCGTGGCGGCGCGCGGTCAGCGCGTGGCCCAGCTCGTGCAGCAGCACCGAACCGAGCAGCGACACGACGAAGCCGGCACCGATCAGGTAGCCGCCGAGCTGGGGCAGGTCGAGCTGCCGGCGGGCGAACTCCGCGTACGACACGGTGACCAGGAGGGTCAGCAGCAGCATCGACACGTTGAGGTGCACCGGCACCCCGAACACCCGGCCCACGGTGAGGCCGGGACGTCGCCCGGGCCGGTGCCGCGTACGGGTGCGGGAGTTCACCGGGCCGATGCTACGCCGTGCCGATCATGCCCTGGAGCGCCGATCACGACCCTGTCACACCGGTGGCCTAACCTTCGGGGCATGACGGCGGAACCGGTGATCGACCAGCAGGCCCCTCCCGCGGCGGCGGCGCTGCCCGCCACCGTCCGGGCGTCGCTGTCGCCGTCCCGGGCGGCGGACTTCAAGACCTGCCCGCTGCTCTACCGCTTCCGCAGCATCGACCGGCTGCCCGAGCGGCCCAGCGTGGAGCAGGCCCGGGGCACCCTGGTGCACGCCGTGCTGGAGCGGCTGTTCGACCTGCCGGCGACCGGGCGCACCCCGGACGCGGCCGGCGCGCTGGTCGCCCCGCAGTGGGACCGGCTGGTCACCGAGCAGCCGGAGCTGGCGGCCCTGTTCGACCCGGCCGATGAGGCCGGCACCGCCGAATTCCTGCGGTCCGCCGCGGCGTTGCTGGAGGGCTACTTCGCGGTGGAGGACCCGCGGCGGCTGGAGCCGGCCGAGCGGGAGAGCCTGATCTCCGCGGTCGTCGACGAGCAGCTGCTCATCCGGGGCTACCTCGACCGGCTCGACGTCGCGCCGGACGGCGCGCTGCGGGTGGTCGACTACAAGACCGGCGGCGCCCCGCGGGAGGCGTTCGAGGCCCGGGCGCTGTTCCAGCTGAAGTTCTACGCGCTGGTGCTCTGGCGGACCAGGGGCGTGGTGCCGCGGGTGCTGCGGCTGCTCTACCTCAAGGACGCCGAGGTTCTGGACTACTCCCCGGACGCCGAGGAGCTGCTGCGCTTCGAGCGCACCGTGGTGGCGCTCTGGCAGGCGATCGAGCAGGCCACCCAGCGGCAGGATTTCCGTCCCCGGCCGAGCCGGCTCTGCGACTGGTGCAGCCACCAGGCGCACTGCCCCAGCTTCGGCGGAACCCCGCCGCCGTTCCCGGACCGCTCGGCGTCGGCCGACCCGCTGCGCGACGCCCGCTCCGGTCCCGCCGCCCCCGGCGCCGACGAGTGACCCACCGCCGTGCCGACCCGCGCCACGGGTGACCCGCCACCGCCGGCGCAGGCACCAAGGGTGGAACCGGTCGTGCTGCTTCGGCGGCTGCCCTGGATGGTGACGGCCGGCTGCCCCAGCGTGCTGGGGCAGCCGGCGCCAGCCCGCCGCCGACGCCGGGACCGGCGGTGGAGCGGCACGGACTCAGCCGGTCCAGAGCCCGCTGGCCGCGACGTCCCGGCAGTAGTCGGCGAAGTCGCGAGGTGGTCTGCCCAGAGCCCGCTGCACTCCGTCAGCAAGCTGGGCGTTGCGTCCGTCGAGCACCGTGGTGAACAGGTACGTCAGGAACGAGACGACGTCGCCGGGCACACCGGCCGAGGTCAGCGCGGCAGCGTAGTCCGTCGCGCTGACCGGCACGAACCGAATCGGGCGCCCGGTTGCGGCGGCGATCTCCCCGACCGCGTCCGCGAAGGTCAGCAGGCGTGGCCCGGTCAACTCGTACACCTGACTGGCGTGCCCCGTCTCGGTGAGCGCCGCGACCGCGACGTCGGCGATGTCGTCGGCGTCGACGAAGGGTTCGGCCACCCCCGTGGTAGGTAGGACGACCTCGCCGGCCAGCACCGGCTCCAGCAGATAGCTCTCGCTGAAGTTCTGGCTGAACCAACTCGCCCGGATGATGGTCCATTCGGCTCCGGCGTCCTGAACCACCTTCTCGGAGGCTTGCGCCTCCTCCTCACCCCGGCCGGAGAGCAGGACAAGGCGCCGGACCCCGGTCGACACCGCGAGCTCGGTGAAGGCCCGGATGTCGTCGGTCGCGCCGGCGACCGCGAGATCCGGAAAGTAGGAGACGTACACCGCGTCGACGTCCGACAGCACGGCGGCCCACGTGGCCCGGTCCGCCCAGTCGAACGGGGGCGCGCCGGCGCGGGAGCCAACCCGCACCGGCACCCCGTGCGCGGTCAGCCGATCGACGATCCGACGGCCGGTCTTGCCGGTCCCACCCAGGACCAGGGTCATGGTGTTGCCGCTCATGTCAGGACTCCTGCTGTTGCGGGCTGGGGGACGACCACTCGACGAACTGGACGGTGACACCGCTCGGGTCGGTGACCTGGAACAGGCGTTCTCCCCACGGCTCTTCCCGTAGCGGCATGGTGATGGGGACTCCTGCCGCACGGAGGCGACTCTCCTCGGCGGCAAGGTCGGTGACGGTGAAGGCGACGATGACTCCGCTGGCGTGCTGGTCGCGGAACCCTTCGGGCAGCACGTGCGTCCCGCGACTCAGGAGCACGATGTCGACGGCCGCGTCGGGGTGACCGAGGGAGGCGAAACCGTCGGCGGCCATGCGCTCGGTGAACCCGAGGTGGGTGGTGAAGAAGGCGCTCGATTCCGCCACCTTGTCGACGGTGAGGGAGAGGGTGGTTGCGGTGATCTGCACGCGCGTGCTCCTTGTCATGCCTGAGCGGTGTAGGTCAGGACGGTGACCCCGCTGTCGAACTCCCGGATCGCGGCGGGGGTGAACCGGGTCGGCTGGTACCGGCCGGTGAACAGCGGGATCCCCGCGCCGGCGACGATCGGGTGCCGTTTGATGATCAGCTCGTCGATCTCGCCGAGCAGTTGGCCCGCGAGGTGACCGCCGCCGCACAGCCAGATGTCCGTGCCGTCTTCCTGTTTGAGCTGGCGGACCAGGCCGACCGGGTTTTCCGCGACGACCCGCACCGTCGGGTCGTCGATGGTCAGCGACCGGGACACGACGTATTGGCGCAGGTGCGGGTACGAGCTGGTGGTGCCTACGCTCAGCGTCGGCTCGTAGGTGCCACGGCCCATCACCACCGTGTCGAACCGCCGGTTCGCGCTGTCGACCAGCCCGAAGTGTTCCCGGAGGTGCACCGGAATCGTCTCCGGGAGCTCCGCCGCGAGCGCCGACATGTGATCGCCCTCGTGGAGGAAGCTGTCGTACTGCCCCTCAGGGCCGGCGATGTAGCCGTCGAGGGTCGACGCGACGTAGTAGACGAGTTTGCGGTGGCGCATCGCGCTCCTTCTCTGGGTGGACGAGACACGGGCCAGGGAGCCTGCGGTGGGCCGCGCGGCCGAGACAGGGCACGCGAGCCGGCGGATGCGACGTCCGCTTCTGGAGGTCCTTGATCGGGTCACGGAACCGGTCGTACGGTTCGCTGATCACCATCACCCGGGCGCAGGCCCGCAACAACCCAAGATCCAGAAAGGCTCGATAATCGCTGGGTTATCGGTGGGCATTGTCTGGCCGTCGGACACAGGAGAGCGCTGTGGAACTGCGTGACATCGAGATCTTCCTGACGCTGGCCGAGGAGCTGCACTTCGGGCGCACCGCCGCGCGGATGCACCTGTCCCAGGCCCGGGTCAGTCAGTCGATAGCGAAGCAGGAGCGCCGGGTGGGTGCCGCCCTGTTCGAGCGCACCAGCCGCCGAGTGACGCTGACCCCGATCGGCGCCCGGCTACGTGACGATCTTGCCGTCAGCTACCAGGGCATCCTCACCGCGATCGAGACCGCCGCCGACACGGCGCGGGGCATGGAAGGGACGCTCACGTTGGGCACCATGGGTGCGCTGGCCCAGGCCATCACCGATGTCACCAGCCTGTTCCGCGCTCGGCACCCGCGCTGCGAACTGCGGTTTCGCGAAGTGCACGTCGCTGACCCGTTCACTCCGTTACGCACCGGCCAGGTCGACGTCGCGCTGCTGTGGACGCCGGTCAACGAACCGGACCTGACCGTCGGACCGGTCCTGCGCGCGGACCCGATCATGTTCATGGTCGCCGACAGCCATCCGCTCGCCCGTCGAGGCGAGGCCACCATGGAGGACCTGGGCGACTACCTCGTCGCCCACCCCGCCACCCCCATTCCGCGGTACTGGGAGGAGGCGATCGTGCCGTTTCACACACCGGCCGGCCGGGAGGTGCGGCGCGGACCCGCAGTCAGCACCTGGCAGGAGGTCCTCACCGTCGTGGCGGCCGGCGCCGTGGTGCAACCGGTACAGGTGGAAGCCTCCCGGTACTACCCCTGGCCGGGTATCACCTACCTACCGGTACGTGATGCCCCGACCTGTTCCTGGGCTCTGGTGTGGCGTACAGCCGCACACACGGCCCTGATCGCCGCGCTCGCTCAAGCCGCCCACGACCGTGCGCTTCTTGACACTTGAATCCACCGCCCGGCGCTGGTCCGGATCGGCACGGAGTCCGGCGTCCTGGCGGTGAGGTCACGGACACCGGGCGCGGTCCGGGGCCGGGGCCCGACCGGATCGGGCACGGGCTGGTCGGTATGCGGGAACGGGTGGGCCTCTACGGTGGGACCCTACGGATCGGGCCGCGCCCCGGCGGCGACTTCCGGGTGTACGCGAGGATCTCGGTGGAGCCGGTCGGGGCGGTGTCCGGGTGACCGGGCGGCGGGCCCCGCCGATCCGGGCGGGCCAGCACGACAGGGAGACCAGATGAGCGACGGCGCGGCGGCGGTGCGGCCCGTGCGGCCGGTGCGGATCCTGCTCGTCGACGACCAGCCGTTGCTGCGTACCGGCTTCCGGATGGTGCTAGGCACCGAGGAGGACCTGGACATCGTGGCGGAGGCCGGGGACGGCCAGGAGGCGGTGGAGCTGGCCCGCCGGCTGCTGCCGGACGTGGTGCTGATGGACATCCGGATGCCCCGCATGGACGGGGTGGCGGCCACCCGGGCGATCGTGGCCGCCCGGCTGCCCGTCCGGGTGCTCATCCTCACCACCTTCGACCTCGACGAGTACGTGGTGGGGGCGCTGCGCGCCGGGGCCAGCGGCTTCCTGTCCAAGGACGTGCCGGCGGAGGACCTGGTCACCGCGATCCGCACGGTCGCCGCCGGTGAGGCGGTGGTCGCGCCGCGGATCCTCCGGCGGCTGCTGGACCGCTTCGCCGAGATGCTTCCCGATCCCGCGGCCACCCCGCCGAAGGCGTTGAGCGCGCTGACCGAGCGGGAGCGGGAGGTGCTCGTGCAGGTCGCCCGCGGCCTGTCGAACGCGGAGATCGCCGCCGAGTTGTCGGTCAGCGAGACCACCATCAAGACGCACGTCGGGCACGTCCTGACCAAGCTGAGGCTGCGCGACCGGGTGCAGGCGGTGGTGCTGGCCTACGAGTCCGGCCTGGTCCGTCCGAAGGTGTGAGGCGGCGCGTCCCGGGCCGTACCCGAGGGGTCGCCGGCGGGACGGCGGCGCCGTTGCCGTGGTGACCTACCGTGACCGGAGACGGTGCGGCGCGGTTGACCATCACGTGGCGTGAGGTCCTAGCGTCGGCTCCGACGTCGTCCCGGGGCCTGGAAACACGGTCGACGGGTCGCCGGCTCAGGGACAACCCTGAGCCCGGCTCCGGGCCGACCCGCAGCGGGAAATCCGCCCCGTCTCCGCCCGGAGTCGGACGGATCCCGCCCGGACGGCACAGAGGATTGGGATCAGCCCCACCGACCAGCGGGGGCGATGGGGATACGTAGTCAGACGGAAGAGGTAGATGAATTGACCGCGACGGTAGGCCGGCAGGCGCAGGCCGCGGCCCGGGCGAACGACGTGTGGAAGGTGTACGGCAGCGGCGAGGCCCAGGTCTCGGCGCTGCGGGGGGTCAGCGCGGAGTTCGAACGGGGCCGGTTCACCGCGATCATGGGCCCGTCGGGCTCGGGCAAGTCGACGCTGATGCACTGCCTGGCGGGGTTGGACTCGGTCACCCGGGGCACCGTCGCGATCGGCGACACCACGGTGACCGGGCTCGGCGACTCGGGCCTGACGAAGCTGCGCCGGGACAAGGTGGGCTTCATCTTCCAGCAGTTCAACCTGCTGCCCACGCTGACCGCGCAGGAGAACATCCTCCTGCCGCTGTCGATCGCCGGTCGCAAGCCCGACCCGGCCTGGTACGACACGGTGATCGACACGGTGGGGCTGCGGGACCGGCTGGGCCACCGCCCGGCCCAGCTCTCCGGCGGCCAGCAGCAGCGGGTCGCCTGCGCGCGGGCCCTGGTCGCCCGCCCCGAGGTGATCTTCGCCGACGAGCCGACCGGCAACCTGGACTCCCGCTCCGGCGCAGAGGTGCTGAACTTCCTGCGCAACTCGGTGCGCGAGCACGGCCAGACGATCGTCATGGTCACCCACGACCCGACCGCCGCCGCGTACGCCGACCGGGTCATCTTCCTCGCCGACGGGCAGATCGTCTCGGAGCTGATCGAGCCGACCGCCGACACGGTGCTGGACACCATGAAGAAGCTGGACACGCCCGCCGCCGAGGTGGGCAACTGATGTTCCGGGCAACACTGAAGAGTCTGCTGGCGCGCAAGGTGCGCCTGATCCTCTCCGGCCTGGCCGTGGTGCTGGGGGTCATGTTCGTCTCCGGCGCCTTCGTGCTCACCGACACCCTGGGGCGGTCGTTCGACGCGGTCTTCGCCGACGCGTACGAGGGCATCGACGTCAACGTGGCCGGCAAGCCGAAGGTCGCGCTGAGCGAGGCCGAGGGCGAGCAGGTGGCGGTGCCGATTCCCGCCGCGACGCTGGAGAAGGTCCGCGCCGTGCCCGGGGCCACCGAGGTCACCGGGGTCGTCGCCACCGACGGCGCGCGGCTGATCGGCAGCAACGGCAAGGTGGTCACCTCGTTCGGCCCGCCGCAGCTGGGTGAGAACTGGCTCGGCGAGAGCGACCTGGTCCGGCTCCGCGAGGGCCGGGGGCCGCAGGCCGACGACGAGATCGTGGTCAACGCGTCGTTGGCGCAGGCCGCGAAGGTCAAGGTCGGCGACCGGGTCGGTGTGCTGACCCTGCAGCCGAAGAAGGAGTTCACCCTGGTGGGGGTCTTCGGTTACAGCGGTGACCGGGATTCCATCGGCGGGGTCAACGAGGTCGCCTTCACCACCGGCGTGGCGCAGCAGTTGATGCTCGGGGAGCGGGACGTCTTCAACAGCATCACGGTCAAGACCGCCGACGGGGTGACCGACGAGCGGCTCCGCGACGACATCGCCCGGGCGCTCGGCGCGGACTACGAGGTCAAGACCGGCGAGCAGCTCTCCGCGGAAGCCTCGGCGGGCCTGAAGGAGGGGCTCTCCTTCTTCAACAAGGTCCTGCTGGGCTTCGCCGCGGTGGCGCTGCTGGTGGGGACCTTCCTGATCCTCAACACCTTCTCGATCATCGTCGCCCAGCGCACCCGGGAGCTGGCCCTGATGCGGGCCATCGGGGCCAGCGGCCGGCAGATCATCGGCTCGGTGGTGCTGGAGGCCGTGATGGTGGGCCTGATCGCCTCCGTGCTGGGGCTCGCCGCCGGGATCGGGGTGGGCGCGCTGCTGGCGTACCTGTTCGGGAAGCTGGCGGGTGGGCTCAGCCTGGCCGGGATCGGCGTGCCGCCGGCGGCGGTGATCGGCGCCTTCGCGGTGGGTCTGCTCATCACGGTGGTGGCGGCGCTGCTGCCGGCGCTGCGGGCGTCGCGGATCCCGCCGATCGCGGCGATGCAGGACGTGGCCACGCCGGACCGGCCGCTGACCAAGGTGACGGTGGCCGGTGGGATCGTCACCGCGATCGGCGGGACGCTGCTCTTCCTCGGGCTCAGCGGCAACGCCGGGGGCAGCACCCTGGCGGTCATCCTCGGTGGGGTGCTCTTCGCCTTCATCGGCGTGGCGCTGCTGACGCCGCTGATCAGCCGGCCGGTGGTCGCCCTGCTCGGGTCGATCTTCGCCTGGTCGGTGCCGGGCAAGCTGGGCCGGCTCAACTCCGGGCGCAACCCGCGTCGTACCGCGATCACCGCGGCGGCGCTGATGGTCGGCATCGCCCTGGTCACCGGCGTGACGGTGATCCTCGACTCGGCCAAGGGCAGCATCAGCGCCCTGGCCGAGGACCGGATCAAGGCGGAGCTGGTGATCGCCGGGTCGCAGACCGGGCCGCGGCCGCCGAGCTTCGATCCGACGGTGCTGGAGCGGGCCGCCGCCATTCCGGGCGTCCAGCTGGTCGACGGCGAGTACGGCGACATGGCGGTGGTCAACGGCGACCGGACCTGGGTGGCCGCGTCGAGCAACGTGGCCGCGCTGGAGCGGATCTTCGGGGCGAAGGCCACCGCCGGTGACATCAGTCGGCTCGGGCCGGAGCAGATGCTGCTCAGCTCCGACACGGCGAAGTCCCGCAACCTCACGGTCGGCTCCCCGGTGACGGTGCAGCTGTCCCGGGGTGCGGCCCGGACGTACACGGTCAGCGGGATCTACGAGAGTTCGCAGCTGACCAACCCGGTGGTGCTGCCGGCGCAGGCGGTGCGGGACTTCGCCATCCCGCAGCCGATCCAGGGCTTCGTGCAGCTGGCCCCGGGCGCCCGGGTGGCCGACGTGCAGCCGAAGGTGGAGACGCTGCTCGCGGACAGCCCCGAGGTGTCGGTGGCCGACCGGGCCGCGTTCATCAAGCAGCAGACCAGCCAGCTGGACACCCCGCTGCGGATGATCCAGATCCTGCTGGCGCTGGCCATCGTGATCGCGGTCCTCGGCATCATCAACACCCTGGCGCTGTCGGTGCTGGAGCGGACCCGGGAGCTGGGCCTGCTGCGGGCGATCGGGCTGCGCCGGGCGCAGACCATGCGGATGATCACCGTCGAGGCGGTGGTGATCTCGATCTTCGGTGCCCTGCTCGGCGTGGTGGTCGGCACCGGCCTCGGCGCCGCGGTGGTCCGGGCGCTGAAGGACGAGGGCATCACCGACCTGGTCCTGCCCTGGGGCCAGATGGCGCTCTTCCTCGGGCTGGCGGCGGTGATCGGCGTGATCGCCGCGGTGCTGCCCGCGATCCGGGCGGCCCGGATCAACGTGCTCGGCGCCATCGCCCACGACTGATCGACGAAGACGAGGGGGCCCCGCCGTGTCCGGCGGGGCCCCCTCGTCAGGTCCGGGTCAGGCGGGCGGCTCACCCAGCAGCGCCGCGAGCAGCTCCAGGTCCGCCCCGGTCAGGCTCTCCACCTGGTGCACGCCGTCCGTCGGCGCGATCGGCACCTCCGCCGGCACCGCCAGCACCGCCGCGCCGGCGGCGAGCGCGCTGGCCACCCCGGTCGGCGAGTCCTCGATCGCCACGCACCGCCCGATCGGCACGCCCAGCAGTCGGGCCGCGGTGAGGTACGGCTCGGGGTGCGGCTTGGCGGCGTCGACCTCGTCACCGCAGACCACCGCGTCGAAGCTGTCCCGCCCGAGGGTGTCCAGGGCGACCTCGACCAGCGGCCGGCCGCTGGAGGTGACCAGGGCGGTCGGGATGCCGGCGGCGCGTACCGCGCCGAGCAGGGCGAGCGCACCGGGCCGCCAACGCAGGCCGGTGCGGAACAGCTCCAGGATCCGTGCGTTGATCCAGGCGGCGCTGACCGCCGGGTCCCGCTCGGGCTGGCCGAGGTCGTCGTGCAGGATCCGCATCGAGGCGGCCATGCTGGTACCGATCATCGCGCGACGGGCCGGGTCGGAGAGGCTGCCCCCGTACTCGGCCGCGAGTTCGCGCAGCGCGACGTCCCACAGCTTCTCGCTGTCGACCAGGGTGCCGTCCATGTCGAAGAGCACGGCGGCGGGGTGTGGGCTGCTCAGCGGATCCTCCATCCGTCGGACGACGGCTGTAGATCCTGCCAACCGGCCGGGCGTCGGTCCGCTGCGGCCCGGCCGGCGGTGACGCAGGTCAACAAAGGTCGGGGGTCAGCCGAGGCCGCAGGCGTCCAGGGAGTTCTCGTAGCCGCGGAAGAACGAGTCGCTGCGCTGCTCGGCGGTGCCGTGCGACCCCTCCGCGAACCACGGCTGGTCCGGGTCGTCGCCGACGGCGAGCAGTCCCTCCCGGAACTCGTCGAGGTCGCCCTCGTCCAGCGTGAGGTTCTTGGAGCGCACCGAGTCGCCGAGGTACGCCCCGGCCATGCAGTCGGCCTGGAGCTCCTGCTGGATGGTGAACTCGCTGCGGATGTTCAGCCGCGCCTGGATGCCGTGGGCGTACTCGTGACCGAGCAGGTAGAACACGAACGCGTCGCCCACCTGCCGGAACGCGGCGACGGACCACCTGACGTCGTACGCGATGAAGTCGCCTCGCGAGCAGTAGACGGCGTTGTTGCGGGGCAGCGGCTGCCCGGCGCAGGAGACCTCGCCCTCCCGCTGGTAGGGCACGATCCGGCGGATCGGGCGGAACGACTGCCCCGAGGCCTTGAACTGGGCCGCCCAGTAGCCCTCCGCGATGCGGACCGCGGCGGCGATGTCGCCCTTGAACTCCTCGATGCTGGTGGTGCCGTCCGCCCGGGTGGTTCGCGGGTCGGGCGTGGCCGCCGACCGGGGCTGGCCGGGGGCGGGTTCGCCGGAATCCCGCGGCCCGCTCTCCCCCACGCCGACCGCGCAGCCGGCGGCCACCACGAGCGCCACCAGCGCGGCGGCCAGCCGCCCGCGCGGCTGCCCACCAGAGCGTTGCGTCACGGTTGCCCTCCCCAGGCGTCGCGCCGATGCCGGTCGCAGTACCCCGGCCCTGGGTCGATCATGCCGGGCGGAGGCGGCCGTGACCATGACCGAACGCGTGACGGTCGGCTCCCCCCGGAGCAGGACCGGCACGACCGCCCGGCCGATGTGGCCCGGTCCTGCCACGGCGGGGCGGCGATCGTCAGCCGGGGGAGGTCCGGTCGTCGCGCTGCCAGATCTCACCCTGGCTGGCGTGCCGGCCGGTCTCGTACCGCTGCTGGTCGGCGCGGGCGGCCCGGTCGGCCGCACGGGCCTCGCCGGCGGCCCGACGGGCGCGGTCCCGCCAGAGCACCCAGCCGAACGCCGCCACCGCGAGCAGCGCGAACGCCGTCAGCACCGTCCACATCGTCGTCATGCGCCCACGGTAGGACCCACGAGCCACCGGGCGACCGGCCCGGCCGCCGGGTTGCCCGCCCGGGGCCGGCTGCGGCGACCGGGAGCGCGACGCGGCTCGCCTCCGGCACGGCGCGCTCAGCGTCACCTATTCTCGGGCTGCCGCCGGTCCGGATCGGCCCGCCGGTTCCGACGTCCCCGGTGCACGGCCCGTCCGGGCCGGCCGAGAGGAGTCAGGCGTGAAATACATGATCATGTTGTACGGCTCGCAGCGGGACTACGACGCGATGGCCGGCCGCCCCGGCGACGACCCGCCGCCGATGTCACCGGAACAGGTCGCGGCGATGCACGCCCACATGGAGGCGGTGCACCAGGAGCTGGCCGAGTCCGGCGAACTGGTCGACGCCCACGGGCTCACCGCGCCGGTGCACGCCCGGCGCATCCGGCTGCGCCAGGGCGCGCCGGTGGTCACCGACGGGCCGTACCCGGAGACGCAGGAGGTGCTCGCCGGGTTTACGATCGTCGACTGCGACAGCTTCGACCGGGCCACCCGGATCGCCGCGCGGTTCGTCGACCCCGACGCCGGGGGTGCCTACGTGGACGTCCGCCCGGTCGCCGACGGCATCGAGGACCTGCACTGACCCCGCCCGCCGTGGAGGACCTGCTGCGCACCCTCGCGCCGCAGGTCCTCGGGGCGGTGGTCCGCCGCTACGGGCACTTCGACAGCGCCGAGGACGCCGTCCAGGAGGCGCTGCTGGCCGCCGCGACGCGCTGGCCGGCCGAGGGCCTGCCGAACCATCCGCGGGGCTGGCTGATCGCGGTGGCCGCGCGGCGGCTCACCGACCTGCTCCGCGCCGAGCAGGCCCGCCGGCGCCGCGAGGACGAGGTGGCCCGCGCGCTCCCGGCCGACGGGTGGCTCGCCGCCCCGGCCGACCGGCGCGACCCGGACGACGACAGCCTGGTACTGCTTTTTCTCTGCTGCCACCCGGCGCTGCCACCGGCGGCGCAGATCGCGCTGACCCTTCGCGCGGTCGGCGGGTTGAGCACCGCCGAGGTGGCCCGGGCGTTCCTGGTGCCCGAGGCCACCATGACCCGGCGGATCACCCGCGCCAAGCAGCGCATCCGGGACAGCGGCGCGCCGTTCGCCCCGCCCACCGGCGCGGACCGGCACACCCGCCTGGACGCGGTGCGGCACGTGCTCTACCTGATCTTCAACGAGGGGTACGCCAGCACCGCCGGACCACGACTGCGTCGGGTGGACCTCACCACCGAGGCGATCCGGCTGACCCGGCTGCTGCACCGGCTGCTCCCCGACGACCCCGAGGTGACCGGGCTGTTGGCGTTGATGCTGCTCACCGACGCCCGCGGTCCGGCGCGGGTGGGGCCGGGCGGCGAGCTGGTGCCGATGGCCGAGCAGGACCGCAGCCGCTGGCGGGCCGACCAGATCGCCGAGGGCGTGGCGCTGGTCAGCTCGGTGCTGCCGCGCGGGGACGTCGGGCCGTACCAGCTCCAGGCCGCGATCGCCGCGGTGCACGACGAGGCGGCCGACGTCGAGCAGACCGACTGGCCGCAGATCGAGGCGCTGTACGGGTTGCTGATGCGCATCTCCGACAACCCGGTGGTGGCGCTCAACCACGCCGTGGCCGTGGCGATGGCCCGGGGCGCCCCGGCCGGGCTGGCGCTGCTCGACGGGCTGGCCGCCGACCCACGCATCGCCGACGGTCCCCGGCTGCCCGCCGCCCGCGCGCACCTGCTGGAGTTCGCCGGCGAGCCGGCCGCGGCGCGGGCGGCGTACGAGCAGGCGGCGCAGCGGTCGATGAACCTGCCGCAGCAGCGTTACCTGTACGCCCGCGCCGCCCGGCTGCCCGGCCCCGACTGAGGTCAGGTCACCACAGCTCGCCGGGGACCAGCACCCGGGCGAGGTGCGGCAGCTCCGTCACCACCCGGCGGTCCCCGCTGACCGGGTCGACGGCGACCAGTTCGCTGCGACCCCGCGCGGTCCGGTCCAGGACGAGCTCACCGCCGACGATCCCGAGGTACCCCTCGCCCGCCCCCTTCCTCGGCTCGGCCAGCTCGACCCGTCCCACCGGCGCACCGGATCGGACGTCCACGCCGACCAGCGCGCTCGCCGGGATCGCCACCGGCCCTTCGGGCCCGCCGGTGGGATAGGCGTCCTGGCGGGCGATTTGCACCCAGACCCGGGCGGGAACCCCGCCCCCGGTCAGCAGCGGGACGAACGAGTTGAACGTCTCACCGGGACGCAGCTGCCCCGGGCGGAGCACCGGCACGTCGCGGGTGGCGCCGGTCTGCATGTCCCACACCCGGACGGTCAGCTTCGGCGACCCCGCGCCGCGCTCGGTGAACGGCTCCAGGTCGACCAGCACGAGATGTCGGCCCTCGACGAGGGTGACCACGTCGGTCAGCTGCGTCGCCGGCACGTCCAGCCGGCGCAGCGACCCGTCCTCGGTGGAGAGGACCGCGAAGGCCCGGCCCGACTGGGACAGCTGGGCGATCAGCACCGAGCCCGAGTCGGTCGACCACCCCCAGACCTCGTACCCGGGCGGCACGGTCCGCTCGGTGCTGCCGGTCAGGTCCCGGAGCCACCACTGGCCGTCCCGGCGGACGGCCAGCCACCGCCCGTCCGGTGAGAGGGACTGGTGCCGCGGGCCGAGGGTGGCGGGCGTGCGTCCGGCGCGGAACTGCTCGCCGGAGCGGGTGACCAGGTGGATGTCGCGCTGCGCGAGGGTGCCGGTCGGCTCGTCGGACCCGCCGGAGCGCTCGACGTGGTACAGGAAGGCGGCGGGACCGACCGCCCGGTCGGCCGGCAGGTCGGCCGGGGTGGCCGGCACCCGCACCTGGGCCGGCAGACCGGTCAGCACGTCCCGTGGCGCTACGGAGGGGGCGGTCGGTCCGCTGTCCACCCCGGACTCTCCGGTGGCCGCCCGCCAGCCCACGCCGCCGGCGGCGGCGACACCGACGAGCACGCCGGCCAGCAGCACCCCCAGCCATCCCCGACCCAGCGCCCGCCCGGACCCCGGTCCCTGCGTTGCCGACTCCATCGCCGTTCCCCCCGTTCCGGGCGTCGATCACCCGCGCACAGCGAAGCGGAGGCGGTCCGGGTGGGTCAACGCCGCAGGACGTCCCACCGCGCGATCTGCGCCGAACCGAGACCTTCCGGCACCCGGCGCGGCAGGCCGGACCCGCCGCCGTCGGCGTGACCGTCCCGCGGTCACCGCCGGCACCACGCGCGGCGGGGCCGGACCGGGTGGCCACGGTGGGCGCCGCCGCCGTCAGCCCTCGGCGAGGACCTCCCGGAGCCGGGTGGCGAACCGCTGCGGGTCCTCGACGAAGCCGATGTGCCCGCCGGGGAACATCGCCGGCGCGACGCCGAGCGCGGCGGCGAGGGCCCGCGACGCCCGGTCGCAGACCTGGCCGGTCGACTCCTCCCCGATGCCGACGACGACCCGGGTCGGGCCGTCGCGCAACGCGGCCACGTCCGGCTGGAACCCGGTGGTCCCCCGGATCATGTGGGCGTACTGGAAGTGCTCGTCGGCGGCGACCTGCGCTTCGGGTTCCCCGCCCCACATCGCCTGGACGACCTCCTCCGGCAGTTCGATGTTCGCGGTGGCGAGGAACTTCCGCCCGGCGCCCAGCCGGTCACCGGCCAGATACGTGGCGATCATGTCCTCCTCCCGGGCCATGAGCTCCTCGCGGTCCTCGAGCAGCCGCAGCAGCGGCGGTTCGTGGGCGATCACCCTGTTCACCCGCTCGGCGTGCTCCTGCGCCAGGGCGAGGACGGTGCACGCGCCGCCGCTGGAGCCCAGGACGACGGCCGGGCCGGCGTCGAGGTGGGCGATGAGCCGGACGACGTCGTCGGCGCGCAGCCGCGGGGTGGAGTCCCGGTGCGGGTCGTGCAGCCGGCTGCGGTTGATGCCGCGCGGATCGGTGGTGAGCACGGTGTGGTCGGTGGCCATCAGGTCGGCCAACGGCGCGAACGACGCCGCGTCCATCGGGGCGGCGACCAGCGCCACGAGCGGCCCCTGCCCGCGTACCTCGTAGTGCAGCCGCCCGTCCGGAACCTCCAGGGTTCCGACCGTGACGGGCGCGGTGGATGTGCTGTTCATGCGGGTCCTCCCGGGTTCGGGGCGTGCACGGTCATCAAGGAGACCGCGGTGGTGGGGCAGAATCGTCGCGGTGAGCGCACTTTTCGCGAGCAGCCAGCCGTCCCCGTCGCGGAGCGCCATCGTAGGTGACCTGGCGCGGGCCCGTGCCGGTGACGACGCCGCGTTCACCGCCCTGGTGGCGCCGCTGCGGCGGGAACTGCACGCACACTGCTACCGGATGCTGGGCTCCACCCACGACGCCGACGACGCCCTCCAGGAGGCGATGCTGCGAGCCTGGCGGGGGCTGCCCCGCTTCGAGGGCCGCAGCTCGCTGCGCTCGTGGCTGTACACGATCGCCACCCGTACCTGCCTGGACGTGATCGCCGGTCGGGGCCGCCGGGCGCTGCCCGTCGACCTCGGCCCGGCCAGCGAGCACGCCGTGCTGGACAACGCCCCCGCCGGCGACGTCGCCTGGCTGGGCCCCTACCCGGACGCCGGGCTCGCCGGCGGTCCGGCCGCCCCGGAGGCACGGTTCGAGCAGCGCGAAGCCGTCGAGCTGGCCTTCGTCGCCGCGCTGCAACACCTGCCCGGCAACCAGCGGGCGGCGTTGCTGCTCGTCGAGGTGCTCGGCTTCACCGCCGCCGAGGTCGCGGCCGTGATGCGCACCTCGGTGGCGTCGGTGCACTCGGCGCTGGCCCGGGCGCGTCGCCTCGTCGCGGACCGGGTGCCCGCGATCAGCCAGCAGCGGACCCTGCGGGCGCTCGACGACGCCCGGCTCCGGGCCATCGTCACCGGGTACACGACCGCCTTCGAGAACGGCGACGCCGAGGCCCTGGTGGCGCTGCTGACCGAGGACGTCACCTGGTCGATGCCGCCGATTCCACACTGGTACCGGGGCATCGCCGCGGTCACCGACTTCGCCCGCGAGGTGCCGCTGGCCCGCTGCGGCAGCTGGCGGCACCTGCCGACCAGCGCCAACGGGCAGGTGGCGGTCGCCTCCTACCTGCGACCCGGGGCGGTCGGGCCGCACGACCTGTGGTCGGTCGACGTGCTGACCCTGCGCGGCGAGCGGATCGCGGAGATCACGTCCTTCCTGGACCCGGCGCAGGTCGCCGCGTTCGGACTACCGGCGTCGCTGCCGGCCGCGCACCAGCGACCCTGAGAGCCGGGCGCGGCGTCGGGCGCCCCACGGTCGGTTCCGGGACCGGTACCCTGCGGCGCATGCACCGAAGCCGCGTGTACGCGATCCTGATCGACACGCCCCGCGACGAGGCCGACCAGGCGGTCGCCTTCTGGTCGGCGGCGCTCGGCGCACCGGCCCGGCCGCTGCCCACCGAGCCGCAGTTCGTCAACCTGCACGAGGCGCTGCCCGACCTGGACCTCGCCGTGCAGGCGATCGACGATGGCGCACCCCGCATGCACATCGACATCGAGACCGACGACGTCGAGGCCGAGACCGCGCGCCTGCTCGCACTCGGCGCCACCGAGGTCACCCGGTGGCAGGAGCTCCGGGTGCTGCGGGCGCCGGGTGGGCACCTGGTCTGCGTCCTGCCGGTGGAGAGCGCCCCGGACGTCTTCGCCGCCCACGCCAGGACCTGGCAGTGACGCTCCGCTCCGACGTACGCCCGGGGCCGGTGGCATGACCGGGCAGCCGCCCTTCCACGTGTCGTTGACCCGGCTGCTGACGTACCGGAAGGTGGACTTCGCCGCCCTGTCCCGGGCGGCCGCCGTTGCGCACCGCGAGATCGAGGCGGTCCTCGACGGTGCCGCGCCGGGCCCGTCGCTGCTCCGCCGGCTGGCACCCGCGCTCGGCCTGCACACCGCCGACCTGTTCGTGGTCGCCGGGCGAACGGTGCCGGAGGACCTGGCCCCGCTGGACGCGGAGGCCGGCGCGATGGTCGCCACGCTGGTCGGGTACGCCATCCGCCTGCCGCCCGAGCGGAGACACCGGCTGCGCCGCCTCGTCCACTCGCTGCCGCAGCAGCGCCGCACCACCCCCGTGCCGCCACCGAAGCCGCACGCGCGGTACCCGCCGAGCGCCGGTGCCATGGTCGTCCGCATGCTGCACAACCGGAACCTGAACTGGGTGGGTTCGGTGCAGAGCCTGGCCACGCTCACCCCCCTGTACCTGTCCGCGGCGACGATCGGCCAGGTCGGCCACGGCCGCAGCGCGTTGTCCCCGGAGCGGCTGGTGGCCCTGGCGACCCTGCTGGCCGTCCCCGCCGGGGAGCTGGCGGCCCTGACGGGCGTCGTGCTGCCGGCCGACGCCCCACCGGTGGCCCCGGGCGCAGCAGACGTGGCCGAGCTGATCTGGGACGTCCGACGGCTCACCGCCGCTCAGGTACGGCAGGTCCGCGACCGGGCCCGGTCCATGTTGGAGCCGTGACCCCCGCAGCGGCGGGTTGCTCACCGGCGGGGCAGCGCAGCCAGCCAGCGCTCCAGGGCCCCTGGTGATCCCTCCCGTCCAGAGCACGCCGATCCCCGGTCTTCATGATCGTCGGGCTGCGATCGCGTTGTCAGGAGCTGGTGAGGATGACGAGTTGCTGGGTCGCCCGGGTCATCGCGACATAGCGGTCGACCGCTCCTTCGATGCCCTCGCCGAACGCCTCGGGATCGACGAGGACGACCAGGTCGAACTCGAGCCCCTTGGCCAGCTCCGGGGTCAACGACCGGACCCGGGACGTCGCCCGGAACGTGGGGTCGCCGATGACGCAGGCGATCCCGTCGGCGTGCGCGGCGAGCCAGGTGTCGAGGATCGCGCCCAGATCAGCGGCAGAGCCGTGTACGACGGGGAGGTCGCCGCTGCGGATGGAGGTCGGCACGTTGGCGTCCGGGAGCACGGCCCGGATGACCGGCTCGGCCTCCGCCATGACCTGCATCGGCGTCCGGTAGTTGATGCTCAGGCGGGCCAGTTCGATCCGGTCGAGCCCGAGCCGTCCGAGCCGTTCCTGCCACGACTCGGTGAACCCGTGCCGGGCCTGGGCGCGGTCCCCGACGATGGTGAAGCTCCGGGACGGGCAGCGCAGCAGCAACATCTGCCACTCCGCGTCGGTCAGTTCCTGCGCCTCGTCCACGACGATGTGCGCGAACGGGCCGGCGAGCAGGTCCGGCTCGGCGCTGGGCAGCGCGGACTCGTCGACCAGGGCGTCCTGGAGATCCAGTTGGCGCAGGCTCGACAGCACGCCTTCACCGTCGTCATAGGCGTGGGCCTCGATCAGCTCGTCGACGACCGTGGCCATGCGCTCCCGCTCGACGGCGACAGCGGCGTCGTGCCGGCGGTTGCGCCCTGACGCCTCCGGGTCGCCGAGACGCTGGCGTGCCGCGTCCAGCAGCGGCAGGTCGGACACCGTCCAGGCCTGGGCGTCCGCCCGCTGCAACCTGCGAACCTCGTCGGGGCTGAGCCAGGGAGCGCACCTGCGCAGGTAGGCGGGCACCGACCACAGGTCTGCGACGAGGTCGGTCGCTTCGAGCAGCGGCCAGGCGCGGTTGACGGCCGTGCGCAGTTCCCTGTTGCGCAGCAGCGACCTGCGGACCAGGTCTTCCGGCTCATCGCCGTCGTACTTCTCCAGCAGGATCGTCAGCAGTTCCTCCCAGATCTCGTCGCGCGCCTCGTTGTGTGGGGTACCGGGTCCGGCCGCCTCGAACGCCTCGGCCCAGTCGTCGGCGCTCAGCCAGATGTCGGACTCGCCGGTCGTGACCGTCATCCCCTTGGCCGGCGGCTCCTCGTAGAACCTGACGGCCGCCTCGATCGCCTTCACCAGGTCCGCGGACGACTTCAGACGGGCCACCTCCGGGTCGGTCTCGGCCGCTGCCGCGGCTCCCTCCGCGACGAGGTCCCGCAGGGTGCAGATCTGCACGTCGTCCTCGCCGAGGCTGGGGAGGACGTCGGCGACGTAGGCCAGGTAGGGCTGGTGCGGGCCGACGAACAGCACGCCGCCCCGGCGGTGGCCGAGGCGCGGGTCGGCGTAGAGGAGGTAGGCGGTGCGGTGCAGGGCGACGACGGTCTTCCCCGTACCCGGACCGCCGTCGACGACGAGAGCGCCGCGCGATCCCGCCCGGATGATGGCGTCCTGGTCGGCCTGGATGGTGCCGAGCACGTCGCGCATCCGGTTCGACCGGCTGCCGCCCAGGCTGGCGATGAAGGCGGACTGGTCGTCGAGCGCGGCGTGCCCCTCCCACCCGTCCGAGGTGAACACCTCGTCCCAGTAGTCGCTGATCCGGCCGCGGGTCCAGCGATACCTGCGGCGACTCGCCAGACCCATCGGGTTGGCGTGGGTCGCACCGAAGAACGGCTCAGCCGCCGGGGAACGCCAGTCGAGCAACAGCCGACGCCCCGCGCTGTCGGTGAGGCCACGCCGTCCGACGTACACGGGCTCGGCGTTGTCCGCGCCGACCATGCGGCCGAGGCACAGGTCCACCCCGAAGCGACGTAGTACGCCCAGGCGCGCGGTGAGCCGGCGGACCTCCATGTCCCGGTCCACCGCCTGGCGGCCTTTGCCGCCGGGTGCCCTGCGCGCGGCGTCGAGACGGTCGGTCAGGTCGACGGACAACTGCTCGAGGCTCTCGGCGATGGCCGCGAAGTGCTGCTCGTCGCCGGCGATCAGCGCCGGGTCGGCCTTGGGGGAAAGGCGGTCGGGAAGGTCGAAGAACCGGGGATCGAGAGAGTTCACTTCATCCGTTCCGATCTGAGGTCGCTGGCATGGCTCGCCGACTGGTTCACGCCGACACCGGCGGCCTGTCCGCGCTGACCGCCTCGATCAGCAGCAGCGCCGCCACCGTCGCTCCGTCGGTGCGGATCGTGCCGGCCATGGCGGTCGCTCGTGCGCGGGTCTCGGGGGTCAGGGCCGTCCTGAGCGCGGCCGACAGGGACCCGAACGTCGGAGTCGGGCCGTCGTGTGCCGCGCCGATGCCCAGGTCGGCCACCCGGCCGGCCCAGTACGGCTGGTCCGCCATCTGGGGTACCACCACCTGAGGCGCACCGGCCCGGGCGGCCGTCGTCGTCGTACCCGCGCCGCCGTGGTGCACGACGGCGGCCACCCGACCGAACAGTGCCTGCTGGTTGACCTCGCCGACGGCGAAGCAGTCGTCCCGGGAGTCGATCAGGGCCAGGTCGGCCCAGCCGCGCCCGACGAGGACGCGGCGGCCCTGCGCCCGGATCGCCTCGACGGCCAACCGGGCGGCGTCGGTCGACGCCCGCATCGGCATGCTGCCGAAGCCCACGTACACCGGTGGTGCGCCGGCGTCCAGGAACGCCACCAACTCGGCCGGCAGTGGGCGCTTGTCGGGCAGCATCCACGTGCCGGTCTGCACGACGTCGAGGTCCGGCGTCTCCTGCCACGGGTCCAGGATCGGGTCCGTGGCCAGCCACGGCCGGTCGCCGATGACGTAGTCGCGAACGTCGTCGACCGGGGGCAGGCCGATCGACGCCCGGTTGGTGTTGAGCGCCGCACCGAACAGCGCATCGATGCTCTCGGCGTCCAACTCCCACAGCACCCGGTTGTCGGTCACCTCCGGCGGGAACGGCCGCCCCGCGTACGCCAGCGGCGGGCGGTGCGGCGACGGCAGGGTGAGCTGCTGGAAGGTCGCGTACAGGTAGCGGATGCCCAGTCTCTCGGCCACCGACCGCGCACCCGCCGCGGCCGGCATCAAGCCGGTCGCCACCAGCGCGTCACATCCCTCGGCCGCCGCGGTGACGGCGGCGAACTGGGCGGCGATCAACTCGGCCGCGCGTCGGGGCAGATCCGCCGACGACGGCGGCGTCGTCGCGGTCGTCACGGCGCGCGCCGACGGGCCGAACGGCACCAGCGGCACGCCGACCCCGGCCAGCCGCTCGGCGAACTCCTCGTCCGGCGGCGCGCACACCCGTGCCTCCACACCGAGCGCCCGCAACCGCACCGCGAGTCCCACCAATGGTTCGACGTCCCCGCGTGACCCATACGTCGACAACAACACTCGCATTTCGCGCCTTCCATTTCCGCAGGCCCTGGCCTCGGCCGGTGATTCTGCGGCATGACCCCGGTCTTGCGGCAAGTCCCCCGGTACGCTATATTCTGAAAATGGAAAGAAGAGCGCGCTCTCTTTCCATTTTTCTTGTCCGCTGCACGGACAACTCCCCCGCGAAGTGGCGACGCGCCACGACACCCCTCCCGGCCTGGGATCGCCTGGGTGCTGGAGGCGGGGACTGCGCCTGACCACGGAGATCGGGCGGCAGGTCCGGCGAGGGCGGGCCGACGTACCGGGCCATCGCGGCGTGCGCCGACGGAGCCTGGGGCACGATTCCCGCGGCAACCAGATGTTCGGCGAGGATCTGTGCCGGCAAAGCGCGGGAATGCTCGGCGAGAACCCTCACCTCGAACCATGGAACTGAGGGAGCGCGCAGAACAGTCCCTCGATCGGCGGCGACCGCTGCGGTGATTCGTGCGGAGCACACCCGATCTGGTCCCTCGCTGTCGAGCTGATGCCGCAACGTCTGCGCTCTCCTCCAACGGCACATTGGGGGCGGGCGGCCTGGGCTGATAGCGTCGTCGGTGGTGAACAGCGCTGATGATCTACAACTCGCGTTCGACACGTCGGATCTGGCGGCGGACCTCGCGCTCGCTCACTTCGAGTCCGGCGTCTCGGCAACCCTGAAGGCCGACGGCACACCAGTCACGGAAGCCGACCGGGCAGTCGAGCGACTGCTTCGCGAGACGTTGTCCGCGGCGAGGCCAGAAGATGCGCTCCTCGGCGAGGAACTTGGTCAACTCGGTGACTCCGACCGGGTCTGGATCATCGATCCGATCGACGGCACGTCGTTCTTCAGTCGGCGTGACCCGAACTGGCGAGTTCACCTCGCGCTGGAGGTTGCCGGGAGCACTGAGCTCGCGATCGTCACCGCCCCTGCGCTGCGCCGCTGCTGGTGGGCGACCCGAGGCGGCGGTTCCTTCGAGTCGTCGTGGCCGCGCGAGCAGGGCGAGCCGAAGCGCCTTCACGTCAGCACCACTTCGATGTTGGCCGATGCTCAGCTCGACGCTCTGGACGACGCGTCCAGAGCCCGTCTCCCACCGGGTGTGGCCCGCGCACCGGCAAGCCCCCTCCCGCTCGTCGAGCTTGTTCGTGGCGAAATCGATGCCTTCCTGGTCGAGCGCTACCACATCTGGGATCACGCGCCGTGGATTCTTCTCGTCGAGGAAGCGGGCGGCCGTTTCACCGATCGCACCGGAGGACATGCCGGCGATCAAGGCGGTGGCCTGTACTCCAACGCCAACCTGCACAGTCAGTTGCTCACCGCGCTTCACTACCCGGCGCGCCCCTGACCGCCGGGACCGAGCGACCTCCGGCGGTGACAGTCGACGCGGAGGCACCCGCCGACGTACACCCCGGGCTCGCGGCGTCAGGTGGCGGGACAGCTCACCGGCCGCCCGCCGCCAGCTCGGCCAGCATCCCCTCGCAACTGCGGACGACGACCTGCGCGCCGCGCCGCTGGGCCAGCCGGAGCAGCGGGTCCTCCGCGCGGTTCAGCCACCGCCACTGCGCCTCGGAGGCGAGTTCCCAGAGCCGCTGCACGCTCGCGTCGTGCTCAGCGCCGAGTCGGTCGGCCAGGCCGACCCCGTCACCGCCGGCCAGGCGCCGCGCCTCCGCGGCCAGTTCGGCGTCGAATCCCAGCCTGCTGGCCCGCAACGCCGCCAGCAGGCGCAGCTCCCGGAACTCGTGGGCGCCGGCGAGGATCTGCTCCATGCCGCTGAGCAGCTCGCCGCCGCCCGGAACGGGTTCGGCCCTCAGTAGCGCCTCCACCGCGGCCAGTGCCGCGCGGGCCTTGAGGGTCTCCCGTCGGTCGACGAAGAAGCGGTTCATCGACTCGCGCAGCTCGGTCAGGCCGCTACGGCGAATGAGTTCGGCGGCGAGCTTGCCCCGGCTGTCGCAGCCGGTGCGCACGAGGGTGGCGGCCAGCCGGACCCCGATGAGGCCGAGCCGGTCCACCAGCGCGGCGCGCACCTCGGCCGCCAGCGGTACCGGCAGCTCACCGCGGACGAAACGGTCGGCGGAGAGCAGGTGCGCCTCCAGTTCCTCCCGGGACACCCGGGCCAACTGCGCGAGCACGGCGAAGTCCGACTCGCTGAGCACCCGACCGGCCAGGCCGAGTAGTCCACTGCACGCCACCGTGGTCACGCAGAGCGCGCTCACCCGGGGGTCGCGGTACTGCTGTCGGGCGAGCTGGCGGGCGGTGAGCAGCGCGTCGATCCGTCCGCCGCCGGTCTCGTCGGCCCGGGCCAGCACCAGGATCACATTCACCGGGGCGGCCTGCCCGACCTGACTGTCCCGGCTGGACTCCAGCACCCGCAGGTCGCTGCCGCGAGCGTCGCGAGTCAGGTACAGCACCGCGTCCGCGTCGCGCAGCACCCGGTCCATCACCGGTGCCCGGCCGTGCTCGTCGACGCCGTTGATCGCGGGCGTGTCGACCAGGGTCACCTGCCGCAGCGCGCGGGTCGGCCACTGCACCGCGATGTCGCGCAGCTCGCCCGCCCGCCAGCCGACGAGGTCCACCCGCATGCCGGTGGCCGACCTGAGCACCGCCAACTCCTGCGGGGGTTGGCTGGTCGAGTAGGCGGTGGCGCGCGGCTGCGGGCCGTCCTCGTACCAGGTGAAGATGCCACTGCCGTCCGGGCCGTCGACCGGCGCGACCTCCTCGCCCATGATCGCGTTGAGCAGGGTCGACTTGCCGGACCGCCACGGGCCGACGATCGCGACCCGCAGCGGTTGCTCCAGCCGGGCCACCTGCTGCCGGAGGCGACGGGTCGCCCCGGGGTTGTCCCGGTAGAGCTGGAGGGCCTGGTGCAGCAGTCCCCACACCGCCTCGTCCAGCCGCAGGCCGACCGTCATGCCCGGGGCTCCAGCGGCGCCGGGGCGGGCCGGGCGGCGGTCAACTGCTGGGCCTGCTCGTAGACCGCGGCCAACCGGCTCATCTTCAGCCGGATCTCACGCTGGCGCTGGTCGCGGGCGGCCGCGTCGGTGTCGGCGGCCTGCTTCGCGGTACGGAAGGACTGGACGATGGCCTCCTGCAACTCCTCGGTCAGCGCGGTGAAGTGGTCCCGCAGCATCCGCTGCACCTGCCGGGCGGTGTCCCGGCAGTCCCTGGTGGTGCGGACGAAGAAGTCGTCCACGTGCCGCTGGATCGCCGTCTTGACCGTTGCCTGGCGGCGCCGCAGCAGCTGCCTGCTCTCGTCCCGGATGCTCTTGCCGCCGAAGATCGCGCCCGCGCCGATCGAGACCGGGTTGATCATCGGCATGCCGGCCAGCGTCAGGGCCAGGCCGAACATCAGCAGGCCACCGTAGGAGCCCTTCATGCCGGTGAACACCTTCTGGCTCGCGGTGAACCGGTCGATGGTGGGCCGTTCGATCTCCGGCACCCGGTCGACGAGATCCTCCGGCACCGTCATGGACCAGGGCGGCAGCACGTCGTAGCCGTACCGGGCGAAGTTGCCGGCGACCCGCCGGGCAACGAAGTCGCAGCGCTGGGCCAACCACTCGTGGTTGGCCTGCGCGGCGTCGACCAGGCTGCGTTGCAGCCACTCCTGAAAGGTGTCCCAGGCGACCAGCGGGTCGGCCGTGTCGAACGCCTCGTCAACCATCCGCAGGATCTGCCGGGTACGGTCGCGCAGGTCGTACTCGATGTCGGACAGCAGGTCGGTCATCTCGTCCGCGAGCGTGTTCTGCCATCGGGTGGAGCAGCGGCGCAGCTCGTCGACCTCACGCTGCGCGGCGTGCAGCCGGGAGATCGGGCCGGACTGTTCCGCCGCCTCCTGGCTGTCCAACTCGGCACGCAGCGGCGCGGCGAGCTGCTCCACCACGGTGCGGGCGATCATGGCGACCGAGGCCCGGGCCAGCACGTCGGCTTTGCGGGTCAGGTCACCCTGAAGGCGGGCGATCAGCGGCGGGAAGCCCGACTCGGCGTTGAGCCGATGGTCGTCGGCGGTCGCCGCGCGCAGCCGCAGCGTCGACGAGACCGGGATCAGCGCCGCCGGTACGCCGGCCTCGGCGAGGTGCTGCCGGTTGCGCTCGGCGACCGTGCGCCAGTCCGGCACCAGGTCGGTCTTGGTCTGCACCACGGCCACGTTCGGATGCGAACGGGTGATGTGCAGCAGCATGTTCAGCTCGGCGACCGAGAGTTCCCGGGTCGAGTCGGTGACGAGCAGCACCGTGTCGGCACGGTGGAACGCGGCGACCGGGGCGCCGGCGCCGAGCGCGGCCACCTCGTCGTTGCCGGGCGTGTCCACCAGCACGATCCCACCACCGAGCAGCGCGCGCGGCAGCCCGACCTCGACGTACGCCGGGGCGCCGCCGGCTCGACGCCCGAGCGTGCCGGCCACCGCGGCCGCGATCTGGTCCAGCGGTACCGGGGTCCGCTCGACGGTCGCCGGGGCGGCGGTGCCGGCCGGCTGCCCGGGGGTGGACGCCGCCTGCACCACCGCGGCCGAGGCGACCTCGGCGTGCCGCACCACGGTCGGCAGGACGGTGGTGCGGGCGTCACCGACCGGACACACCGGCGCGTTCACGATGGCGTTGACGAGCTGGCTCTTGCCCTGCTTCGGTTCGCCGACGACCAGGACGCGCAGCTGCGGGTCGAGCAGCTGGGCCCGCTTCTGCCGGACCGTCTGCAGCAGGTCCGCTCGCCCGTGTTCGCGGCACGTGCGGGCGAGCCCGTCGAGCGCGTCCAGCCAGATCCCCGCCATCACGGCACCAAGTGTGCTGATTCCGGATTAATTATCAAGTGGCGGGATGGAGCCGGAGCAGGGAGAAGCCGGATCGCGACCGGCGATCCGGCTTCTCCCTGCCGATCCGATCAGAACAGACCGTCGCCGAGACCCAGCCCGCCGCCCGCCGACGCGGAGGCTTCGGCGTGGACGTCGACGCCGTCGTTCACCCCGCCGGTCACGTTGCCCACCGTCCCGGTGAGGCCGGTGACCGCGCCGTCCACCTGGTGCGTCACGCCGCCCACCGTGGACGACACGTCGACCTGCGGGACCACGCCGCCGCCGTCGTGGACGCCGAGCGAGCCCAGGGTGTCGTCGACGCCGAGCGAGCCGACGGTGTCGTTGACGCCGAGCGAGTCGACGAGCCCGCCGATCTGGCCCTGGGTGCCGGGGAGCGTGCCGTCGAGCAGGGCGTCCGGGGTGCCGAGCAGGCCGGCGTCGGTGGCGTCGAGCAGGTAGTCCGGGTTGCCGACCGTACCGGCCACGTCGCCGACCGCCGGGTCAGCCACGGTGTCCACCGCGCCCACCACGTCGGCGTCGAGGGTGTGTGCCACGTCGTGCACCCCGGAGATGTCGGTGTCGAGACCGTTGGGCCCGACGCCCAGGCCGATCCCGGGCAGCACCGCCGCCCCGACGGCGACGTTCGTCGGGTCGACGGCGATGGCGCCCAGCGCGCCGGCCTTGACGTCCACTCCGGAGTAGGAGCTGCTGACGGTGATGTCCTGCGGCACGCTCTGCAGCAGGGCGGCCGCGTCGGTGGCGTCGGTCAGCAGCGGGTCGAGCCCGAGCTGTCCGCTCACCGCGCCCACCGGCGCGAGCCCGTGCACCGGGGCGTAGTCGACGACCAGCGGGACCACGTCCTGCACGTCGGCGGCGGTGATGTCGGTGAGCCCGGCGGCCTGAAGGGCGCCCTCCGGGTCGAGGTCGAACGCCGACTTGGCGTTGGGGTCGGTCAGCAGGGTGAGCACGAAGTCGTGCAGGGTCTGGTCCATGTGCCGGTATCTCCTCGGGCGTTGGCCTCAGCGACCGTGATCGTCGAGATGACGGTACGGCCGGGGTGCGGCACGGACATCGGGGCTCGGCCCGCATTCGGCCGCGTCGGATTAGGGTGCCCGCCGGGTCGTGCGTTAGGGGGATTGAGGGACCTGGAGCGGCCACATTTAGGGTCCTGACATCGGAGTGATCTCTGGTACGAAAGTAGGAGCCCACGGGGTTCGCCGGGGGTGGGCCGCCCCATGGTGCCGACACCGTCGCCATCGGCCGGCCACTCACGGTGAAGGAAGAATGCGAATGCCGTACGTCCTGGGAATAGACATCGGATGCACCAACACCGCGGCCAGCGTGGCGCGGCGACGGGGGGCGACCTGGGCGCGGCCCGAGGTGGTCGAGCTGGACGGCGGGGCGGCGACCGTCCCGTCCGTGCTGCACCTGGCAGCCGACGGGACGCTCGCGGTCGGTGAGCCCGCCGACGGCAACGGGAGCCGGACCGCACGCGGGTTCCTCCGCCGGGTCGGCGACGACGTGCCCCTGTTGCTCGACGGTCAGCCGTTCCCGCCGCAGAAGCTGACCGCGGCGCTCGCGACCTGGGTCGTGCAACGGGTCCTGGAACGGGAGGGCGAGCCTGCGCAGGCCGTCGTGCTCAGCCACCCCGCGGGGTGGGGTCGGCACCGGCGGGAGCTGCTGCACGGCGCGCTGCGGCAGTTCGGCCTCGGAAACGTGACGCTGCTGCCCCGCCCGGTCACGGTGGCCGAGAGTCACGCGGCGCGCGGCTTCCCGGGCAGCACGGCGGCCGTCTACGCGCTGGGCGGCAACACCTTCGAGGCGGCCCTGGTCCGCCGTACCCCGCGCGGCACGTACGAGACCTTCGGCGTCCCCCAGGGGCTGGACTGGATGGGCGGGGCCGACGTCGACGAGGCGCTGGCCGAGCACGTGCGTACCGCGCTGTCCCGGGAACTGGCCGCGTTGGGGCCGCGGGAGACGCAGGCCACGCTGCGCGGGCTGCTGCCCGAGTGCGAGCGGGCCAAGCGCGAACTGACCGTGGGCACGGAGACGGATGTGCTGCTGACCCTGCCGACCGGGCCGGTCCGGGTGCCGGTGAGCCGGGTACGCCTCGAGGACATGATCCGGCCGGCCCTGCGGGTCACCGTCGACCTGCTGACCCGGACCGTGCACTCCGCCGGGCTGGCACCGGCGCAGCTCGACGGGGTCCTGCTGACCGGTGGCTCCACCCGCATCCCTCTGGTCGTGGAGCTGCTCACCGCGGCTCTCGCCGTGCCGGTCGAGGTGGAGCCCGACCCGCAGCTGACCGCGGCCACCGGCGCGGCGCTGGCCGCCTGCCAGGTGGTCTCGCCGCGGCGGAGCCGGCCGGCGCCGGATCCCGGGCCCGCCCCGGGCAGCGCGGGCCGACGGGCCGCCGCGGCGGCCGTCCCCGCGCGGCGGGGACCCGGCCACGACCTCGCGGCGCGCGGCGAACCACCACCGCGCCCCCCGGTCCGGATCACCCCACTGGAACTACCGAAACCACCCCGCCTGGTGCTGGTCCGCAGCCGGGGACGCGAAGGATGACCGTGATGAGCATGAGCAGTGTCACCGCGTACCGGCTGGTGCTGGACCCGGGGCCGCAGGCCCTGCTCCACACGGTGGAGCGGGATCCGAGCGCGCCGCTCGCGCTGGCGGTGACCGGACCGGACGGTCACGGCCGCAGCGCGTACCTCCAGGAACTGGCCCGGATCTACCGGCGGGCGGGGAGCACCGTGCTGGAGAGCGCCCCCGACCGGCCGGAGGCGGTCGACCCGGACGCCGTGCTGGTGATCGACGACGCCCACCTGCTCGACCAGGCCCGGCTCCGAGTGCTGTGCGGCCTGGTGGCCGGCCGCCAGCACCGCCTCGCCGTCGGCTACCGGCCGTGGCCCCGGCCCGCGGCGCTGGTCGACCTCGCCCAGGCGTTCCGGCGGGACGGGCACCTGCTGCTGCTCACCCCGTTCAACCGGGAACAGACCGCCGCCTACCTGAGCACGGATCCGGAGATCGCCCGGCGACGCGACCTGGTCGACTTCGTGCACCACCAGAGCGCCGGCGTTCCCCGTGACGTCGAGCGGCTGGCCCGCGGCCTGCGCGGGCAGGAGACCCCGCCGGGCGGGCCGGCCGAGCCGCCCCGGCAGGCCGTCCTCCAGTTCGGACCCGACCTGGAGAACCTGGCCCCGGACGTCCGGCGGCTCCTGCTGGCCCTCGCCGCCGGCGTACCGCTCCCGGTCGACCTGCTCGGGGCGTTGCTCGAGCGGGAGCAGGGTGAGGTGGACGAGCTGATCGCCGCCACCCGGGCGGCCGGGCTGCTCGGCGCGGACGGCCGACTCGCCCCGATCGTCCGGCAGGCGGTCACCACGCTGAGCCCGGCCGTCGACCGCACCGCGGTGTGGCGCCGGCTCACCGAACTGCAGCTCGCCGGTGGAGGGCCGCTGCTCCCCCTGGTCCGCTCGATGCTCGCGGCCGGAGTGGCCGTCGACTGCCCGGCGACCGCGCTGGAGGCCGCGGCTGAGGAGGCACTGGCCGGCGAACCCGCACTGTCGGCGGAGCTGTTCGCAGCGGCCACCGCCGCCGGTCGACCCGCCGCCACCCGGCAGGCCGTCGCCGCGGCCCTCGCCGGCGACCTGGACACCGCCCTGCGGCTGGCGGACCGGCTACTGACCACCGCCGCCCCGGCCGACCGGGCGGAGGCGGCGACGGTCGCCGCGACGGCGCTGGCGCACCGCGGTCAGGTCGATCGCAGCGTCGAGCTGTACCGGTGGTCGGGCATCACCTCGGCGCGGGCCTTCGCCGCCGTCGGCACGCTCGCCGCCGGACGCCCGGCCGACGTGGCGGACCCGCCCGGGGACGAGCGCGCCGATGGGCCACCCACCCTGCACGCCAGCGCCGCCCGGCTGATGGCGGCCGGGGTACGCGACAGCCTCACCGGCCCACCGACCGCCGCGCTCTCCACCCTCGTGCAGGCGGCCGCGCTGCTGGAACCGGCCGGCCGGTCCGTGCTCCTGCCGGACAGCCCGGCCGCGCTCGCCGCGTTGACCGGGCTGCACTGCGGCGAGCTGGACATCGCCGAGCGGGTGCTCGACCGGGCCACGGCCAGCGGCACGGGCGGTCCCCTGATGGCCGCCCGCCACACGCTGTTACGGGCCTGGATCGCGATGGTCCGGGGCCACACCGACATCGCAGCCAGCCAACTGGCGACGGTGGCCGGCGGCGGGCCGCTCGAGTCGCGGGACCTGCTCTTCGCCTGCGCGCTCGAGCTGGGAATCGCCCGACGCAACAGCGACATCGGGGCGCTGCAGCGCGGATGGGGGCACGCGCTGGAGGCCGTCGTCCGCCACCCCGTCGATCTGTTCACGCTGCTGCCGCTGGGCGAGTTGGCCATCGCGGGCGCCCGACTGGGTGACCTCAACCGGCTGGAGCCGTACCTGCGGGAGGCACAGTCGCTGCTGGCCCGACTCGGTGACCCACCGCTGTGGAGCGTGCCACTGCACTGGAGCGGGCTGCACGCGGCGATCCTCACCGAGCAGCCGGCGGCCGCCGACGACCACGTGGCCGCCGTGCTCGCCGCCGCCGACCACAACCGGTACGCCGCCGTGGTCGCCGCCGCCGCCGCCAGCTGGGTCGAGGTGCTCCGCGGCGTCGTCGACCCGGTCCGGGTGGAAGCCGCCGCCCGTGGGCTGCACGACATCGGGTTCGGCTGGGACGGCGCCCGGCTCGCCGGGCAGGCGGCGATCCGCACCGCCGACCGCCGCGCGATGACGATGCTGCTGGACTGTGCCCGGACGCTGCACGGCCGACCGGCGGGAGCCGGGGACGGGCAGCGGCCCGCCGACACCGCCACCCGCCCTGCCCCGCCCCGGCTCAGCGACCGGGAGCGGCAGGTGGCCGAGCTGGTGCTGGCCGGCCTGACCTACCGGGAGATCGGCGACCGGCTCTTCATCTCGGCCAAGACCGTGGAGCACCACGTCGCGCGGATGCGCGCCCGGCTCGACTGCGCCAACCGGGCCGAGCTGCTGGCCCTGCTGCGGACCATCCTGGCCGATCGGTCGCACGTGGCCGAGCAGCCTCGGCCGGGAAGATCCGCCCCCGACCCGCACCGGTGACCACCGAACCTCAACGGTGTGCACGGGCCGCGTCGTGGTGTGGCCGGGCCGGTCGTCGCGATCCTCCCCGGGATCGCCGCCGCTTCAGTGCCCGTCGCTGATCTTCACGTCGTCTGGATCGGGGGCGCCCTCCCCTACGGCGTGGCCGCCTCTCGCAGGCGCAGGTGCCAGGGCTCGGCGGCGAGCGCGGCCTGGCGCGGCTCGAGCCGGACGTCGCGCCGTTGTTCCGTCGCGGGATCGTCAATCGGTCCGGGTGCGGAGGCTCCGCGCCAGGGTGGGGATCATCACCGCCGTAGGGAGGAGGTGCAGCCCGAGGAGGGCGGTGGCGGTGGCGGTGTTCGCCCCGGCGAGGAGGGGCGGGATCAACGAGACCGCGGTCAGCGACAGTGCCGTCCACACGAATCGCTCCGCGGGGCGGGCGCTCCAACGAAGAAGAGCGACGGCGATCGCGATGCCCACGACCGAGAAGAAGCCGGTCACCACGGCGAACCCGGCCAACGGGATGGTCTCACCACCACCATCGGGAACCTCGAAGTCGACGCCAGCGGCCCGGGCAAGGGCGGCGGCGACGGTGGTGGCCACCATCGCCGCGAGCGTGGCAATGAAGCCGGTGCCGGCGAGCCCGCGGAGCCGGTGGGTGTGGCTGGGCCGGCCCGATGCCGGCTCTGCGACGACCCCGGTGTCATTTCTGCTGTTCATGTCATCCTCCATCGATCGGCAACTGGCGTAGGGGTGTGTCGACTGGCATTTGACGGTCCTGGCCCCGGGTATGACGATGCGCACCCGCGCCGTGCGACGGCCGGGATTCCGCAGTGCCCGGACGCCAGTGCGCGGTGCCAGAACCCGGCGTCGCGTCCGAGGACCGGCCCGGGCTCGCCGTCGCGCAGCTCCAGCTGCACCCGCCCGCGGGTGACGACGCCGAACGCGTCGCACCACTGGGCCGCGATCACCGCGACCCGCGCGCCGCCGCGCAGCGCGAGCGTCCGCACCGGGACTACTCCGTGCCGTCCGCAGGCAGGCGCTCCGGCAGGCCGAGCCGCAGGAACTGGTCGTCGTGGAAGGTGACGATCTCGGTGATCGCCCCGCCGCTGATGCGCAGGACGTCGATCGTCAGCGGCAGGTACGCGCCCTCCCGCTTCCGCCAGTGGTAGAAGGCGACGGCGGGCTGCCGGTTCACGGAGGTGGGGACCCCCCGCAGGCCCTTCATGCCCTCGAATCCATCCTCGACCCAGCTGTTCACCACCGCGTCGCGGCCGACGTACCGGCCCGGCGTGGGCGGCATCGAGCAGCGGACGTCGTCCCGCAACATGCCAGCGAGGACGTCGATGTCCGTGGCCACGCTGGCGTCGGTATAGCGGCGCACCAGCTCGCGCGTCCCGGCGTCCTCCGCGCCGCCGGTCCAGTCCTGCCGCTCGGCGGGCAGGTGCTCCCGCATACCGGCGCGGGCCCGCTGCAGCGCGCTGTTCACGGAGTTGACGGAGTCCCCGAGGAGCTCCGCGACCTCCTTCGCCGGCCAGCCGAGCACGTCCCGCAGGATCAGCACGGCCCGCGGGCGCGGCGCGAGGTGCTGGACCGCGACCAGGTACGCCAGCTCGATCGTCTCCCGCGCGACGGCGACGGTCTCCGGCTCGTCCGCGTCGCCCGCGCGCAGCTCGTCGAGCAGCCGGTCCGGGTAGGGCTGCAGCCACAGCACCTCGCCGCCGGTCGCGGGCTCCGGGCGGCACTTGGCGAGCAGGTCCAGGCAGGCGTTGGTGGCGATCCGGTACAGCCAGGCCCGGAACGTCGACCGCCCCTCGAAGGTCTCCCGCCGCCGCCAGGCACGGAGGAACGTCTCCTGCACGGTGTCCTCGGCGTCCTCGAACGACCCCAGCATCCGGTAGCAGTGCACATGCAGCTCCCGCCGGTGCCGCTCCGCCAGCCCCGAGAACGCCGGCTCGTCGATCTCGCCCAGCCCGCTCACGCCCAGCTCCTCCAGCCGCGTGTCCGCACTCATCACGTCATCCTTCCGCCTCGTCGTGTCCCGTCGTAGGTGTGACGGCTGCGGGCGCGACAACTCATCACCAGGGTCGGTCGGCATGGCTGATCCCGTGACGGATCCGGTGGTGGAGCACGACGCGCGGTACGGCGAGGAGGGCGCGGGTCCGCCGGAGTCGGCGCGGGTGCGCGACTGGCCGTGTGCCGGGGTCGCCTGGTTCACGAGGACGCGGCGGGCGTGGACGCACGGGCACGGCACGAGGTCCACCGAAAAGGAAAGGCTTGATCTTGGAGCCGAGACCCGGCTCACCTGGGGAGATGGCGCCCGAAGGGATTCGAACCCCGCGCTGCTGTGTTACCGGATCGGCGGACACGCCAGGCCCGATCTTCGTCCGGACTGTGATCATGCGCTGCCTGAGGCGCTACACCGCCCGAGACGCCTACCGACTGCTCTCGCCCGGCCACCCGGCTCGAGCGTGGCTGAAGCCTCGGTAAAGACGATCATGTCCAGGTGCACGATCTGACCTGGAACGATGTCGCCGAATGGTTCGAGCCCGACGGCTCCTTGCTCGACGCCTACGTGCTCGACGCAGACGAGACCGACTGGCAGCGGGTGATCGACCTCGTGAGGTCCCAGGGATGGCGGTTCGACTACACGGTCGAAGGCCAGTCCCTGCCACTACCCCAGCGGGCCGCCGACATCTTCGCCCACCGCTGCGAGGCGGCCGTCACCATGCACATCTGGCCGGCACCCCAGTTGATGGTCAACACCCACTTCTTCAGCGAGGACGAGGTCGAGTTCGACTTCGACCGCACGGAGCTACAGGGCCAGAACCAGCTGGACCTCTTGTGCTGCTTCATGCGCAGCCTCGGACGCCAGCTCGGGAAGCCGGTGCGCCTGACACCGGAGAACAGCCCGGAGCACACCTTGGTCATCTACTCACCCGGGCACGATCGGTTCACCGCGACCATTCGCAAGAAATAGGAGCGTCCACTTCGCTGCCAGCCGGCTGTCCGGTCCCGGGACCTGGTGACGCATCGGTATACCGGACGCCCCGCTCGTCGGCCTGGCCGGGGCACTCCTGGTTCGTCCTACGAGCGTCATGACGGCTCTTCGAATTAAGCGGGGTTGAGGTGTCCGCGGTGGCGTCGGTTGGTGGCGGTGCGGGTGCGTAGGCGTTGGTTTTCCGGGTTGCGGAAGCCGTAGGCGTCGCGGGCGACGGTCTTGATGACGCGGTTGGTGCCTTCCGATCCCGGAGTTGGTGATCCCGGTACGCAGGAATGCGTGGATCTGCGGCCATCAGGTTTCGATGGTGGTGGCGAGCCGGTGCAGCTCGGGGAGGTCGCTGGCGGCGCAGCAGGTGTAGAAGCGACGTAGTAATCGGTGGACGTGTTCCCGGTCGGGTTGGGTGCGGGCGGTCACGAGCAGGTCGAGCAGGTCTTCCTTGGCGTTCCACGCGGCGAGGATCGGGGCGCCGATCGTGGCGGGCAGTGCCTCAAGGGTGTCGACCAGGCGGTCGACGTGCTTGCCGGGCACGCGCGCAGCCGAGCAGGTTAGCCGGTTACGCATCCGCCATTCCGGGTCGATGCCGCGGCCACGGCGTCCGCGCTGGGTCAGGGTGACTCGGCGGCGGACCTCGGTGACGGCCCGGTTAGCCAGTTGCACGATGTGGAAGTGGTCCACGACAAGCAGCGCATGCGGCAGGACCCGCCGGATCGCGGCCTTGGAAAACGGTGCACATGTCCTCGGCGTCCAACTCGACCCGCTCCACCACCAGGCCATCCAGCCCCAACAGATGGGTTGCATCGTTGACCATGCTCGCAGCTCTTCACCTGTGATCATCCGAACTCGACACTCAGATGATCATTACCGAGCTGCGGGCCCCGCCATCTGAGTCGGCTCCCCGCGCGAACCCTGCTCATTCCTCGGAAAGTCCGATGAGGCGGGACCCAAGCGAAGCAGTCATTGCGAAGAACGGTCCTATAGGCGTACAAACGAAAGAGGTCTTTCGTTGAGGAGTGCCGATGGAGCTGAGTGAGCCGGAACGCCGGGTGCGCGTGCAGGACGCGACCAAACTGCGCGCTCTCGCGCATCCGCTGCGCCTGCGGCTGCTGCGCTACCTGCTGGCCGCCGGCCCGAGAACCGCCGCGCAGTGCGCTGAGGCTCTCGGCGACACCGGGTCGAACTGCAGCTATCACCTGCATCAGCTCGGCCGTCACGGCCTCATCGAACGGGTTCCCGCCGAGGGGGCCAACCGGCGTGATCGGCCCTGGCGTGCCGCCTCAGTCGGGTTCGAATTCCTGCCCGAGCCGGGTGATGTCGACGGGCAGCAGGTCAACGAGGCGCTGACCGCGCTCGAGCTTGAGGAGGTCTTCCGGGCGCTGCAGCGCTACCAGCACCAGCAGCACAAGCTGACGGACGAGTGGCGGGAGAGTTCGACCTTCCACAACTACACGCTCTCGGTCACCCCCGAGGAGCTGCGGCACCTGACGCTGACCCTGGACGCCGTCATCCGGCCCTATCTGCGTCCGATGCGCAACGCGCCCCCCGGGGAAGCCCGGCCGGTCAGTCTCTGTCTGCAGGCATACCCCACGCCTGAGTTCATCTGAGATGTTCACGCTGCTGCGTCACCGTGGATTCGTTCTGATCCTGGTTGCCGGGCTCTCCTCAAGCATGGCGAGTTGGCTGCTGCTCACCGGGCTGCCGATCTATGTGTTCGGGGTGACTGGCTCGGCGTTCATCACCTCCGCCGTCTTCCTCGTCGAGCTGCTGTGCGGCATCACGCTGGGATCGTTCGCCGGTGCCCTGGCCGACCGCTTCGACAGATTCCGGCTCATGACCTGCGTCGCCGTGCTGCAGGCTGCGGCGGTGATCCCCCTGCTCGGTCAACCTGAGCATCATCTGTGGATCATCTCGCTGGTCGCCGGGGCCCAGGCGGTGCTGACGCAAACGTTCGACTCCGCCCGCAACGCCGCGTTGCCAGGCATCGTCGAGGCCGCACACCTGGTGCGCGCTAACAGCATGGTGGCGCTCAATATGAGCGTAGGGCGGCTCATCGGCAGCTCGCTCGGCGGGTTTGCGATCACCCGCGAGGGCACCCGTTACCTGGCGATCGGCGCCGCCGTGGCCTTCGTGGTCGCGGCGGCGCTGATCGCAGTCGCCCGCCGGGCCGCGCACCACGACGCCACCCCGTCGGCGACGCGGGAGCGTACGTCGTCGTTCTTCACCGCCTGGCGGTCCGGCCTCGCGGCGATGCTGCGCAACCGCAGCGTGCGCGTGACGTTCCTGAGCGTGGCGCTGGGCGGCATCGCGCAGGGCCTGTTCGTGGTGCTCTTCGTGGTCTTCGTCAGCCGCGCGCTGCACGCTGACGGCACGCTCACCGGTGTGCTGCGGGGCGTGCAGGCGATCGGCGGCGTGGCGGGCGGGCTCATTGTCGGCATACTGGGCGCGCGGCTCAGTCCCCGGCTGCTGATGAGCCTCGGCGCCACCACGTTCGCCCTGATCAGCCTCGTCATCTGGAACGGACCGGCGGTCACCCGTCAGCCCGAGTGGTACATCCTGCTGTTCATCCTGGTCGGCGCGCCGGGCATCGCCTACAACAGCGGAGCCTTCGCGCAAATCCAACAAAGCGTGCCCGACACCGACCTGGGCCGAGCCTTCGGCGGCTACTACGCGATCTACAACGCATCACAGGGGCTGGGCATGGCAGCCGCCGGCCTGCTCGGCGACGCGCTCAGCGTCGTACTCGTCCTCAACGTGCAGGCCGCGCTCTACCTGGCCGCCGGCGCGGTCGCCTACGTGGGCCTGCGCTCCGTCCTGCGGCAGCGCTCGGCCCTGCGACAGCGCTCCACCGTCGACATTGGGTAGACCGCTCTCGATCGAAAGCCGAACTCCACCGGCTCGCCCCCACCATCGAAACCTGGTCGCCGCACATCTACGCATTCCTGGCCACCGGGATCACCAACGCCGGTTCCGAAGGAACCAACCGCGTGATCAAGACCGTCGCCCGCGACACCTACGGCTTCCGCAACCCCGAAAGCCAATGCCTACGCACCCGCACCGCCACCACCCGACGCCACCGCGGATACCTCAACCCCGCCCAACTCTGAAGAGCCGTCATGACCGAGCAGGAGCACCTCGGCAGCCGCGCGCGTATGGGCGTTGAGGCACGGCCCCAGGGGGTCGTTGTGGCACACCTGGAACTGGCAGGACAGACGGATCACCATGGTCACCACCAGGATCAGCACCATTGAATCGAGCAACAAAGAAGAGAGCATCCGCGCGACCGATGCCCCGGGCACCCTTGACGGCCCGACGACGGCCTGGGCGAGCAGGTGGTTGCGCAGCTCAGGCGGCACTCCATCCAGCTCCTTCCTCAAACGCTCGGCCCTCTTGCGCGACGGGATCATTCGCCATCTCGGCGTCTCATACCACTGCGTCAAGTAGGCTGCCAAGAAAGACCGCTGCCTGCCGCGCAGGGGCTCAGGACCTCGGGACGTCGAGAGCGAATGCAGGCTCCCAATAGCCGCAGAAGAATCGTGGATCCTTTCCGAGGAAGACCGACCATGTGTGAATGCAGCCGTATCCCGCGTCATGGTCGCTTGACTTGAGCACGGGGACCAACCCGGCTCTCCCACAGAAGTAGCCGAATCTCAGACGGAGGACCCTTGAGTACCACGGTGAAGTCTTTCAATCACAACGTTCCCTGGGAAAGCCTGTTCGGATACAGCCAGGCAATGCAGGTCGGAGAGACGATCTACATCTCGGGGCAGGTCGCGCACGACGCCGAGGGAAACTTCGTGGGGGAGGGCGACTTCGACGCCCAGATGGAGGCGACGTTCGAAAACCTGGACAAGGTGCTGGCGCATTTCGACGCTTCCCGACGCCAGGTGGTGGAGACCACCCTCCTCGTCGTGGGCCTGCGCGAACACTTCAACGCAGCGGCTGCGGCACACGCACGCTACTTCGGGGACCACCGCCCGACCAGCACTGCCAGTGGCGTGGTGGAACTGGCCCTACCAGCCCAACTCGTTGAGATCGGGGCCGTCGTTCGCCTGGACATCGGCTCCTGACCCGCGCCTGTCGGGGAGGTCCCTCCGGGGACTCCCGGTAGCTCAACCTGGCAACCACCACGGCAGACGACGATCGGCAGGCGAGGCGGACAACGACCCCTCCACCGGCTCGGCGGCCGATGCCATACTCCTCGGATGCCAGACAGCGCCGCAACGACTCGGCTGGTCGCAGCGGCGGCACGACAGTATCTGCAGCCGCTCGGACTGCATCGGAAAGGCGGATCACGCGTCTGGTTCGATGACCGAGGCTGGTGGCTGATCGTCGTCGAGTTCCCGCCTTCCCGTTCGGACGGCACCTACCTCAACGTCGGCGCGATGTGGCTGTGGCACGAACGCGACCACTGGTCATTCGACGACGGCGGCCGCATCTACTGGCGCAACGACGCTGCCTTCGTCGCACAGCCTCCGATCGGGGAGACCGGATGGACAAGCTTCCTCGACTTCGTCAACGCCCAGCAATTCACCCGCGACACGGACACGCTCGCCGGCATTGCCGCACAACGAGTCGAGGAACTGCGGGCCCAGTACCCCGACCCCGCAGCCACCGCTCGACAACTGGCATCCCGCAAGACCGGGCGCGACGAATCGTCCTGGTGGCACGCCTACCACACCGGGATCGCAGCAACTTTGGCCGGCGACCTCGACGCCGCACGACAGGCATTCCACCGCATCACCGTCGGCAACCTGGACCCGAACTGGGCACATGACCTCGCCCAGCGCGCAGGTCACCTAGCTGACCTCGCCAACGACCCGCCAACTCTGCGGCAGCGCGTCATCGAAATCATCCACGCGACCCGCCGGCGGCTCAAACTACCGCCGGCCTGTCGTACTCCGAGATGAGTGACCATCGGCTGTTTCGGTCCGCGGGTTACCCGGGTTGTCAGCCGCTGGCGAGCCTTTCCAGCGAGGCAACCACTGCGGCCGGGGCAGGCATCGCAGCGATTTCCGCCGCAACCTCCTGAGCTGCGATTCGCAGCGCGTCGTCGGTCAGCAGCCGGGTCAGGTCGGCTGCGGTGATGGCCTTCGCCTCGACGGCCAGGCCGGCACCGCGCTTCGCCAGCAGTTCGGCGTTGTACCTACGGTCGCCCGCTCCGGGAGTGGTCAGCTGGGGCACGCCCACGGCCAGGCCGCCCAGCACGCTGCCCGCGCCGGAGTGATGGATGAAGGCCGCGGCGTGCGGAAGCACTTCGTTCAGGGGTACGCGGTCGACTGCCCGCACGTTGGACGGCAGGCTGCGGGTGGCCGCCGGGCGGACCAGAACGAACTCGGCGTCCACCTGTGCGGCCGCGGTGATGATCGCGGGGCCGGGGTCGCCGTCGTTGGGGCCCTTGAGGGTGCTGCGGCTGACCAGGACACGGGGCCGGTCGCCGGTCGCAAGCAGCCAGTCCGGGACCGAGCCGCCGCCGGAGAACGGGACCGGTCGCATCGCAATCGCTCCCACCCCAGGGGCGCCGCCGCGCAGGCTCGGCGGCGTGACGGCGATGGTCAGCTCAGGGGCGGGGATACTCTGCCGGGCCAGGGCCCTGCTGGTCGTCACTGCCCCGAAGAGGTCGGTGGCCGGCCACAGCGTGGTCTCCTGGAGCACCGACGGGATGGACAGGCATCCGGCCACGATGGCGCCGGCCTCGCCCAGCGACTCGTAGACGATCAGGTCAGGACGTTCTCGCTCGGCCAAGGCCAACAGCGGGCCGACCAGAGCCAGGTTGGCGCGGCCGAAGAGTTGGCCGACCATGGCGAGGCCGGCGGTGCCACGCATCTCGGCGCGAGCGATGCGCGGATGACGTAGGGCCACCCGGATCGCGCTCCGCGGCAGGCTGAAAGAGGCTCCGATGTCGGCAGTGCGCAGGCCGAGTACGTCGGGTGGGAAGCCGCCGCTGGCCACGATCACGTCGTGGCCGGCGTCGCGACACGCCGCGGCGAGCGGGATCAGCGGCAGGACATGGCCTTGCAGCGGCGCGGCGACGAACACGATGCGCATGAGCCGCTTTATAGCACTGCCTGACCAGGAGGTCGCTGAGATCGGGCAGCGGCTCGAGCAGCTCCGGCGCCGGCGGACCGTATCCGCCGGGCCGTCGACAAGGCGTTCGGTGAAGTCCAGGCCGCCCACGACGGCCCGAGCGCCGGCAACGACATGATCACGGTCCAGCGGCCCTCGCCGGGGTGATGGTGCGGTTCAGGGCACCTCCCCCGATTATTTGGCGTTGTATTGATGCCCCTGCCGGGCATAGGCATCCGAATTGGACGAGACACGCTCTGACCTGGACCGGGACTAGTCATGGTTGGTCATCAGTTGCCACCACCGGCCTACGTTAGACGGCCTACTGACGGCATGATCTTGGTGCTGAATCTGGCAGCTGGCAGCCGACCTCTTCGGCGTGAAAAAACCAGCGCGCATGTGTGACCTGCGCTGTCAGCATGCCCGACCTGCGGAAACAGTCCGTCATCATCCTGGCCCGTCCAGCCGCGTCCGCTCCCGTCGTCACTCACCCGTCACGGGCCGGCTCGCTCCCCCGGAGGCGTTCCCGAGCCGCTTCCAACCGCGCCTTGTAGTCCGGCATGAACAGCTCAGGCAGCGAGGTCTCCAAGGGACCGCTGATGCTGTACAACGCAGACCAGACGGCAGGGTCGTCAACCAGGCGATCGAACGCCGCCGTCCCGATCACGCGATCAAGCCAGTCTGATAGCACCAGCGCCTGGTCGTGGCTTAGCTTGATCGCAAAATGGCCCTCGGGCATGCCCAGACGGTAGCCAGCCGCTCGTCCAGACCAGAATCCGGCGTACAGGTCGACTCGGCCGTCGCCCACCAGGTCAGCCGCCCATGCATGGGGGCTGACCTGCTGTTCCTTCGGTTGCTGTTGGTCGTCGTTGGTCGCCCTCTGCGGCCCCGTGGCGGCCTACACGGCCCCGGGACGGCACGAGCCGATCTTTCAGTTAGTCACTCAGAAGCCAGCGGTAGTCGTAGTTGATCGCGTCCCAGCATTGCCGAACCCATTTGCGTTTCGCTGGCGAGGCGGTGCGCCACATGAAGGCGATCCCCTCATGGATGCGTTCGCGGCGCGTCGGGTCGAGCCAGGCCGGGAGGTTATGGCAGAGGTCCGCGAGCGCGTGCACCTGCTCCTGGCGGCGGTTAACCGGCACCGTCCGATCCCCGTCAGCTGCTGCTAGGTAACGGATCATCAGCAGGGATTCCGTCAGTAGGTACGCGACGGCAGCCTCGGTCGCCTCCTGGTCGTGCCGCGCGAGCTCCATATCGCCCTTTCTCATCCGACGCTAGGCTGCACCGTCAGTTTGGAAGGTGCCTGGATCTGCCGGTAGACCATCCCGGCCGCGCTGGTTGGAAGCGCCACTCGTCGCCTCCGTCCGTTGATGATCCGGCGGCGTACTCTCTTGCTGCCCCTTGCTGACCGACGTAGCGGGCACGTGACGGGCACGGCAAGACAGCCAGCGGGAATCGGCCTAAAGCTGTCGCGCTGATCGCACTGCCGGGGCCATCGTCAACCCAAACGACGCCGGTGACTGCCACCGTCGCCCTGACCGCTTACGGTGTCTCCCGAGCATCCACATGCGAGGAGAGGCGAGTGCTCGTCCAAATCGATGGCCGGGAGGTACGGACCGAGGGCGACCCTCATCGACTCCTGGGCCGGGCTCTCGACCTCGGGCCTTACTACGGTTCGAACCTAGATGCCCTGTGGGATCGGTTGAGCATGGATGTCCCTCGTCCCGTCCGAGTGGGCTGGGCCCACTGGCAGGTCAGTAAAAGGAACCTCGGAGCGAAGAGATTTGGGAAGATCTGCAGTCTCCTGCGAGCCGTTCAAGCCAAGGACCAGGAGCTTGGCCAGGAGGAACGGTTTGAGTTCGAGCTGCTGTGACCTTTTCGGTGTGAAAGAACCAGCATGCGTGTGTGACCTGCGCTGACAGCATGGCTGACCTGCGGAAACAGTCCGTCGTCGTCCTGGCTCGTCCAGCAGCGTCCGCTCCCGTCGTCACCCAGGTTGTCACTCACCGCTGGCGGCCCCGACGCTCGATCAGCCAGAGCGCCAGACCCGGTGGAACCGTGAACGTAGCCAGCAGCAGGACGCCTGCCGCCAGGCCGTCCCGCCACAACAGGTCGGCGGAGAACAGAATCAGGCTCGTCGGTATCGCCAGCATGATGACGGCCAGGAGCTCCACGACCTGCTCCCAACGCTTACGGTCGCGCTGGCCGTGCCTCAACCTTCCCCCTTCCAACCGTCACCCGAGCTGGTCAGCCTAGCGACTTCCCCTAGCCACCATCAGTTTGGAAGGTGCCGAGCATCAGCTTGGGAATCGGATTGATCTGCACGTGGGGTAGCAGTGGCGGCCGGTTGAGTGGCACTGAGAGTTAGCGGTAGGGCTGCCCGAAGCCCGCCGCTGGCCCTTGCTGACCCCTGTATCGGGCACAGCACGGGCACGATCGGTCGCTGACGTCCACCGGGGCACAATGGCCGGGTGGATGCTCGCCTCCTAAGGTCGGTGCAAGCCGGTGATGTGCAGTCCGTCGATGAGTTGTTGCGGCCGGTGTCGGCGGATGTGCTCGCGGGTGACGAGGGCAGTTCGTTGCTCCGTGCGGCGATGGTTGCTGGCCACACCGACGTCGTCGAAAGCTTGCTCAATGCGGGGGTGGACCCGAACCGGGCTTGGGCGGATGGCACCGACCCGGTCGCCTGGGCGGCTGACCACGGCGCGAGCGAGATCTTGCAGGAACTACTGAGCAGCAACTTGGTGCCGTGGCGGAAGCAGTTGCCGGAGGACGCGGTGCGCAAGGCCCTGGACATCGCGCGGCCGTGGCTGGACGTCGACCCGGTGCTGGAGTTGCATCGCCGTCTGGGTGCGGTCCAAGACGAGTCCGTCGTCGAGCGTGAGCGGATCCCGGTCACCGACTGGGGACTGCACACAACCCGGATCCGGGTGATGCCCGCCGACGGGCGGCGTGCCGAAGTGCAGACAGCGCATCGGGCGATAGTCACCTATCTCGAAGGGCGACTCGGCGTACCCGCCTCCCCTGATGAGCTGTTGGCTCGTGCCCTGTTCTACGCGGACCCGCGCTCCTGCGACTGGAGCCAATCTCAGACAGCCCTAGCGGACCAACAGGACCCGGAGGAGACGTTTGGCTGGGCCGCGAACCTCGTGGCGCACCCGTCGGTCGACACGAGGAGGTTCGCAACCGAGGTGTTGCACCACCTGAGCTTTTACGAGCGGCCCTTCAAGGCAGAGGCGCTGGAGGTGCTCAGGCCACGGTTGCGCGCCGAGGAGGATCTGGTCGCCCTCGACAGTGTGATCGGTGCGTTCGCTGAGTACACCCGGCGTGGCGACCTGACCGATTTGCTGCCCCACGCCCGTCACCCCGACCCGGAGATCCGCCGCCGGGTGGCCGGCGAACTCGTCGTGGCTATCGGCGAGCCGCCGCAGGCGGCGCCCCGTCCTGACCCGCCGCTAATTCCGTTCGCCACTCCACCGGACGTGGTGGCGACGTTGATCGAGCTGGCGTCGGACATCGACGGCCGGACCCGGTCGAACGCCTTGGGCACCCTGGCCGACTCCGGCATCGACACCCCGGCGGTTCGGAACCTCATGGCCGCGCACATGTTCGACGACTACCCGGACGCGAGGCTTGAGGCTGCTGCCGGTCTTGCTCTGCGCGAGGACCCGCACGGTCTGCAAGTGCTACGGCAGATAGGCGCTGGTGCGGGGTACGAGACTCAGGTTGGACGGCGGGTGGATTCAGTAGAGCGAATCCTGGCACATCGTGCCGCCGAGCGGCGAAAGAGCTGACCTGCTCAGGTGGAACCTGACGCACTAACTCACCATCCCGTCTGCCGTCGACCCGTCCTTCTGGGGAGCGGGCCGCCGCCCGGCCCGCCATGTCAAGCGGACCTTGACGCAGGTTCGGACGCTGGCGGGTCGGGCGGTGGTCTGCTCGGCTTGCCCGGGTCGATGGCAGACGGGATGGCTTACCGCATCCACCCACGGACCGTGCCCCGCCGACGGAGCCCCGGCCATCCTGGAGCCGGAGCGCCCCCGCCGGAGGCGCAGTAGCCGCACCCCGCGACCGCCGCCAGCTCGCCGGCGCGGCCGGTGTCCGCTCCCCTACGCCGCGCGGGCTCGCGGCCGTGCGGCCGGCGGGCTGCCGGCCCACCGCTCCACTGGTCAAGGGTCTGTCGTGCTGCGGCGGCCCCCGGGCTCCCCGCTCTCCGCGCCAGCCGCCGGGCATCAGGCGTGACGGCCGCAGAGCGGCAGCGGCAGCGGCCGGCGCGCGCCCAGGCGGCGGCGCGTGCGGCCCGTCCAGGGCCGCCTTGAAGACGTACAGAAACTTGGAACCACTTCGCCGGCGGCCGGCTGTCGTACTCCGGTTGACGCGTTACAGGCTGACTTCAATTGAAGGGTTACACCGGCCCTTACCGTGCCGGACACGTTCGGTGACACCTGCCACGGCCCTGCTGTTCGCGGTTGCCTGCCCGCCGATGCGCGGACGCGAGTTGCTTCCGGTGGAGGCGGGCATAAGGCAGTTGTCAGGCCGCCCCGACGTGACGGGGCATATGCCTCGGCGGATCGGCCTGGTTTGATCGCGGCATGGGTACCGACACTGAGGTGGGGCGGGCGTGGCACCGAATCGAGGATTGGCTGTCACGGTTTGCCCCCCGATTCCGTACGGAGCTGAACCCGCCGGCAACGGCAGCCGAGATCGACACTGTTGCAACCGCCCTTGGTGTGGCGCTCCCGGCCGACCTTCGAGCCTGGTGGGGGCTGTCCAACGGAGTCCGGCACGGCATCGGCCTACCAAGTGCAAGTCTGATCCCTGACTTCTCGAGTCCATACCCCACGTCCATCGCGCTGGAGCGATGGCGGATGCACCTGGAGGTCCAACAGAAGTCGTACCCGCCAGGGCCGCGGGAGGAGATGGCACGATTCGTGGCCGGCCAGAACACCCAGCCAGCGGGCATCCTCCAACCCCAGTTGTACTGGCTTCCCCGATGGCTGCCCATCGCTGGTGACGGTGCGGGGGGCGGCGTATTCATAGACCTGCGTGAGGGTCCGCTTCACGGATGCCTGGTGGAGTTCTCCCGGGAGCACCAGGGCACGACACCGCGGTGGGAGTCCGTGACGCAGCTGTGGGTAGATGTCGCTGACGAGCTGGAAGCCGTCGACACCGACATGCTCCGCAGCGACCGCACTGACGACCTGGGGTTCGGCGGGTGGGCGCCTCCCAACTCCTAACCGGAACGTGCGAGTCGCCACTGCGGAGCGTCTTTACCGAAAATGGTCAAAAGCGGCACGTTCACGCCGCTCACGCCGCGTGAGAGCAGAGCCTCTGAACGGCCGGACGTGTCACCCAACAACTGATACCAATCCCTAACGCATCAAGTGGAGCCCGACATCGCCGGCGGCCGGCCGTTTTGGCCGTAAGCCCTGCTCAAAGCTTGGCGGGATCGGCGCCCTCTTCGAGATACGCAAAGCCTTGCTTCCGCGCCTGCATACTGGCTCGGAGCCGACGCGCGAGCCTCGGCATGGTCAGCTCCGCGTTCGGCGAGGACCAGGCCGCCAATGACGGCCCGGATGTCGTCGACGGCCTGGAGACGACATGATCTTGGCTCAGCGGCCCTCCGAAGAGCTGAGGTGCAGGTCAGGGCACTGCCGTCGTTACTTGGCGTTGAAGAGATCCGGACGGTTCCGCTACCTGCGGAAACGGCCGGATCTCGCCTTGGACCTGCCCATATAGCCACCGGTAAATTCACACTTCTTCACGGCGTTTCTCGGCGGACTGTGCCCACGATGTGCCCACGGCGGCTCCGGTTGGGACACCCGGAAGGCACTCACTGGAGTCGCGTGAGAGCCGATCGACCGTTCGCCCGGACTTCCGGACTCCCGGCGGCGGACGAGCCGGTCAAAGGTCGCCTAGACGTCGTTCGCCAGGTACAGCGCGGGCCGCCGGTCATCTGCCTTGGTCCATCGGTCGGACGACGCCAACCGATGAATCGTCCCGACCGGCCGCCGATACAAGATCCGGATTTCATCGACGGTGAGCCACTTCAACACCCGTGACCTCCAATCGGCGCGGACATGAAGACGCCCCGGAGGATGGAGACTCCGGGGCGACCTCGTCGGCGCTGGTGGGTCAACGCGCAATCGAAGGGAACGCTCACCACCATCGATTCGGCTGCCGGTAAGAAGAGATCACCAAACAAGAACCCCGGTGCCGTGACGTTCACGCCGCTCGGCAGGGACTTCACCAACCTCGTCGACATGCTGCGCGCCCCGTCGCCCCGTCGCTCAACACGTACCTGAACAATTTCGAGCGACGGGGTGGCGGCCGTTCTACAACCAGATCGCAGAGCGGCGGCCAGCCCAAGGGGTGCCGGTGGAGATCCGCGCGGCCGGACACCGAGTGCGGGGTAGCCCCCGGTCGGCGCGGCGACTGGACGTTCTTATTTCACCTACTATCATTAAGTCCATGTCGGACGGACCTGTGCGCGTCACCGGGCCACTCCTGGCTGTCCTTGCCGCCCTCCTCGACGCAGACGACAACGAGCTGCACGGCTGGGCGATCATGAAGGCGACCGGGAAGTCAGGCCCGACGATCTACAGGATCCTCGAACGGCTCGCCGAGTCGAGGTGGGTGACCTCTCGGTGGGAAGAGGACGCTGAGCCCGGCAAGCCCCGCCGCCGGTACTACCGCCTCACCCCGCACGGGGTGACCAGCGCCCGGGACCTGATCGCCGCGCGGCGACCCAAGCCCGCGCCGTCTACCCGTCCCCGCCTGGCCTTCGGCTGGTGCGAGGCGTGAACGGCTGGGAGATCCTGGCGAGCTTCATCTTCGGGCTGCTCGTCAACGAGATGACGGACGTCTCCCCATGGGCGGCACGAAAGCTGGTCCGCTGGGCTGCCTACCGCTGGACGCCGGATGCGGACATCGCTGCCGGGTACGCGGAGGAGTGGAGCGCGATCATCGACGAGCGGCCCGGCAAGCTGCTCAAGCTGATTACCGCTGTCCAATTCACCGTTGGCGCCGTGGGCCGCGCTGCGCCGAGAATGCTGCTTGACGCACGACGGCGCACCAAACTCTCGGTCCGAGATTCGCGTGTAGGCGATGCGATTTCCGACATCGCTGCGGGAACGGGGTTGGGTCTCGCAGCCCTCTCCTGGTCTGGGCCGCCTGCCACGGTCGGTACCGTGGCGTTGGTGGTGTCCGGCGGTGTAACGCTGATGGCGGGACTGCGGTTCGCGGTCACCGCCAGCATCCGAAGGAGCTGCAGGGCCGCTGTACGGCCGAAGCGGCGGTATTGAGACCGGGGTCAAGCGTCCTCGTGGAACACCTCGCCACCCAGCACCGACGCCACAGCCTGGCACGCCTGCGGATCCGGGCAGCCCACCGTCCAGTTCCGACCTAGCACCAGGTCTACCGGCGCCACACCCTTCAACAACTCCGCCATAGCGTTTGGCTGTGCCCTGGCGTCCGCCGCCGAGGCGTAGATGCCGACGGTGTACTCGTCGCCGTTGACGTGGCAGTTGCCGCGGGCGACTGCGCCCCTCGGTTGGGCGATGGCCGAGTAGCCGGTGCAGTCGATGCCGCCCTTGCGGAGCGCGTCGACCAGGACGAGCGGGCTGTCGTAGGTGCCGCCATCGACGGGCGGGCCGCTGGTGGCCGGTGCGGCGCTGTCGAGCGTGGTTACGTACTGCGGCTTCGTCGGCTGCGGCTCGCTGGCGCAGCCAGGCAGAGCTAGGAGCAGGGCGGCGGCGAGTAGGCGGCGGGTGCGGATCATGCCGGGCACCGTACCGGTCCATGTCGACGCCATGCAGCCCCCTGCCCTCGGGCGAGGGGCCAGTCCCCCGGCCCCTCCGGCGGAAGAGGGGTATCCCGCCCGGGGGGAGATTCCCCGGCCGGACAGCTCGACACAACCGGGCCGCGCCCGGTCACCCGGTCGGCCCGACTGATGTTCACCGACGGCAATGGCCGGGCGCTGCACAGGAACCGGTTCAACAAGTACGTGTGGGACCCGGCGCGGGAAGCCGCCGGGCTGCCCGGCGAGGCGACGATGCACGACCTCCGGCACTTCTATGCCAGTGCACTGATCTTCGAGGGGCGTAGCGCAAACACGGTGGCCGCACGGCTCGGCCACGCGGACCCGACAACCACGTGGAAGTTCTACGCGGGGTTGTGGCCGGACGAGGAGGAGCTGTCTGCGCAAGACGTGGACGACACCTTCGCGGAGGCCCGCGCCGCGCGGGCGTCCCATGTGCCCACCGTGTGCCCAAGCGGCGGGGCGTGACCTCTGTTCATGCAGCTCAGAGCCCATCTACCGCCGACTGATTCTATTTGGCGTTGAAGTAGTTCGCCTCCGGGTGGTGTACCACGATCGCGTCGGTGGCCTGCTCCGGCACCAGCTGGAACTCCTCCGACAGCTGCACCCCGATCCGCTCCGCGCCGAGCAGCTCCACGATCTTCGCCCGGTCCTCCAGGTCCGGGCAGGCGGGGTAGCCGAACGCGTACCGGCAGCCCCGGTAGTCGGTGCGCAGCAGACCGGCCAGGTCCGCCGGGTCGTCGTCGGCGACGGTACGGCCGCCCGGCAGGGTCAGCTCCGCCCGGATCCGCCGGTGCCAGTACTCGGCGAGGGCCTCGGTGAGCTGCACGGAGAGCCCGTGCACCTCCAGGTAGTCGCGGTACTCGTTGGCGGCGAACATCTTCGCGGTGTACTCGCTGATCGGCTGCCCGACGGTGACCAGCTGCAACGCCACCACGTCCAGCTGCTCACCCTTGGGCCGGAAGAAGTCGGCCAGGCAGAGCCGCCGCTCCTGGCGCTGCCGGGGGAAGGAGAACCGGGCCCGCTCGGAGTGGCCGTTCTCGTCCAGCACCACCAGGTCGTTGCCCTCGGCGTACGCGGGGAAGTAGCCGTACACGACGGCCGCCTCGAGGACCTTGTCGGCGATCAGCCGGTCCAGCCAGTAGCGCAGCCGCGGCCGTCCCTCGGTCTCCACCAGCTCCTCGTACGACGGTCCCGTGCCGCCGCGGGCGCCGCGCAGCCCCCACTGCCCCAGGAAGGTGGCCCGCTCGTCGAGCAGCGCCGCATAGTCGGCCAGCGGCACCCCCTTGACCACCCGGGTACCGAAGAACGGCGGCGCGGGCACCTCCACGTCGGCGGCGACGTCGGAGCGGACCGAGGCGTCGTGCAGCTCGGGCAGGGCCTCCCCCACCATCGCCCGCTGCTTCTCCCGGCGGGCCCGCCGCGCCGCCAGGGCCGCCTCCCGCTCCGGGTCGACCACGGGAGCGCCACCCCGCTTGGCGGTCATCACCCGGTCCATCAGGGAGAGTCCCTCGAACGCGTCCCGGGCGTAGTGCACCTGGCCGGGGAACATCGCCCGCAGGTCGTCCTCCACGTACGCGCGGGTCAGCGCCGCCCCGCCGAGCAGCACCGGCCAGCGCTCGGCGACGCCGCGCGAGGCCATCTCGGCGAGGTTCTCCTTCATGATCACCGTGCTCTTGACCAGCAGGCCGGACATGCCGATCGCGTCGGCCCGGTGCTGCTCGGCGGCGTCCAGGATCGCGCTGATCGGCTGCTTGATGCCGATGTTGACGACCTCGTAGCCGTTGTTGGACAGGATGATGTCGACCAGGTTCTTGCCGATGTCGTGCACGTCGCCCTTGACCGTGGCGAGCACGATCCGGCCCTTGCCGCCGTCGTCGGCCTTCTCCATGTGCGGCTCCAGGTACGCCACCGCGGTCTTCATCACCTCGGCGGACTGGAGCACGAACGGCAGCTGCATCTGCCCGGAACCGAACAGCTCCCCGACCACCTTCATCCCGTCCAGCAGGATGTCGTTGATGATCGACAGCGGGTTCCGCCCGCCGGCCATCGCCGCGTCCAGGTCGGCCTCCAGGCCGTTGCGCTCACCGTCGATGATCCGCCGCTTGAGCCGCTCGTCCAACGGCAGCCCCGCCAGCTCCTGAGCCCGGGTGGCGCGGGCGCTGGTGACATCGACACCCTCGAAGAGCTCGATGAAACGCTGCACCGGGTCGTACCCCTCGCGACGGCGGTCGTAGACCAGGTCGAGGGCGACCTCCCGCTGCTCGTCGGGGATCTTCGCCATCGGCAGGATCTTGCTGGCGTGCACGATCGCCGAGGTCAGCCCCGCCCGCACGCACTCGTGCAGGAAGACCGAGTTGAGCACCTGCCGCGCGGCCGGGTTGAGTCCGAAGGAGACGTTGGAGATGCCCAGGGTGAAGTTGACCCCCGGGTAGCGGGCGGCGATCTCCCGGATCGCCTCGATCGTCTCCAGTCCGTCGCGGCGGGTCTCCTCCTGACCGGTGGCGATCGGGAAGGTCAGCGCGTCGATGAGGATGTCGGCGCGGCGCAACCCCCACCGGTCGGTCAGGTCCTCGATCAGCCGGCTGGCCACCCGGACCTTCCACTCCTTCGTGCGGGCCTGCCCCTCCTCGTCGATGAGCAGCGCCACCACGGCCGCGCCGTGCTCGGCGACGATCGGCATGACCCGGGCGTAGCGGGAGTCGGGGCCGTCGCCGTCCTCGAAGTTCACCGAGTTGACCACGCACCGGCCGCCGAGCATCTCCAGCCCGGCCTCGATCACCGCCGGCTCGGTGGAGTCCAGCATGATCGGCAGGGTCGAGGCGGTGGCGAACCGGCCGGCCAGCTCCCGCATGTCCCGCGTGCCGTCCCGGCCGACGTAGTCGACGCAGAGATCCAGCAGGTGCGAGCCGTCCCGGGCCTGGCTCCGGGCGACCTCCACACAGGCCTGCCAGTCCGCGGCGAGCATCGCCTCGCGGAACGCCTTGGAGCCGTTGGCGTTGGTGCGCTCCCCCACCATCAGCACGCTGGCGTCCTGCGCGAACGGCACGTGGTGGTAGATCGAGGAGACCCCGGGCTCGGGCTGCGGCTCGCGGGCCACCGGGGCGACGCCCCCCAGCCGCTCGACCAGCACCCGGATGTGCTCCGGGGTGGTGCCGCAGCAGCCGCCCACCAGGGAGACGCCGTACTCGGCGACGAACCGCTCCAGGGCGTCGGCCAACTCGACCGGGGTGAGCGGGAAGTACGCCCCGTCCTTGGTCAGCACGGGCAGGCCGGCGTTCGGCATCACCGACACCGGGATCCGCGAGTGCTTGGACAGGTAGCGCAGGTGCTCGCCCATCTCCGCCGGGCCGGTCGAGCAGTTCAGCCCGATCAGGTCCACCCCGAGCGGCTCGATCGCGGTCAGCGCCGCGCCGATCTCGCTGCCCAGCAGCATCGTGCCGGTGGTCTCCACGGCGACCTGGCAGATGATCGGGACGCTGAGCCCCAGCTCGGCCATCGCCCGCTTCGACCCGACCACCGCCGCCTTGACCTGGAGCAGGTCCTGCGAGGTCTCGATGATCAGCGCGTCGGACCCGCCGGCGACCAGCCCGGCGGCGTTCTCCCGGTACGCGTCCCGCAGCGACGCGTACGCGGCGTGGCCCAGGGTGGGCAGCTTGGTGCCCGGCCCCATCGAGCCGAGCACGTAGCGTGGCCGCTCCGCGGTGGCGTACGCGTCGGCGGCCGCCCGGGCCAGCCGCGCGCCGGCCTCGGAGAGCTCCCGGATCCGTGCCGGGATGTCGTACTCGGAGAGGTTGGGCAGGTTGGCGCCGAAGGTGTTCGTCTCGACGCAGTCCGCCCCCGCGGCCAGGTACGCCTCGTGCACGCCGCGCACCACGTCCGGGCGGCTGACGTTGAGGATTTCGCTGCAGCCCTCGAGGCCCTCGTAGTCGTCGAGGGTCAGGTCGGCGGCATGCAGCATCGTCCCCATCGCGCCGTCGGCGATCAGGATCCGGTCGGCCAGCGCATCGAGCAAAGAGGTCCGCACGCGTTCAGGTTAGTGCGGCCGCGTCCCGACCGATCCCCGGCCGCGCCGCTTCCCACATTCTGTCAGGCGGATCACGCTGTCCGGTTCAGCGCGGTACGACGCCCCGCCGGCGGGCCCGACCGGCGCGGCCGACGGGCCGCATCCCGCCCCGCCACGTAGGCTGACGGACGTGAAGGACTACAGCAACGCCACCGTGCCCGGTGGGCGGCTCATGGGGCGCGGCCCCGGCACCGTCCCCGACGAGCAGGGTGAGGTGACGGCGTGACCGAGTTCGACGGCCTGCCGGTGCTGCGGTCCCCGGTGGCGATCGCCGCCTTCGAGGGCTGGAACGACGCCGCGGACGCCTCCACCGCCGCCGTGGAGCACCTGGAGCAGGTCTGGCAGGCCCGCCCGGTGACCGAACTGGACCCGGAGGACTTCTACGACTTCCAGGTGAGCCGACCCACCATTACCATGGCCGACGGTGAGACCCGCCGGATCGAATGGCCCACCACGAAGTTCATGGTGGCCAGCCCCGAGGGCACCGAGCGGGACGTGGTGCTGATCCGCGGCATCGAACCCAGCATGCGCTGGCGCACCTTCTGTGAGCAGGTGCTGGAGATCTGCCACAGCCTCGAGGTGGAGCGGGTGGTGCTGCTCGGCGCGCTGCTCGCCGACGTCCCGTACACCCGGCCGTTGCCGATCAGCGGAAGCGCCTCCGACGCCGAGGCCGCCCGCCGCTACCAGCTCACCCCCACCCGCTACGACGGCCCGACCGGCATCGTCGGGGTGCTCCAGGACGCCTGCACCCGCGCGGAGGTCGACGCCGTCTCGTTCTGGGTGCACGTGCCGCACTACGCCAACAACCCGCCCTGCCCCAAGGCCACCCTGGCGCTGCTGCACCGGGTCGAGGAGGTGCTCGACCTGCCGGTGCCGATGGCCGACCTGGCCGAGGAGGCCGCCGAGTGGGAGCAGCGGGTGCGCGGCGCCGCCGAGCAGGACGCCGAGCTCGGCGAGTACGTCCGCGAGCTGGAGGAACGGGTCGGCGACGCCGGCATCACCCCCCTCACCGGCGACGAGATCGCCCAGGAGTTCGAGAAGTACCTGCGCCGTCGGGGCGGCTCCGCCGGCCCCACCGCCGGCTCCTGGTGACCCGGCCGCCCGCCACGGACTGAGCACCGCGTGGTCGCTGCTCCCGCCGAGTGTCGGGAGCAGTGACCACCGCTTCAGTGCCCCACCGCGGTGACGCCGGGATCCGTGCCATCCGGCCGGCCGCGCCGAGGCTCGAGGCGAAGGTCGGCAGCGCCGCCACCGCGACCACCTCGCCGTAGATCACGCCGAGGCGTCCGGCCGCCAGCAGCGTGTTCACCAGCATGATCGCCGCGGACAGACCGGCCCTTCGAGTTCGGCCTCGGGCAGCTGCTCGACGCGCTCGCGGTCCGGATCGGCGACTGTGCGCCGCCACCGATCAGCGGAACTCCGTGTCGGGGTGGCGCCCGACACACCACCTGGGGCATCCTAGGAACCTAGCTGATGGGAGGGTGCCGCATGCAGATCAACCCCGGGGCCGCCGAGTTCCCGCACCGGCAGATCGCCGCGCAGCTCAAGGCGCAGGTGCGCCGCGGCGACTGGGCGCCCGGCGAGCGGCTGCCCTCCATCCCGGCCATCGCCGAGATGTTCGGGGTGGCTAAGCAGACCGTGCAGCGCGCCGTCGACCAGCTACGGGTCGAGGGCATCCTGATCACCAAACCCGGTTCCGGTACGTACGTCCGGGGCACCCGGCGCCGGCTCAACCGGCTCGCCCGGGGCCGCTACGGCGGCTTCCGCGGCTACCACACCGACCTCGCCGCCCGGTACCGGCAGCAACTGGTCTCCGTCGGCCGCTCCCCCGCCCCGCCGGAGGTGGCCGACGCGTTCGGCGTCACCGACGGCACCGAGCTGCTCTGCCGCCGCCACCTGGTCCGCACCGAGGACTCCCCGGTCGAGGTGGGCGCCTCCTGGTTCCTGCCCGCCGACACCGCCGGCACCTCGCTGGAGCGGGCCGAGGCGTTCGGCCGCCCGCTCTACCAGGAGGCCGAGGAGGCCACCGGCCGCCGGTACGTCTCCGCCACCGACACGATCAGCGCCCGACAGCCCAGTCGGGAGGAGGCGGAGACCCTCCAGATCCGGCCGGACACCCCCGTGCTGCACCTGCTGCACGTCGCCTACGACGCGGCGCACAAGCCCATCGAGGTCGCCCAGGCCACCTGGCCCGGACCGATGACCACCCTCACCGAGGAGTACCGGATCCCCGCCCCGGCCCCGGAGGCGGACCCCGACCCCGGCCTCGTCCTCGGCTGACCCACGCCGCCGCACCGGCGGCCGAGACCATGCCCCGCACCGCCCCGCCGAGACCGGTGGCGCCCGCCTCCCCGACCAGCGCGGCGACCCGGCCGCCACCCCAACTCCATGATCGGGTCGCATTTTCCGACCCGACACGCCGTGCCCGGTGTCGGCGAACGCAACCCGATCATGCGCGTCCGGGGGCCACCCGGGTCGCGCCGGTTGGGCGGCGACACCGCCTCAGGCGCTGCCGGGCGGGCTCAGAGGCGGATGCCGAGGAGCGCGTCCACGGTGTCGGCGAAGAGCGCGGGAGCGCCCGGGTCGTCACCACCACCGGCGAGGACCCGGTCGACCCAGGCGTCGACCACGGCGAGGGCGCCCGGGGTGTCCAGGTCGTCGGCGAGCCGGTCGCGTACCCCGGCAAGCAGCTCCGCCCCGGACGGCCCGGCGGGGGCCGCGGCGGCCCGGCGCCAGCGGGCCAGGCGCTCCTGCGCCGCGGCGAGCAGTTCGTCGGTCCAGGTGCGGTCGCCGCGGTAGTGGTCGGCCATCAGCCCGAGCCGGACGGCCATCGGGTCGACCTGGTCGGCCCGCAGCCGGGACACGAAGACCAGGTTGCCCTTGGACTTCGACATCTTCTCGCCGTTCAGGCCGATCATGCCGGCGTGCACGTAGTGGTCGGCGAAGGGGGCCTGACCGGTCAGCCGCTCGGCGTGCGCGGCGGAGTACTCGTGGTGCGGGAAGAGCAGGTCGTTGCCGCCGCCCTGCACGTCGATCCGGTCGCCGAGCAGGTTCAGCGCGATCACCGCGCACTCGATGTGCCAGCCGGGGCGGCCGGCGCCCAGCTCGCCGCCCGGCCAGGAGGGTTCGCCCTCGCGGGCGCCCCGCCACAGCAGCGGGTCCAGCGGGTCGCGCTTGCCGGCCCGGTCCGGGTCGCCACCGCGCTCCGGGAAGATCTCCAGCATCTGCTCGCGGGTCAGGTGGGACTCGTAGCCGAACTGCGGCGCGGCGGCGGTGTCGAAGTAGACGTCACCGGTGCCGTCGTCGAGGCGGTACGCGGCGCCGTCCTTGAGCAGGACGAGGACCTTCTCGGCGATGTCCGGGATCGACTCCACCGCGCCCACGTAGTGCGCCGGCGGGATCATCCGCAGCGCCTCCATGTCCTCCCGGAACAGCGCGGTCTCGCGCATGGCCAGGACCTTCCAGTCCTCGCCGTCGCGCGCGGCCCGCTCCAGCAGCGGGTCGTCGATGTCGGTGACGTTCTGCACGTAACGCACGGTGATCCCCGCGTCGCGCCACATCCGCTGCACCAGGTCGAACGTGATCATGGTGGCGGCGTGGCCCAGGTGGGTGGCGTCGTACGGGGTGATGCCGCAGACGTACATGCTCGCCGTGCTCTCCGGCCGGCTGGGGTGGGCGCCACGCCGCGCCGAGTCGTACAACCTCAGAGGCACCCCGTCGCCCGGCAGCCGTGGCACCTCATGTCCCGCCCAAGACTCCATGACCGCCAGCCTAACGAGCCGTCAGGCCGCCGGGAGCCGCCTCCCGGGTGATCAACATGACAACGGCTCACATGGGCGGCCAGGGCATCGCCGGCCACTCCTGCGGCGGCAGCGGGTAGCTGCCGGTGGCGCGCAGCCGGTCCACCCGGGCGGCCAGCTCGGCGATCTCGCCGATCGTCAGGTGCTCGGCCAGCTCCGCGCCCAACTCCCCGGTGAGCTGACCGGCGAGCGCGTCGAGCATCTCCACCGCGTCCGGCGGCAGCCGGCGGCCCGCCCAGCCCCAGAGGACCGTCCGCAGCTTCTCCTCCACGTGGAAGCAGACGCCGTGGTCCACGCCGTAGAGGCGGTCGTCCGGCCCCACCAGCACATGCCCGCCCTTGCGGTCGGCGTTGTTGAGCACCGCGTCGAGGACGGCCAGCCGGGCCAGCCGCGGGTCGTCGGCGTGCGCCAGGGCGTACGCGGCGCCGTCGTCGTCGCGGGCCGCGGCGACCGGGAACCAGCGCGGCGGCACCTCCTGGTCGGGCACGAACCCGACCAGCGGCTCGGCGTCGGACGGCTCGTCGATCCAGAGCTGGCAGGAGCCCGGGCCGAACGGGCCGTCGCGCAGCACGGTCGGCGGCACCAGGTCCCACCCGGTGGCCCGCGAGACGAGATAGGCGGCGACCTCCCGGCCGGCGAGGGTGCCGTCGGGGAAGTCCCAGAGCGGGCGTTCGCCGCGCACCGGCTTGTAGACGCACCGGGCCGACGCGTCGTCCAGGGTCAGGATCCCGCGCAGGGTGGTGTTGGAGGCGTCGACCAGCCGCCCCTCCAGGGTGAGCTCACCGTCGCGCAACAGCCGGAGCGCGGCGCTGCCGTCCCGGCGCTGCAACTCCGACGAGGTCACCGGTGGTAGCCGTTGTGCCGGGGACAGAGGTGGCCGGCGGGGTCGAGCGGCTGGCCGCAGAGCGGGCACGGGGGCCGCCCGGCGTTGACCACCCGCTTGGCCCGCTCGATGAACTCGCGGGTCGCCTCGGGGGTCAGCCGCACCCGGAGCCGGTCGAGGTCCTCGTCCGGCTCCTCGTCGTCGTCCTCGTCGTCCTCGTCGTCGTCCAGCTCGACCTCGACCTCCGCCTCACCGGCGGCGATCGCCTCGATCACCACCGTGGCGGTGTCGACGTCGAAGGCCAGCCCGAGGGTGCCGACCCGGAACTCCTCGTCCACCGGAGTGTCCAGCGGGTCGTTGTCGCCGACGGCGGCGGGCGGCTCCGGCAGGTCGACGCCGAACCGGCGCTGCGCCTCGGTGAGCAGCTCCTCCAGCTTCTCGGCGAGCAGCGACACCTGCACCTTCTCCAGCGCGACGCTGACCAGCCGGCCGCCGCCGCGCGCCTGGAGGAAGAACGTCCGCTCCCCCGGTGGCCCGACGGTCCCGGCGACGAACCGCTCCGGCGGCTCGAAGGCGTGCACCTGGTGGGTCATACCCACGACCCTATCCGGCCCGTGGAAGCGTCGCGCACCGCACCGACGCCGAATAAGCCGAGGGCGAAACGCCGGGACCCGCGCCGCCCCCGCCCGGCGTGGCGACGCCGACTCACCGGGTCGCGCCCGCGCCACCGCCGACCGCGGCGTCGGAATCGGCCGCGCCGGTCGCCCGGCGGCGCCGCTTGCGCATCGGCGGCACCAGGCCGACCAGGTCGCCCCCGGTGTCGTTGAGCCGGATGAGGAAAGGGCGCAACGGGGTGTAGCGGATCGCGGTGACCGACGCCGGGTCCGCGACGATGCGCTGGAAGAGATCCAGGTGTACGCCGAGCGCGTCCGCGACGATGGCCTTGATCACATCGCCGTGGCTGCACGCCAGCCAGACCGCCTCGGGGCCGTGCTCGGCGGTGACCCGGGCGTCCCAGGAGCGGACCGCGGCGACCGCCCGCGCCGCCATGGCCGCCATCGCCTCCCCCTCGGGAAAGACCGCGGCGCTGGGGTGCTGCTGCACCACCGGCCAGAGCGGCTCCTTGGCCAGCTTCTTCAGCGGCTGCCCCTCCCAGCTGCCGTAGCCGCACTCGATCAGCCCCTCCTCGAGGACCGGTTCGACGCCGGGCAGAGCCAGCTGGAGGGTCTGCCGGCAGCGGATCAGCGGACTGCTGACCACCGCGGCCAGCGGCACCGCGCGCAGCCGCTCGCCGACCGCGGTCGCCTGGGCCCGGCCGGTGTCGTCCAGCTCGACCGGCTGGCGGCCGGCCAGCCCCCCGTCGGCGTTCGCCGTCGTCCGGCCGTGTCGCAGAAGCAGAAGGGTCGCCACGGACACCACCCTAGGGGCAGGCCGGACGCACACCGGCCCCCGGCACCGGGGGTGTCGGGGGCCGGCCTGGTCGTACCGCTCAGGTGGCGCTGATCGTGCCGGTCAGCAGCAGCGCCAGCACCAGGGTGCCGAGCGCCACCCGGTAGAGCACGAAGACGTACAGGGTGTGGTGCGCGACGTAGCGCAGCAGCCAGGCGATGGCCGCGTAGCCGATGGCGAAGGCGATCACCGTGGCCACGATCATCTGCGCCACGCTGGGCACCGAGGTGCCCGGCGCCGCCGGCTCGAACACGTCACCGACGCTGAAGATGCCGGACATCACCACCGCCGGGATGGCCAGCAGGAACGAGTACCGCGCCGCCGCCTCCCGGGTCAGGTTGAGCAGCAGGCCGGCGGTGAGCGTGCCGCCGGAGCGGGACACCCCGGGGACCAGGGCCATCGCCTGGGCGAAGCCCATCACGATGCCGTCGCGCATCCGGAAGTTCTCCAGGGTGCGGGTCTGCCGACCCCAGTACTCGGCGAAGGCCAGCACGAAGGCGAAGACGATCAGTGTGGTGGAGACCACCCACAGGTTGCGACCCGCGGTGCGGATCTGGTCCTTGAACAGGAAGCCGAAGAGCCCGATGGGGATCGAGCCGACGATGACGTACCAGCCCATCCGGTAGTCGAGGCTGGACCGCACCGAGCGGTCCCGCAGGCCCAGCAGCCAGGTACGGGTGATCCGCCAGATGTCCTTGGCGAAGTAGATGAGCACCGCCGCCTCGGTGCCCAGCTGGGTCACCGCCGTGAACGAGGCGCCGGCGTCCCGGTCGAAGAAGATCGCCGAGGTGATCCGCAGGTGCCCCGACGAACTGACCGGAAGGAACTCGGTGAGCCCCTGGACGACGCCCAGGACGATGGCTTCGATCCAGGTCACTCGCCGACCCCGGAGAGGTCGAGCGCCTCGGCGACCGTCCGCAGGGTCTGCACGCCGCTGTCCCGGTCGGCGACGAAGAGGGTCACGGACAGGGTGGTCACGCCGGCGGCGGCGTACTCCCGCAGTCGCTCGGCGATGCGCTCCTTCGGGCCCAGCAGCGAGGTGCGGTCGATGAACTCCATCGGCACCGCCGCCGCGGCGTCGCGCTGCCGCTTGGCCAGGTAGAGGTCCTGCACCTCACGGGCGGCGTCGCCGTAGCCCATCCGGGTGGCGAGCTGGTTGTAGAAGTTCTGCTGCCGGCTGCCCATGCCGCCGACGTAGAGCGCGGCGTACCAGCGGACCAGCTCGGCGCAGGTGGCGACGTCGTCGCCGACCACCACCGGCACGGAGGGGACCACGTCGAAGCCGGCCAGCTCCTTGCCGGCCCGGGCCCGACCGGCGCGCACCGAGGCGAGCTGCTCCTCGGCGAACTCCGGGGCGTAGAAGACGGCCAGCCAGCCGTCGGCGATCTCGCCGGCCAGCTCCAGGTTCTTCGGGCCGACGGCGGCCAGGTAGATCGGGATGTGCTCGCGGGGCGGGTGGAAGCCCAGCCGCAGCGCCTTGCCGGGGCCGTCGGGCAGCGGCAGCGTGTAGTGCTCGCCGTCGTACGCGACCTCCTTGCGGGCCACCGCCAGCTTGACGATGTCGACGTACTCGCGGGTGCGGGCGAGCGGCTTGGCGAACCGGACCCCGTGCCAGCCCTCGGAGACCTGCGGGCCGGAGACGCCGAGGCCGAGCCGGAACCGGCCACCGGAGAGGGCGTCGATGGTGGCCGCCGTCATCGCGGTCATCGCCGGGGTGCGGGCGGGGATCTGCATCACCGCGGCACCGATGTCGATCCGTTCGGTCTGCCCGGCCATCCAGGCCAGCATGCTGGGCGAGTCGGAGCCGTAGGCCTCCGCCGCCCACACCACCGAGTAGCCGAGCCGGTCCGCCTCCTGGGCAAGCGCCAGGTGGTCGGCGGGTGTGCTCCACGCCGTCTGGTATCCGAGACTGAGCCCTAGTCGCACTGGATCCTCCCCATCCGCACCACAGGTCGCATCAGGGTACGCAATGGCGGCGGTGGAGCCGATCACCGGCTCACCCCGCCCGCCTCGCGCCAGGCGGGAGGGGGACGGGAACTTGACGGGAGCGAGGATATCGGTGACGGCGGGTTCGAAATAAGGTTCATTCATGCAGCAGCGACCGCTCGGCCGAAGCGGGCTGGCGGTTTCCCGGCTCGCGCTCGGCACCATGACCTGGGGCCGGGACACCGACGCCGACGACGCGGCCGCCCAGTTGAAGAGCTTCCTCGACGCGGGCGGCAACCTGGTCGACACCGCCGACGTCTTCGGCGACGGCGACGCAGAGTCGGTGCTCGGCTCGCTGCTGGGCACCCTGGTGCCCCGCGACGACGTGCTGATCGCCACCAAGGCGGGGCTGCGACCGGGCAGCGGCCGGCGCCGGGACGGCTCGCGCGGGCACCTGCTGCGCACCCTGGACGCCTCGCTGCGCCGGCTCGGCACCGACCACGTCGACCTGTGGCAGGTGCACGGGTACGACCCGGACACCCCGCTGGAGGAGACCCTGGCGGCGCTGGACCACGCGGTGTCCAGCGGCCGGGTCCGCTACGTCGGGGTGTCGAACTTCTCCGGCTGGCAGACCGCCCGGGCGGCGGCCTGGCAGGCGGCCTGGCCGGGACGGGCCCCGGTGGTCGCCGCGCAGGTGGAGTACTCGCTGCTGGAGCGGGGCGTGGAGCGGGAGGTGCTGCCGGCCTGCGCGGCGCTCGGGCTGGGCGTGCTGCCCTGGTCCCCGTTGGGGCGGGGGGTGCTGACCGGGAAGTACCGGCACGGCCGGCCGGCGGACTCGCGCGCCGCCTCCGCGCACTTCGAACGGTTCGTCGCCACCTACCTGGAGCCGCGCTGTTCCAGCATCGTCGAGGCGGTGGCCATCGCCGCCGGCGGGCTGGGCGTCTCCCCGCTCGAGGTGGCGCTGACCTGGATCCGGGACCGGCCCGGGGTGACCGCGCCGATCCTGGGCGCCCGCACCGTGGGGCAGCTGCTCGGCGCGCTCCAGGTGGAGCGGATGACCCTGCCGGAGGAGATCACCACCGCGCTGGAGGACGTCTCGGCGGTGCCGGTGGGCTATCCCGAGCGGGAAGGCTGACCCACCCCGCGTCGACGACCGGCCGGCCCGGTCAGCCCCGACGGTCCCCGGGGATGCCGCGCACCGCGGCGACGAACCGGTTCTGGTCCTCCCGGTGCGCCGGGTTGAGCACCCGGATCCAGGAGCCGTCGTCGAAGACGACGGTGGTCGGGAACTGGATCATCCGGGTGGCGCCGTAGTGGCAGTCGATCCGGACGATCCGGCGCCGGTCCACGCTCCACAGCAGCCGGGGGCGCCGGTGGTCCGGCTTCTCCGCGTCCGGGCGCATCCCCATCCGCAGCAGGTGCAGGTGGGTGTCGGTGACCGCGAGCGGGGTGCCCGTGTAGCGCTCCAGGCAGAGCAGCAGGCTGCCGGCGAGACTGGCCAGCTCGCCGCTGAAGACGTACCGCCGCCGGTAGGCGATCTCGGCGAGCTGGTCGGCCAGCGGGCGGTAGCGGCTGAGCCGGAACGCCGCCCGGAACGCCTCCTGCTCCGGGGTGAGCGGCACCGGCCGGCGCGGCGGGGCGGCCGGGTCCGGGCCGGCACCGGCCGCGGCGGGCTCGTCGGGACCGGAACCGGGCAGCGCCGGGAGGGTGGCCGCGGCGGCGGCGTTGGCGGGCAGCATCAGCGCCTGCGCGGCCATCCGGACCGGGGCGATCACTGCGTCGACCCAGACGACCGGGTTGGCGATCTGGAGCAGACCGAACAGCGTCCGCGGGTCCATCACCTCCGCCAACTCGTCGCCCATCCGGTCGGCGAACTGCGCGCCCAGCCGGTGGAGTTCATGGGTCCTGATCCCGGTCAACCCGACGTACCGGACCTCCTGCCCGGGGACCAGCGGCGCCACCAGCAGCCGCTCCGGCTCGTCGCTGGTGCGGAACTCCTCGCGCAGCTCGCGGGCCCGGTCGCGGACGGTGCGCGCCCGCTGCGCCGCGGTCGCGGTCAACCGGCTGATCTGGTCCCACGCTCCGGGCACCGGCGTACCTCCCCCGTCGTCGACCGCCGGGGGGCGGTCGTCCGGGGCACATTGTGGCCGACCGGGCGGAAACCCGGCGTCCCGCCCGGGACGCCGACAGTCCCGGCGGGGACAGCGGCACGGGTCACCCGCCGGAGGGTGGCGCGGCGCGTCCGGGCTGGGCAGCATAGGTCCATGGACTACGAATACGCGCCGCTGCGGCTGCCGCCGAACGTCGACCGGTTGACCGCCGCGGCGCAGCTGGCGATCCAGGCGGAGTTCTCCGGCTGGGAACTGGCCCGGGTGCAGCTGTTCCGGGACGGCACGCGCAAGGTGGTGCTGCGCCGCCGTCGGGTGAACCAGCCGCAGCCGGGCCTGTCCTACTGACGGCGACCGGGTACGCCGCGCGGCGTACCCGGGAACGAGCCGGCGGCCCCGGGGCCCGGCCGGACGGTCGGGCCCCGGGGTGACGCGGCCTAGTGCTGGTGCCCGGCGTGGTCGTGCTCGACGTCGACGTCGAGGAACGGGTGCTCGTCGAGCCGACCGACGAGGCGGTCGTCGGCGGCCGGCTGGAACGGGCCGACCGGATCGTCGTCGTCGAAGGACTCCAGGTCGACGGGCGTGCCCACCTCGCTGACCATCACCACGCCGTCCAGCGGCTCCAGCTCCGGCACGTCCAGCGCGCTCAGCGAGCCGTCGCCGCTCTGCAGCAGCTCCAGCACCGCCTCGCCGACGCCCTCGACCGGGGCCGGCTCGTCCTCCTCCGGGGTGCCCTCGCGCCGGGCCACCTCGGCGACCCGGATCAGCGCCGAGACGCTGGGCACCCGGTAGTCGCGGCGCTGGCGCACCGAGATGACGCTCGGGTGCGGGTCGGTGGCCTCCACGTCCTCGACCCCGCCGAAGCGCTCGTCGGCCTCGTCGGGGTCGATCGACTCGACGTCCCACGGGGTGACCTCACCGAACGCGTCCAGCAACTGCTCGTCGTAGGCGTACGAGGCGTTGTTCAACGCGACGTACGCCTGCCAGACGTCGTCGTCGTCGATCCGGCCCTGGGCGGCGCGCACCGCAGCCAGGTGGGCCCGGGCCGCGTCGATCACCCGCTCCAGGGCGACGTCCAGCTCACCGTGCTGGTCGGTCATGAGGAATTCCCTTTCGCGATGGGGAGGGTGGGTCCGCGCCGGCGCCGTCAGCAGTCGCGCAGGAACCGGTCGAGGACCCGCACGCCGAACTGTAGTCCGTCGACCGGCACCCGCTCGTCGATGCCGTGGAACAGGGCGGAGAAGTTGAGGTCGGCCGGCAGCCGCAGCGGGGCGAAGCCGAAGCAGCGGATGCCGAGCTGGGAGAAGGCCTTGGCGTCGGTGCCGCCGGAGAGCATGTACGGCACCGGCCGGGCGCCCGGGTCCTCCGCGCGCAGCGCCGCCGACATCGCGTCGACCAGGTCACCGTCGAAGGTGGTCTCCAGGGCCGGCTGACGCTGGATGTACTCGATCTCGATGTCCGGGCCGACCAGCTCGCGCAGCTGCCGCTCCAGCATCTCCGACTGCCCCGGCAGGCTGCGGCAGTCGATGGTGGCGGTGGCCCGGCCGGGGATGACGTTGTCCTTGTAGCCGGCGGCCAGCCGGGTCGGGTTGGCGGTGCTGCGGATGGTGGCGCCGATGATGTTGGCGATCGGGCCGAGCTTGGCGATCGCCGTCTCCGGATCGTCCGGGTCCAGCTCCACGCCGAGCACGTCGGAGACCTCCTCGAGGAAGGCCCGCACGGTCGGGGTGACGGTGATCGGGAAGCGGTGCCGGCCGATCCGGGCGACCGCCTCGGCGAGCGCGGTCACCGCGTTGTCGTCGTGGATGAACGAGCCGTGCCCGGGGCGGCCCTTGGCGTGCAGCCGCAACCAGTCCAGGCCCTTCTCGGCCGTCTCGATCAGGTAGAGCCGCTGGCTCTCGTTGATCGAGTAGGAGAAGCCGCCCACCTCGCCGATCGCCTCGGTGCAACCGTCGAACAGCTCCCGGTGCCGCTGGACGAGGAAGTGCGCGCCGTAGTCGCTGCCGGCCTCCTCGTCGGCGGTGTACGCCAGCACGATGTCACGCGGCGGGCGGACGCCGGTGCGCTGCCAGTGCCGCACCACGGCCAGCACCATCGCGTCGAAGTCCTTCATGTCGATGGCGCCCCGGCCCCAGAGGTAGCCGTCGCGCAGCTCGCCGGAGAACGGGTGCACCGACCACTCGTCCGCGTCGGCCGGGACCACGTCCAGGTGGCCGTGCACCAGCAGCGCGCCCCGCCCCGGGTCGGCGCCCGGGATCCGGGCGACCAGGTTGGCCCGGCCGGGCACGGACTCCAGCAGCGTCGACTCGACGCCGACCTCGGCGAGCTTCTCCCCGACGTACTCCGCCGCGCGGCGCTCCCCGGCGCTGGTGGCGTTGTCGCCGGTGTTGGTGGTGTCGATCCGGAGCAGGTCGCGGCAGAGCTCCACGACCTCGTCGGTGGGGTCGGGCCGGGCGGAGGCGTGGTCGCTCGTCACCGCCTCTTTCTACCAGCCGGCGGCGCCGCGGCGGCGGCCCGCCCGGCGCGCGGGTCCGGCGGGGTGCGCCCGCCGGTCGCCCGCCGCCGGAGTTTCGTGATCTTCGGGTACGGGTACCGCGCTGGCGTCCCCGCACCGCCCTGGTCCCCGGCCGTCGACCCCCGCTACGGCCGCCCGTCGAGGAGGGCACCATGACCGTCCCGCTGCCGCCGCTGCCGCCCACCGCCGACGACGCCTACCGGCCCGGCGGCCGCAGCATGGCCGACATCGCCGACGCCGAGCACCGCCAACTGCTCGGCCTCGCCGACCAGGCCACCGACCCGGACCTGCCCGCCGAGCGACGCCGGGCGGTGGTGGAGGTGCTCACCGCCGCGGTGTCCCGGCACCTCTCCGCCGAGGAGCAGTACCTGCTCCCCGCGGCCCGGGCCGCGCTGCCGGAGGAGACCGACCGGGTGGACCGGGTGATCGAGACCGACGCCGCCCTGCTCACCGCGCTCAAGTCGCTGACCGGTCCGGACGAGGAGACGCTGGCCGAGGTCGCCGATCGGGTACGCCGGCACGTCGCGGCGGTGTCCGCGCTGATCACCCCGCTGCGCGAGGTGGCCAGCGACGCCGAGCTGATCCGGCTGGGCAACCGGTGGGAGATCGCCGAGGAGGCGGCGCCGACCCGGCCGCACCCGGCCACCCCGGCCACCCCGCCGTGGAACCGGATCGTCGAGCCGGCGGTGGGTGTGGTGGACAAGGTGCGCGACGCGGTGACCGGCCGGCGGACGTACCTGGCGGACCTGAAGCGGCAGCCGGGCGACTGAGCGGAGCAAGACATCGTCGTACGCCGATCCGTTCGGGGCCTTCCGCCGGGTCCCGGGTGGTCCTACCGTCACGGTATGAACCTGGAGCTGCGGCACCTGCGGGTGGTCTGCGCGATCGCCGAGACGGGGAGCGTGACCAAGGCGGCGTCGACCCTCGGGTTGGCCCAGCCGGCCCTGACCGCTCAGCTGCAGCGCATCGAGCGAACGCTGGGCGGTCCGTTGTTCGAACGGGACCGCCGGGGCGCCCGGCCGACGGCCCTCGGTGAGCTGGTGCTCGCCCGCGCCCGGGTGCTGCTGCCGGCGATGAAGGGCCTGCAGGACGAGGCGGCCCGGCTGGCCGGGGCGGACGACACCCTGGGCCGGTACCGGTTCGGCGGGGTGAACAGCCCGATCCTCGGCCGGCTGGTGCACCGGCTCGCCGCCGAGCAGCCGCAGGCCCAGATCACCACGTTCGCCTCCTGGTCCGCCGACGAGCTGGGCGCGCTGGTCGCCGGCGGCCGGCTCGACTTCGCCCTCACCGGGGTCTGCGGCGACGCCACCGGATCGGCGGAGTTCGGGCTCTGCTGGCGGGAGGTGGCGGTCGACCCGGTGCTGGTGCTGCTGCCGGCGGCCCACCCGATGGCCCACCGCGAGGAGGTGGGCCTGGCCGAGCTGCGTCGCGAGCAGTGGGTGGCCGCGCCCGGCGACGGTTGCTTCGGCGACTGCTTCGCCGCCGCCTGCGCGCGCGCCGGCTTCACCCCCCGCAAGGTGTACGAGACGGACGTGCGGGGCTGTGTGGACCTGGTCGACGCCGGGGAGGCGGTGGCGCTGTGCCAGGCCACCTTCCGCCCGGTGACGGGCCTGGTCACCCGCCGGCTGGCCGGCACGCCGCTGCGCTGGCGGCTGCTGCTGGGCTGGCACCCCGACTCCGCCGCCGCCCGGGTCGCCGAGCTGGTGCTGGAGACGGCGCTGGCGGCGTACACGGACTCGCTGGCGGCGCATCCGACCTATCTGGCCTGGCTGTTGCGCAACCCGGCGTTCGGGGTTCGGCAACCGACCGGCGTCTGACCCGAACGCGACGGCCGTCGGCCCGGCGCGGGCGCGGCGGGTGTTCCGGGTTGCCCCGGCGGCCGCATAGCCGGTCCAGCGTGGACGAACCCGGATTTCTTTCTCTCGACCGAGCCGTACTTTCGACTAGGACTGCAAAAGTATTGAGTGTTCGGGCCTAACTTTTGCTTTACACGGCGTTCACGTCTCCCTATGTTCGATGTCACGGTCGTCGATCCCCCCGAGGTGACGTGGATGACGGATGACAACGGAGCGCGAGGCCCGGCCCTGCTCGGCATGCACGGCATCAGCAAGAGCTTCTTCGGCGTACCGGTCCTCAACGACGTGCGACTGGAGTGCTTCCCCGGCGAGATCCACGCCGTGATGGGCGAGAACGGCGCCGGGAAGTCGACCCTGATGAAGATCCTCGTCGGGGTGCACCAGCCGGACGCCGGGCGGATCGAACTGGACGGCACACCGGTGCGGTTCCACCACCCCCGCCAGGCCCTGGCCGCCGGGGTGAGCATCGTGCACCAGGAACTCAACCTGCTGCCCGACCGGACGGTGGCGGAGAACATCTTCCTCGGCCGCGAGCCCCGCCGCCGGTTCACCGTGGACCGGACGGCGATGGACCGGGCCGCCACCCGGCTGCTGGCCACGCTGCGCGCCGACGACCTCATCTCGCCGCGGGCCCTGGTCGGCCGGCTGCCCGTGGCGCAGCAGCAACTGGTGGAGATCGCCCGGGCGCTCTCCTACGCGCCGCGGCTGCTGGTGCTCGACGAGCCGACCGCGGCGCTCTCCCCGCACGAGGTGGACACCCTGTTCGAGCGGATCCGCCGGCTGCGCGCCGACGGGTTGACCGTCCTCTACATCTCCCACCGGCTCAAGGAGATCTTCGACCTCACCGACCGGATCACCGTGCTCAAGGACGGCCGGCGGGTGGCCACCGTACGCACCTCCGAGGTGGACACCCGGGCGCTGGTGCACCTGATGGTCGGACGGGAGCTGGACCACTACTACCCGCCCCGGGCCGCGCCCGAGCGGATCGGGCCGGTCCGGCTCGCCCTGCGCGGGGCCGGCGCCGGGCCGCTGCACGACATCGACCTCGACCTGCGCGCCGGCGAGATCACCGGGCTCGCCGGGCTGGCCGGGTCGGGCCGCACCGAACTGGCCCGCCTGCTCTTCGGCGCGACCCGGATGACCAGCGGCAGCGTCGAGCTGGACGGGCGGGTACGCCGGCTGCGCTCGGTCCGGCACGCCATCCGCAGCGGCGTCGGCCTGCTCACCGAGGACCGCAAGACCGAGGGGCTGGTGCTGCAACTGTCGGTACGCGACAACAGCCTGCTCGCCGTCCGCGCGCTGGGACGCCGGGCGGTGCGCCGGGTCGGGCTCGGTGACCTGCTCGACCGGGTGGGGCTGCGGGGCTCCACCGCCCGGGAGGTCCGCTACCTGTCCGGCGGCAACCAGCAGAAGGTGGTGCTCGCCCGGTGGCTGGCCACCGGCGCCCGGGTGCTGATCTTCGACGAGCCGACCCGGGGCGTCGACGTGGGTGCGAAGGCCAGCATCCACGAGCTGATGCGCGAACTGGCCGACGCCGGCACCGCGATCCTGATGATCTCCTCGGAACTGCCCGAGGTGATCGGGATGGCCGACCGGATCGTGGTGCTGCGCGAGGGCACCGTCGCCGGTGAACTGCCGGCCGGCGCGAGCGAGGCGGAGATCATGCTGCTGGCCACCGGTGAGCCCGACCGCCGGGCCGCCGCGGTGGGCGCGACCGGTGCGGGCGGTGCCGCGTGACCGCCTCGACGACGGCCCGGCGACCCGCCCGGGTCGGTCTGCCCCTGGACACCGCCGCCGCCTCCAGCGCGCCGGTCTGGCTGGTCTTCGGTGGGGTCTTCGCGGTGGCCTGGCTGCTGGTGGAGCTCAACGGCGGCCAGTTCATGACGGTGGAGAACCTGCAGAACATGGCGGTCCGGTCGGTGGCGCTGGGGCTGGTCGCGGTCGGCCAGACGATCGTGCTGATCGGCGGCTCGCTGGACCTGTCGGTGGCGTACATGGTCAGCGTCACCGCGGTCGGCGCGTCCTTCGTGATGCAGGGCGACCCGGACCGGATGGCCCTCGGCGTCGCCGTCACCCTGGTGCTGGGCGTCGTGGTGGGGCTGGTCAACGGGCTGATCGTCACCGGCCTGCGGGTCAACGCGTTCATCGCCACCCTGGGCACCTCGCTGGTGATGAGCGGCATCCTCAACGCGCTCTTCACCAACTTCACCGGCGCGGTGCCCCGACAGTTCCAGGGGCTGGGCTACCAGGCGCTCGGGCCGGTGCCGGTCGCGGTGCTCCTGCTGCTGGCGGTGGTCGCCCTCGCCTGGTACCTGCTGCGCCGCACCCGCTTCGGCTACCACCTCTACGCCGTGGGCGGCAGCGCCGAGGCGGCTCGGCTGTCCGGGGTCCGTACCGACCGGGTGGTCGTCACCGCGCACGTGCTGTGCAGCCTGACCGCCGTGCTGACCGGGCTGTTCCTGGTCAGCCGGCTGCGCTCCGGCGCGCCCTGGGTCGGCCCGGACGGCGGGTACGACCTGGAGTCGATCGCCGCCGCCGTGGTCGGCGGGACCGCGCTGGCCGGTGGGCGGGGCAGCGTGGCCGGCACCCTCGCCGGGGTGCTGATCCTGGCCGTCATCGACCAGGTCTTCAACGAGTTCGAGGTGAACGCCTTCCTCAAGACCCTGATCCGAGGCGTGATCATCGTCGGCGCGGTGGCGCTCTACGCGGCGCGCAGCCGGCGCAGCGAGGGGAGCTTCTGATGACCGCCACCGTGGCCCCGCCGCCCGGGCCCGCCGCGGAGCGCGCCGGCGCGCGGGCCCGGCGCCTGCTGCGCGCGGTCCCGCCGATCTGGCTGGTACTCGCCGTGGTGATCGTGCTGATCGCCTGGCGCAACCCGACGTTCGTCGAACCGGGCCCGTTCCTGGCCTTCCTGCGCCGCTGCGCGCCGCTGGCGGTGCTCGCCGCCGGGCAGGTCTTCGTCATCATCGCCGGCGAGTTCGACCTCTCGGTCGGCGCATTGGTCACCGCCGTGGTGGTGGTGGCCGCTCGGCTCTCCGACGGCGATCCGGCCGCCACCTGGTGGCTGATCCCGCTGCTGCTCGCCGCGGGCGCCGGGGTCGGCCTGGTCAACGGCCTGGTCACCACCCGGCTGCGGGTGCCGTCCTTCATCGCCACGCTGGGCATGCTGCTGGTGCTCAACGGCGCGGTCTTCCTCTGGTCGGGCGGCGCCCCGCGCGGGTCGCTGGCCGACAACTTCCGGCAGTTCGGCCGCTTCGGCATCGAGCTGCCCGGGCTGGGCCAGCTGCCGTACGCGGTGCTGATCCTGGTCGCCGTGGGCGTCGGGCTGTGGCTGCTGCTGTCGCACAGCCGCTTCGGCCACCAGGTCTACGCCGCCGGCGGCAATCCGCGCGCCGCCGCCCTGTCCGGGGTGGACGTCCGTCGGGTACGGACGGTCGCGTTCGTCATCTCCGGTCTCGCCGCCGTGGTCGCGGGGATCCTGCTCGGCGGCTTCACCGGGGTCACCGCCGAGGCCGGCGTGGGTTACGAGTTCCAGGCCATCGCCGCCGTCGTGCTCGGCGGCGCGGTGCTGGGCGGGGGTCGCGGCAGCGTCGGCGCCGCCCTCGCCGGCGCGCTCACCCTGCAATCGGTGTTCACCCTGCTCAACCTCCTGGGCCTGGCCAAGTCGCTACGCGACGCGGTGCAGGGCCTGATCATCATCGGCGCGGCCGCGTACGCCGCACACCGGCTGCGCCGGTCCGGCTGACGCCGCGCCCGAGAACCGTCGTGAGGAGAAGCCCATGAGACCTCCAATACGGACCCGGCTGGCCGTCGGTGGCGTCGCCGTCCTCGTCGCCGCCGCCGGTTGCACCTCGACCGCGCCGGAGGACGACGAGGGCCCGGCCGGCAGCGGCACCGGGCAGCAGTCGTCGTTCTTCGTCCAGGCCGACTACGACGAGCAGATCGCCCAGCGGGCCACCACCCCGACCGGGCCGACCGACAAGCCCTGGTTGCAGGCCATCAACCCGCAGCTCACCGACACCGCGAAGTTCAAGAGGTCCGGCAAGCACACCATCTGCTTCTCCAACGCCGGGGTGAACAACCCGTGGCGGGTGGTCGGCTGGACCACCATGCAGGCCGAGGCGAAGCAGCACCCCGAGATCGCCGCGCTGACCGCGGTCGACGCCGAGGGCAAGGACGACAAGCAGATCAGCGACATCGACGGCCTGCTGGCGAGCCGCAGGTGCAGCGCGCTGATCGTCTCGCCGAACACCACCGCCGCGCTCACCCCCGCGGTCGAGAAGGCGTGCCAGGCCGGCCTGCCGGTGATCATCTTCGACCGGGGCGTCAACACCGACTGCCCGGTGACCTTCATCCACCCGATCGGCGGGTACGCCTTCGGGGCCACCGCCGCCGAGTTCCTGACCGACAAGGTCAAGAAGAACGGCCGGATCCTCGCCCTGCGCATCCTGCCCGGCGTGGACGTGCTGGAGACCCGCTGGTCGGCGGCGAAGGTGGTCTTCGACAAGGCGGACGTGAACGTGGTCGGGGTCGAGTTCACCGACGGTGACGCGGCCAAGGTGAAGACCATCGTCAACGACTACCTGGAGCGCTACGGCAGCATCGACGGCGTCTGGATGGACGCCGGGGCCACCTCGGTCGCGGCGGTCGAGGCGTTCGAGGACGCCGGCCAGCCGGCACCGGTGATCACCGGCGAGGACCAGCAGGACTTCCTGCGGCTGTGGCAGGAGAGGAAGCTGACCGCGATCGCCCCGACCTACCCGACCTACCAGTGGCGTACCCCGATCCAGGCGGCCCTGGACATCCTCGCCGGCAAGCAGGTGCCCAAGGAGTGGGTGCTCCCCCAGCCGACCATCACCCAGGACAACCTCGGGCAGTACGTGCTGCCGCAACTGCCGCCGCTGCACTACGCGCTCTGCGGCTGCGAGAAGATGCCCGGCTTCCCGCAGGAGTGGGGCGGCAACCAGTAGCCCGCCCGGTGCGGGACCGGCCCGGCCGGTCCCGCACGGGCGACCCGGCCCCGGCAATCCCGCCGGGGTACGCACCGACGAGCTGTTAGGAGCGCGGTGTGCATCACCTCGGCGCCAACACCTGGATCTGGGTCTCCCCGCTGACCGACGCCCGGCTGGCCGAGCTGGCCCCGCGGATCCGCGGCTGGGGCTTCGACACCATCGAGCTGCCCATCGAGAACCCGGGCGACTGGGACCCGGACACCACCGCGGCTCTCCTGGACGACCTGGGGCTGACCGCGACGGTGTGCGCGGCCATGTCGCCCGAGCGTGACCTGGTCGTCGACGACGAGGACGTGGTCCGGCGCACCGGCGACTACCTGCGCTACTGCGTGCGGGCGGCGGCGCGGGTCGGCTCCCGCGTGGTGGCCGGCCCGATCTACGCGCCGGTCGGCCGGACGTGGCGGCTCGACGCGGACGAGCGGGCGGCGACCGTGCGACGGCTGCGCGACCGCCTGCGGCCGCTGGCGGAAGAGGCCGCCGGGCAGGGCGTCACGCTGGCGGTGGAGCCGCTGAACCGGTTCGAGACCAGTCTGCTCAACACCGCCGAACAGACCCTGGAGGTGGTCGACGGCATCCCCGGGGCCGGCATCGCCCTGGACACCTTCCACATGAACATCGAGGAACGGGACATCCCGACCGCGATCCGCACGGCCGGTCCGCGACTGGCCCACGTCCAGGTCTGCGCCAACGACCGTGGCGCGCCGGGCAACGACCACCTCGACTGGACGGGCATTGTCGACGCCCTGCACGACGTGGGCTACGCGGGCCCGCTCTGCATCGAGTCGTTCACCGCGGAGAATCGCACGATCGCCACGGCGGCGGCGATCTGGCGTCCGCTGGCGCCGACCCAGGACCAGCTGGCGACGGCCGGTCTGGCGTTCCTGCGGGCGCTGCTCGGCCGGCCGGCGGTGCCCACGGCCGGTTGACCGAACGGGCGGCCGAGAACCGTCGGGGCGCGGCCCCGACGGTCGGTCGTGCGCGCCCGATCGGCATTTCCACGCATATTTGCGGTGATTTCACTATTGCTGAAATACGCGTTGACTGACGTCAATTTAAGGCGCACGGTGACCGCAGAGCAGGAGGTGACGACGGCCGGTGCGGCCGGCGGCACCGGCGAGCGCGGGGGTGACCCCATTCGGCGGCGCGTCGCAGCCCTCCGCCCGGCGATCGCCCGGGCGGGACCCGGCACCGTGATCCCCGAAAGGAGACGGCATGCGCCGCCGACACCTCATCCTGGGCGCCCTGTACGCACTGCTGCTGTCCCTGTTCGTCGCGCCGGCCGGCCCGGCCACGGCCGCCGCGGCGCCGTTCCGGGCGTTGCTGTTCACCGAGACGGCCGGTTACCGGCACGACTCCATCCCCGACGGCATCGCCATGTTCAACGAGCTCGCCGCCCAGCACGGGTTCACCGTGGTGCACTCGGAGGACTCCACCGTCTTCAACCCGGCCAACCTGGCGACCTTCGACGTGGTCGTGATGTTCCAGACCTCCGGCATGGTGTGGGACAACGACGCCCAGCGCCAGGCCCTGCAGAACTACGTCGCCGGCGGGGGCGGCGTCGCCGCCATCCACAACGCCACCGACATGGGCATCGAGAGCTCCTTCCCCTGGTGGGACGACCTGGTCAACGCCGGCGCGCACATGCCCGAGCACTCCCCCGGCGTACTGCCGGGCACCGCGCACGTCGCCGACAAGGCGCACCCCTCCACCAGTGGACTGCCCGACCGGTGGCAGCGCAGCGAGGAGTGGTACAACTTCGACGCCAACCCCCGGGGTGACGTGCACGTGCTGGTCACCGCCGACGAGCGGACGTACAACCCGGGCAGCCGGGCGATGGGCGCGGACCACCCGATCTCCTGGTGCCGCGAGGTGGGCGCCGCCCGGGTCTGGACCACCGCGATGGGCCACCCCAAGGGCGCCTACACCGAGCCGTTCTTCCGCCAGCACGTCCTCGGCGGGGTGCAGTGGGCCGCCGGAGTGGCCGCCGGCGACTGCGGCGGCACGGTGTGGGGCAACTTCGAGAAGGTGTCGCTGGACCAGAACACCGTCGACCCGATGGCCGTCGACGTGGCCGCCGACGGCCGGGTCTTCTACGTCCAGCGCGGCGGCCAGGTGAAGATCGTCAAGCCGGCCACCGGCGCCACCGTCACCGCCGGCACCCTGCCGGTCTACACCGGCGGCGAGGACGGCCTGGTCGGGCTGGCGCTCGACCCCAACTTCGGTACCAACAAGTGGATCTACCTCTACTACTCGCCGCAGGCCAGCGCGACCGACATCAACCGGCTGTCCCGGTTCACGATCACCGGTGACAGCCTCGACCTCGCCAGCGAGAAGGTGCTGCTCGACGTTCCGGCCTACCGGGACCGGACCCACCCCGAGCCCGGCCACACCGGCGGCTACCTCGCCTTCGGCCCGGGCGGCAACCTCTACCTGTCCACCGGCGACGACAGCCCGCCCAACTACGACCCGGCCTGGCAGGGGTACGCGCCGCTGGACTGGCGGCCCGGCAAGAGCTTCCTGGACGCGGCCCGCTCCGCCGGCAACACCAACGACCTGCGGGGCAAGCTGCTGCGCATCCACCCGGAGTCGAACGGGACGTACACCGTGCCGAGCGGGAACCTCTTCGCCCCCGGCACGGCGAAGACCCGGCCGGAGATCTACGCGATGGGCTTCCGCAACCCGTTCCGCTTCTCCGTCGACCCGGTCAACGGCTGGGTCAACCTCGCCGACTACGGCCCCGACCGGGGCGGGCCGACCACCAACCGGGGCCCGGAGGGCCTGGTGGAGCTGAACGTCATCAAGCAGGCCGGCAACTTCGGCTGGCCGTTCTGCCACGGCGACAACCAGCCTTACGCTCCGTACAACCCGGACACCGGGGTGGTCGGGGCGAAGTTCGACTGCGCCAACCCCGTGAACAACTCCCCCAACAACACCGGCCTGACCACGCTGCCGCCGCTGGTGCAGCCGCAGATCTGGTACGGCTACGGCACCTCCGCGCAGTTCCCGGAGCTGGGCTCCGGCGGATCGGCGCCGATGGGCGGACCGATCTACCGGTACGACGCGGCCAACCCGTCGCCGACGAAGTTCCCCGCCTACTACGACCGGGTGCACTTCTTCTACGAGTGGTCCCGCAACTACCTCAAGGAGATCCACTTCGACAACGCCGGCGGCCTGGTGAAGATCAACCCGTTCCTGCCCGGCGGGAACTTCGTCAAGCCGATGGACCTGCGGTTCGGCCCCGACGGCTCGCTCTACCTGCTGGAGTGGGGCTCCAACTTCGGCGGCGGCAACAACGACTCCGGCCTCTACCGCATCGACTACGTCCGGGGCGGGCGGGCACCGGTGGCGAAGGCGAGCGGAACCCCCACCAACGGCACCGCGCCGCTGAACGTGCAGTTCTCCAGCGCCGGCTCCGCCGACCCGGACCCGGGCAACACCATCAGCTACGCCTGGGACTTCGACGGCAACGGCAGCACCGACTCGACCGCGGCGAACCCCTCGCACACCTACACCACCAACGGCAACTTCACCGCCAAGCTGACGGTCCGGGACAACACCGGGCGCAGCTCCTTCGCCAACGTCCCGATCACCGTGGGCAACACCGCCCCGACGGTGACCATCACCGGTCCGCCCAACGGGGGGATGCTCGACTTCGGCCAGCAGGTCGCCTACACGGTCACCGTGACCGACCCCGAGGACGGGACGATCGACTGCACGAAGGTGCTGGTCAACCCGGCGCTCGGGCACGACGACCACGAGCACGGCACCACCGACTACCCGGGCTGCTCCGGGACGATCGCCACCGAACTGCTCGGCGGCCACCCCGACGGGGCGAACCTGTTCTACGTCCTCAACGCCCGCTACCAGGACAAGGGCGCGAACGGAGTAGCCGCGCTCACCGGCTATGGCAAGGCGATCCTGCAACCCAAGCACAAGCAGGCCGAGTTCTTCACCAGCCAGTCCGGGATCCGGGTGATCGACCAGGCCGGCGCGGAGAGCGGCAAGCGCATCGGCGACATCAGCAACGGCGACTGGATCATGTTCGACCCGATGAGCGTGCAGGGGATCAACACCGTCAGCTTCCGCGTCTCCTCGCCGTACGGGGGCGGGACGATCGAGCTGCGGGCCGACTCGCCGACCGGGCAACTGCTCGCCACCCAGGCGGTGCCGAACACCGGCGGCTGGGACAGCTACCAGCAGCAACCGGCGGTGAACGTGGCGGCGCTGACCGGCACGCACAAGCTCTACCTGGTCTTCAAGTCCAGCCAGAACAACTCCTTCGACCTGGACTCGATGACCTTCGGCGGGGCCGGGGTCGGCACCACTCCGACCGGGATCGCCGGGAAGACGTACACGCTGACCGCCCAGCACAGCGGCAAGCTCGCCGACGTCAACGGGGTGTCCACCGCTGACGGAGCCGTCGTGCACCAGTGGACGGCCACGGGCGGCGCCAACCAGAAGTGGCAGGCGGTGGACGCCGGCGGCGGCGCGGTCACGCTGCGGGCCGTGCACAGCGGCAAGTGCCTGGCGGTGGCCGGCGGTTCGACCGCCGGCGGGGCCCAGGTGGTCCAGCAGACCTGCGGCACGGCCACCAGCCAGCAGTGGCAGGCCGTCGCGACCACCACCACCGGGGTGTACGAGCTGAAGGCCCGGCACAGCGGGCTCTGCCTCGACGTCAACGGCAACTCCACCGCCGACGGGGCGCTGCTGATCCAGTGGAGCTGCGGCGGCGCGGCCAACCAGCGGTGGCGGCTCACCGTGGCCGGCTGACCCACCTCGGCCGGTAATGCCCGGCCGGTGGCGGTGCGAACCGTCGCCGGCCGGGTATCTGGCGGACATGACCGACCTCTACCCCGCCGCCGACGACCGGGAGATCCTCCGGCAGGCGGCCTCCGCGCACACCGCCGCCGCCCACGACGTGGAGACCTTCCTGCGTCGCCTGCCCCAGGTCCCCGACCCCGCGGACATCGCCGAGTACGTCAACCTCGTCACCCGCGAGGAGCGGACCCGCGCCAACCGGGAGGCCGCCGCGGACGCCGCCGGCCTCACCATCGGCAGCCTGGAGTCCGACCAGGGCCGATGACCGAGAGACCACGAGGGTGCCGTCACGGTCCTGCGTGACGGCACCCTCGTGGTCTCCGGCGGCGGGCTCAGCGTTCGACGAGGACGTCGTGGCCCAGATCGAGCAGGGAGTGCCGCCACTCGTCGTCGGCATTGCCCCGGCGTGGCTTCTCCGCTGACAGGGACCGGATCCGGTCGATCGCCTCCCGCATCACCTCGATGTCCTCCGGGGTGAGGTCCACCTTGCGCTTGCTCAGCACCCGCAGGATCTGCCGGCCCGGCTCCGGCAGGTCCATGTCCGGGTTCGGGCCGAACGCCTCCTCACCGGAGCCCCGGGTCAGCAGCCACTGCCGCAGCTGCTCGGAGGGGACGTTCACCTCGGCGTGGAAGTCGTCCCAGATCACCTCGACCTCGGGGTCGATTCGCTGCTCGCGTGCCATCACGCCTCCTCTTCCGGCGACCCGGGCCGACCCGGGTCCCCGTCGTCGGTCTGCTGCTTCAGGCCCTCCGGCGGCACCTTCACCCGGGCCGGGTTCGCCGTCGGCGGGGCGACGATCCGTTCGCTGCGTTCGGCGTTCTCCTCGGTCTCCTCCGGTTCGGTCATGTCCGCCCTCCGGCTCATCGGGGATGGGACGTGGTGGCCGGGGTGTAGCCCGGTTCACCGGCGGCCACGTCGAAGGCGAGCTGCCCGTCCCGCGCGTCGACGGTGACCTTCTGGCCGGGTGAGATCTGGTTCTCCAGCAGCATCCGGGAGAGCCGGTTGTCCACCTCCCGCTGGATCGTCCGGCGCAACGGGCGCGCCCCGAACTCCGGCTGGTAGCCGTGCTCGGCGAGCCAGTCCACGCCGGCCGTGGTGAATTCGATCTGGATGTCCTGGGCGTGCAACCGGCGGCGGGTCTCCTCCAGCAGCAGCTCGGTGATCTGGCGCAGCTGGGTGGCCTCCAGCCGGCGGAAGATGATCGTCTCGTCGATCCGGTTGAGGAACTCCGGGCGGAAGTTCTCCTGGAGCCGGCGCATCAGCCGCTCGCGCAGCTCGTCGGACTCCCGCTGGTCGCCGGATTCGCCGACGCCGAAACCGACGCTGCGCTGGCTGCCGGTGATCAGCTCCGAGCCGAGGTTGCTCGTCATGATCAGTACGGTGTTCTTGAAGTTGACGGTCCGGCCCTGGCTGTCGGTGAGCCGGCCGTCGTCGAGCACCTGGAGCAGGATGTTGAACACGTCCGGGTGGGCCTTCTCGATCTCGTCGAGCAGCACCACCGCGTACGGGCGGCGGCGCACCGCCTCGGTGAGCTGGCCGGCCTCCTCGTAGCCGACGTAGCCGGGGGGCGCCCCGACCAGCCGAGCCACGGTGTGCCGCTCCTGGAACTCGCTCATGTCCACCCGGATCATCCGGTCGGACTCGCCGAAGAGCGCCTCGGCCAGGGCCCGGGCCAGCTCGGTCTTGCCGACGCCTGTGGGGCCGAGGAAGAGGAAGCTGCCCATCGGCCGGTTCGGGTCGGCCAGGCCGGTACGCGAGCGGCGTACCGCCTCGGCGATCGCGGTGACCGCGTCGTCCTGGCCGACCACCTTCGCGTGCAGCTGGGCCTCCAGGCGCAGCAGCCGGTCGCGCTCCTCCTCGGTGAGCTGGCTGACCGGGATGCCGGTGGCCCGGGAGACCACCTCGGCGATCTCCTGCGGGCCGACCGAGGGCACCTGGTTCGGGCCGTCGTCGCCGTGCGCGCGGCGGACCTGCTCCTCCAGCTCGGACAGCCGGTCGCGCAGCGCGGAGGCGCGCTCGTACTGCTCGTCGGCGACGGCCTGCTCCTTGTCCCGGCGTACCTCGTCGAGCTGCTGCTCCAGCTCCCGCACGTCGGCGGCGGGGGTGCGGGTGCGCAGCCGGACCCGGGCGCCGGCCTGGTCGATCAGGTCGATCGCCTTGTCCGGCAGGAAGCGGTCGGTGACGTACCGGTCGGAGAGCTCGGCGGCGGCGACCAGCGCCTCGTCGGTGAAGCGGACCTGGTGGTGCGCCTCGTACCGGTCGCGCAGCCCGCGCAGGATGGTCACGGTGTCCTCGACGCTCGGCTCGGGCACCAGCACCGGCTGGAACCGGCGGGCCAGCGCGGCGTCCTTCTCGATGCTCTTGCGGTACTCGTCGAGCGTGGTCGCGCCGATCACCCGCAGCTCGCCGCGGGCCAGGGCGGGCTTGAGCATGTTGGAGGCGTCCATGCCGCCCTCGCTGCCCGCGCCGCCGGCGCCGACCAGGGTGTGGATCTCGTCCAGGAAGATGATCAGCTCGTCCCGGTGCGCCCGGATCTCCTCGATCACCTTCTTCAGGCGTTCCTCGAAGTCGCCCCGGTAGCGGGTGCCGGCGACCAGGCCGGCGAGGTCGAGTTGCACCACCCGCTTGCCGAGCAGGGTCTGCGGCACGTCGCCGTCGCAGATCCGTTCGGCCAGCCCCTCCACGATGGCGGTCTTGCCGACGCCGGCCTCGCCGATGAGCACCGGGTTGTTCTTGGTCCGGCGGGAGAGGATCTCCACCGCCTGTTCGATCTCGTCGGCGCGGCCGATCACCGGGTCGATCTGGTCGGCCGCGGCCAGGTCGGTGAGGTCCTGGCCGTACTGGTCGAGGGTGGGGGTGCCGCGGTCCGGCTTCGGGCCGGGCATCGGGCCGCGCTCCGCGCTGGCCGCCTGCAACGACTCCGGCTGGATCCGGCCGGCGGCGAGCATCCGCCCGGCCGGAGACTCCGGGTTGAGCGGCAACGCCATCAGGATGTGCTCGGGGCCGATGTAGTTCGCCCCCATCGCCCGGGACAGCTGGTGGGCGTCGAGCAGGGCCCGCTTCGCCGCCGGGGTGAGCGACAGGTTCGGCGGCACCTCACCCTGGGGCGCCCCGTCGCCCCGCCCGCCGAGGGCGTTGACCAGGGCGTCCGGGTCGGCCCCGGCCCGGCGTACCAGGTCGCGCAGCGGCTCGCGCTGCAACGCCGCCCAGAGCAGGTGGTCGGTGTCGAGGTCGTTGCTGTGCTTCTGGGCGGCCCGGCGGGCCGCGTCGGCCAGCATCTCCCGGGCGTCGGCGGTCATCAGCCGCGTGATGTCGACCCGGTGGGCCGGTCGGCGTCCGCCCTCACCCCGGCCGAAGTACCGGGCCAGGAACTCGTCCCACGGGTCGGAGCCGAAGTCACCGGGTCCCATCATGTCTGTCCTCCGCAGTCGGGGCGCGGCACGGCCGCCGGTGGCGACACTGCGGCGCGGCACGGTCGCCGGTGGCTACCCGGCGGCCGGCCCGACAAACGCGGCCGGGTGGCAGGCTGGGGGCATGGAATCCCGCCCGCTGCTCATCGTCGACGGCGCCAACGTGGTCGGTTCCCGACCGGACGGCTGGTGGCGCGACCGGGCCGGCGCCGCCGCCCGGCTACGCGACAGGCTCGTCCCGCTGGCCGCCCGCGGGCTGCCGCCGGAGCTGCCGGGCCCGGCCGAGGTGCTGCTGGTGGTGGAGGGGGCGGCCCGGGACGTGCCCGGCCGGCCCGAGGTGCGCACCGTGGCGGCGCCGGGCTCGGGCGACGACACCATCGTCGCGCTGGTCCGCGACGCCCCGGACCGGCGCCGGCTGGTGGTGACCGCCGACCGCGAACTACGTACCCGGGTGACGGCTCTCGGCGCCGAGGTCCAGGGCCCCACCTGGCTGCGCGCCCACACCACCGGAGCCACCTGAGGCGCCCCCACCGCCCCGGGACGGGCCCGTGGACGGGACCGGGCGGTCCCCGGACGGGACCGGGCGACCGGCAGCGAGGGGGTCTCCGCGCACGTCAGGGCGGCAACCGGACATCCGGGCACGGGCACCGACAGGGGGCGTGTTCTCTCCCCGACGGGTATGGGTTGTAATGGAGATCTCCCCGCCCCCAGGAGGTCACCGTGGCGAGCGTCGCCGAGCTGAAGGCAGCCATCGATGTCGCCCTCCAACAGATCGGTGACGGGCAGAGCGCGGTGCAGGCCGCCGGAGAGAAGCTCTCCGAGGCGCAGCAGACCCTCGCCGGGGCGCTGGAGGGCAGCGGGCACGAGACCGTCGAGGCCGCGCAGGCCTCGCTGACCCAGGCCGGCCAGGAGCTCGAGGAGTGCCTCGCCGCGACCCTGGTCGCGGTGGAGCAGGCGCAGCTCTACGTCGCGACGCTGTAGCCGGCCGCCGTGTCCATCATCGAGGACGTGGGGGCGCAGGTGCGCGCCGCCGCCGAGGAGCTCCCCCTCGCCCAGCTCGCCCTGGCCCTGGAGAAGTTCGGCCAGGCCACCGAACGGCTGCGCTGGGTACGGCAGGAGTCGGCGAACCCGATGGGGGTGCCCGAGCTCTCCGCCGCCACCGAGCACGCCGAGTCCGCCGGGCACGCGCTGCGGGTGGCGCAGGAGCAGCTCTCGGCGTACCTCGCGGCGATCGGGCTGGCCCCCGACGGCGCGCCGCCACCCCGGGCGGCGACCCCCGGCGGGCCGCGGCACGACGCGCCGCGTGAGCAGGCCGTGCCGGAGGCCGCCCCGACGGCCGGGCGGCACGCCGACCCGACGGTGAAACGGTGGTGGTCGGTGCGGGTGGCGGAGCTGACCGGCGGTCGGGAGGGGCCACCGGACGAGCCGGACGAGCGGGTCGCCGACTCCCGCGAGCTGCTGCGCCGGGTGGTCACCGGGGTCCGCTCCGGCGACCGGGACCGGCTGCACCGGGAGCTGCGCCGGGCGCACGCCGACGTCGGCCTCGGGCTGGCCGCGGTGGCCCCGCCGCTGCTGCGCGACCTCGCCGGTGAGCTGCTCGGGCATCCGCCCCGCGCGGACGACCTGGGCCGGCTCCGGCGCGAGCTGGACGGCCGGGTCCGCGACCTGCTGCCCGGGCTTCCCCCGCCGGTGCTGGACACCCTGCTCACCCGGGTGTGCCGGATGCCTCCGCCGCGCCGGGACGAGGGCGGGCAGCCACACGCCGCCGACCCGGCGGTCACCGCGGGCGTGGTGACCGGGGTGCTGCTGGCCCGGCTGGGCCGCGACCTGCCCCGCGGCGGCGACGACCCGGGGTCCGCTGCGGACCGGGGCACGGCCGGCCGCGCCGAGGGCGGACACCGTGGCTGACCTGCGCAACCAGCTGGTGTCGCGGGTGCGCGGGATGCTCTCCGAGGCGCTCGGCGCCACCCGCGCCCGGCTGGCGACGGCGGAGGCGGAGCTGACCGCCGCGCGGGAGCGGCAGGCCCGGGTACGGCGGGCCGCCGCCGGCGTACCGCAACGGGTCGCCGGGGAACGCGACCGCCGGCTGGCCGAGATCGACGACCGGCACGCCGCCCGGATCGCGGAGCTGGCCCGCCGGGCCGCCGCCGCCGCGCTGCGCGAGGCGCCCGGCGCGGCCTCCGCCGGCTGGGACACCTGGCACGCGGCGCCGGCCGGCCGCGGCGAGCCGGTCGGTCCGGTCCGCGTCGGCACCCTGCGGATCACGGGCGCGGAGCCGGTGCCGGCGCTGGTGCCGCTGCTGGACGCCGGGCACGTGCAGCTGACCGGCGACGACCGGTCCGGCTGCGACGCGGTGGTGTCGGCGCTGCTGCTGCGCGGCGTCGGCCGGGCCGACCCGGGCGCGGTCCGGCTGTACGGCTACGACCCGGAGCACCTCGGCGGCGGCCTGGCCGGGTTCGCCCCGCTGGGCACCGCCGGGCTGCTCACCTTCGTCGGCCCCGGCGGGCTGGGCCGGCTCCTCGACGACCTGGTGGAGCAGATCCGCCGGATCAACGAGACCGTGCTCGCCGGGGAGTACGCCTCGCTGCAGGAGCTGGCCGCGGCGACCGGCCGGCGGCCCGAGCCGTGGCGGGTGGCGGTGCTGCTCGGCGGGGACGAGCTGTCCCGGCACGAGCGCGGCCAGCTGGACCGGGTGGTCCGCACCGGGGCCGCCTGCGGGGTGCACCTGGTGGTCCGGGGCATCCCGCTGGCGGAGGACCCGACCGTCACCCGGATCGTCGCCGCGCCGGGTGACACCCGCGTCGGCGCCCCGCCCGGCCTGCCGGTACGCCTCGACCCGCCGCCGCCGGCCGCGCTGGTCACCGAGACCTGCCGGGAGATCGCCACCCGGGTCAACGCGGGCCCGCCGCCGGCGCCCTTCACCGACCTGCTGCCCCCGCCGGAGCAGATGTGGAAGGAGGACTCGGCGCACGGGCTGACCACGCCGATCGGCGAGGGCCCGCACGGCCGGCCGGTGCTGCTCACCCTCGGCGACTACCCACCGCACGCGCTGATCGGCGGCCCGTCGGGCACCGGGAAGACCAACCTGATCTTCGCCTGGATCGGCGCGCTGGCGTCCCGCTACTCCCCCACCGAGCTGGAGTTCTACCTGCTCGACTTCAAGGAGGGGGTGTCCTTCGCCCGGTTCGCCAAGGGGCGGCGTGACCCGAGCTGGCTGCCGCACATGCGACTGGTCGGGATCAACGTCAACACCGACCGGGAGTTCGGGCTGGCGCTGCTGCGCTTCCTCGCCGAGGAGCTGCGCCGGCGCGCCGACGCCGCGAAGAAGCACGAGGTCACCAAGCTCGCCGAGCTGCGGGCGGTGGACCCGACCGGGCACTGGCCCCGCATCGTGGCGGTGGTGGACGAGTTCCAGGCGCTGCTGGCCGGCCGGGACGTGGTGGCCCGGGAGGCCGCGGACCTGCTGGAGGACCTGGCCCGGCGGGGCCGCTCGCAGGGCATCCACCTGGTGCTCGCCTCGCAGGACGTGCGCGGCATCGAGGCGCTGTGGGGGCGCCCGGCGCTGGTCGCCCAGTTCACCCTGCGCATCGCGCTGCCCAAGGCGCTGCGCATCCTGGCCGAGCGGAACGACGCCGCGCAGGCGCTGCCCCGGCACCACGCGGTGGTCAACGCCGAGTCCGGGATGACCGAGGGCAACCAGGTGGCCCGGATCCCGTCGGCCAGTGACTGGGAGACCTGGAGCGAGCTGCAGCACCGGCTGTGGCGGATGCGCCCGCAGGACGCCGCGCCGGCCCGGCTCTTCGACGGCGACGCGGTCCCCCGGCTGGCCGACGCGCCGGACTTCCGGGCGCTCACCCCGGCCGGCGGTGACACCCCGCAGCGTGGTCCGGTCGCCCTGCTCGGCGAGATCATCGACGTGCAGTCCCGTTCGGCGACGCTGCGGCTGCCCCGGGCGCCCGGGCGCAACCTGGCGGTGCTGGGCACCCGGGTGGACGAGGCGTGCGCGGTGCTCGACGCGGCGGCCCGTTCCCTGGCCCGGCAGCACCGGCCGGGCACCGCCCGGTTCTCCATCGCCTGCCTGGACCCGGACGCCGACCCGGCGGCCCGCGCCCTCTACGAGGACCTGGCCGACGACGCCGCCTGGTACGACGAGGAGACGGTGCCGGAGCTGATGGCGGAGACGGCCGAGGCGTTGGACCGGCCCGGTACCCCGGCCACCCCGCACTACCTGCTGCTGTTCGCCGTGGACGCGGCGGCGGGCGCGCTGGCGGGGCGGGCGGGCGGGCGCAGCGGGCTGGAGCAGCTGCGCCGGATCCTGCACGACGGGCCGGAGCGGCGTACCCATGTGCTGGCCTGGTGGCGTGGGGTGGCCCGGATGCGGGTGGACCTGGGTGGGCCGGCGTCGCGGACCGACCAGATCGGCGCCTGGGTGGCCCTGGACGTGCAGGGCGGGGAGCTGGGCTCGTCGCTCTACCCGGGCACCGGCGGCCCGGACTGGTATCCCCGGCCGTGGCGGGGGCTCTTCTTCGACCGCGCGGTGCACCGCACCGGACAGGTGATCATCCCTTATGGTCCGTCCCGATGAACGAACCGGTCACCAGTGACACCTACGCCGCCCACGTCCGCCGCCTCGCCGACCTGACCGGCCGGGTGGCCGCCCAGCGCGCCGAGGCACGCGACTGGCACGACCAGCAGTGCGCCGCCGCGCGACGCGCGGTAGCCGAGGCGGCCGCGCAGTTGCGGGCCGCCGAGGAGGAGGTGGCGGCGGCCCGGTCACTGCTGGAGCGGGTCGACGCCGAGGTGGGGCACCTCTGGGCGGAGCTGCGCTCCCGGATGGGCGCCCGGGGTCTGGGCGACCCGCCGGGGCCGGCCCGGGGCACGGCCGACGACCCGGTGCCGCTGCTGCGCGGGGTGCGCGAGCTGCTGGAGCGCACCGGGCAGCGCGGTGAGCTGCCGGCGGCGGTGAACCCGCTGCTGGCGCTCTGCGGCGTGGCGGGCGCGCTGGTCGCGTACGCCCTCGGCGCCGGCGCCCGGGTGTTCGGCCAGCGGTACGGCGGTGACCTGGCGGTGGGGATGCCGGTGCTGGCCCTGGTGGTCACGCTGCTCGGCCCGGTGGCCGGCCTGGCCCCGGCGAAGCGGCTGGCGGACCGGCGGCACGCCCTGCTCGGCCCACGGCCGATGGCGGTCGTGCTGGTCGCCGGGGTGGCGACGACGGTGGCGCTGCTGGTGCTGAGCCGCTGACCGTCCGCCGGCCCCGGCGCGGCCGGGACCGCGGCGGTCAGGCGGGGACGGCGACGGCCTCGCGGAGCAGCCGGCGGGCGAGGACCAGCCGGTCGGCGTCGTCGTCGAGGCCGGGCAGGTCGCCGACCCGGGTCACCGCGCCGGTGAGCAGGGCGCGCAGCGCCGCTTCGCAGGTCGCGGGCAGGGTGATCGTCCGGTCGGTCAGGCGCAGCGCGACCCGGTCGCCGGTGGCGGTGAGCTGCCAGCGCAGCCCGCCGCGGGGGGCGATGTGGGCGTCGGCGTCGAGCGTGGCGAGCGCGGCGGCCTGGGCGAGCGGCCGGATCGGCGCCGGCCGGGCGGCCGGCCAGGCGCGGGCGCGCAGCCGGGCGGCGACGGCCGCCGGGTCGGCCCGCAGCAGCCAGTCGCGCAACGCCTCGACGGTCTCGGTGAGCTCGGGTTCGATGGCCTCCGGGTCGGCGACGTCGGTGCCGAAGGGCAGCCCGGCGCGCAGCCGGGGATCCTCGGCGGCCAGGGCGAGCAGCTCCTCGACCAGCGCGTAGCGGGTCAGCGCGCGGATGCCGACGGTCAGGTGCAGCGAGCTGGACTCCTGCGCCTGGGCGCTGTGCAGCCAGCCGCGCGGCAGGTAGAGCGCGTCACCCGGGGCGAGCACCACGTCGAGCGCGGCCGGGCCCTGGGCGGTGGCGGAGACCTCGTCGGCCCGCCCGCCCCAGGGCTGCCGCTCCAGCGGGTCGGGCAGCAACGGCGGGTGGATCCGCCAGTGCTTGCGGCCGTCGACCTGCAGGACGAAGACGTCGTGGGTGTCGTAGTGGGTGGCGAAGCCCTGACTGCCGGCGGGGGTCAGGTAGGCGTTGACCTGCAACGGTTGCCCGAGGGCGGCGCCGAGGTCACGGGCGAGGTCGACCAGGGCGGGCCAGGTGCGGTGCAGGCCCTGGAGCACCAGGGTGGCGCCGGAGGCGTACAGCTCCAGCACCTTCTCGTCGAGGACCTGGTCGCCGATCTCGGCGCCGGCGCCGCCACCGCCGGTGAAGCGCGCCGCCGGCACGAGCTGGCCGTCCTTGGCGACGCGCAGGAAGGGGGTACGCAGACCGCGCCGGCTGAGCAGCTCGTCGGCGTCGGCGGGGCTGAGCAGGTCGGTGAAGCCGGCCGGGTTGGGCAGCTCGTCGGCGCGGGAGAGCAGCGGCGCCTTTCCCCAGTAGGCGGCGGCGAACTTGGCCGGCTCGACGCTGACGCAGCGGGCCAGCGCCTCGGTGGCGGACGGCACCGCCGGGCAGCCGTGGCCGCCCGGCGGGTCGATGATCGTCACCCCGGTCCGTCAGGCGCTGCCGTCGGCGCCACCGTCGGCGTGGCCGGGGGTCGCACCGCCGTCGGCCGGACCCTCCGCGCCACCGTCGGCGCCACCGTCCTGGTGACCCGGGGTCGCACCACCGTCGGCCGGACCCTCCGCGCCACCGTCGGCGCCACCGTCCTGGTGACCCGGGGTCGCACCACCGTCGGCCGGACCCTCCGCGCCACCGTCGGCGCCACCGTCCTGGTGACCCGGGGTCGCGCCACCGTCGGCCGGGCCTTCCAGGCCACCGCCGCCGGTGGTCTGCATGTCGTCGTCGTTGAGTGCCATGGGTGCTCCCTCGGGTGTGCGCCCCCGCCGTAGGTCGGGGTCCGTCGTGCAGCGGGTGGTACCCCACACGATCTTCTCTAACCACACGGTAGACGGCGTGGCCCGGCGGCACGGACGGTTCGCCGGGCCCGCCCGGAGTCAGCCGTTGCGACAGGTGACGCCGTTGAGGGTGAAGGCGCCGGGCGACGGGTTGGTCCCGCCGTGGGTGCCCTGGAAGCCGAAGCCGACCGTGCCGCCGGCGGGGATGGTGGCGTTCCAGCCGGCGTTGCGGGCGGTGACCTGCGTCCCGGTCTGGGTGACCGTGGCGTTCCAGCCGTTGGTCACCCGCTGTCCGGCGGTGAGGGCGAAGCCGACGGTCCAGCCGCTGACCGCGGTCGCGGCGTCGTTGCGGACCCGGACCTCGGCGGTGAAGCCGGTGTTCCACGAGTTGGGCAGGTAGTCGACGGTGCAGCCGGTCGGCGGCGTGGGGCCGGGCGTGCCGGGCGGGGTGGTCGCGCCGAGCGCCTCGGCGACGGCCCGGTAGGCCGGTTTGGGCGCGTAGTTCTCGTCGAACATCAGCGCCGCGCCCTGGCCGGGGAAGAACTCGGGGATCCACGAGTAGCGGTCGGTCAGGCCCCAGGTGGTGACGCCCCGGCAGCGGGTCACCGCCAGGCAGGCCTGCCAGACCCGGCGGTAGTCGGCGGCCTGCTGGGCCAGCCGGGTCGCGTCCGCGGGCAGCGGCATCCGGACGTCCAGTTCGGTGATCCGCACGTCGACCCCGAGGTCGGCGAAGCGTTGCAGGTTGGTCTGGAGGTCGCCGGGGACCTGGCCGAGCACCAGGTGGGCCTGGAAGCCGACGCAGTCGAGCGGCACGCCGCTGGCCTTCAGGCTCTTCACCAGGTCGTACAGGGCGTTGCTCTTGGCGCCCCGCCCCTCGATGCCGTAGTCGTTGAGGCAGAGCGCGACGTCGGGGTCGGCGGCGCGGGCGGTGGTGAGCGCGTCGGCGACATAGCCGTCGCCGAGCTTGCGCTGGAAGACGGAGTCGCCGCGGCGCGAGCCGTCGCCGTTGTCGGAGAACGCCTCGTTGACGACGTCCCAGGCGGCGACCCGCCCCCGGTACCGGGTGACCACCGTGGTGATGTGGTGGCGCATGGCGGCGCGGAGCTGGTCGGCGGGGAGCGTGCCCACCCAGTCGGGCAGCGCCTGGTGCCAGAGCAGGGTGTGGCCGTACAGCTTCTTGTCGGTGGTGGCGGCGTAGTCGGCCACCTGGTCGGAGTCGGTCCAGCGGAACTGCCCCTGGACGGGTTCGACGGAGTGCCACTTCATAACGTTCTCGGCCACGACCAGGTTGAACTCGTTGTCGGCCACGGTCCGGTACGCCGACTCGCCGAGCCGGTCGACGGCGAGGGCGAAGCCGACGTCCCGCCCGTGGGCGGCGGCGAGGGTCTTCAGGCCGGTGGCGGCGGCCGCCGGGCCGGGGCGGCCGACGGCGACGCCGGCGGCGAGGACGGTGGTGGCGGCGAGCACGGTGGCGAGCAGCGCCGAGCGGGCGCGGCCGGGGCGGTGGGGGTGGATGGGCATGCGTTCCCTGTCCTTCGTGGCGGGCGCCGGGGACGGCGACGGTCGTCGAGGACGTCGATGGGAGCGCTCCCGGCATCGTCTCAGCGGCGGGCCACCCCGTCAACCCACCGGGCGCCGCCACGCCGGGCCGGCACGAACGGTGCGGTGGTGCCAGGATGGAGACCGGGCCGACGGTCGGGAGGTCACCATGGCGCAGCCGCAGCCGCTGACGCCGCTGCCGGAGGACTGGCGGCGGGCGCTCGCCGTGGTGGCCCACCCCGACGATTTGGAGTTCGGCGCCGCCGCCGCCGTGGCCCGCTGGACCGGGCAGGGCAGAGAGGTCGTCTACTGCCTGGTGACCAGCGGCGAGGCGGGCATCGACGGGATGACCCCCGACCGGGCCCGGGTGGTGCGGGAGGAGGAGCAGCGCGCCTCCGCCGCCGCGGTCGGGGTACCGACCGTGGACTTCCTCGGCCTCCCCGACGGGCTGCTGGAGTACGGCGTGCCGCTGCGGCGGGCGATCACCGAGGTGATCCGCCGGCACCGGCCGGACATCGTGCTCACCACCAACTTCCGGGACACCTGGGACGGGGAGTACGCGCTCAACCAGGCCGACCACATCGCCGTCGGCCGAGCCACCCTCGACGCGGCGCGCGACGCCGGCAACCGGTGGATCTTCCCGGAGCAGCTCACCGACGGGGTCGAGCGGTGGAACGGGGTACGCGAGGTCTGGGCCGCCGCCTCGCCGCTGGCGCGGCACGGGGTGGACGTGACGGCCACCTTCGCCGCCGGGCTCGCCTCGTTGCGCGCGCACGACGCGTACCTGCGGGGACTGGGCGACGGGAGTTTCGACCCGGAGGAGTTCCTGGAGGGCATCAGCCGCCCGGTGGGCACCCGGCTCGGCGTGCGGTACGGCGCCGCCTTCGAGGTCTTCCCGCTCGACCTGCAGTAGGGCGGTCGCGATGATCCTGCTCGGCACCTCCGGCTGGCAGTACCGCGACTGGCGGGACCGGTTCTACCCGCCGAAGCTGCCGCAGCGGCTCTGGCTGGAACACTTCGCCACCCGGTTCGCCACCGTGGAGGTCAACAACGCCTTCTACCGGCTGCCGGAGCGGGACACCTTCGCCGCCTGGCGGGCCCGCACCCCGCCGGACTTCTGCGTGGCGGTGAAGATGAGCCGCTACCTGACCCACATCAAACGGCTGCGCGAGCCGGCGGAGCCGGTGGCCCGCTTCCTCGGCCGGGCCACCGCGCTCGGCGACCGGCTCGGCCCGGTGCTGGTGCAGCTCCCACCCAACCTGCCGGCCGACCCGGCGGCGCTGGACGCCACGTTGCGCCTCTTCCCCGCCGAGGTGCGGGTGGCGGTGGAGCCCCGACACGAGTCCTGGTGGAGCCCGGAGGTCCGCCGGGTGCTGGAGCGGCGGCGGGCCGCGCTGGTCTGGGCCGACCGGCTCGGCCGGCCGGTGGCCCCGCTGTGGCGGACCACCGACTTCGGCTACCTGCGGCTGCACGAGGGGCGGGCCCGCCCCTGGCCCCGCTACGGCCGAACGGCGCTGGCCTCCTGGGTGCGCCGGCTCTCCGCGGCCTTCACCGACTCCGAGCCGGTGTACGTCTACTTCAACAACGACCCGGGTGGGGCGGCCGTGGTCGACGCGGTGGCCTTCGCCGGGCTGGCCCGCCGGGCGGGCCGGACGGTCAGCCGTGCGACCTGAGCGTGCCGGCCGCCGCAGCGAGGGCCCGATCCGGTGCCCGAACCGGCCGACGGCCCGCCCCACCGGTGGGTGGGACGGGCCGTCGTTCCCCCGGTCAGGGGATCATCCGCTGCATGTCGCCGGGCATGTTGGACTTGACGTCCGCCCACTCGCCCTGGGTGACGTGCGCGCGCAGGGTGTCGAGCACCACCTGCGTGACCCGCTCGGGGCCGCCCTCCACGTCGTACGGGAAGCCCTGGCGGACCTCGTAGAGGAAGTCGTTCCGGTTGAGCTTGATCGGGACGTCCTGCGGCTGCCAGCCGTCGAAGTAGATCCCGCGCAACAGCACCGGCAGCTGCTGGGAGAACTCCACGCTCTCCTGCACCGGCATCCGGTCCCGCAGCAGGTGCAGCACCGTGCGCAGCGCCGCGTACGACTGGTTGCGCTGCTCCTTGGGCCAGCCGTACGCCTGCTCGATGTCCTTGAGGATCAGGTTCGTCTTGTCCAGCGAGGATTCGAACGCGGAAACCAACTGCTCAGCCATCTGCCCACCCCCGTGTGTCGCTCTCCCACCGTCGGTCGTCGTCACGCCGCGGCGGCCCCGACGGACCCCGCCAGTGCCGTAGCGGACTGTCGCCCCGCGCGGCCGGCGCCGGTCGTCGGACGTCCTCGCGCCCACCGACCACGTGCAGCACGGCGCCACGACGTGGATCCGCCACCACCCGAACCGCCATAGCGGTCACCTCCGTACCTTCTCGGACGTCGCCGGGCCGCGTCGGCGACCGGCGGTGTCCATGCTGCGTCGCGGCGGGGTGAGCCGGCCTCGCCCGACCCGGGTGAAGGCGGTCAGGCGTCGAGCAGGCCGGTCAGGGTGGCGGCGTTGGTCTGCGCGTAGTCCCGGTAGCAGTTGTTCATCAGCACGTGGGTCCGCTCGGCGGAGTCGGCCAGCTCGCGCAGCCTGGGCGCCCAGTCCCGCAGCTCCCGGTCGGAGTAGCGGTAGCCGAACTTCTCGTGGATGTCCTTGCTGGTCCACTTGTCGCTGTGGCCGTGGAAGCGCACCACGGCGAGGTCCGCCGTGGCGGCCAGCACCGGGGGTACGGAGGAGCGGTGCCCCTGCGGCATGTCCACGCAGACGTACGCGAGCCGGTGCTCGCGCAGGAAGGCCAGGGTCTCGTCGGCGTTGGCGCCGTCGAACCAGGAGGCGTGCCGGAATTCGAAGACCGGCCGCAGCGGCCGGCAGCGGCGCTCCACCTCCAGCAGGTACTGCTTGTTCTCCCGCTTGATGGTGAACCAGGGCGGGAACTGGAACAGCAGCGCGCCGAGCTTGCCCGCCGCCACCAGCGGGTCGAGCGCGGAGAGGAACCGGGTCCACACCTCCTCGTACGCCTGCGCGGGCAGGTCGTCGGGGTAGATGTTCTTCTTCTCCGTGTCGGGCCGCAGGTCCTTGTAGAGCGCGGAGACCCGGGTCGGGTGCCCGGTCAGCAGGCTGAACGCCTTGACGTTGAAGGTGAAGCCCGGCGGGGTGCGCTCCCCCCAGAGCCGGGCGGTCCGCTCGGCCGGCGGGGAGTAGTAGGTGGCGTCCACCTCGACCAGCGGAAACTGGCGGGCGTAGTGGGCCAGCCGTTTCTCCGGGGTGTCGGCGGTCTGCGGGTACCAGCCCGAGTCGAGCAGGGTCCGGTCGGTCCAGGACGCGGTGCCCACGAGGATGTCACCCATGGGGAGAGTCCACCGCGCCCGGACCGGGTCGGCAACCGTGCGGGGCGCCGGTCAGGCGGCTCGCCGCTCGCGGGTCTGCTTGCAGGTGACGCAGGCGGTGGCGGACGGGAAGATCTCCAGCCGCTCCACGGGGATCGGCGCGGAGCACCCCTCGCAGAAGCCGTAGGTGCCCTCCTCGAGCCGGGACAGGGCGCGCTCGAACTGGGTCCGCCGGTCGAGGATCGTCCGGAGCAGGGACTGGGCGGTGTCCCGCTCGGCCGTCTTGGTGCCGCTGTCGGCCTGGTCGTCGCCGGCGGTGTCGCCGACCTCCACCAGCCGCAGCACCTGGCTCTGCTGGACGGCCTGCTCGTACTCCGCGGACAGCTCGTCGTAGCGGGCCTGCAGCGAGAGCCGGATCTGGTCGATCTCCGCCTGGGATCGGCCCGTACCGACCGTGTCGTGGACGAGCATCTCTGCCTGCCTTTCGTGGGACTTCGGCTGTCCGTGGCCGGGTGCCCCGGAAACGGTCCGCACGGGTGAGATCACCCGTGCTCTGTGAGCCGGGCGATTACCCACCTCCCCAGTGGATCAAACCGACGAATTTTCCGGCCCCGGTCCGGCCGATGGATCCGGCTCGACCAGCGCCGGGTGGCGGGGGTCGTCGGCGCGGATCACGACGTCGGCGAAGGAGGCCGGGTCGACCTCGTCGGCGTACCGGGCGAAGGCGGGCAGGGTCCACCGCTGCCGCGGGTCGGTGCGCCGGGCCAGCGCGGCCGGCGAGAGCGCCAGGTGCACGGTGACGTCGAAGGGCAGGCCCCCGCCGAGCAGCAACGCCCCGCTGACGAGCAGGACGGCGCCGGGCGGCAACGGGACGTACCCGGCGCGGCTGGCGCGGTCGGTGGCCGCGTCCCAGAGGGAGGGGAGCACCCGTCCGGAGCCGGCCGCGCCGGCCGGGTCGAGCACCTCCCGGCGCAGTCCGGCCTCGTCGGTCCAGCTCTCGTAGTACGCGTCCGGGTTGGTCCGCCCCTGCTCGAACCGGATCGAGGCCGGGCGCAGGAAATCCTCGGCGCGCACGTGCAGCACCGGGCGGCCGAGCGCGCGCAGCGGGTCGACCAGCGCGGCGGCAAGTCGTTCGGGAGCGGCGGCCGGCGCGCCGTCGACGGCGACCCGCAGCCGGGCCGGCGCCCCGCTCCCGCCGGTCGGCGCGGGGCCGCCGACGACCGCCGGGGCCGGGTCGGACGCGGCCGTGAGGAGGCGCTCGGTCAGCTCGGCGACGAGTCGTTCGGGCGAGATGGGTCGGACGCGCATCCGACCATGGTGCCCCGGACCGCCGGCGGGCCGCCGGTGGTCTCCGGCCCGGTGGCGCGGGGGTCCGGTCAGCCGGCGCGGTCGATGGTGACCCGGGCGTCGTCGGCGAGCCGGTAGCCCACGCCGTAGACCGTGGTGACCAGGGGGACGTCCACGCCGACCTTGCCGCGCAGCCGGCGCACGTGCACGTCGACGGTGCGGACCCCGGCGTGCTCGTAGCCCCAGACCGCGTTGAGCAGCTGGAGCCGGGTGAAGACCCGGCGCGGGTGGGCGACCAGGTGCAGCAACAGGTCGAACTCCAGCCGGGTCAGCGGCAGCGGTTCACCGTCCCGTAACACCGAACGGGAGGAGGCGAGGATGTGCAGGGCCGGGATGGTCGGGGCGAGCGATCGGCCCGGGGACCGGCCGGCGGGCGTCGACTCGGGGCGGCGCTCGGCGGGGACGGCGCTGGTGGCGATGACACCCTCACCGCGTTCCAGCATCTCGCGGGCGGCCTCGAGCAGGCGACGGGCCGGCGGGGTGAGCGACTCCTCACAGGCCAGCGGAATGGAGAGGGTCACGGTGAGCACGGGCGCGGCGGTGTTGGCCGGACGGCGCTGGCCACCAGGGGGACGACCGGGGACTGCGGGCTGGGACGTATGCCATCCGGCGCGCGACGAGGCGGGGCTGACCGACATGGTCCTCCTTGGCTGGTCCGGGTAATCCCACGGCCCGGGACGCCGCTTCATCGATGCTTCCCGGCACCTGAGCGAGGGTCAAGGGGCGGCCGCGTTGCATGAATGTGACAATTGACGAACACATCGCAGCCGAACCCTCGCTCTGCGTACGAGCGACATGATTACAGCAGAGTCGCCCGGATGCCCGATTACTGGGGGTACCCCGGGCCGACCGGGGCGGCCGACACGCCGGGGCGCACCCGCCCGGTGGGAGCGAGTACGCCGCAGGTCGCCCCCGGTCAGCGAAGCCTGTCGATGCACAACCGGGCCTCGTCGGCGAGGCGGTAGCCGACGCCGTGGACGGTGGTCACCAGCGGAGTGTCGACGCCGAGCTTGGCGCGCAGCCGGCGCACGTGCACGTCCACGGTCCGGGCCACCGCGTGCTGGTAGCCCCAGACGGCGGCGAGCAGTTGCAGCCGGGTGAACACCCGGTGCGGGTGCTCGGCCAGGAAGACCAGCAGGTCGAACTCGATGCGGGTCAGCGCGATCTCCCGCCCACCCCGCCGGACCGTCCGCGAGCCGGCGAGGATGCGCAGGGCGTCCGGGTCGTCGTCGTCCGGGGCCACCGGCGCGGGGCGCGGGCCCGGCAGGGTCCGGGCGGCGGCGGGTTCGGCCAAGCGGACCACCCCCTCCCCCGCCTCGGCCAGGTCACCGAGCAGGTCGACCAGGCGGGCCAGCCGGGGGGTCAGCGGCCCGGCGCTCAGGTCGAGGGTGATGGTCAGCGTCGGCGCCGACCGGGGCCGGGCCGGCGGCACCCGGTCGGGACGGCCCGGCGGGTGCGGGCGGGCGGAGATGGCCACGACGGACATTGGAGCCTCCTGGGTCGGCGGTGGCGTCCGCGCCTTGGCGGGAGCGCGGCGGTCAGTGCGGCGCCGGCCCGGCGGTCACCGGGGGCGCGGTGGACGAGGAGCGGCGCGGCGGGGTCGGGCCCAGCGTGGGCAGGCCGGCGATCCGCCAGGCGACGAAGCCGCCGACGACGTCGGTGGCCCGGCGCAGGCCGAGGTCCTGGAGCGCGGCGGCGGCGAGCGAGGAGGTGTAGCCCTCCTGGCAGATCACCACCACCGACCGGTGGTAGTCGACCGCCTCGGGCAGCCGGGCCGGACAGCGCGGGTCGAGCCGCCATTCCAGCACGTTGCGCTCGATCACCAGGGCGCCCGGCACGGTGCCGTGCGCGCCCCGCTGGGCGGCGGGGCGGATGTCGACCAGCAGGGCGCCGCCGCGGTACGCCAGGTGCGCCTGCTCCGGGTCGAGCCGGCGCAGCCGCGCCCGGGCGTCGGCGAGGAGCTCGTCGATGCCCCGGGAGCCCGGTGGCGGCGTGGGCGGGCTGTCGGTACCGGTGGTGTGCTGCGGCATCCTCGCGGTCCTTCCATGGGCTTGCCGGGACGTGGTGCGGGGCGGTCGCGACGTCACCAGGCGACCCCGGCCTCGGCCACCCGCATGGCCCGCAGCGGCACGGCCCAGCCGGCCGGGTCGGCGTACCGGCTGGCGACGGCGAGCAGGTCGGTCATGGCGGTCTCCCGTGGTGTGCGTCCGGAGACCACTATAGGCGCCAAAGCCTATAGGTTTACTAGGCATTACTGAATGCTGGGACCGCGGCGACCGACCGGGGCACCGTCAGCGCAGCACCGGCGGCCCCACCCGGTAGCCCGGCACCGAGGGCCAGCGCACGGTGAGCACCACCGACTCGCGCTCGGCGTACCAGGAGTGGTCCGCCCCGCGCCCCCACACCACGTAGTCGCCCGGCGTGCCGAGGACCACCGTGCGGTCCCGGAACTCCACCCGGAACCGGCCGCTCACCAGCACCAGCAGCGCGGTCCGCTGCTCCCCGGTCGCCCACGTCGACCGGGCCTCCCCCGGCGGGTGCACGCCCCACTTCACCTCGACCTCGGTGCTGTGCCGCGGGTCGCCGGCGGGCATGAAGTGCCCGAGCAGCCAGCCGGCGTTGGTCGCACCGTCCACACCGGCGTTGCCGACGTACACCTCGTCCATGATCCTCCCGTCGTGGGCTGGCAAGCTACCAGTCCGGCGCCGACGGCGGCGTACCAGCCTGGACGGGTGGCCGACGACCCGGACGCCGAGACGCTGGCCTTCACCCACCGGTTGTTCGACCTGGCCTGCGCCGGCCCGACGGAGGAATCGCCCTGCCGACCTCCCGCTGACCGCAATGCCGGCGGGCCCGGCGTCCAACCGGTATACAGGGACGGTGGACGATCCCGTACCCGAGCGGATGCGCACCGCCGCCGGCGCGCTGCTGGCCGCGCTCGACGCCCCGGCCCGCGCCGCCGCCAGCCGCGCCTTCGACGACGAGGACCGCCGCTGGCTGGAGTACCGTCCCCGCCCCCGGCCCGGCGTCTGCCTGGCCGACCTGGACACCACCGGGCGCAAGGCCGCGCACCGGCTGCTGGCCACCGCGCTCAGCCCCGCGGCGTATGCCCAGGCCATGACGGTGATGGCGCTGGAGGAGGTGCTGGACAGGGCGGAGGGCTGGCGGCGCGGCCGGCACAGCGGCGACTACTGGGTGGCGGTCTTCGGCGACCCGGCCCGCGACGACCGCTGGGCGTGGCGCGTCGAGGGCCACCACCTGTCGGTGAGCATGACCGTGGTCGACGACGAGGTCTCCCCCGCCCCGGTCTTCCTCGGCGCCAACCCGGCCACCGTGCGGCACGCCGGTCGGCCGGTCTCCCGGCCGCTGGGCGTGGAGGAGGACCTGGCCCGCGAGCTGCTGGACGCGATCGGGCCGGCCGGGCGGGAGGCGGCGATCATCGCGGCCCAGGCCCCGGCGGACATCATCAGCGCCACCCGAACCTCGGTGGAGGCGCCGCTCACTCCGCTGGGGGTGCCCGGCGGCCGGCTCGGCCCCACCGGCCGGGCGCTGCTGGACCAGTTGGTGGCTCTCTACCTGGACCGGCTCCCCATCGCACTGGCCACCCAGCAGGCGGCCCGGCTCGCCGGCGGCGAACTGCACTTCGCGTGGGCCGGGTCGACCCGGCCGGGCGCCCGGCACTACTACCGCGTCCAGGGCGACGACCTGCTCATCGAGTACGACAACACCACCGACGACGGTAACCACGCGCACACCGTGCTGCGCCGCCCGGCCAGCGACTTCGGCGCCGACGTGCTCGCCGCCCACCACGCCCACGCCCACGCCCACCGCTGACCCGGCGGCGAGAGCGCGGCGCGGCGGGTGGCGGAGCGTGACGGTCGTCCGAGACCTTTCTCCGATGAGCGCGATACCTCTCAGGCATCAAGATGCCTCTGAGGTATCGCGCTCGAATCCGTCATGCGGCGGCCCAGGCGGTCCGACCGGTCCGACCAGTCGGGCGGTGCCGGCGGCGCACCGGCCCGACCCGCGGGGCGGCCGGGCCGGTCAGGCCGGTCGAGCCGCCTCGATCAGGAAGCGTCGGGCGTGGGCGACGAACGCGCCCTCGGCGCGGATCCGCCCGTCCAGCCGTTCGAGCTGCGGCCGGTACCGGTCCACGTCGAAGCCGGGCACCGTCCAGACGACCTTGCGCAGGAACCAGACCACCGCGCCGATGTCGTGGAAGACCGTACGCAGGGTGGCCTCCTCGAGCCGTACCACGGTCAGGCCGGCGGTCCGGGCGGCGGCGACGGCCTGACCGGGGTGGCGGGTGTCCGGGGCCGGCAGCGGGCCGAGGATCGCCTCGCTGAGCTCGCGCAGGGTGCCGGGCCCGATCTGCTGGGAAAGGTACGTCCCGCCGGGCCGCAGCAACCGGGCGATCTCGTCCCACCACGTCACGACCGGGTGCCGGCTGGTGACCAGATCGAAGGAGCCGTCGCGGAACGGCAGGACCGGCTCCGTGCCGGCCCGCACCACGGTGGCGCCGAGCCGGCGCAGCGTACGCCGGGCGACCTCGACGTTCGGTGGCCACGCCTCGGTGGCGACCAGCAACGGCGGCGCCTGCGGCACCTCGGCGAGCACCTCGCCCCCGCCGGTGTCGAGGTCCAGCGCGGCGGAGACCTTCGCCATCCGGGCCCCCACCAGTCGGGCATAGCTCCACGGCGGGCGTTCCTCGGTGGCCCGGCCGTCCAGCCAGGAGAAGTCCCAGCCGGCCACGGACGCGGCGGCCGCCTCGGCGACCAGGTCGGCGAAGCGATGCTCGGTCATCCGGCCAGGGTGGCCGCCCGGCAGCCGGCGGACAACCGGATTCCGGCGGGCCGGCCGGGCGGTCAGGCGCGCGGGCGGACGATCTCGACGGTGGCGCCGCCGGCCGGTACCCCGTCGAGGGCCTCGAAGCCGCTCGGCTCCCGGCGCGCGACGTCGAACTGGCGCATCAGCCGGGCGCCGAGCCGGACCCCGACCGCGCCGACCGCCAGGGCGACCAGCTCGGTGGCGAGCAGCACCACGGTGGCGCCGCGCTGCGGCGCGTCCGCCCGGATCAGGCAGGTCAGCAGGAACAGCGCCGCTGTCGCCGCGTTGACCAGGTTGAAGGTGACCATGGTGCGGCGGCCCCGGCCGGGCCGGACGTCCCACAGGTCGACCATGCCGGCGACGGCGGCGAGCGCCGCGGCGACCAGCGCGGCGACCGTCGTCCAGTAGCCCACCTCACCGAGGAAGGCCGGCCCGCCGACGACGTCGGCGAGGTCGAAGACGGTCGCGCTGACGAAGAGCCCGAACGGGAACGTCACCAGCATCGGTTGGATCGGATTGCCCTGCACGCGCAGCCGGCTCTCCATCGGTCCTCCCCAGGATCGGACAACTCACGAACCCAGGGTGCTACCCGGCCGCCACCGGGACGAAACGGCGCGCTCAGCCCTCCCGGGGCCGGGAGACCGTACGGACCAGCCGCTCGGCCACCTCCCGCAGCGGGATGTCGAGCGAGGACGCGGCGCTGCGGAGCACCGCCAGGGCCTCCGGCGCCGGGCAGCCGCGCTGGGTCATGATCACGCCGATCGCCTGCCCGACCACCCCCTCGCCGAGCAGCGAGCCGTCCAGCTCCCCCGCCTGGGCGGCCTGCTTCGCCCGGTCGCGCACCGCGGCCAGCAGCAGGCCCGCGTGCTCGGCGAGGAGCATCGCGGTGAGCTGGTGCCGGGTGGAAAGCGCCCCGGGCGAGTCGGCGTACAGGTTGATCGCGCCGATCACCTGCTCGTCCACGTCGAGCGGGGCCGAGATCACCCCGTGCACCCCGAGCCCACGGGCCCGGGCCGTCCAGCCGGGCCACCGCCCGTCGGCGGCCAGATCCTGCGCGATGATCATCTCGCGGCGGCGGATGGCGCTCATCGCCGGCGAGTCGGGGCCGTGCCGCAGGTCGTCCAGCTCCGCCAGCCGGGAGTCGGAGGCGGCCACGCCGGCCGGCTCCCCGGCCCGCAGGGCCGTGAACCCGCACCAGGTCACCTCGGGGACGGCGTCCCGGGCGATCCGGACCAACTGGCTCAGCGCCTCGTCGAAGTCGTCGACCGCGATCAGGCCGGCGGTCAGCTCCCGCAACAGGCCGGCGGTCTCCAGTACGCCAAGGGTGTCGATCATGGGCTCCCGCGTGTCCAGGTTCACCGGGCCACGGCCCCCGCCCACCGACCGGTGCCTCCGGCCGGCGCCATCGCCTGTGTCATCGTCTGTGATCTCCCTGCCTCATGAGCCCCGGGCTACTACCCTCGCAAACCAGGATCGAAACCGCGCAAAGGGGTCCCTTCCGGCGCCGGTCCGCGCCGAAAGGGACCCCCGGGGACACTCAGCGCGCGGCGGAGAGCCGCCGGCCGACCGAGGCGATCAGCCGGTCCAGCTCCGAGCCGAACGGGTTGTCGTGCACCAGGTACGTCCAGGTGGCGGTCGGCCGGACCAGCTTCGCGGCGTCCGGCTCCCAGTCGGCGTCGAACTCCGTCTCCTCGAACGTCGCGATCGTCCGCGTCTCGATCTCGGGGATCAGGTTGTTGAACGCCGGCACCGCGGCCCGGTGGAACTCGTCCAGCGGGTCGAGGCGGCCCAGCGCCCGCAGGTGCACGCCCTCGCGGACCTCCGACAGCTCGGCCAGGTGCTCGGCCCAGAGCCGGTCCAGGTGGTAGAGGGCGATCGACCGGGCCACCCGGGCCAGCAGGTCCTCGTCCATCTCACCGGCCTTCTCCGGCACCCGGTCCAGCAGCATCAGGGCGGCGACGTCGGTGGTGAGCAGCCGCTCCCGGCGCTCGGCGAGGGCCTTGCGCTGCTGCTCGATCACCACGCTGTACCGCCAGGTGTTGCGGTGGATCTCGTGGTTGACCCCCTCGGCGACCCGCTGCGCGTGCTCCACCGCGTAGTCCACCTGCTCATCGGTGACCAGGCCGTCGGCGTTCATCCGCGGCGAGGCCGGGATGGCGTCGCCGGCGTGCCGGGCCACGAGGTCGTCCTCCAGGCTGACCATGAAGACCGACCCGCCCGGGTCGCCCTGCCGGCCGGCCCGGCCCCGCAGCTGGTCGTCGACCCGGCGGCTGTCGTGCCGGCCGCTGCCGATCACGTACAGGCCGCCCAGCTCGGCGACCCGCTCCTGGTCGGCCTGGTCGCTGCCGCCGAGCCGGATGTCCACGCCCCGGCCGGCCATCTGTGTGGAGACGGTGACCGCGCCGTACGCGCCGGCCTCGGCGATGATCGCCGCCTCCTCGTCGTCGTTCTTGGCGTTGAGCACCACGCAGGGCACCCCGGCGGCGTGCAGCCCGGCGGCCAGCCCCTCGGACTCCTTGACGTCCAGGGTGCCGACCAGCACCGGCCGGCCGGCGGTGTGGCAGCGCCTGATCTCGTCGATCAGCGCCTCCTCCTTCTCCGCCCGGGTCGCGTAGATCCGGTCCGGCTCGTCCTGGCGGACGCAGGGGGTGTTCGGTGGGATCACCGCCACCTCGAGGTCGAAGAACTCCCGCAGCTGGTCGCCGACGAGCACCGCGGTCGCGGTCATCCCGCAGACCGTCGGGTAGAGCGCCACGTACGCCTGCACGGCGATGGTGCCCAGCACCTCGCCCTCCGCGGTGGCGTCCACGCCCTCCTTCGCCTCCACCGCCGCCTGGAGTCCGTCCGGCCAGCGCCGGCGCTGGGCCACCCGGCCGCGCATCTCGTCGATCAGCTCCACCGAGCCGTCCCGGACGATGTAGTCGACGTCGCGGTGCAGCAGGGCGTGGGCGTGCAGCGCCACGTTGACCGCCGAGAGCTGTCCGACGTGCTCGGTGTCGTACAGGTCGATGCCGCCGAGCTTCGCCTCGACGGTGGCCAGGCCGGCGGCGGTGAACGCGACGCTGCGACCGTCCTCGGCGACCGTGTAGTGCCGGCCCCGGCGCAGGCCGCGCACCAGCGCGGCGGCCGCGTGCACCGGGTCCTGCTCGCCGGCGACCGCGCCCGCGAGGACCATCGGCACCCGGGCCTCGTCGATCAGGATGGAGTCCGCCTCGTCCACGATCGCGGTCTTCAGCGGCGGCTGGACCCGGTCGGCGAGGTCGGTGACGAGCTGGTCGCGGAGGAAGTCGAAGCCGGCCTCGCTGACCGAGACGTAGGTGACGTCGCAGGCGTACGCGGCCCGCCGCTCCTGCGGGGTGGACGCCTCGTTGACCCAGCCGACGCTGAGCCCGAGCAGCCGGTAGACCGGGGCCATCCACTCGGCGTCCCGGCGGGCCAGGTAGTCGTTGACGGTGAGCACGTGCACCGGGCCGTTGCCCAGCCGGACGTGCCCGTAGGCGGCGACGGCAGCGGTGAGGGTCTTGCCCTCACCGGTGGCCATCTCGGCGACCTTGCCGGAGAGCAGCGACATCGCGCCGAGGAGCTGGACGTCGTACGGTCGCTGGTCCAGCCCGCGACGGGCGGCCTCCCGACCGATCGCGCAGATCTCGACGTACTCCGAGGCGGCCCCGGCGGCCTCGGTGAGCTCCGCGTCGTCGAGCGCGGACAGCTCCTCCTCGCGCGCGGCGATCCGCGGCAGCAGCTTCTCCAGCGGGGCCAGGTCGACCGTCGTCCCCGGGCGCTGGAGGAACCGCCGGAACCTGCTCTTCAACCGTTGCGACACACCCATGAGCGGCAACGGTACGCGAACCGGGCCGGCAATCGCTGCCCGGCTCGTCCGGGGCGTCCCGGGTGTCCCGCCGGTCCCGCGTACGGGCAGCTCGGTGGGTCGTGGCGGTCAGCTCACCAGCAGCTGGTGGGCGGCCAGCTCACGGTAGAGCGGACTGGTCGCGGTCAATTCGTGGTGGCTGCCGACGGCGACGACCCGGCCCCCGTCGAGCACCACGATCTGGTCGGCGTCGACGACCGTGGCGAGCCGGTGGGCGACGATCACCAGGGTCCGCCGCACCGCCACCGCGTCGATGGCCCGGCGCAGGGCCGCCTCGTTGCGCGCGTCGAGGTTGCTGGTGGGCTCGTCGAGCAGCAGCACCGGCGGCCCGGCGAGCAGCGCCCGGGCGATCGCCAGCCGCTGCCGCTCGCCCCCGGAGAGCAGCACCCCACCCTCGCCCACCTGCACGTCCAGCCCGTCCGCGGTCCGCTCGACGAGGTGGCCGAGGTTGACCTGGTCCAGGGCGGTGAGCAGGGCGGCGTCGGTGGCCTCCGGCGCGCCGATGAGCAGGTTCTCGCGCAGCGTGCCGGCCAGCACCGGGGCCTCCTGCTCGACGTAGCCGAGCCGGGCGCGCAGCGCCTCGCGGGGCAGGTCCCGCAGGTCGACGCCGTCCAGGCGCACCGCGCCCGCGGTCACCTCGTAGAAGCGCTCGACCAGCGCGAGCAGGGTCGACTTGCCGGCGCCGGAGGGGCCGACCAGCGCGGTGCGGGTGCCGGCCGGCACGGTGAAGCTCACCTCGTGCAGCACCGGCGGGCCACCCGGGTAGCCGAACCCGACCCGGTCGAACTCGATCCGCGCGGGACGCCCGGCGGGCGGGAGCGCCGCCGGGCCCGTCGCCCGGTCGTCGGCGCCCTCCACGGGTACGTCGAGCATCTCCTCGATCCGTTGCAGGGCGCCGAGCCCGGTCTGGAGCTGGGTGTAGGCGTGCACCGCCTGCCCGAGCGGCAGGACCAGGAAGAACAGGAACATCACGAAGGCCACCAGGTCGCCGACGCTGATCGCCCCGGCGGCCACCCGCGCCCCGCCCAGGCCCAGGACCAGCAGGAACGCGCCCTGGATGGTGACCGCGCTGACCGGGCCGACGACCGCCTGCACCCGGGCCACCCGCAGCCCGGCCGCGTACGCCGACTCGGCGCTGGCGGAGACGACGGCGGCCTCGCGGTGCTCCGCGCGGGCGGCCCGGATGGTCCGGGCCCCGGAGATGGACCGCTCCACGGCGGAGGTCATCTCGCCGACCCGTTCCTGGGCGGCGCGGGAGAGCCGGCGCACCCGGCGGGCCACGGTGACCGCGAAGCCGACGCCCGCGGCGACCCCGAGCAGGGTGACCCCGAACAGCACCGGGTCGAGCAGGGCCATCGCGGTGGCGGCGCCGACCACCATCACCGCCCCGGTGACGGTCTCGAAGAGGCCGGAGGTGACCACCGCCCGCAGCAGGGTGGTGTCGGCGCCGACCCGGGAGAGCAGGTCGCCGGTGCGGCGACGGTCGTACTCGGCGACCGGCAGCCGCAGCAGGTGCGCCGCGAGCCGCCGGCGGGTGCCCAGGACGACCCCCTCGGCGGTCCGTTGCAGCAGGTAGTCCCGCAGCCCGCCGAGGGCGGCCCCGAGCACCACCAGGGCGACCAGCACCGACACCAGGCCGGTGACCGACCGATCGGTGGTGAGACCGTCGAGCACCGCGCGGGTGAGCAGCGGCTGGGCCAGCGAGGCCCCGGCGCCGGCCAGCGACAGCGCGCCCACCACGGCGAGGGTGCCGCGGTGGGCGCGCAGGTAGGGCAGCAGGGCGGCGAGGCCGGCCGGGCGGGCGGGACCCGCCCCGCGCACGGGCGCACCGGGCGCGGAGGCGACCGGGTCCGGGTCGACGACGCCGGGCTCCGGCCCGCGGGCGGCTGCGGTGGTCATGGGCGAAACGGTAGCCGCCCCCGCCCAGCCGCCCGCCGCCCGGCCGCCGATCCGCGCCGGGCGGCTCAGCCGGTCAGCACCACCTGGAGCTCCTGCCGGCGGCGCTGGGCCAGGTCGGTCAGCAGCGCCGGCGCCTCCTCCAACGGCACCACCGCCGAGACCAGGTGCTTGCGGATCAGGTCCCCGTACTGCCGCAGCAGTTCGATGGTCTCGGCGGAGAGCCGCTCCCGGTCCCAGGTCGGGGCGAGCCCGCGCGGCACCCGGCCGATCTGGGCGCAGCGCAGGCTGAGCCCGTTGTGGTGGAACTCCTCGCCGAACCGGACCGCGTCCGCGCCGTCCTGGTAGAAGGCCAGGTCGATCACGACGCCCTGGGGGCGCAGCAGGCGCAGCGCCAGCTGCATCGCCCAGGCCTGGCCGCGGCACTGGAAGACCACGTCGGCGCCCCGGTCGCCCGCGGAGTGGTTCCAGCGGGTCTTCAGCACCACGGCCGGGTCGTCGGCCTCGGGGTCCAGGGTCTCCAGGCCGAGCGCCTCGGCGACCTGCCGCCGCGCCGGGGTCGGGTCGAGCACCACCACGGAGGCGGCGCCGTGCCGCTTGGCGAACAGGGCGGTGAGCAGGGCGACCACTCCGCTGCCGACCACCGCGACCCGTCGGCCGCGCACGCCGTCACCGAGCGAACGCACGTCGGTGCCGCACAGGTCGGCGGCGGCGTGCAGCAGCCCGTTGGCGCAGATCGGACCCATGTGCGCGACGTAGACGCCGAGCATCGGGTCGAGGTCGTCGGGCAGCGGGACGAAGCGCTCGGCGACCGGGTCGGCGACGTGACCGCTGCGGTGGCCGTACGTCATGGCCCCGACCGTGCCCACGGCGATCGCCGGGGTGCGGCTCTCCACCACCCGGCCCACCTGCATGTAGCCCAGCCGGGTGACCGGGTACGGCGTGCTCGCCTCTCCGGGCTGGAAGAGTCCCAGGTCCGGGTTCCAGGTCACGTTGAGGTAAGGGTTGGTGCCCTTGACGAAGCTCAGCTCGGTGCCGGCGGAGACCCCGCTGTAGAGCGTCCGGACCCGGAAGGTGCCCTCGCGCAGCTCGGCGGCGTCCTGCTCGACCAGCTCGACCCGCCCGGGCGCGCTGACCACCACGACCTTGTCACGCATCGACGCTCACCCCCACCTCGGGCAGCGGCGCGGCGGCCGGCCCGGTCGGCAGGGTCACGCTGCGCCCGGTGCGGGCCGACTCGGCGACCGCCAGGGCCAGCCGCTGGGTGCGCAGCGCCTCGGCGTACGGCACCCGCACGTCGTCGCCGACGCCGGTCACCGCGTCGATGAAGGCGCGGTCGACGGCCACTCGGGCACCGTCCGGGTCGGACTCCAACCGGCGCTCCCCGTCGGCGTCGCGGATCACCAGGCCGTCCTCGGCCAGCGACAGCGCCAGCCCGTCGGCGAGGATCTCCACTCCCGCCCGGTGCTTCCAGCCGAGCACGCACGCCGCGGCGAGGGTGCCGACCGCGCCGCCGGCGAAACGCAGCGTCGCCGCGGTCACCGAGTCGATGTCGGCGCCGTCGACCGGCGGCGGGCTGCCGTCGCCGTACGCGGTGACCTCGACCGCCTCGCCGACCAGCGCGCGGACCAGGTCCAGCACGTGCGCGGCCTGCTCGACGACCGGGCCGCCGGAGCGCTCGCGCACCGCCCACCAGGCCACCGGCGGGACCTTGTCCAGCCAGGCCCCGTTGACCATCCGGACCGGACGGTCGGCGAGCAGCTGCCGGGCCTGGTCCACCACGTGCAGGTAGCGCCAGTGGTGCCCGACGGCGGTGAGCAGCCGCTTCTCCTCGACGAGCGCGGCGATCCGCTCGGCGGTGTCCAGGTCGACCGCCACCGGCTTCTCGACGAACATCGGCACCCCGGCGGCGATCACCGCCTCCTCGACCGGGCCGTGCGCGAACGGCGGCACACAGACGTACACCGCGTCCGGCCCGGCGGCCAGCAACTCCCCCACGTCGACGAAGGTGCGGCCGCCGTACGCACCGGCCAGCTCCGCCGCCGCGTCCCGGGCCACATCGGTCACCCCGAGCAGCTCCACATCCTCGAAACCGCTCAACACGCGGGCATGGCGCTGAGCCACCCCACCGGCCCCTACCAGTCCCACCCGGCACGTGCGCATTCCACAGACCCTCTCGACGCTCTTTCACGACCAGCGGGGAAAGCACTCCCCGCAGCGGACAAAGCCGAAACCCGTCGGGCCCGCAATCAGACGTTCACCTTTCGGGAACCACTCCGTGCGATCTTCGTGATCAAGCTGTTAGGCATGATCCGGTTAGCGCGCGGGCGGAGATGGGAAAACCAACTTCGCTTTTTCCGCCACGATCTGGGGGTGTGCCAGTGCGGGATACAGAATCGATCGTCTCACCCGTCGTGGAGGCATGGGCCACGTATCGGACCACGTCCGCCGAGGACTGGCCGGCACGTCGGCTGATGCGGGCCAAGGGTGACAGCCGGGTGAGCGTCGTGCTGCCCGCCCGCAACGAGGAGACCACCGTCGGCGCCATCGTGTCGACGATCCGGGAACATCTGATGGACCGGGTCGCCCTGGTCGACGAGCTCATCGTGGTCGACTCCCGGTCGAGCGACCGCACCGCGCAGGTGGCCCGGAACGCGGGCGCGGAGGTGGTCAGCCAGGACGAGATGACCCGAGGGCTGCCCCAGCTCACCGGGAAGGGCGACGCGCTCTGGGCCGGGCTCGCCGCCGCCGAGGGCGACGTGGTCGCCTTCATCGACGCCGACCTGCGGGAGTTCCGGCCACACTTCGTGACCGGGCTGATCGGCCCGCTGTTGACCGACCCGTCGGTCGACTTCGTCAAGGGCTTCTACCACCGCCCCCTGGTCGGCGCGACCAGCGTCGAGGCCGACGGCGGTGGCCGGGTGACGGAGCTGATGGCCCGGCCGCTGCTGAACCTCTTCTGGCCGGAGCTGGCCGGCTTCGTGCAGCCGCTCGCCGGCGAGTACGCCGGGCGTCGGGAGGTGCTGGAGCAGGTGCCGTTCGTCTCCGGCTACGGGGTCGAGACGGCGATGCTGATCGACCTGCTGGAGTTGGTCGGGCTCGACGCCCTGGCGCAGGTGGACCTGGGTGAGCGCAAGCACCGCCACCAGGACACCGCGGCGCTGGGCCGGATGTCGGCGCAGATCATGCACACCGCCTGGTCACGGTTGCAGCGACGCGGCTGGGCCAACCCGAACGCGCTGCCCGCCGCCCTGCTGACCCAGTTCCGCCGGGGCGGCTCGGAGGCGCTGCCCAACCTGGACCGGGAGATCGTGGTCAACGACGTCTCGGTGCAGGAGCGCCCGCCGCTGGCGCAGTTGCGCCACCGGGTGCCGCGCCGCCGGGTCGCGGCGTGAGGCACCGGTCGGACCGACCGGTGCGGTACGGACGGCCTGCCGGGCCGGTCGGTGGTCGAGCGCGGGCGGCCGACGGGGGCCCCGCCGAGGGAAGGAAACCAGCGCCATGAGTCTCACCGTCCTGATGAACGCCGGCCCGTGGCTGTCCGTACCGCCTCCCGGCTACGGGGGCATCGAGAACGTCATCGCCACCCTGGTGCCGGAGCTGCGCCGCCTCGGCGTGCGGGTGGTGCTCGCCTCGGTCGACTCCAGCACCCTCGCGGTGGACGAGAAGGTCTCCGTCTTCCCCGACGGGCAGTTCCACGCGCTGCAACGTCCGTACAACCAGGTCTGCGGGATCTCCCAGGCCCACCTCCAAGGGGTGGTCCGGCGGCTGCACGCCCGCGACGACATCGACCTGGTGCACGACCACGTGGAGGCCGTCGGCCTGGCCACCATGGCCGCGATGGGCCCCGACGCTCCCCCCGCCCTGCACACGCTGCACTGGGACCTGGCCAAGCACCCCGAGCTCTACGGCAACCTCGACGGCGGGGACCGGGTCCGGGTCAACGGCGTCTCCGCCTCGCAGCTCGCCCGCGCCCCCCGCGCGCTGCGGGAGCACTCGGTCGGACACGTGCACCTGTCCACCCCGCTCGCCGTCGGCGCGGACCGCGCCCCCCGGCCCGAGAAGGGCGACTACACGATCATTCTCGGCCGGATCAACCCCGGCAAGGGGCAGGACGTGGGCGCCCGGCTGGCGCAGCGGGTGGGGGCCCCGCTGGTGCTGGCCGGCCCGGTCGGGCCGTACCACCGGCCGGCGGACCTGGCCGCGGCCGGGGACGAGGCCCGGCAGAACCCGGACGTGCGGTTCTTCTACGACGAGGTGGCCCCACACGTCGACGGTGACCTGGTCCGCTGGGTCGGCACGGTGGCCGGCCGGGAGCGTGACGACCTGCTGGCCGGGGCGAAGGCCTCGCTCTTCCCGTTGCGCTGGGAGGAGCCGGGTGGCACCGCGGTGGTGGAGTCGCTCGCGCTCGGCACGCCGGTGGTGGCGACCAGCCGCGGCTGCCTGCCCGAGCTGATCGAGCACGGGCGCACCGGGCTGCTCACCACCGACGAGGACGAGCTGGGCGAGCTGCTGCTGGCCGCGAGCCTGCTCGACCCGGACGAGTGCCGGCGGGAGGCCGCGGGCCGGTTCACCCCGGCGGTGATGGCCGAGAAGTACGTCGGGCTCTACGAGCGGGTCCGGCAGGGTGCCCGGGTACCCCAGTTGCAGGTCGCCTGACCCGCGCCCTGCCCGACCCGGGCCCGGACCGTCGCGGTCCGGGCCCGGGTTTGTCCGTTCCGGGGCAGGGAAGTCGGCGGCGCGACGGAGGGAGTCCGCGATGGCCGGTCCGATGGCCCACGCCCGAGCCCGGCGGAACCCGGCCGACGGCCGGGCCCCGGTGCGCCGGGCCGCGGCGACCGCGGCCGTGGTCTTCCTGCTCGTCGGCGCGCTCGGCTTCCTGCCGGGGATCACCAGCGACTACGCCGACCTGCGGCTGGCCGGGCACCGGTCCGGGGCCCGGCTGTTCGGGGTGTTCCAGGTCTCCGTGCTGCACAACCTCGTGCACCTGGCCTTCGGGGTGGCCGGTCTGGCGCTGGCCCGGACCGTCGCCGGGGCGCGGGCCTTCCTCATCGGCGGCGGCGCGGTCTATCTCGTGCTGTGGCTCTACGGGATCGCCGTCGACCACGCCAGCGCGGGGAACTTCCTGCCGGTCAACCGGGCGGACGACTGGCTGCACCTGGGCCTGGGGCTGGCCATGATCGGCCTCGGGCTGGTCACCCGGCGCGCCGGCCGGCGCGGCTGAGCTGGGCGGATCACCCGGTCGGTCCGGTTTCGCCCCGCAAGTCGACGGGTAGTTCGAGGGTCCTGAGCATCCAGTGGAAGCGAGGGGCCCCATGGCGAGCCGGATCACCTGCGAGGTCCGCGACGAGTCCGGTGTGACCGTCGTCGGGCTGCGTGGCGCGCTCGACCTGGGCACCATGCGTTCGGTGTACACGGTGCTGGACCACTGTCTCGGCAGCCAGCCGGACGCGCTCGTGGTCGACCTCGGCGGCGTCACCGTCGTGGATCCGCTCGCCCTGTCCGTCTTCGCGGCCACCGCCCGGCAGGCCGCCGACTGGCCGTCCGTGCCGGTGGTGCTCTGCTCCGCCCCGCCCGACGCCGCCGCCTGGCTCGCCGAGTCCACCGCCTGCCGGGTGGTGCCGGTCCGCCGGACCTGCGCCGAGGCCACCCGGGCCGCCGGGGCGGCGGCCTCGCCGCGGCTGCGGGCCCGGCTAGATCCGGTCGCCGGCGCCTGCCGGCGGGCCCGGGAGCTGGTCGGCGACGCCTGCGGCCGGTGGAACCTGCCCGAGCTGGTGGGGCCCGCGTCGCTGGTGCTCAGCGAACTGGTCGGCAACGTCGTCCGGCACGCGCACACCCCGATGCAGGTGACGCTGACCCTGCGCCGGCCCTACCTGCACGTGGCGGTGGCCGACGGCAGCCGTACGGCGGCCCGGGCCGACAGCGCGGACCGGTACGCCGAGGGCGGCCGGGGACTCATGCTGGTACGGGAGATGACCCAGCGCTGGGGCAGCCACCCGCACGGCGACGGAAAGGTGGTCTGGGCCGTCCTGCCGGCGAACCGACCGGCAGCAGCCTGATCGAACCGCCCTGCTGCTCCGGCTGGTTCGCCGGGCCGGTGCGCCATCCGCGCAGCGGGAGAACAGCAAGCCTCCACACGCGACGTAAGGCCGGCCCCCAACGGGCGCCGGCCCCACGTCGTCGTCTCGTCCGACCGAACACGCGGTCCCCCGGGTGCGCGCCGCTCCTCTCCCACCGCCACCAGGGCGGGTGGGGTGGGGTTCAGGCCTCGACGGTGGCGGGCAGGCCGGCGGCGGTCAGGGAACGACGTACCGCCGGACGTACCCGGGTGAGGCGCAGCGGGACGCCGGTGCGTTCGGCCGCGTCCCGGCCCGCCATCAGCGCGGCGATGCCGCCGGCGTCGACCCCGCCCGCGCCGTCCAGGTCCACCACCACCTCGCGGGGCTGGCCGGTCACCGCCTCCAGCATCACCTTGCGCAGCTGGTCGGCGCCGTCCCGGTCGATCTCGCCGCCGATCTCCACCAGCACCCGGTCTCCGGTGCGCTTGAGCGCGATCCGGTTGCGGCCGGTCTCCGACTCGGCGGCGCCGTTCTGCCAGGGTGGCGGCGCGTCGGCGAGCATCGCCTGGCGCAGCCAGGTCAACGCCCGGGAGAGCAGCCGGGAGACGTGCATCTGGGAGATGCCGAACCGGGCGGCGATCTCCGCCTGGGTCTGGTTGCCGTAGAAGCGCATGGCCAGGATGCGCCGCTCCCGCCAGGGCAGCCGGTGCAGCAGCCCACTGACCGTCACCCGGTCGTCGACCGATTCGAGGGCGTTGTCCGACTCGCCGACCAGGTCGCCGAACTCGGCCGAGCTCTCCCCGCCCACCGGGGCGTTGAGCGACGCCGGGCTGTACCCGGCGGCCGACTCCAGCGCCGCCAGGATCTCCTCCTCCGGGGTCTCCAACCGCGCGGCCAGCTCGGCCACGCTCGGCGCCCGGGACAGCTCGCTGGTCAACGCCGCCGTGGCCTGCCCGACCTCCAGGATCAGGTCGCGCAGCCGGCGGGGCACGTGCACCCCCCAGGTGCGGTCGCGGAAGTGCCGCTTGATCTCCCCCACGATGGTGATCGCCGCGTACGCGGTGAACGACCCCCGCTCCGGGTCGTACCGGTCGACGGCGTTGACCAGGCCGAGCCGCGCCACCTGCTCCAGATCCTCCAGCGGCTCACCCCGCCCCCGGTAGCGGCGGGCCAGCCGCCCGGCGAAGGGCAGCGCGAAGCGCACGAGGTCGTCCCGCGCCTCCTGCCGCCGCTCGGGTGGCAGCCCGGCGATCCGCGCGGCGTACGCGATCGCCGCCGCGTCCAGGTCCTCCAGGCCGCGTTCAGTCGGCGGTGGTGTGGTTGTGGTGGTCTGTCCGAACATCCGCGCCTCCCTCAGGAAGGTCCCCCGCCCGGATAGGAACCGGTCGCGCGTGGTCGGGCCACGCACCGGGCCGGAAGTTGGGTCACGCCACGCCCGGTGTCACCGGGCGCGCGGGAGCGAACGACCACCCGCCACACGGCGTGATCAGGCCGTCGCAGCGAGCGGTGTTCCCGCTCCCCAGGTACTCAATCACGGGACCCCGGGTTCGCGAGGATGTTTCGGTACGCTGGGTCCGCCGGGCCGGCGCGGCGGCACCCGACATCCCTTTCCTGGCTGGTCAGGACAGGGTCAGCCCCAGCGGGGCACCCGCCTCACGCAGCCCGTCGAGAGCGTCCGCGAAGGCCAACGGGGGCGGCGTCGGCAGGTCGTACGGCTGGCAGCGAAGCACCTCGGTGGCCCGGCGGGTGGGCACCGGGGAGACCGGGTACCCGCGCGCCGCGGTCCGGTCCAGTGCCCGGCGCCGCCGCCCGAAGGCCGCCACCGCGAGCCACTGCGGCAGCCCCGCCAGGGCCGGCGAGCGCAGCCCGGGCGACTCGGGCAGCACGTCCACCGAGCTGAACGGCTCGCTGCCGGCGAGCCACCACTCCGCCCCCTCGACGCTGCGGCGGGTCGCGTTCTCGCACCAGTACGGCACCAACCCGGCCCGGACCACCTGCCACGGGTCGAGCAGCCGGCCGCACTCCACCACCAGCCGGTCACCGGTCTTGCCGGCCCGCCGCAGCCAGCGCCGGTACAGGTCGGCCGTGGCCGCGCTCAACGCCGCCGGCTGAGGGAAGAACACCTGGTGCAGGGCGTGACCGCGGGGCTGCGCCCATTGTCGGGCGACCGTCTCGAAGCCCTCCTCCACCCCCTGCTCGCTCTGCTCACCAGCGGCGGAGACCTCCGGCGGCTCCCAGAGCGCCCGGTCCCCGCCGACCGCGCGGAGCAGCTGGCGCAGCGCGTGCGAATCCGGATGGAAGTCCACCGGATCCAGGCCGCTGGCCGGGCAGCCGAGCTGGAAGCTGTGCCCCTGCCCCGGGTCCAGCACCGGCCAGCTGCGGCCGTCGCGGACCAGCAGCAGCGACGCCCCGGGCTCCAGCCGGTCGGCCAGGAACCGCGCGTACGCCAGCGGCAGCGTCCGCCAGCGGGCGGTCAGCGACACGGTCTGCCCGGCCACCGCGCCCCGGCTGGCCGGGCAGTGCACCTGGCGTACGTGCAGGCCCGGGTTCGCGGCGACCAGCCCGGCGGCCAGGCCGGCGCCGTGGTCGAGGGCGGCCCGGGGCCGGTCCACCGAACCGTGCGTCCAGTGCACGGCCATCTCGAAGGCGGCGGGCAGCCACGGGACGCCCAGCGCCACCGCCAGGTGCACCGCCGACGCGTGCGGAGAACCCAGCACCACCCCCGGGTAACGGCGCCGGGGATACTGGTCGACGATCCACCGGGCCACCCGCTCCGCGTCGACCTCCGCGGTCTGCGCCGGGGTGAGCGCCACCCGTCCGGCCGCCCGCGCTGCGGCCGCGCGGCGCACCGACTCGGGGGCCGGGGTGAACCGGGACAGCGCGGTGGGCTGCCCGACGTCGGCGCAGTCCGCGCCGCGCAGCGCCCGCGCCGCCGCGGCCACCAGCACCCGGGCGGTGCTCCCCACCGCCACCACCCGGTCCCCGGCCAGGCCGGCGCCGTCGGCCGTCAGCCCCGCCTGCACCTTGGGCACCGGCCCCACCTTGCCTCTGTCGCTCACCACGCGGCCCGGCTTCCCGTCCCTCTGGGGTCTAAACGGGGCATCCACCACCGGGCGGGCGCAATCGCCGGGGCGGTGGCGGTACGCCGGTCGGGGTGATCGGGCACCGGGACCGCCCACCGTGGACCGGCTGCCACGACCGCGTTTCGACGGTGCCGGCACGGGCACATCGGGACGCATGAGCGCCGAGCACCCCTCCGCCGACGCGGCGGCCACGATCACCCCTTACCAGGACGGTCCACTGCTGGTGCGGGGCGATTTCGCCCTGGTCACCCCCGAGGGACGGACCATCGACGCCCGGCGGGGGACGGTGGCGCTGTGCCGGTGCGGCAAGTCGGCGCTGAAGCCGTTCTGCGACGGCACCCACAAGGCGGTCAACTTCCGCGCCGGCACGGACCGGGAAGGCTGAGGCGCACCCCGGGCGCGGCGGCTGCGTCACGCTCCCGCGCCCACGGCGCCCGAATCAGGCCGCGCCGCGTGATCGCACCGGGTACCGGACACCCCGGTGAGCGCGTCCTGTGTTGTGACACGCACGACCTGGCGCCGCGACCGCCGACGCGAAGATCACACCGAGACTCTCTCAGGCCGCGACGGCGACGGACGCCGCGTCCGGCGCGGGGCGCAGCGATGACCCGCCGGCGGCCCAGCTGTCCAGCAGGTGCGCGGCGAAGAGCCGGTCCACCGCCAGCGCGGCGGCGGCGCCCAGGAGCACGTCCTCGGCGAGCGCCGGTTCGGCGCGGACCAGGCCGCCGCAGAGGTCGTACGCGGCGATCTGCTCGTGCACCGCGTCGGCCTCCACGTGCTCGTCGTAGAAGCGGGTGGCCAGCTCGTCCAGGCCGAGGCGGCGCAGCCCGTTGCCGTACCGGCGGTTGGGCAGCGAGGAGGTCATCTCGAAGGCGGCCAGGTGACCCACGAGCGCGCCGCGCAACCGGCGGTGCAGCCCGAACAGGGAGATCAGGTTGTTGGTGGCCAGGGTGATCGCCGGCACCCGGTCCAGGTGGGCGGCGTACCCGGTGTCCAGGCCGAGCCGGTCGAGGGTGAGCCGGAACAGCTCGGCGTGCATCCGCTCCAGCCGGCCGTTGCCGTACTCGTCCATCTGGATTTCCACCAGCGCGGCCTTCGCCGCGCCGCCGAGCCGGGGCAGCGCCCAGGTGTGCGCGTCGGCCTCACGCAGGTGGTAGATCGAGCGGTGCGCGACGAACTCGCGGAACTGTTCCAGGGTCGCCGAGCGCTGCAGGGCACCGGCGAGCGACGGCCCGTCGTCGGCGGCCACCACCCCCGCCAGCGCCTGCGGCACCCCATCGGGCAGCGCCGCCGGCAGCGGACCCACCAGCCGGCGCACCGCCGTCTCGAAGTGACGCTCCGCCTCGGCCCGCAGGGCCAGCAGCGACGGCTGCCACTCCCAGTCCTCGTCGACGCCCTCCCAGCCCCGGTAGTGCAGCTCGTAGCAGAGGAAGAGGGTCAGCTGGAGGTCCTCGTCACCGATCGGGTCGTCCGCGTCGAACCCCGCCCCGAGACCCGCGGGCAGGTCGTGGGGCGGTTGCCGCAGCGCGTCCAGCACGGCGGCGGAGACCGGGCCGCGGGGCATCGGCAGCGGCGCGGGGCCGTGACGGCGGTCGACCGGATCGGACATGGAACCTCCAGTGGTGACGGAACTCGGAGGAAGTGCCCTCCCGGGGATCGACTAAACGAGGTCCTCCGCCTCCACGCCGACCTGCGCGTCCAGCACCTGTTCGCGAACCCGGCGGGCGGCGTCCCCGTCGGCGAAGAGCCCACGCAGGTCGGCCAGGGCCGGCTCCGGCGGGTGCAGCGGCACGGCCGGGTCCACCACCGCCTCCAGCACACACGGGCGGTCCGCGGCGAAGGCCTCGTCCCAGGCCGCGCCGACCAGCTCCGGCCGGTCCACCCGGACCCCGTGCAGGCCGAGCAGCCGGGCCCAGCCGGCGTACGGCACGTCCGGTCGCCGCCCGCCGGTGGCCCCGGGCAGGTGCCGGCCGCCGGCCATGCCGGACTGGTCGCGGTTGTTGAGCACCAGCACCACCAGCCGCGGGTCGGTCCACTCCCGCCACCGGTGGGCCACCGTGATCAGCTCGGCGAGGCCGTTGAGCTGCATCGCCCCGTCCCCCAGCAGCGCCACGACCGGCTCGTCCGGGCGGGCCAGCTTCGCGGCGACCGCGTACGGCAGCGCGCAGCCCATCGAGCCGAGGGTGCCGCAGAGCTGCGCGTTCACCCCGGGCGGCAGCTCCAGATGCCGGGCGTACCAGTAGATGACCGAGCCGACGTCGACGGCGACCGCGCCCCGGCGCGGCAGCCGGGTGGACAGCTCGTGGAGCACCAGTTGCGGGTTGACCGGCTCGGCGGCCGCGCCGGCCCGGTCGGCGGCCTCCTGCCGCCACCGGTCCACGGAGCCCTCGACCGTCGCCCGCCACGACCGGTTGGGCTCGTCGCGCACCCGGCTCAGCAGCGCGCGCAGCGTCTCGCCGGCGTCGCCCACCAGCGGCACGTCCACCGGGTAGTGGGTGCCGATCCGCCGCCCGTCGATGTCGATCTGCACGGTACGGGCCTGCCCGGGCATCGGGAACCATTCCGTCCACGGGTTGTTGGTGCCGATCAGCAGCAGGGTGTCCGCCCCGCCCATCAGCTGCGCGGCGGCGGTGGTGCCGACCTCGCCGAGCACGCCGGTGTGGAAGGGCAGCCGCTCGTCCAGCACCGGCTTGCCGAGCAGCGAGGTGGCCACGCCGGCGCCGAGCCGGTCGGCGAGCGCGACGATCTCGTCCTCGGCGCCCCGGCCACCCTGACCCACCAGGATCGCCACCCGCTGACCGATGGTCAGCAGCGACGCCGCCGCGTCCAGGTCGGCGTCGTGCGGCAGCACCCGGGCCAGCGGCTCGCCGGGCGTCGCGGTGAGCACGCCGGCGCGGTGCTCCTGGAGGTCGGGTACGCCGGCCAGCTGCAACTCCCGGGGCAGCACCACGCAGGTCGGGCTGCGGGTGGCCGCGGCGGTCCGGAACGCCTGGTCGAGCAGGACGGGCACCTGGCCCGGCGCCCGCCCGTACCGGACGAACTGGTTGCACACGTCGCCGAAGAGCCGACTCAGCCCGATCTCCTCGTGCGCGCCGCCGAGCGGACCGGTGATGTCCTCGCCCACGATCGCCACCACCGGCTTGCTGTCCAGCTTGGCGTCGTACAGGCCGTTGAGCAGGTGCACCGCGCTGGGGCCCTGGGTGGCCAGGCAGACCCCGATCCCGCCGGTGAACTTGGCGTGGCCGGTGGCCATGAAGGCGGCCGTCTCCTCGTGGCGGGCCGGGACGAACTCGGGGTCCCCTCCGGCGCCGTCCAACGCCCGCAGCAGCGGGGTGATCGCCTCCCCCGGGCAGCCGAAGGCGCGCGGCACCCGCCAGGCCCGGAGCCGGTCCACCACCAGGTCCGCTACCGTCCGCTCAGCCATTGCCGCGCCCCGGGGTGCCGGCGTCGACGTAGCGCAGCACCGCGCCGACGCCGTCGGTGAGGTCGGGCGCCTCGTCGCGCCCGAGGACGGTCAGCTCGGCGTCCGTGCCGACCAGGGCGCGCAGCAGCGCCGCGTCGGCGCGTACCTGCTGCGGCTCGCCGACCGCGGGGAGCTGCTCCGGCCCGGTGGCGATGTCGGTGGCCCGGGGGCCGATCCAGAGCCGCCCGGTGGCCGACGGGTCGTCCACGATGAGCATGTTGTCGACCTGGTTGCGTTGCAGGGCGGCGACGACGGCGTCCAGTCCCTCCCCGACGTCCTCCTGCATGCCGAAGCGGTCCAGCGTGGTGGCGACCCGCTGCTCGGCCACCTCGGCGATGGTCTGCACGGTGATGTCGTCCATCGCGGTCAGGTCGGCGCCGCCGCCGCGCGCGCCGGCGTCGGTACGCACCACCATGTCCTGCCAGCGAGGTGGGAGCTGGGCGGCGATCATTCCGGTGGCCCGGACGTCGCCGGCCACCACGAGCACGTCGGCGCCGACGTTCTCGGCCAGTTGGACGGTCGCCGCCACGGTGTCGCCCGCGTTGTGGTGCCAGGCCTCGACCGCCGAGCGCTGGTAGCGGGACTGGGACCAGCCCCCCGGTTGCACCCGGCGCAGCTGGTGGTTCTCCCGCCCCTGGATGTGGGCCCGGCGCGGCACACCGCCGGCACTCACCGCCATCGCGTCGGCGCCGGTGCGGTCGGCCAGCACCCGCACCCAGGCGACCTGCTCCCCCCGCTGGGCGACCAGCGGCATGGTGTGCGGCAGGGAGGACCAGACGGCGAGGTCCTTGAGCGGCGGAGCGGTGAGGTACTCGGTGAGCACCACCCGTCCCTGGGTGGCGAAGACGGCCACGCCGTAATCCCCGGGCATCGGGTCGTGGCCGCGCACCACCCGCTCGACCGCCTCGATGGTCACCGCGTCGGCGCCCTGCGCCAGCAGGTGCCCCTTGAGGGCCCGCCAGCGCAGGTCGACCTGCGGGTGCGCGTCGTGGGTGTCCCGGGAGGCGTCCAGGTAGACCGAGCACCACGGCCCGGGACGGTCGTAGAGCGGACGCAGGAAGGACAGCTGCATGCTCGTGACCCCTTTCCAGCTCGGCCGCCCGCTTACCCGCGCCACCCGGGATGTCACCTCCGTCGACGGTCGAGCGTGACGTCGGTTCATTCACGCCGTTCGACCCGGGGTGCCGATACCATCTGTGCACGCATCCGGACTCTCGGTGGTGAACATGGACAGCGACCTGCACATCCGCGTGGTACGCCCGACCCAGCGGATCCTCACCGGGCGGGTGGTGCGGCTGTTGGAGGGCTACCCCCGGGAGATCAAGGTGGGGCAGCCGGTCCTGGTCGCGGTGCTGACCGCGGCGAGCGTGGTGGGGCTGCTGATGCTGCTGGTACGCACCCTGCTCTCCACCGGGGGCGGCGGCGCGCGCCGGAGCTGGAAGGACCTCAAGAAGGGGCCGGAGTTCCTGGTCACCCCGTTGCGGGTACGCGACGGCACCGGCCTGATCTACGAGGTGGAGCTGCACGGCCACCTGCCGCAGAGCGCCCTGCACCCCGCCGACCACGTGCAGCTGACCCTGCGCCCGCAGCCCGACCAGGACCTGCCGCCCCGGGTGGAGCGGATCGTCAACGTCACCACCGGGCAGCTGCTCACCCCGCGTACCGCCACGGTCTGGTCGCACCTCGGGCCGCCGCTGCTGCTCCAGGCGGTGCTCGGCGCGGTGCTGGTCGCCGGGATCGCCGTCTGGTCGTTCGTCACCGGCTGACGGTTTCCGCCGCCGTCCGGGCGGGCACCGGGCAGTGATGTTCCCCGGATTCACCCTCGAGGAGATCGACGTCGGCCCGGTCCGGCTGCGGATGCGGCACGGCGGGTCCGGTCCACCGGTGGTGCTGCTGCACGGGCATCCCCGTACCCACGCGACCTGGCACCGGGTCGCGCCGCTGCTCGCCGACCGGCACACGGTGATCTGCCCGGACCTGCGCGGGTACGGCGGGTCGTCCAAGCCGCCCGGCGGCGACGACCACTCCGGGTACGCGAAGCGGGCGATGGCGGCCGACGTGGTCGGCCTGCTCGACGTGCTGGGCCACCGGCGCGCGGCGGTGGTGGGTCACGACCGCGGCTGCTACGTGGCGATGCGGACGGCGCTGGACCACCCGGAGCGGGTGAGCCGGCTCGCGGTGCTCGACGGGGTGCCGATCGGCGAGGCCCTGGCGCGCTGCGACGCCCGGTTCGCCGCGGCGTGGTGGCACTGGTTCTTCCTCGGCCAGCTCGACAAGCCCGCCGAACGGGTGATCAACGCCGACCCGGACGCCTGGTACGGCGGCTCGCCGGAGCGGATGGGCGAGGAGGCGTACGCCGACTACCGGCGGGCGATCCACGACCCGGCCACCGTGCACGCGATGTGCGAGGACTACCGGGCGGGACTCGGCCCGGACCGGGCGGCCGACGACGCCGACCGGGCCGCCGGGCGGCGGATCGGCTGTCCGACGCTGTTCTGCTGGTCCGAGCGGGACGACATGGTCGCGCTGTACGGGGACCCGGTGGCGATCTGGCGGCGGTGGGCGCCCGACCTGCGGGCCGCGTCGATCGACTCGGGGCACCACATGGCCGAGGAGGCGCCGGAGCGGTTGGCGGCGGAGCTGGCCGCGTTCCTGGCCGGGTGAGCGCCGACCGGCGGGCGGGTCAGCCGACCGACGTCAGCGGGCGGGTCGGCTCGGCGGCGGTGCGCAGCAGGCCGCGGCGGCGGGCCCAGCGCTCGAAGATCAGGGTGGCGAAGGGCGGGACCGCGCAGACCAGCGCGACGAAGGTCGTCCCGAGGCCCCAGCGGTGCAGCCGGGCGACCGCCAGCACCAGCAGTCCGTACGCGACGAAGAGCGCGCCGTGCACCGGCCCGAAGATCTGCACCCCGATCTCGTTGGCCGGCGGGCCGTACTTGACCGCCATCCCGGCCAGCAGGGCCAGCCAGGAGCACGCCTCGGCGATCGCCGCCGCCACGAACAACCGGGTCGTCTTCTCACGCATCCGGCCATGGTAACGAGCCGGTCGCCCGCAGAGGCCGGCACGACGTACGGCGCGACGGGGATCACCCGGGCCAGGATGGGTACGTAAAGAGCCCTTCGGGTCTTCCCCGCCCCGCTGTCGCATGCGAGGTTAGGGGGACCAACGGTGACAGGGTGGTGACCATGGGCGAGGACGTCGGCGTACGCACGTTCAGTCGGGAGGACCGGGCCCGCTACCGCGAGAAGGTCCGCAGCTGCCTGGACGTCTTCGCCGAGATGCTGCGCGAGTCGCGCTTCGACGTCGAGCGGCCGATGACCGGCCTGGAGATCGAGCTGAACCTGGTCGACGAGGAGTCCATGCCGGCGATGCGCAACGCCGACGTGCTGGCCGCCATCGCCGACCCGGCCTTCCAGACCGAGCTGGGCCAGTTCAACGTGGAGATCAACGTGGCGCCCCGCCGGCTCGCCGGGACCGGCACCGCGCAGTTCGAGGAGCACGTCCGGGCCAGCCTGAACGCCGCCGAGGAGAAGGCCCGCACGGTCGGCGCGCACATGGTCATGATCGGCATCCTGCCCACCCTGCGCCCGGAGCACCTGACCGCGCGGACGCTCTCGGCCAACCCGCGCTACGCGCTGCTCAACGAGCAGATCTTCGCCGCCCGTGGGGAGGACCTGCCGATCGCCATCAGCGGGGTGGAGCGGCTGGCGGTCACCGCGGACACCATCACCCCGGAGGCGGCCTGCACCAGCACCCAGTTTCACCTCCAGGTCAGCCCGGCCCAGTTCGCCGACTACTGGAACGCCGCCCAGACCGTCGCCGGCATCCAGGTGGCCCTGGGCGCCAACTCCCCGCTGCTGTTCGGTCGGGAGCTGTGGCGGGAGACCCGCATCCCGCTGTTCCAGCAGGCCACCGACACCCGCCCGGAGGAGATCAAGGCCCAGGGGGTACGCCCCCGCGTCTGGTTCGGCGAACGCTGGATCACCAACGTCTTCGACCTGTTCGAGGAGAACGTCCGCTACTTCCCGGCGCTGCTGCCGGTCTGCGACCAGGAGGACCCGGCCAAGGCGCTGGCCGAGGGGGGCGTTCCCAAGCTCGCCGAGCTGCGGTTGCACAACGGCACCATCTACCGCTGGAACCGGCCGGTGTACGACGTGCTCAAGGGCCGGCCGCACCTGCGGGTGGAGAACCGGGTACTGCCGGCCGGCCCGACGGTGCTGGACACCGTCGCCAACGGCGCGTTCTACTTCGGGCTGGTCCGGGCCCTCGCCGAGTCGGACCGGCCGCTGTGGTCGCAGATGTCGTTCAGCGCCGCCGAGGAGAACTTCACCAACTGCGCCCGGCACGGCATCGACGCGCAGGTCTTCTGGCCCGGCCTGGGCTACCTGCCGGTCACCGAGCTGGTGCTGCGGCGGCTGCTGCCGCTGGCGTACCACGGGCTGGACCGCTGGGGGCTCGACCCGGCCGAACGGGACCGGCTGCTCGCCATCATCGAGCAGCGCTGTCTGACCGGCCGCAACGGCGCCACCTGGCAGGTGGAGACGCTGCACCGGCTGGAGTCCGCCGACCACCTGGACCGGCCGGCGGCGCTGCGCGAGGTGGTCCGCCACTACGTGGACCTGATGCACAGCAACCGACCGGTCCACGAGTGGCCGATCCCCTGACCCCGGTGCCCCGCGCTGCCGCTCCCGGCAACGCGGTCGCCGCGCTCGGTCCGGGGCTCAGCCGCGGCGGGCGCCCTCCGCGTCGACGATCTGCCGGACACCCGGAGCGACCGCTGGGCTCAGCGTCCGGATGACGGTGGCCTGGCGGACGGACGAGACCTCGCCGCTGGTGCACTCGTTCGTCGCGTCCTGCCGCGCCGCGGCGAACGCGCTGGTCGCCGCGCACGGCGACATCTGGACGCCGGCCTGACCCGCTGGCCGACCCGTCACACCCGCCTGACCGCGCCTCGTGCAGCCGACCACGATCCCGTCTTCCGATGGGTGCGACGGAGTCATCCGGCCGAGGCCGTGCGCCGTCATTTCCGATCAAGGAGGATGCGGTGAAATCGTCGCTAAGCGCCGCGAAAGGCGCATACGCTGGGACTCGCTGAGCCAACCAGCTGCCCTGCGGGTGGCAGCCACACCAGGAGAAAATGCCATGACCAGCGTCAAGCTCTCCGTCATCTACTACTCGGCTACCGGGACCGTCCATGCGATGGCCGAGCGCCTGGCCGAAGCGGGGCAGAAGGCCGGCGCTGAGGTCCGCCTTCGGCAGTGTCCCGAGCTCGCTCCCGAGGAGGCCATCGCCTCCAACGCGGCATGGAGCCAACACTTCGACCGGACCAAGAACGAGCCGAAGGCCACCGCGGATGACGTCGTCTGGGCTGATGCCGTGCTGTTCGGCACCCCGGTCCGCTACGGCAACGTCTCCAGCCAGCTCAAACAATTCCTCGACACGCTTGGCCCGCAGTGGGTGCAGGGTCTGCTGGCCGACAAGGTGTACGCGGGCTTCACGGCCGCGCAGACGGCCCACGGCGGCCAGGAGGCGACGTTGCTGGCGCTCTACAACACCATCTATCACTTCGGCGGCGTCATCGTGCCGCCCGGCTACACCGACCCGTTGAAGTTCGCCGACGGAAACCCCTACGGGGTCTCGCACGGCACGGGCGGCAACAACACCGACCCGCTGACCCAGGTGCAGTTCGCCGCCCTCGATCACATGGCGCAGCGGGTGGTCCGCTACGCCGGCAGACGCTGACCCCTGACAACGGCACTGATGTCGATGATCGCCTCCGCGGAGGACGGCGAGGCGTCGCTCCCCATCGCCGTCACCCACCGGCACCGTCCGTGGCTCCATCCGTCCGCCGGGGCGACGTCGACCGCTGGGCACCGGATGCAGTGGGACGCACCCGACGGACGAAGCGTGGACGCCGGTCCACGCGCGCGGCGAGGGCGGCCATGACGTGCGCGGCGTCGCGTCCCACGCCGCGCAGGGTGTTCGAGGCGAAGGAACGCTGGAATTCCAGCCCCAGGTAGACCAGGCCGGGGTGGGTGGTGGAGATGCCGCCCACCTGCCGGGGCACGCCCGACGCCGTCCGCGGTGAAGCGGAGGAACATCTGCCGCCGGGGAAGCTCGCCTGCGGCGATGGCGTCGCGGTAGCGGCCGGTGTCCAGCACCGTGGCATGCCGGACGAGCCGGGTGACGACCGCGCGCGGTAGCCGGTCACCGCCGGTGACGCGCAGCCAGTGGTGCAGGTCCCGGCCTCGGATGCGCTGCGGCAGGAACCGGACCCGGCGCGCGGGTCGCCAGCGTCACCCGGGCGTGTGCGCTGAGCAGGAGTTCCTCAAGGCCCTCGGCAGCCCTACCCGGCAGCGGATCATGATGCTGTTCGCGCGTGGCGCCGAGATGTCCGTGGGTGAGGTGGCCGAGCGGATCGGCATCAGCCAGGCCACGGCGTCGCAGCAGTTGATGCTGCTGCGCCGCGGCGGTGTCGTCACCCCGCGGCGGGACGGCAAGACGGTGTTCTACCGAGCCGACCGCGACGGCGCCCTCGCCGCCCTCGCGGATCTGCGGTCCTATCTGGCGACCTGCTGCTGATCAGCCGCACCGGACACGGCACCGCTCACTGACTGCCGCTCGCCAGGCCGGCGAGGCACACCGGACGCACGACGCCAACCGCACGCCCCATTCCGCCGCAGGCCGACCCCTGCCGGTTCAGCCGAGACGCGCGTCATCCGGACGGGCAGTCCACCCAGCGCCTATTGACTTTCGATAGGTAACGAGTGATAGTCGATGCATGCTTACGGCTCATCGGGCGGTAACCGCCCTCAGGATCTTCCTCGTGCTGTTGTTCGGGGTGCTCGTCCTGTTCCAGACCATGTCGTTGCCCGGCCAGTTCGCCCACATGGCCCGGGAGTCGCCGGACATGGCGTACCTGCGCTGGCCGGCCACCGCCGTGACGGTGTTCTGGGTGCTCTGCGTCCAGGTGGTGATCGTGGCCACCTGGAAGCTGCTCACCCTGGTCAAGAACGACCGCATCTTCACCCCGGCCGCCCTGGCCTGGGTGGACGCGATCGTGTGGGCCATCGCCGCGGCCTGGGTGGTGCTCGTGGGGGTCTTCCTCTACGTCGGGTTCAACGCGAACGACCCCGGGCTCCCGCTGTTGCTGTTCCTCATGACGATCGGCGTCACCGTGCTGGGGCTGCTGATGGTGGTCATGCGCGCGCTGCTGCGCCAGGCCACCACGCTGCGCACCGACATGGAAGCGGTGATCTGATGCCCATCGTCGTGCGCATCGACGTGCAGCTGGCCAAACGCAAGATGAGCGTGGGCGAGTTCGCCGAACGGGTCGGCCTCACCCCGGCCAACGTCGCGGTGCTGAAGAACGGCCGGGCCAAGGCCGTGCGCTTCAGCACCCTGGAAGCCATGTGCCGGGTGCTCGACTGCCAGCCCGGCGACCTCCTCGAATGGGTCGACGAAGAAGGAGAAACCCGATGAAGTACCTGCTCGCCCTGGTCGCCGTCCTCGCCGTCGCACTCGGCGTCGCCGCCGTCGTGTACGGGGAGGCCGACGACTCGCCGGGCCTCCAGTTGCTGGGCGGCCTGCTCGTCATCGCCGTGGTGGGGTTCGGCGTACGGCTGGCCCGACGCGGCCGGAAGCGGGTCGGTTAGGCCCCGGCGGGCCCCCGGTCCTGGAACTCGTACGTGGTGGTGAGCGCCTCGGGCAGGTCGGGGACGAGGGCGTTGGTGCCGTCGACGACCTGCACGTAGCGCCGGCCGTGGAAGATCGACCAGCTCCCGTCGGCGACCCGCTCGATCGTGAAGAGCTGCGTCTGCGCGGCCGGGTCACAGGCCCGGCCGCGTACGCTGCCCGGCGCGGCGTCGTGCACGACGGTCATGCAGGCTTCCCCGGTGCCACCCGGCGTGGCCAGCACGATGCGGAACCGGTCCCCCTCGGGGCGCAGCACCCACAGCGCCCGGTCGTCGACGCCCCGCTCGGTGGTGGCCCGCACCCGGTCGTCGTCCGGGCCGATCGCCAACGCCGCCCCGCCCATGCCGGGCACCACGATCAGCACCTGCCGCCGGCCGGCGAGGATCTCTTCCGGTCCCGCCGAGGCGGTCGGGGCGGCGACGACCGGCGGCGGGACCGGGCCGGCCGGCTCGACCGTACGGTCCGGCGGCGCGGCCTGGTCCCGCCCCGGCAGCAGGGTGGTGGCAGCGGCCAGGAGCAGCACGGACAGCGCCAGGCCGTAGCCGGCCGCCCGACGGCGCCGACGCTGGTCGCCGCGGCGGCGCAACGTCTGCGCCGCGGGCAGCGTCGTGACTCGCTGGACCCGGTCGGCGATCGCCGTGAGGTGGTCGTGCGGATCAACCATGGGAGGCCCTTTCCTGGTGTGCCTCGGTGAGCATCCCGGCCATCGCTCGGCGGCCCCGGGCGAGGTACGACTTGACGGTCCCGACGGGCACCTGCATCTCGGCCGCGACCTCGGCGACGCTGAGATCGTTCAGGTGGTGCAGCACGACGGCACGGCGCTGGTTGGCACTGAGTTGTTGCAGCGCCTGCAACAGGGCGACGTGATCCTCGTTGAGTCCGGGCACGCTCTGGTCGACGGCGGCGGCCCGACGGTGGGCCCGGACCCGGTTGAAGGTCTTGCGCCAACTGCTCACCGCCGCGCGGGAGGCGACCCGGCGGACCCACGCCTCCGGGCTGTCCGCCTCCCGCACCGTCGCCCAGCGCTGCCAGGCCCGGGTGAAGGCCTCGGCGACCGCATCCTCGGCCTCGCTGCGGTTGCCGGTCAGCGCGTAGACGTGACCCACGATCCGGCCCGCGCAGGCCGCGTAGAACGCGTCGAACTCTTCGGCGTCACGCATCTGACCACTGTCCCCCGACGCCTCGTCCCGTGATCACCGCCGCATGCAACCCGGCGGGGAACCCCGAACGCAGCCGCGCGGGCACAAATGTGAGCACCGTCACACATCGGATGATCAACCGGCCGACCGGTCCAGGCGTCATCGTGCCGTCCCGGGAAAGGCCCGTGGCGGAGAGGACGATGTGCGACGACGGCAACGACGCGCCCTGACAGCCGGTGTGCTCACGACCGCGCTGACGGTGGCCGGCCTGACCGCTCCCCCGGCGGACGCGCAGGAGCGGCCGGAGGCGAGGGGGGTCACCGGACCCCGCGGCACCTTCACGTTGGTCACCGGGGATCGGGTGTCGCTCGACGCCGGCGGTCACCTGGACATCCAGCGGGGACCGGGACGGGCCGGCATGCGGTTCGTGACCAGCCAGGAGGGGGGCCACCGGTACGTGGTCCCGGTCGACGCGGTGCCGCTGCTGCGCGACGGGCGACTCGACCGGCGGCTGTTCGACCTCACCACGCTCGGCGAGTTCGGCTACGACGACCGGACGGCGGAGCTGCCGCTGCTGGTCGCGTACCCGAAGGACAAGCCGGCGCGGGCGCGGTCCGCCGCCGACGACGCCGCCCGGGTGCGGGCCGACCTGCCCGCCGCCGACGCGCTGGCCGTGCGGGCGGGCCGGGACGACCGGGCCGCGCTCTGGGCGTCCCTGACCCGGGGTACGCCGTCGCAGCGCACGCTCGCCGCCGGGGTCACCCGGGTGTGGCTGGACGGCAAGCGCCGGGTCGCCCTGGAGCACAGCGTGCCGCACATCGGCGCCCCGGCGGCCTGGCAGGCCGGCTTCGACGGCAGCGGCGTCACGGTCGGCGTGCTGGACACCGGGATCGACGCCGGCCACCCCGACTTCGCCGGGCACCTGACCGAGGTCCGGGACTTCACCGGCGGCGACAATCCCGGGGACGACGTCGGCCACGGCACCCACGTGGCGTCGACCATCATGGGCAGCGGCGCCGCCTCCGGCGGCCGGAACCGCGGCGTGGCGCCGGGCGCGAAGCTGGTCGTCGGCAAGGTCTGCGCCACCTACGACTGCCTGGACTCGGACATCATCACCGGGATGGAGTGGGCCGCGTCGCGGGCTCGGGTGGTCAACATGAGCGTGGGCGGCGTCGACACGCCGGTTCTGGACCCGCTGGAGACCGCCGTCCAGGACCTGAGTCACCGCTACGGCACGCTCTTCGTGGCCGCCGCCGGCAACGAGGGCAAGCCGAAGTCGGTCTCCTCACCGGCCTCCGCGGACGACGCCCTCGCCGTCGCCGCCGTCGACGCCGACGACCAGCGGGCGTACTTCTCCAGCCGGGGTCCCCGCGTCGGCGACAACCACATCAAGCCCGAGATCAGCGCGCCGGGCGTCGACATCGAGGCGGCCGCCCCCGGCGGCGGTTACGCCACCCTGTCCGGCACGTCGATGGCGACCCCGCACGTGGCGGGCTCGGCCGCGATCCTCGCCGGCCAGCACCCGGACTGGTCCGGCCGGCAGCTCAAGGCCGCCCTGATGAACTCGGCCGAGCCGGCCGGCGACGCCAGCCGCTACGAGCAGGGCGCGGGCCGGCTGGACATCGGCCGCGCGGTCGCCCAGCCGGTCGTCTCCGACACCGCCGTCATCGACTTCCCGGTGCAGCGCTGGCCGCACGCCGACGACGCCCCGATCACGCGGGTCGTCGGCTACCGCAACACCGGCACCACGCCGGTCACCCTGTCGCTGGCCGTCGGCCCGACCCCGGCCGGCATGATCACCGTCAGCCCGACCACGCTGGTGGTGCCGGCCGGCGGCCACGCCGAGGCGACGATCACCGTGGACACCCGGGTGGAGGCCGCCGACGGCGTCTACCACGGCGCGCTGACCGCCACCGGCGCCGGGGACCTGCGGGTACGGACGCCGTTCGCGCTCAACCGGGAGATCGAGAGCTACGACGTCCGGCTCGACCACACCGGGCGCGACGGCGCACCGGCCACCGAGTACGAGACCACGGCGGCGGACCTCAGCACCGGCGAGTTCACCAAGCTGGCCGGGCAGCCGGGCGGCGGCACGATGCGGCTGCCCAAGGGCCGCTACGCGCTGTACAGCACCATCCACGAGGGCACCGCCTCCACCCTGCTCGCGCAGCCGGTGCTGGACGTGCGCGGCCCGCTCACCCAGGCGCTGGACGCCCGTACGGCCCGACCGGTCTCGCTGACCGTGCCCCAGCCGGACGCCGCGCCGCTGGCGATCAACGTGACCGCGAACTGGGACGACGGCATCCGCTACCCCGGGGTGGGGCTCAGCGGGGCGTCGTTCGCGGACGTCTTCTTCGGCCGGATCGGGCCCGCCGTCGCGGCCCCCGAGTTCACCTCGATGCTGGGCATCGGGCTCGCCCGCCCCGGCCCCGATCGGACCTTCCGCAACAGCCCCTACACCTACGACCTGGCGTATGTCCGCCAGGGCGACATGTTCACGGGCCTGACCAGGAAGCTCTCAGCGGAGAACCTCGCCACCGTCAAGGCGACCTACCGGAGCCAGTCGACCGCCGCGACCGCGGTCCGCTTCCACCGGGCGGCCTCCCCCGCCGGCGGCCCGATCGGTTCGAACACGTCGATCGACCTGCCGTTCCGCGCCACCGAGTACTACAACACCGACGGTGGACTCGTCTGGACGTCCACCTTCCTGGAGGGCGAGAACCTCACCACGCAGGAGTCCACCTTCCAGCCGGGCCGGACGTACACCCAGACCTGGAACGCGGCGCCCTTCGGGCCCACCATGAACGGGGCCCCGGCCCTGGCGTCGCTGGGGTACGCGGGCCGCGACGGCGACTTCATCGTCGTCGAGCCGCCCCTGTTCGGCGACGCGACCGGCCGCCCCGGCAGCCGCTACGACGTGCCGATCCGCCTCCGGTTGTCGCGCGACGGTGAGGAGATCGCCACCGCCGACGGCCCGTTCGCCGAGTTCCAGGTGCCGGCCGGCAAGGCCACCTACACCCTGGAGGCGACCGCCACCCGCGGCGCCCCGGACACCCTGTCGACGTCGGTCTCGGTGGCCTGGACCTTCACCTCGGCGCACACGTCGACGCCGCAGCGGCTGCCCCTGACGACGGCCCGGCCGACGCCCGTACTCGACGACACCAACACGGCCCGGGCGGGCCGGACGATGACCATCCCGGTGGCACTCGACCGGCACGCGGGCTCGACGGCCGCGCCGAACCGCACGCTCGGCGTCTCCGCGTCCTTCGACGACGGCCGGACGTGGGCGGCGTTGCCGGTCACCCGGGGCGTCGCCCGCATCACCCACCCGCGGCAGCCCGGCTTCGTGTCGCTGCGCCTGACGGCCACCGACACCGCCGGCAACACGGTGACGCAGACGATCCAGCGGGCCTACCGGATCGCCTGACCCACTGCCCGGTCCGGGGGCGGCGGCCGCGTGCCGCCGCCCCCGGACTGTTACGCCCGCCAGCCGGGCTCGGTCAGCTGGCCCGTGAGAATCCCGGTGCGGGTCTCTGCCGCGCCCGTTCTTCATGTCCAATGGACGGAATCATCGGCGTCTCACCCGGGCGGCCACCAACACCTACGTGGCCTACCCCTCTACCTGGTCGAGGAGCACATTGCGCCACATCTCAAGCTTCGACTTCGGTCTGACCGACTTCGCCGGCCGGTTCCACCAGGACTGGGGCTATGAGGGGTCGGCCGAAGAACTCGTCGGCCGGCTGCTCGGCCCGGAGACGGATCCAAGCGTGGTCGAGGAGCTCCGGAGCGACGCCTCGTTGATGCGGTCAAGGCTGACTACGGAAGAGATCGAGACGTTGTGGGCCGCAGGCACCGGCGGCAACTTTCGGTTCGGCCCGGACGGCGCCTGGCCGTCCGGGTCTGCCTGGCTCGACAGGATCAGCGAAGCCTGCGACTGGTGGCTCAACACCTACGGTGCGCCGGATCCACAGCCAGAGCTGGCGCCGGATCTGACCGACGCAGTCGATGCCGAGATAACCGCCATGACGGCGTCCTTACCGGAGCCGATGGACCCAGGTCGCGCGGTGGCGGAGGCTCTCCACCGATGCGTCCGAGCCTGCTCCCCGGATCTTGCCCTCCGCTGGAGCCTGCGTATCGCAGGACAGCGCCGTTGGCCGTTGGAACGGGGCCAGTACGAACGCCTGATCGCGCTTGGTGAGCTACTTGAGTACGGCGAGTTCATCGTCTCCGATGTCGAGTTCCTAGTAGTAGGGAGAGAGTCAGAGGAGAGCGTTTGGCCCTCGGCTACGACTGGTTCCTCAATCTGCACGTAGGCGTACCCGTACGGGCGGCCTCCCGCTTCAGCGACCGCGGCGCCCAGTACGGCAGCGCCGGTTTCGCCGGCGCCTGCCACCGCCACGGCGTACGCCGCTCCAGGGGCCGCATCGGCTCATCGTTCGACAACGCCCTCGCGGAGGCGTTCTTCGCCACCCTCAAACGCGAACTCGCCGTCGACCATCGACGCTGGAACAGCGAGGCCGACGCCCGACGCGACATCTTCCGCTGGATCGCCTTCTACAACCACCGCCGTCGCCACTCCGCCCTCGGCTACCGCAGCCCCGCCGAGTACGAACGAACCCTCGAACCCACTACGCTGCTACCGATCGCGGCATAACCCGGTGTCCACACCCCCGAGGGAATCCCAGCTCTGCCATCCACACAGCGTGAACGTCGACACGCCGCCCGGCCGACAAGCCGAACAGCGTGTCAACCAACACCGTGAACGATTGTGGTCAGGGCACTAGATCATACGGCGCCGTACCCGCCACACCACCACACCGATCAGGACCGCCGCGACGGCGACGAACAGGGCCGCCTCGATGAGCTGGAACGTCCAGAACCGGTCGGCCGGGTGGTAGACCCCGAACTGCTGGATGCCCCGCGCGTGCAGGAACTGGTTGAGGTTGGTGCCGGCCCGGTTGGCGGCGCCCTCCAGCTCGTAGTACTCGGTCCAGCTCAGCCTGCGCCCGGTGGCGTCTGCGTAGCCGTGTTCGATCATCCAGTCAGCGAAGCTGGACACGGGCCGGTGCCCCGCCTGGTCCCTCGAGCCGCCGACGGGGACCGGCTCCATGGTGGTGAGCGGCGTGGCGTACGCGGGACGGGCCAACAGCGCCACCGCCATCCGGGCGGCGAGGAACGCCCCGAACGCGACGCCGAACGCGGGCAGGCTGCGCCGCAGGATCGCCCCGGCGGCGGTGGCGACGCCGAACGCGAACAGCGCGTACGCCACCGGAACAAGTCCCTCCAGGTCGAAGGCGTCGTACTGGAACCGCCCTTCCCACGCGTCGAATGGCTGACGGAACCAGGTGAGCACCGCGGTGAACATCCCGGTGAGCGTGACGGTGACGCCGGCCAGTGCCGCGAGCTTGGCCGCCAGCCAGCGCATCCGCGGCACGGCCTGCGTCCAGGCGAGCTGCCAGGTGCCGTCCTCCAGTTCGCGCGCGAGCAGCGGCGCACCGAGGAACGCACCGATGACGACGGGGACCAGATAGAAGCCCGCCAGGAGGTTCTCGACGTACCCGTACTCCTCGTCGAGCCGGCGGAAGGAGGCCGCGCAGGCCTCGTTGATACCGGCCTCCCCCGCACACCGGGCGGGACCGCCGGGGAACAGGTCGTGGGCCTGCGTCCCGAGCACGAGCAGGGCAATGCCGAACATGCCGACAAGCAGACCCAGGACGCAGACCTCGGTCCGGTGCTGGCGCCAGATCAACCACGTCATGCCGCCACCCCCGACGTGACCGCGGCGCTCGGCTCGGACGGCCGGCGCAGGTACGCCAGCACCAGGTCCTCCAGCGCGACCGGCTGGGCCTGCCACCCAGGCGCGGCCGGGATCGCGCCGTCGCGTACCAGCAGGGTCGTGTGCCGGTCGCTGTGGACGGCCTCCACGACGGCGCCGGCCCGGTCGAGGTCGGTGGCCGTGCGCGGGCCGACGAGCAGCCGGTGCTCGGCGAGGAGGGTGTCGATGTCACCGGCGAGCGTGACCCGGCCGTGGTTGAGCACGACCAGGTGGTCGCAGACGCGCTCCAGCTCGTGCACGACGTGGGACGAGAACAGGACGGTCACCCCGCCTTCGGCCACCGCGCCCATGAGGACCTGCAGGAACTCGTGCCGGGCCAGCGGGTCGAGGCTGGCCACCGGCTCGTCGAGGACGAGCAGGTCCGGCCGCTTCGCCAGGGCCAGAGCCAACGCGACCTGGGCCTGCTGCCCGCCGGAGAGCGTACCGGCCCTGCGGTCGAGCGGGATGCCCATCTTCGCCAACCGGCGCTCGGCCAGCCCCTGGTCGAACCGCAGGTTGCAGGCCCGGCCGAAGCGGAGCATCTCGGCGACGGTGAAGCGCTTGTACAGCGGGTGGTCCTGGGCCAGGAACCCGACCCGGGACAGAGCCTGCGGGGTGCTGGCGGTGACGTCGTGGCCGAGGACCTCCACCGTGCCGGTGCTCGGTGCCAGCAACCCGACGACCAGGCGCAGCAGCGTGGTCTTGCCCGCACCGTTCGGCCCGACCAGGGCGATCACGCCGCCCGCCGGCAGGGCCAGGGTGCAGTCGCGCAGCGCCCAGCCCCTCCGGTACCGCTTGCCCACACCGTCGGTGCGCAGCGCGAACTCGGTCGCTGTCACGCCACTTCCTCATTCCTCGTCTGCTGGTGGACGGAAGTAAAAAGCGCGTTGACCGCCTGCTCGTCGAGGCCGGCCGCGTAGGCGCGGCGCAGCCAGGTCGCCAGGCCGCGGCGCAGCGACGTGTACGTCGATGCCGACATCGCGGCCGACTGCTGTTCATTGACGAACGTGCCCTGGCCGGGCCGGCCGGTGACCAGGTTCTCCTGCTCCATCTGCCGGTACGCCTTGGCGACGGTGTTCGGATTGATCGCCAGGTCCTCGACCACCTCGCGGATGAGCGGGAGGCGGTCGCCGGGTTGGAGAAAGCCCAGCAGCACCGCCTGGCGGACCTGCTGGACGAGTTGCAGGTACGGCGGCACGCCGGAGTGGGTGTCGAGCCGGAAGACGAACACGGTAGCCCCTTACTGCTTTCCTAGTACCTTAGTAAAGCAGCACGTTGGCGGTCAAGAGAGCCGACGCGCCCGCACGACCGCGGCACCGGATCCGGGCGCACGCCTGCCCCGACCGCCGGCGGGGTACCCGCGCGGTCGGGGCGCGGCGGCGACAGTGACAACGGACCGGCGATGTACGCGATGAGGCAGCTGGCCGCGTGGACCGCGGCTGGGGCACGTATCGGTATGGCCGTCCTCGGTGGCGTGGCGGGATGGAACTTGCTCCACTGCCGGGCCCAGGGGGTGCTCTCGGCCGGGAAGACGTAGTTGTTGACCGTGGCCCCGGTGACCAAGGACAGGCCGCCGGAAACCAGGAACCTTCGTATCGTGGCGGGCGTGGACGCACCTGAACTCACCGCCCTACAGGAACGCGCCGCCTGCGGGCCGCCGCCCGGGCGGGTGGCGCCGACCGGCTGCGCGGCCACATCGTCTGTGACGGGCTGGTCCTCATCTTCAAGGCCGAAGGGGTCGAGGCCGTCGCCCTACAGGGCTTTCGCCGCCCGGTACTCGGCCGGCAGTCGCCGCCACCCCGGCCGCCGCACCATTCGCCGATTCCCCGGCGTCGCCCAGCCCAACTACGGCGGCCTGCGCTCTGTCTGTATCCCCGAACGGGGCATCCGTCTCCGCTGCGCTCTGGGAAGATGATTCAGATGACCGCCCAGACTCACTGGCAGGCGTGGCACGAACCCTATGCCGATGAGACTTCCCCGCTGTCGCGTCGCCTGCGGCTGGTGCAGCAGCACATCGCCTCGTGGCTTGATCACCGTTCGGGCGAGGGGCTGACTGTGGTGAGCGCGTGCGCCGGGCAGGGCCACGACCTGATCGGTGTTCTCGCCTCAAGGGCTGATGCTCGTCGGCTACACGGCACCCTGCTCGAGTACGACGCGGGCAACGTGGCCGCCGCTCAAGCCGCCGCCGACCAGGCCGGGCTCTCCAATCTCGTCATCAAGCAGGCAGACGCGGGCCAGCTCTCTTCGTACGTCGGTGCGGTTCCGGCCGATCTGGTGCTCATGGTCGGGGTCTTCGGCAACATTTCCGACGCCGACGTGAAGCGATCGATTGCTGCCCTGCCCCAGCTGTGCGCAGCGGGCGCCACGGTGATCTGGACCAGGACACGACGGGCACCGGACCTGACGCCAACCGTGCGGGGGTGGCTTCGGGACGCAGGCTTCGCGGAGGTGGAGTTCCACGCTCCGGACGACGTGCGATTCTCTGTCGGCGTTCACCTGTTCGAAGGCACGCCGCAGCCCGTGAACGCCACCGGGACGATCTTTACGTTCCTGCGCTGACGGGTGATGCGCTGCATCGGAGTGACACCAACGATTTGGGCATCAAAGTCACCTCCGCACGCTAACCGGAGCACGCCCGCTCACCGCTCCCCCGGCTCGGAACCAGCATCGGTGATTTGGGGCAAGGCTTCCGTCACCACCGCCACCCCGGATCGGTCGTGGCGGCCTGGCCCGTCAAGCGCCGACTGGCCGCGATCCCGGCAGCACCCTCAGGTCATGCCTCGGCAGCGACGCGCCGCCCGCCGCGCCGCCTGGCGACGTACGGCTGGAAGAACATGCACAGGCCGGTGAAGAGCAGCACGGCGAGCGGGAGCAGCGGCAGGTAGAACACCCAGGCGGGCAGGGCTCCGCTCAGGGCGACGAAACAGATGATCACGGTCAGCGTGAAGGCGAGGGACAGCCAGCGGTGGGTCTGCCGAATCGTCTTGTTCCAGTTCATTGGGACCTCTCCTCGAAGACGAGCAACCCGGGCCTCGGCGGCCTGCAGGGTGGGACGTGGGAGTCGACGGGCACCAGCGCCTCGCCGTGCCGTGGGAAGGACAGCCGCGCCGAATACGGTGCAGGTGAGTCGACGCAGGTGTCGCGATGGTGGCGACCGGAGTCGGCGACGGTGACAACCAGGAGGCTGCCACCGCCGTCGTCGTGCGGGCTCGAACAGGGAGCCGTCGTACCGTCCTGAGCCGGACGGCTCAGCGCAGTTCCTGGATACGGATCAGGTTGCCGGCGGGGTCGCGGAAGGCGCAGTCGCGGATGCCGTACGGCTGCTCGATCGGCTCCTGGACGACCTCGGCGTCGCCGGCCTGCAACTTCTCGAAGGTGCCGTCGAGGTCGGGGGTGGCCAGCAGGATCCAGCCGTAGGTGCCCTTGGCCATCATCTCGGCGATCATGCGGCGCTCGTCCTCGGTGACGCCCGGGTCGGCGGCCGGCGGCGCCAGGAGGATGGACGTGTCGGGCTGGCCGGCGGGGCCGACGGTGATCCAGCGCATCGTCCCGTGTCCGACGTCGTTGCGGACCTCGAAGCCGAGGACGTCGCGGTAGAAGGCCAGGGAGGCGTCCGGGTCGACGTGCGGGAGGAAGCTGGTGTGAATGGTGAGGTTCATGCCAGTCAGGCTAGGTGCGGCCCGACGGCCGGCGCTTCTCGATTCCTGACCGGTCTGGTCACCTGTTTCGCCACGCACGCCGGCATCCCCGCCGTCGCGCGGGCCGCCTCCCGCCGGTAGGTGCTGGGCGGCATGCCGACCAGCTCGGTGAAGCGGGTGCTGAAGGTGCCCAGCGACGCGCAGCCGACGGCGAAGCAGACCTCGGTGACGCCGAGGTCGCCCCGCCGCAGCAGCGTCATCGCGCGCTCGATGCGCCGCGTCATCAGATAGGAGTACGGCGACTCGCCGTAGGCGCGCCGGAACTCCCGGCTGAGGTGCCCGGCCGACATGTTCGCGCCGCGGGCCAGCGCCTCGACGTCCAGCGGCTGCGCGTACTCCCGGTCGATCCGGTCCCGGACGCGGCGCAGCCGCGCGAGGTCGCGCAGGTGCTGCGCCGCGGCGGGTCTGCTGCTCACCCGCGCATCGTACGTCGGGAGCGAGCGCTCAGAGCGCCACGATCGCCGCGGTCTCCCCCGGCAGCTCCACCCGGTCCCGCATCACGGTGATTCCCTGCGCGGTGGCCAGCAGTACGTTCCGCACCACCCCGACGATGATCGTCTGCCCCTTGCCGGCAAGGTTCGCCACCCGCATGGTCGGGTGCCGCGGTGAACCGCGCCATCGATGGTGATCACCGTTGCGACGAGGGCCAGGCGCTGCGGAAGGTGCGACGGTAGGCGTCCGGAGGTACGCCGACGGTGCGGTTGAAGTGTCGCCGCAACGTCGTGGCCGTGCCCATGCCCGCCGCCTCGGCGATGACGTCGACGCTGTCGTCGGTCTTCTCCAGCAGCTCCTGGGCCCGGCGGATCCGCTGCGTCGACAGCCACTGCAACGGAGTGGTGCCGGTGGCCGACCGGAAGTGGCGGGCCAGGTTGCGCGAGCTCATGTTCGCCTGCCGGGCCAGATCCTCGACGGTCAGCGGCCGGTCCAGCCGTTCCATCACCCAGGGAAACAGGTCGGCGAGGGGATGGTCGTCGCGGGCGGGCACCGGGGTGGTGACGTACTGGGCCTGGCCGCCGGCGCGGTGCGGTGGCACCACCAGGCGGCGGGCGACGGCGTTGGCGACCGTCGAGCCGTGGTCGCGGCGGATCAGGTGCAGGCACAGGTCGATCGCGGCGGCCTTGCCGGCGGAGGCGAGCACGGTGCCGTTGTCGACGTAGAGCACGTCCGCGTCGACCCGCACCCGGGGATAGCGGTCGGCCAGCGCCTCGGTGTGGGCCCAGTGGGTGGTCGCGCGCAGCCCGTCCAGCACCCCGGCGGCGGCCAGCACGAACGCACCGGTGCACAGCGAGACCAGCCGAGCGCCCGCCTGGTGGGCCGCTCGGACGGCGTCGAGCAGGTCGGGCGGCAGCTCCGCGTCGATGTCCTCGACGGCAGGGACGATCACGGTGTCGGCGTGGGCGAGCCGGTCCAACCCGCCGTCCGGCTCCATCCGGAACCTGCCGATCCGGACCGGGCCCGGTCCGTGGACCGCGACGTCGTACCACGGGTCCGCCAGGCCGGAGGGGTCGCGGACGAAGATCTCGCACGCCATGGCCAGTTCGAAGTGCAGCATGCCGTCGGTGGCGGCGATCGCGACGGTGGCCATGTCCGAAACTGTACGGGGCATGGCGTTCCCGACACTGGTCCGGTGCCGGCCGCTGGTGGAAGCTCCTCGTAGTCGATCTTTCGAGGGAGTACGCAGATGGGTCAGAGTGTGGCGGTGTTCGGTGCGTACGGACACACCGGACGGTTCGTGGTGACGGAGCTACGCGCTCGCGGGTTCGTCCCGCTGCTGCTCGGTCGCGACGCGGAGAAGCTCCGGGCGCTGGCGGCGTCGCATCCGGGGCTCGAACACCTGGTGACATCGGTCGACGATCCGGCCTCGCTCGACCAGGCGTTGCAGGGCGCCGCCGCGGTCGTCAACAGCGCCGGCCCGTTCGCCTCCACCGCAGCCCCGATCATCGAGGCCGCCCTGCGCGCCGGGATCCCGTACGTCGACGTGGCCGCCGAAATCGAGGCCAACCTCGACACGTTCACCCACTTCGCCGACCGCGCCGAGGCCGCGGGCGTCGCGGTCGTCCCGGCGATGGCGTTCTTCGGCGGGCTCGGCGACCTGCTGGTCACGACGGCGATGGGCGACTGGACGGCGGCCGACGAGGCGCACGTCGCGTACGGATTGAGCAGCTGGCACCCCACGGCCGGGACCCTCGCGTCGGGGACCGTTTCCCGCGAGCGGCGCGACGGTCGCCGGGTCCGCTACACCGGTGGCCGACTGGAGTACTACGTCGCCGAGGGCGACCTGCCGACCCTGGACTGGGACTTTCCCGCCCCGGTGGGCCGCCGCAGGGTCCTCGGCGAGTTCACCATGGCTGACGTCGTCACCGTCCCCAGCCACCTGTCCATCCCCGAGGTACGCACGTACATGACCACCGACGCGGCCACGGACCTGGCCGCTGCGGGCGCACCGACCGCGGTCGACGCGCTCGGTCGGTCGGCGCAGACGTTCACCGTCGACGTCGTCGTGCGCTGCGGCGACACGCGACGGCGCGTCGTCGCCAGCGGCCAGGACATCTACGCCGTCAGCGCGCCTCTGGCGGTCGAGGCGGTCCGTCGCATTCTCGCCGGCCGGACGAGGACGAGCGGGGTCGCCTCCGCCGGCAAGATGTTCGACGCACCCGACTTCCTCCGCGCACTTTCCGCACACCTGAACACCAGGTCCCCGTCCGGCGTGGCGACCGCCGTCAACCCGCCGGCACCGGCCCATTGACAGTTTTTCTCATCCGAGCCCTGCGCAGAGCTTCGACATTGATCGATGACATGAGCAGTCGGGCGGCCACCCGCCGCCCGACCTTGGATTCAGCATCAAGTTCTTCGAATGACCCGCGCGTCCCAGGGGCCGACACCGACCAGCTTGGTCAGGCATCGATGAGAACACCTGCCGTGTTAGCATCTCGTCACGCCCCAGATGGGCCTACCCCCCCGGAGGTTGTGGCTACTTCAGCCGCCACGCCGAGATCAACACGACGTACGTGTGTCTCGCGCGGAGTCCGGGGCGTCGGCGCCTCCGGGGCTTTGTCATCGGTGCGGCTGGTGGACGCCGCGGGCTTCCGGTCGGGTCTTCGGATCCACCGAGAGACGGTACGCATGGCAGTCACGTTCAACCACACGATCATCGCCACGAAGGACAGGAGCGCGTCGGCCGCGTTCTACCGGGAGCTGTTCGAGTTGCCGGCGGCACCATCGTGGGGGCCGTTCGCCAACGTCCTGCTCGACGAAGGTGTGCTGCTCCAGTTCGCCGAGCCGCCGGTGGACATCCAGATGCAGCACTACGCGTTCCTCGTCGACGATGAGCTGTTCGCGCGGTGCCTGGCGCGTATCGAGGAGCGAGGCATCACCTACTGGGCCGACCCGCAGATGAAGCGCCCCGGGGAGACCAACACCGAGCACGGCGGGCGCGGGTTCTACTTCTTCGACCCGGCGGGGCACGCCATCGAGATCATCACGCGGCCGTACCTGTAGCCGGACCGAGCGCCGACGACGCGCGGGGCGGGGCCGCTCTCGGCGGGGAACGCCTCGCCGGGACCGGCCCTGCCGACCGATCACCGGCCGGCGCCGGGTGTCCCGGGCGACCTCGACGATCACGGTACGGGTCTCCAGCCGGCACCGGACCTCGGCCGGCGTGACTTGTTCGCGTCCACCAGGACCCATGCGCGCCGCTGCCATGCTGTGATGAAACGACTCCAGAGAGTTTGAATCCACTGAGGACCGGGTGAAGTGTCGAATGATCACTCTGCGACTCGGCGTGCAGACGCTGGCCAGAACCCGATGGTCGGCTTCACCGGCCATGGAGGCCATGGCGTGGCTGGCCCTCGCCGCGAAGACCCGCCGACACGCGGTGTTCGGTGATCCGGGCCCGGCCGCACGAGGGGCTCTGCGACATCCCGACGTGTCGTTGGTCGCCGATCTGCTGTCACCTGAGGGAACCGGGTACATCCCCGATCTCCTGACGCCGAAACCGCGGCTCGGTTCGTGGCAGGAGATCATGGACGCCCAGCTCGCCGAGATCGAATCGGCTGCACAGGACGCCGTCGACACCCAGGTGTTGTCCACCACGGAGTCACATCGGGGCCGACCGGTGCCTGACCGTATCCGAAGGCTCGCCGAAGCGGGGCGACTGCAGCAGCGGCTCGCCGCCGGTGTCGCACATTTCTGGCGGGAGACATTGCACGACGACTGGCCAGCGCTTCAGGCAGTCATTGACACCGAGATCGGCACACGATCCACGGCCATCGCCGGGAACGGCATCGGCAAGGTACTCAGCCGGCTCCATCCACGGCTCGACTGGACCGGCGATTCGCTGATCATCGACACACCTCATGACCGCGTGGTCGACCTCACCGATCACGACCTCGTGCTCGCGGCCACCGTCCTGACCTGGCCAACTCTCATGTTCCAGGTCGACGATGCGCTGCCCGCCACCATCTACTACCCGCCCAGCCGGGTCGGGAACCGCCGCCGCCGTGGTCCGGTGGCACTCACCGAAGTGGTCGGCGCCGTGCGCGCCGCACTGCTCACGGACCTCGCGGTCGCCCGCTCGACCGCAGAGTTGGCGACCCGGCACGGCGTGGCGGCCAGCACGGTCTCCTACCATCTCGGTGCGTTGCACCGCGCCCGGCTCGTCAGCAGGCACCGGGACGGCCGCCACGTTCTGTACCAACGCACAACGCGAGGCACCACGCTGGCGGACACCGCCGGATCGTAGATCCACTGAACGCGCTCCACCAGCCGTACCCGAGCAGATCCGCCACGCAGTTCGATCCGCCACCGCCTGCCCTGCCGCACGGGCCTCGCCGTGTGCGGATCGTGGACGTCGCCGTGCGTGCCGTAAGCGACTTCGTTCGGGACAGGTATCGGGTCGATTCGAACTGGTTCGAATAGTTTCGCTGAATCTTCGCACCAGGATTGACTGACCTCATCCACACCGGTGTCACCAACACCTCATCACTCAGCTCCGGCAGAAAGATCCCTAGGCTAAGGAGACTCATGAAGCGACAAATCCTGGCGTTCTTCGGTGCGTTGGCGCTGGCGGCCGGCGGGCTCCTGGTCGTAGCCGGCCCGGCCCAGGCGGCGACGTCGCGCAACGGCGTGTGCGAGAGCGGCGAACTGTGCATGTGGCAGAACAACGACCTACGCGGCGGTCGCTACGACACCGCCGCGACCACTGCGGACTTCAGGCAATGGTCGTTCGTGGCTGCCTGTACGTCGGACTGCTCGCTGCAGGACAACGTCAGCTCGCTGCGTAACTACGATCCGGTGAATGCCGTCCGCCTCTTCGAGCACGAGAACTTCCGGGGCCTCTACTTCTGGCGTCAGAAGGCCAACAGCGGTCAGTCGGACGAGGCCCTGAATCTCACGCTGGACCGGGACCAGAACGGGAACAACTGGAACGACCGGTTCAGCTCGTTCTGCTTCGTCTGGGCCGGCCAACCGCAAACCCGTTGCCGGCCGTAGGACCGCGTCGAGGGGCTCGCGTCGGCCGTGAGGTAGTAGGCAACGCGGGCCCCTCCACCCTGAGCGAGGTTTCCATGCCCACGATGCGTAGGCAATTCGCGGCCCTCGTGCTGGCCTGCCTGACTGCCGGCGCCGGGACCGCCTGCGACACGAGCGGTCCTGCGCCGCGGCCCGCTGGGCCATCGCCGGTGTCGACCATGAGCCTTCCGTTGGACCGGCTGTTTCCGTCCGGGGACGAGGACCTGCTTCTCCAGCGGGCCGAGGCGAAGCTGGTCGTGGCCTGCATGCGCCGGCTCGGCATCACCTACCGGCCGCCGGAACCGCACCACACCGACCCGGCTGCCGCGCGGGACGGGTTGTACGGACTGGTGGAGCACGACCAGGCGCAGCGCCTCGGTTACCACGCCGCACCCGGCGGTGACCCGGCTGAGGACAAGGGTCCACCGCCTCCGGAAGAGACGGCGGTGGCGCTTACCGGCACCCGGTTCGAGGCCGGCGGACCGGAGCCGGCCGGCGGCCGAATCCCTGAGGGCGGCTGCCTCGGCGAGGCGAACCGGCGCCTGGCCGAGGGCGCGCCACCGATCGGCGAGACGCTCCTGTACGACATGGCCCTGCAGGCCGGCCATCAGGCAGAGCGGGACCCGCGCGTTCAGGCCGGGTTCCGGGCCTGGTCGACGTGCATGGCCGGCAAGGGGTTCGCCTACGCCGACCCCTGGCAGGCCAACGACGATCCCCGGTGGAGCACCGACCGTCCCAGCGGCGTGGAGCGCCGGACCGCGGTGGCCGACGTCGCGTGCAAGGACAGCACGGGTCTCGTGACGATCTGGCAGGCGGCGATGGTGGAGCACCAGCGACGCACCATCGCGAGCCGCTCCGCCGACATCGAACGCTACGAGCAGGCCAAGAGCGCCCGGCTCGCCAACGGCCGACAAATTCTGGCGACAATGTGAGGGCCAGCCAGCTGTCGGCCGCTGTTGAATGCCCGAGAAGGTGAGCCGACGCCGGGGTTGGTCGCGCGTCCGGGTGAAGGCCGGCCGGTCAGCGGGTGAGGCCGACCAGCGTCGCCAGTCGCGCCACGCCGGCCGGCGCCGGATGCCCCCGGGCCACCTCGGCGATCACGGTACGGGCGGCCGGCCGGCACCGGACCTCCGCCGGCGCGATGCTGTCCGCGTCGACCAGGGCCCGCGCGGCGCCGCGCAGGTCACCAACCATGAGGTACGCCCGCGCGGCATCCACCAGGTACGCGCCCCGATACTCGGCCGACAGCCGTCGCCACGCCTCCCGCCGAATCACCGCCGCGTGCCGCTGCACCGCCTCGCCGGCCTCACCTGACTCGACCGCCACCACCACCCGAGCCAGGTCCACGGCGACCGGCCCGAAACCGGTCCGGTGCGTGTCGTCGTACCCCCTGATCTGCGCGGCGATCCGGGCGGCCCGGTCGGTCAGCTCCTCGGCGCGGCCGGTGTCGCCGCAGCCGGCGGCGGCCAGGGCGGCCTGGAGCAGCAGCGTCCCGCGGACGGCCCACTCCCCCGGCGTCCCCGTGGGCGCAAGCCGGCTCGCGGCGGCGAGCGTCGCGGCGAGGGCCAGCCGGTCCCGGCCCGACGCGCGCAGCGCCTGCCCGACCGACACGGCCGCCGTCGCGGCCAGCACCGGATCGTCGCCCGCCACGGCCATCGCCCGGTCGGCGGCCAGCCATCCGAGGTCGGCCTCGCCGAGCTTCACGAGCACCGACGAGGTGATCCGGTACGCCTGCACCAGCAGCTCCGGTGCCTCCGTGGCCCGGACGGCGTCGAGCAGGCCGGGCAGCACCCGCACCACCTGCGCGTAGTGCGCGTGCTGGAAGGTCAGCCAGGCGTGCCCGACGTGCCGGCGCAGCGCCTCCGCCCCCTGAGCTGGGGCTTGCGGGGTGTCGTAGCGGGCGAGGGCGGCGCGGATCTCGTCCACCCCGTCCAGCGTGCCGGCGGCCGGGGACGGTGACGGGCCACGCTGACCGAGCAGCACCGCCGGATCGACCCGCAGTACCTCGGCGATCTCCTGGATGACCGAGTACCGGTCCAGCGTGCGGACGCCCCGCTCGACCTTGTCCACCCAGCTCTTCGACTTGCCGAGCCGGGCGGCGAGTACCTGTTGGGTCATCCGCCGCCGGACCCGCCAGCGGGCCAGCGTGCGCCCGATCGGTTCGTCAGCGGTCACGCCGCCACCGCCGGTCCGGGACCGCGCGGGTCGTGTCCTCCACCGGTACGCGCTCCGCCTCGGCCTGCGCGAGCAGCCGCTGTTTGGCCGCCTCCCGCTCGGCTGCCTCGACCTGCTCGCCACGGCTCTCCGACTTCTCGCCTTGCACCCTCACCTCCGTCAACCGTGCGGTCTTCCCCGCCTCAAGGACTCCTGAGACCAGCGAAGCCGGCCGCCCATCGACGGACCAGATGGCGAGCGATGCGCCCGATTGCGCTGCCGCAGACCCGGGTTGCGCAGGGTTGCGCGGGTCCCCATAGCGCCCCCGGAACCCATAGGCTCGTGACTGTTGGTAGTCGATCGATGCCTGGAGGCATAACCATGGCGCGGCCGGTCACGAACGCGGCATTCGAAGCACTGCTGCACGCCGCCGGCTACGGCAACGCCCACGCTGCCTTTGCCCGGCAGCTCAATCACGCCGGCCGCAACTACGGCACCTGGCGATACGACGCGGCCAGCGTCTACTGGTGGCTGCGCGGTCGCCGACCCGCCGAGCATGTCCAAGCCACCATGGCCGAGACACTCGCCCGCAAGCTCGGTCGCTCAGTCGCCGTCTTGGAGCTGGGATTCGGCGCAGGCGAGGGCACCGGAACAAGCATTTACCCGGCCTCCGCTGGCCAGGCGATCGACGCCGCCGAGCGACTTTGGACGACGCTGGCCAAGCACATCAGGCCACCGGTCAGCGGGACGTTCGACAGCGGCAAGGCTCTACAGGCGGCGCTCGGCTGGCGGTACGACCTGCCCGACAAGACGGTCAGCCGAAACGGCCGGCAACCTGTCACCACCGGCGACATCCAATCGCTGTACGCGCTCGCGGACCACTTCACCGATCTCGACCGACGTCACGGCGGTGGTTCGCCACACACCCGGGCGCTCATGGCCGACTTCCTCGTGCGTCAGGTCGCCCTCATGCTGCGCGGCAACTACACCGACGTCGTCGGGCGCGACCTCTTGCGCGCAGCCGCGACACTCTCCGGTCAGCTCGCCTTTATGTCCTACGACGCAGGTGACCATGCCACCGCCCAACACCACACGACCGTCGCCCTACGGCTCGCCAAGGCCGCCGACGACCGCCTGCACGGCGCCCACCTGCTGGCCAACCTCGCCGCGCAGGCTGTGCACCTGGGGCACGCTCGGGATGCCGCCCGGCTTGCCGAGGCCGCCATCGACGGCGCCGGCCGCGCACCCGCCGCTGTCCTCGCTCGGCTGTACACCACCGCCGCCACCGCGTACGGACAGTCGGGCGAACGACGTGCCTGCCAGGTGGCACTCGCCAAGGCTGAGCGGGCTCTCGACCGGACCGGTTTGAGCGTCGGCCCTCGCTGGGTCAACTACTTCGGTCCCGCCCACCTCGCCGGGGCTGCACTCAGGTGCCTAGGCGACCTGCACCTCTACACGCAGGCCCTACGCCACGCTCCTGACGCGATCACTTTGAGCAGCCAAAACGCCCGCACGCGTGCGCTTCACACCGCCCTGATCGCCACGATCCATGCCCGCGCCGGGGACACCGACGCCGCTTGTGACTGGGGCCGGAAGCTCGCGCGGCACGCCGTAGGCGTTCACTCTGCGCGTGTTGAACAGCGCGTCCGCGAACTCACCGCCATGCTCAGCCCACAGCAGGCATTACCGCAGGTCAGCGAAGTCCTGTATGCCCTCTCGACCGTGCCAGCAGCCACGTAGCGCGAGGGTGCATCGAGGCCCATCCGATAGCGTCACCTGGGTGACCTGGACGGAGCCCGCCATCTGGTACGCCAACCTGTCATCCTTCTACGCCGCCGCAGCGGCCTTCATCACCGACCCAGCCGGCAATGTGCTGCTCGTGAAGCCCACATACCGCGACCACTGGGCGTTCCCCGGCGGCTACGTGGACGAGGGCGAGTACCCGCATGAGGCCTGCGCCCGCGAGATCCGGGAGGAGCTGGGGGTCTATGTGACGGTGGGCGACCTGCTCATCGTGGACTGGGCGCCGCCTTCCGGGCAGCGGCCTCGCGCAATCATCAGCTTCACGTTCGACTGCGGGACTATGGTTGACCTTGATGGCCTCAACCTGACTCAGCAGGAGCTGGACAGTGCCGCCTTCTTCTCGGCGAAGGAGGCCGAGGAACGCCTTCCCGGCAACGTGGCTCCCCGCGTCCACTCGGCCATCCACGCTCGCGCTCAACGAACCCCGATTTACCTCGCCAGCGGGTCCGCTGCTACCACGCACAGCCCACTGCCTCGGTAGGGATGTTCGGCTCGCTCAACTAGTGCAGAGTTTGAACGCGGGACAGGCCTAGATCTTGATACCGGATGCGCAGGCCATAGCTCGCAGAGACCGACCGCGACACTCAGAGCGCCACGACCGCCGCCGTCTCCGCTGGGAGCTCCACCCGGTCCCGCATCACCGTGACCCCCTGCCCGGTGGCCAGCAGCACGGTGCGCACCACCCCCGGCAACGTGATCGTCTGCCCCTTGCCGGCCAGGTTCGCCACCACAAGGGTCTCCCCCCGCCGCATCACCAGGAACTGGTCCCCGTGCTGCACGTTCACCGCGTGCAGCCGCGGGTCCGACAGGTCAGGACGCGACTTTCGCAGCGCGATCAGCCGCCGGTGGAACTCGTACATCTCGCGGTGTTCGGGTTTGTCCAGCTCCGCCCAGTCCAGCCGGGAGCGCAGGAAGGTCTGCGGGTCCTGCGGGTCGGGGACGTCCCCCTCCGGCCAGCCGTGGGCGGCGAACTCCCGCTTGCGGCCGGTGGCCACGGCGGTGGCCAGCTCGGGCTCGGGGTGGCTGGTGAAGAACTGCCACGGCGTGCTGGCCGCCCACTCCTCCCCCATGAACAGCATCGGCGTGAACGGCGCGGTCATCAGCAACGTCGCCCCCACCCGGAGCAGCGAAGGCGACAACGACGCGGAGATCCGGTCCCCGGTGGCCCGGTTGCCGATCTGGTCGTGGTTCTGCAGGTACGCCACGAACCGGTGCCCCGAGGTGCGCTGCCGGTCCACCGGCCGGCCGTGGCTGCGGTTACGGAAGCTGGACCAGGTGCCGGTGTGGAAGAACGCGCCGGTCAGCACGTCGGTCAGGCATTCGAGGGAACCGAAGTCGCCGTAGTAGCCCTGCCGTTCCCCGGTGAGCAGGGTGTGCAGCGCGTGGTGGGCGTCGTCGTTCCACTGGGCGTGCAGCCCGTAGCCGCCAGCCTCCCTGGGGGTGATCAGCCTGGGGTCGTTGAGGTCGGACTCGGCGATCAGCGACAGCGGCCGGCCGAGGTGGGTGGCGAGCGCCTCAACCTCCTCCGCGACCTGCTCCAGCAGGTGGGTGGCCCGGGAATCGGGCATCGCGTGCACGGCGTCCAGCCGCAGCCCGTCGACGTGGTAGTCGCGCAGCCACATCAGCACGCTGTCGATGATGTAGCGGCGCACCCCGTCGGAGTGCGGGCCGTCCAGGTTGACCGTCCGGCCCCAGGTGTTGCTCTGCTCGTTGAGATACGGCGCGAACATCGGCGCGTAGGCCCCGGAGGGCCCGAAATGGTTGTAGACGACGTCGAGGATCACCCCCAGGCCCTTGGCGTGGGCGGCGTCCACCAGGCGTTTCAGGCCGTCCGGTCCCCCGTACGGCTGGTGCGGGGCGTACCAGCAGACGCCGTCGTAGCCCCAGTTGTACTCGCCGTTGAAGGCGTTGACCGGCAACAGCTCGATGAAGTCGACACCGAGGGCGACCAGGTGGTCGAGGCGGTCGATCGCCGCGTCGAAGGTGCCCTCCGGGGTGAACGTGCCGATGTGCAGCTCGTACAGGACGCCGCCGGGCAGCTGCCGGCCGGTCCAGTCCTGGTCGGTCCAGCGGTAGGCGCTGTGGTCGTAGACCCGGCTGGGGCCGTGCACCCCGGCAGGTTGCCAGGCCGACCGCGGGTCGGGCAGCGCCCGGTCGTCGTCGTCGAGCAGGAAGGCGTAGTCGGTGCCCGGGCCGGCGGCGGGGACCTCGACCCGCCACCAGCCGTCCGGGGCGGCCCGCATCTCGTGGTCGGCGGCGCCGGACAGGCGCAGCCGTACCCGGGCGACGTCGGGCGCCCACACCGTGAACTCGGTCATGCGGCAGCCTCCACGGAGTCGGTGGGAGCCAGCAGGGCGACGGGATAGGTGCTCAACAGATCATCAAGGAGCAGCTCAGACCCACTGTAGACCCGACCGGTGAACACGTCCGTAACACTGTTGCCGGAAATCGAGAGAGTCGTCCGCCGCCAGCCTCCGTCGCGGGCCAGCCGCAGCGGGAGCCGGGTGGCCACCGCGACGGCGCCGCCCCGGTCGAAGGCGACCGCGTGCGCCCCGGCGGGCCCGTGCGCCGGCACCGGCCGGTAGGTGGTGAAAAGCTCCGGGTGGTCCCGGCGCAGCCGCAGCGTCCGGGAGACGACCAGCAGCTTCGCCGCGCCGTCGGCGGCGACCGCCGGCCGGTGGCCGCCGTCGAGGCGGGCCAGCAGTTCCCGGCGTACGGCGAAGTCGACCGGGCGGCGGTTGTCCGGGTCGACCAGGCTGTTCTCCCACAGCTCGGTGCCCTGGTAGGTGTCCGGCACGCCGGGCATGGCGAGCTGGACCAGCTTCTGCCCGAGCGAGTTGGACCAGCCGGCCGGGGTGATCTCCTCGGCGAACCCGGTGATCTCGGCGTGCAGGTCGGAGTCGTCGTACATCCGGTCGACCAGGGCGTGCAGCTCGCGTTCGAAACCCCGGTCGGGGTCGGCCCAGCTGGTGGAGACGGACGCCTCCCGGGACGCCTTCTCCACGTACGCGTGCAGCCGGTCCCGCTCGATCGGCCAGGCGCCGACGGCGGTCTGCCATAGCAGGTGGGCGAAGGCGGGGTCGGCCAGCGGTGCCCGGGCCATCCAGTCCGTCACCCGCTCGGCCCACCGGTCGGGCAGCTCGGAGAGCACGGCCAGCCGGGCGCGGACGTCCTCTCCGCGCTTGGTGTCGTGGGTGGAGAGGGTGGTCATGCCGGCCGGCCAGCGGACCTGCCGGGCGGCGGCGGCGCGGTGGAACTCCGCCGGCGGCACCCCGAAGTGGGCGGGCGAGCCGCCGACCTCGTTCAACCCGATGAAGCGGCTCCACCGGTAGTAGGCGGTGTCCTCCACCCCCTTGGCCATCACCGCGCCGGAGAGCTGCGGGAAGCGCCGGGCCAGCTCGTGTTCCGGGTCGCGCAGCCGGGCGGTGACCGCGTCGAGGGTGGCCGTCAGGTCGGGGCGGCGCCGGCCCGCCTCGGAGCGGGCGGCGGCGAGGTGCCGGGCGCCGTGCGGCGGGTAGCCCCGGTAGACCGGGAAGCAGGCGGCCAGCTCGGCCAGCGCCTCCCGGGTGGCTCGCTGGTCCAGCTCCGGCACGAGCGCGGCGAGCCGGGTCAGCTCGGCGGCGAGCAGCCGGGTGGCGGCTTCGAGCTTGGTGTCGTGGGTGAGGTCCTCCCACGAGGTGTGCCGCCCGACCAGTCGGGCGTCCAGGGCGGTGAAGTCGCCCTCGGCGCGGCCGTCGACGAAGAGCCCGCAGACCGTGGCGAGGGCCTCGTAGCCGGTGGTGCCGTCGACCGGCCAGTCCGGCAGCTCCTCCCCGTACTCCAGGATCTTCTCCACCACCAGCCAGGCGTCTGGAGCGGCGGCGCGCAACCGGGCCAGGTAGCCGGCCGGGTCGCGCAGGCCGTCGGGGTGGTCGACCCGGATGCCGTCGACCTCGCCGGCCGCCACCCATCGCAGGACCTCCGCGTGGGTGGCGTCGAAGACCGCCGGGTCCTCCACCCGCAGTCCGGCCAGGTCGGAGACGGCAAAGAACCGGCGGTACGTCAGTTCGCTGTCCCCGCGCCGCCAGGAGATCAGCTCGTAGTGCTGCCGGTCGTGCACCTCGCGCGGACCGCCGTCGCCGGTGCCGTCGGCGATCGGGAAGCGGTGCTCGTGGTAGCGCAGCTCCCCGTCGACCAGCTTCAGGTCGTCCAGGGCGTCCGGGCTGTCGGCGAGCACCGGCAGCAGCAGCCGGCCGCGGTCCCAGTCGATGTCGAACCAGTCGGCGTACGCCGAGGAGCGGCCCCGGCGCAGCACGTCCCACCAGGCCGGGTTCGCCGCCGGCTGGGCCACCCCGGCGTGGTTGGGCACGATGTCCACGACCAGGCCGAGCCCGGCCGCGCGCAGCGCCCGGACCAGCCGCTGCCGGCCCGCCTCGCCGCCCAGCTCCGGGTTGACCGCGCGGTGGTCGACCACGTCGTAGCCGTGCGCGGAGCCGGGGGCGGCGGTGAGCAGGGGCGCGCTGTAGAGGTGGGTGACGCCGAGGTCGGCGAGCCAGCCGGCGAGGTCGGCGGTGGCGTCGAGGTCGAAGCCGGGGCGGACCTGCACGCGGTAGGTCGAGCCCACCCGCGTCGTCGGTGCCGTCGGCGGGTCGGGGCGAGGGGTGTCGGGCATGGTCAGACCGTCCTCTCCAGGACCACCAGGGAGCGGTCGGGCACGCAGATGGCGTTGCCCGCCTCGACCACGGTGGTCTTCTCCGGTTCCGGTTCCGCGGTGCTGATGACCAGCTCCCAACGCTGCCCGAACTCCTCGCCCGGCATGGTGAAGTCCAACGGGGCGTCGTGGGCGTTGAAGCAGAGCAGGAAGGAGCTGTCCTGGTGGCGCTGGCCGTACTGGCCGCGCTCGCGGATGCCGTCGCCGTTGACGAAGAGCGCGACCGAGCGACCGAAGTCGTTGCCCCAGTCCTCGCCGGTCATCTCCCGGCCGTCCGGGGTGTACCAGGCCAGGTCGGGCAGGCCCGCCTCGGCGCTGCGCCCGCCCACCGGCAGGCCGGTGAAGAACCGCCGCCGCCGGAACACCTGGTGGTTGGTGCGGAACTCGGTGAGCCGCTGGACGAAGGCCAGCAGCTCGGGGTCGGCCCGCTCCCAGTCGACCCAGGCCACCTCGTTGTCCTGGCAGTAGGCGTTGTTGTTGCCCCGCTGGGTGCGGCCCAGCTCGTCGCCGTGGCCGATCATCGGCACGCCCTGGGAGAGCACCAGGGTGGCCAGGAAGTTGCGTCGCTGCCGGGCGCGCAGCGCCAGCACCGCGGGGTCGTCGCTCTCCCCCTCCACGCCGCAGTTCCAGGACCGGTTGTGGTTCTCGCCGTCCCGGTTCTCCTCGCCGTTGGCCTCGTTGTGCTTGTCGTTGTACGACACCAGGTCGTTGAGGGTGAACCCGTCGTGGCAGGTGACGAAGTTGATGCTGTGGAAGGGGCGGCGGCCGTCGTCCTGGTAGAGGTCGGCGGAGCCGGAGATCCGGGAGGCGAACTCGGCCAGGGTGGCCGGCTCACCGCGCCAGAAGTCCCGCACGGTGTCGCGGTACTTGCCGTTCCACTCGGTCCACTGGGGCGGGAAGTTGCCGACCTGGTAGCCGCCCGGGCCGACGTCCCACGGCTCGGCGATCAGCTTGACCTGGCTGACCACCGGGTCCTGCTGGACCACCTCGAAGAAGGTGGAGAGGCGGTCGACCTCGTAGAACTCCCGGGCCAGGGTGGCGGCCAGGTCGAAGCGGAAGCCGTCGACGTGCATCTCGGTGACCCAGTACCGCAGCGAATCCATGATCAGTTGCAGGGAGTGCGGGCTGCGCACGTTGAGGCTGTTGCCGGTGCCGGTGTAGTCGACGAAGTAGCGCCGGTCGTCCTCGCTGAGCCGGTAGTAGCTGGCGGTGTCGACGCCCTTGAAGCTCAGCGAGGGCCCGAGGTGGTTGCCCTCGGCGGTGTGGTTGTAGACCACGTCCAGGATGACCTCGATGCCGGCGGCGTGCAGCGCCTTGACCATGCCGCGGAACTCCTGCACCTGCTGGCCGAGCCGGCCCAGCGCGGAGTAGCCGTGGTGCGGGGCGAAGAAGCCGATGGTGTTGTAGCCCCAGTAGTTGCGCAGCCCCAGGTCGGTCAGGCGGTGGTCGTGCACGAACTCGTGCACCGGCATCAGCTCGACCGCGGTGATCCCCAGCCGCTTGAAGTAGTCGATCATCACCGGGGAGGCGATGGCCGCGTAGGTGCCGCGCAGCTCCTCCGGGATGTCCGGGTGCCGCATGGTCAACCCGCGCACGTGCGCCTCGTAGATCACCGAGTGGTGGTAGGGGGTGCGCGGCGGCCGGTCGTTGCCCCAGTCGAAGTACGGGTTCACCACCACCGACTTGGGCATGAACGGCGCCGAGTCGGCCTCGCTCATCCGGTCCGGCTCGCCCAGCACGTAGTCGTAGACCGCCGGATCCCAGGTGATCTCCCCGTCGATCGCCTTGGCGTACGGGTCGAGCAGCAGCTTGTGCGGGTTGCAGCGCACCCCGCCGGCCGGGTCGAACGGGCCGTGCACCCGGTAGCCGTACCGCTGGCCGGGCTCGATCCCGGGGAGGTAGGCGTGCCAGACGTAGGCGTCCACCTCGCGCAGCTCGACGCGCCGCTCGGCGCCGGTGTCCCACTCGTCGAAGAGGCAGAGCTCGATCTTCTCGGCCACCTCGGAGAAGATCGCGAAGTTGGTGCCCATCCCGTCGTAGGTGGCGCCGAGGGGGTAGCGCTCGCCCGGCCAGACCTGCATGTCGCTCCTTCGGCCCATGATCGTGAGCGCACCGGACGGGCGGACCGCCGATGCGCACGCCGCTAATGCCCCGTCCCCGCAGCGGCCAATCCACCCGTTCGGGCCACACCCGATATCCACCCAACTGAGTTTGGGTGAACCTTTGGGTGTCCTCCGTCACGATAGGCGTTTTCGAGATGCGCCGGGCCGCGCGATGCCCTTTCCTTGATGCGGACGCACCCGCGCGGGCGCGTCCACTCGGCCACTCGGCCCCTACCACCACCTTTTCGCCGCCACCGCTGCCGGCGCGACCCATCGTGCATGGACGGAGATAGATGTGACCACCCTGCGGGTCGGCGAGCAGATCCCGAGCGCCGTGGACCGGAACTGCCGGCCCACCCCCACCTCCCGACCCCACGTCCCGCAGCAGGGCGGCGGCGCCGGGGTGCCCCCGCAGACCCGCCGCATCCTGATGCTCTCCTGGGAGTACCCGCCGGTGCTCGTCGGCGGACTCGGCCGGCACGTGCACGCGCTGTCCGTCGCCCTCGCCGCCGCCGGCCACGAGGTCACCGTGGTCACCCGGCACACCGAGGGCGCCCCGCTGGAGGAGTACGCCGACGGGGTGCGCGTCGTCCGCGCCGCCGAGGACCCGGTCGCCTTCCCGCTGGCCACCGACTCGTTGCTGGCCTGGACGATGGCCTTCAACCACACCCTGACCCGGGCCGCCCTGCGCGCCGCCGAGTCCGGCTCGTACGACGTCATCCACGCCCACGACTGGCTGGTCGCGCACACCGCGATGACCCTGCGCGAGCACCTGGACGTGCCGCTGGTCAGCACCATCCACGCCACCGAGGCCGGCCGCCACCAGGGCTGGCTGCCCGAGGAGATGAACCGGACCATCCACGGCGTCGAGCAGTGGCTCGCCGGCGAGTCCGGCCGGGTCATCGTCTGCTCCGGCTACATGCGCGACGAGGTGGGCGCGCTGTTCGGGGTGCCCGCCGCGCGGGTCGACGTGGTGCCCAACGGCGTCGAGCCGCACCGCTGGAAGGTGCCCGCCGCGGTGGTGGCCTCGGCCCGCGCCCGGTTCGCCGGGGACGGCCCGCTGGTCACGTTCGCCGGCCGGCTGGTCTACGAGAAGGGCGTGCAGCACCTGCTCGCCGGCCTGCCCCGACTGCGCGAGCGGCACCCCGGGCTGCGCGCGGTGATCGTCGGCGACGGGCCGTACCGGTCGGCGCTGGAGGCCGAGGTGCACCGGCTCGGACTGGGCGGCTCGGTGAGCATGCCCGGCTTCCTCGGCGGCACCGACCTGCCGGCGGTCATGGCCGCCTCCGACTGCTTCGCGGTGCCCAGCATCTACGAGCCGTTCGGCATGGTGGCGCTGGAGGGCGCCGCGGCCGGCGCGCCGCTCGCCGTGGCCCGCACCGGCGGACTCGCCGAGATCGTGGAGCCGGGCGTCACCGGGATGACCTTCGCCCCGCAGGACCCGGACGGCCTCACCGAGGCGGTGCACGCCCTGCTGTCGGACCGGGACCGCGCCCGGGCACTCGCCCGCCGGGCCCGCACCATGGTCCACGAGCGGTACGGCTGGGCGGCGATCGCCTCCCGCACCGCCGCCGCGTACGCCGCCGCCATCGCCGGTGACGCCACCTTCACCGCCGCCCGAGCCGAGGAGCGGATGACCCGGGGCCGGGCCCTTCCCGCCCTGCCCTCCGGCAACCTCCTGGCCGCCGTCGGCCTCCGCTGACTCCCTCCGCTCACCACCCCTTGAAGCTGCGGTTCGTCCCTTCGCGTCCGACACGTCGGGACCACCACTGCGTGATCGGCAAGGGCCTGGGATGCGGAAAGGCCGCCGACCCCTCCTGGGGGCCGGCGGCCTTCGTCGTGCGGGGTGACCGGGAGGTCAGCGCTGGTCGGCGGGGAGGTAGTCCCGCTCGGCGGCGCCGGTGTAGATCTGCCGCGGCCGGCCGATCTTGGTCTCCGGGTCGTTGATCATCTCGCGCCACTGGGCGATCCAGCCGGGGAGCCGACCCAGCGCGAAGAGCACCGTGAACATCTTGGTCGGGAAGCCCATGGCCTTGTAGATCAGGCCGGTGTAGAAGTCCACGTTCGGGTAGAGCCGGCGGGAGACGAAGAAGTCGTCGGCGAGGGCGATCTCCTCCAGCTGCATCGCGATGTCCAGCATCGGGTCCGGCTTGGCCATCCGGCCGAGCACGTCCTGGGCGGCCTTCTTCACGATGGCGGCGCGCGGGTCGTAGTTCTTGTAGACCCGGTGGCCGAAGCCCATCAGCTTCACGCCGTCCTGCTTGTCCTTCACCTTGCGGACGAAGGAGCGGACGTCACCGCCGTCGGCCTTGATCTTCTCCAGCATCTCCAGCACGGCCTGGTTGGCGCCGCCGTGCAGCGGACCGAAGAGGGCGTTCACGCCGGCCGAGACCGAGGCGAAGAGGTTGGCGTTGCTGGAGCCGACCAGCCGCACCGTGGAGGTCGAGCAGTTCTGCTCGTGGTCGGCGTGCAGGACGAAGAGCATGTCCAGCACCTTCGACATCACCGGGTCGACCTCGTACGGCTCCGCCGGGACGCCGAAGGTCATCCGCAGGAAGTTGTCCACGTACCCCAGCGAGTTGTCCGGGTACAGCAGCGGCTGCCCGATGGACTTCTTGTAGGCGTACGAGGCGATGGTGGGGACCTTCGCCATCAGCCGGATCGTCGACATCTCCACGTGGTCGGAGTCGAACGGGTCCAGGCTGTCCTGGTAGAAGGTGGAGATGGCGCTGACCGCCGAGGAGAGCACCGCCATCGGGTGCGCGTCGCGCGGGAAGCCGTCGAAGAACCGACGCATCTCCTCGTGCAGCAGCGAGTGCCGCCGGATCCGGTCGCTGAACTCGGTCAGCTGCTGCTGGGTGGGCAGCTCGCCGTAGATGAGCAGGTAGGAGACCTCCAGGAAGGAGGACTTCTCGGCCAGCTGCTCGATCGGGTAGCCGCGGTACCGCAGGATGCCGGCGTCGCCGTCGATGTAGGTGATCTCGGACGAACAGGACGCGGTGTTGACGAACCCGGGATCGTAGGTGGTCATCCCGGTTTCCTTCAGCAGCTTGCTCACCCCGATGCCCGCGGGGCCTTCGACCGCGTCGTGCACCGGCATCGAAAGCTGCCCACCGGGGTGATCGAGCTTGACTTCCGTCATGTGGTTCCTCGCTTCGCCGGCGAATCTTCGTTGAATTGCCTTCGCTTTTACCGTAATCGCGATGTCGGGGATACCGCCGCCCATGGTTCGGCGGTGAGGTATGCGTCACCCGATTCCCGACCCGAGGGCTCGGAAACCCTGTCCGGCGAAGGGTCGTCCGGCGACGCCGCGATACCGGGCTTGGGCTGGGAGCGCGCCCATCCGCAGGGGGCGGCGGGGCCGCCGCCGGGTCAGTCGAGCGCGAGGCGGCGCAGCGAGCCGTCGGTGGCGACCCGGTAGAGGTCCAGCCGGTTCGCGCCGGCGCGGAACAGGTGGTCGTCGGCGAGCAGGGCGGCGAAGCGGCGCCCCCCGCGGTCCCGGGGCACCACCGGCACGACCGCGCCGACCGTGCCGTTGACCGCGACCGCCAGCGTGGTGCCGTCCGGCACCTCCGCCGGCACCGTGCCCCAGACCAGGGCCGGCAGGTCGCCGGTGGCCGGGTCGACGGCCCGGAACGCGGCCAGGTTCGCCACCCGGGCGGTGCCGCCGGTGGGGACGTCGCCGACGGCGGTGCCGACCAGCGGATGCGGGACGGGATCCGGCGGGCGGGCCGGCACCCCGCCGCGCAGGGTCAGTGGCTGGCCCGGCCGGTCGAAGAAGGTCTTCTCGGCCCGTTGCCGGGGAGCCTGCGCGGCGGAGCGGCCGTCGGTCGCCCAGGGGATCCGGACGTGCACCGCGTCGGCGATGGTGGGCAGCAGGTCGACGTGCTCCCAGTTGCGGTCGTCGGTGCGGCCGGCGCGCTGCCCGGGCTCCTTGACGAACATCGGCACCCAGGCCACCTCGCCGGCGGCGTGGGTGAGCGCGTCCCGGCCCCGGCCCTGCCAGTCCCGGGTGAAGCTGACCCCGTGGTCGGCGGTGAGCAGGATCAGGGATTCGTCGTACAGGCCGGTGGCGCGCAGGGTCCGCAGCATCTCACCGACCAGCCGGTCGGTGTACCGCAGTTGGGCGAGGTGCCGGGCACGGGCCAGCTCGACCCAGCCGGGGCCGTCGTTGGGCAGGTCGGCCGGCGCGACGTAGCGGGCGCCCGAGGGCAGGTGGACCCAGGGCGCGTGCGGCATCAGCAGGTGCAGGAAGTGCAGCGTGGGTCGGTCCGACGGGCGCAGGCCGGCGAGGAAGCTGGTGAACCGGGCCGGTTGGTTCTCCTCGAGGTTGTCCCAGCGGAACTTCGGGTCGACCGGGACCGGCTCGGCGGCGTCCAGGCCCACCTCGGCGCGGGTGCGCTCCCGGTACGTCTGCTGCGGGTCGATCCGGCTCTCCACCGGGGCCGCCAGCTGGCCGAGCAGCCGGCCGCTCTCCCGCACCAGCACCCCGAGCCCCTGCTCCGGGCTGGTCGGCTGGTCGCAGCGGCTGGGTGGGCAGAGCCGGGTGATGCTCTCCTGGGCGCGGATGTCGTACAGGCCGCCGAGGGCGGTGAAGAGGTTGTCCGGATGCTGCGAGTAGTGCGGGGCGGACGCCTTGGCCGGGTAGCGGCCGGTGAGCATCGCCGGCAGCGCGTACGGGGTCCAGCCGCTCACCCCGGTGGCGTTGCGGTACCAGGTGGAGCCGGCGGCCAGCTCGGCGAAGTGCGGGTAGCGGGTGGCGTCGATCCGGCCGTCCGGGCCGAGCAGGGAGACCAGCGGCAGCTCGTCCAGGACGACCATGACCACCGGCGGGTGCGACCCCGGCCCGGCCACGCCGGCGGCGCCCCCGGCCGCGCGGGGCAGCACCACCGCCGAGGCGGGCGAGGCGACCAGGAAGAGGACGACGAAGACCGGCGGCCCGACGGCGGCGACCCGCAGCACCCGGCCGAGGGCCGGCCAGCGCCGGTGCGCGGCGGCACCGGCCGCGCCCGCCACGACCGCGACCAGCAGCAGGGGTACGCCCCGCAGCGGCGTGGTGTGCCGGCCGACCTGGACGGCCAGCGCGGCCAGCAGCAGCCCGAGCAGGGCGGTGTGCGTCGCCGCCCGGACCCGGGGGCCGGCCAGCCGGGTGGCCAGGCCGAGCAGGGTGACGGCCAGCGTGGGCAGGACCGCGATCATCGCCACCAGCAGCAGGATCTCCCCGGCGCCGGCCCGGTGGAAGAGGAAGAAGTCCGGGCTGCGTCCGAGCACGTCGAGCAGCGGTTGGGTGACCACCAGTCCGACCAGCGCGGCCACCTCCAGCAGCCGGCGCAGCTCGGCGTGGCGCTCGGCGCGCGGTACGGGGGCCGGGGCCTGCTGACGCAGCTGCGGTGGGGGTGTGCGGGTGCGTTCAGCCACCCACCACCGCCTCGTACAGCGTGCGGGTGCCCGACGGCAGGTCGGTGCGACGGTCGATCCGGCAGCGCGCCGCCAGCAGCCGCTCGAACTCCTCTCGGCGGTAGCGGGGGAAGAGCCCGTCCGGCTTGTTCGCCAGCAGCCGCCGCGCCATGGCGTCCTCCGGGTGGACGAACTCCACCACCAGCCGCCCGCCCGGCCGGGCGTACGCGACGAGCTGGTCGAGCACCGCCGGCAGCGGCACGTTGCACCCGATGGCCAGGTGGTGCACCACGGCGAGGGCGAGCACCACGTCGGCCCGGGCCCGGGCGGCGAAGCTGGCCCGTTCGACGCCCCGCCAGCCGCCGCCGGGCGACGGGTCGGCGAGGTCCATCACCAGCGGCAGGATCCGCCGTTCCCCGGCGTCGCGCAGCGCCCGGTAGAGGGTGTCCACCACGGCCGGGTCCTGCTCGACGGCGACCACCTGCGCGGCGTGCCGGGCGGCGATGCGGGCGTACCGGCCGTCGTTGGCGCCGAGGTCGAGCACGAGCCGGGGCGTCCCGGCGACGGCCAGCGCCGCCTCGACGAACCGTTCCTTCTCCGCCCGGTCCTGCGCGGTGTAGCCGCAGGTGCGCTGGTAGTCCACCCAGTGGCTGCCGTCGGCGCGCCGGTCCAGCCGCCGCACCAGCTTCTCGATGCCCCGTACGGTGGCCAGGGCCAGGTCCCGGGAGTAGCCGGCGGCCCGCAGTTGGGCCCGCACGTCGGCCGTGCTGGACCGGGCGTTGCGGGCCTGCATGGCGCCGTGCAGGTGCACGTGGGTGAGGACTCCGGGCAGCAGCCGGCGGGTACCGCCGAAGAGCCGGCGCATCTGGTCGGGCTCGATGCCGTCGACCCGGGCCCGCAGCCAGGGCTGGAAGTCCAGGCCCAGGTGGGCCTGGAGGAGCAGCGGATAGAGCAGGGTCTGGCAGAACTGGCGGTACCCGGCCCAGGGTTCGCCGTCGCGCGCCGGCTCGAAGGAGCCGACGTCGATGAAGACCGGGCCGGCGCCCCGCCACTGGAGGTTGTACGCCGAACCGTCCTTCAGGGTGAAGCCGGCGGGCAGCGCCCGGCGCAGGATCTCCAGGTGCAGCAGCGCCGCGTCTTGCAGCATGGTGAAGGACCACTCGTACGGGTGGGAGACGAACGGGATGCGTTCGTGGCGCAGCACGGTGGTCCAGCCGGTGTCGGGCAGCGTGGCCGGGTCGACCGGCGTGGTGCCGCAGACCTTTCCCTCGGCCAGCAGGGCGGTGAAGAAGTCGGCGGCGGACAGGGCCCGCCAGTCGGCGGCGGCCTGCCGGCCGAGCCCGCGCAACACCTGGTCGCCAGCGTGGAAGACCCGGTTGGCCGGGTCACGGAAGGAGCCGGGCTCGGCCCGGAGCCGGGCGTCGGAGGTCGTCATCGGCGGTCTGCGCCGGATCAGGTGTCGGCGGACTGGCGCTGCTGCTGGCCGCCCGGCGCGGCCCCGACCGGGTCGCTGGGCTGCCGGCGGAACCGGGTGACGAGGCGACGCCAGTAGAGCTTGGCGGCGACCGCCGCTCCCGCGGCCCCACCGACCACCGCCTGCACGATCAGGCTGCCGGATCCCGCGTCCAGGTAGGCCAGGTGCATCACCGACCGCTCCCTTCCCTCGCCGTCGTCGACCGGCCGTGAAACGGGGACCCTTATGCGGCTTTCGACCCGTTAAGCCGGACTTGTTCCTTTGACACCGTACGCCGCCGGGGCTGACCGTGCGGCCCACACGGCGACTGCGGCCTACGTCCGTTCCGTTCAAGACCGGTCCGCCCGGGCCGCCTACCGTGACGCCATGGCACCTCGCTTCGACCTCATCGGCATCGCGGTCACCGACATGGCCCGCAGCCTCGACTTCTACCGCCGCCTCGGGCTGGACATCCCGGCCGAGGCCGACTCCGAGGCCCACGTGGAGGTCACCCTGCCCGGGGGCCTCCGGCTGGCCTGGGACGACGTGGCGATGATCCGCACCTTCCACCCGCACTGGACGGCACCGACCGGCAGCCCCCGGACCGGTCTCGCCTTCCGCTGCGCGGACCCGGCCGAGGTGGACCGGACCTGGGCCGAGCTGACCGGGGCCGGCTTCCACGGCGAGCTGCCGCCGTGGGACGCCTTCTGGGGGCAGCGCTACGCGGTGCTGCACGACCCCGACGGCAACGGCGTCGACCTGTACGCCCCCCTCGACGCCGGGTGACGGCCGGTCACGGTGGCCGGGGGCGCGGCGCGGCGCGGCGGCGGGGTCGCCTGCGGCCGACCCTGCCCGCCCCGCACCGGACAGGCGGTGTCCGGCCTGCAGCCCCAAGCGGGCCTGCCAGGCAGGCGTTGCCAGGCAGGCGGCACCCGGACGGGCGCGGCCGGGCAGGGGCGCCGAATGGACGCTGCAGGACGCCGGTGCGGTCTCCGCCGGGCAGCGCGGGCGGAGGGTGCGGTCGTCCGGTGTTCGGCCTTTAGAGCTGATGACGTAGATGACTCATCCGTCGGTCTCCGCGCCCCGGTTGGGGTGGGCCCGCCTTGCCGACGGTCCGGCAGGCCCGTGATTCGTCTACGTCATCAGCTCTAAAGCGTCCACAACAGGTATCCGCCCCGGAGCGCAGCACCGTGGATCAGATCGCCGGGACGACCGGTGACGCCAGGGCCGGCAGGCAGGCACCCCGCCGACGGGTCAGCCGGCCGGCACCCAGCCAGCGGATCGGCCGGCCCGCACCACCCCGCCAGCGGATCGGCCGGCCCGCACCGCCGGGGGGTCAGCCGGCCAGCAGTTTGCTCGGCGGCACCCCGGCCAGCTCGCGGACGTCACGGGTCAGGTGCGCCTGGTCGGCGTAGCCGCTGCGGGCGGCCGCCTCGGCCAGCGGGACCCCGGCCCGGGCGAGGGCGACCGCGCGCCGCATCCGCAGGATCCGGGCGAGGGTCTTCGGGCCGTACCCGAAGAGGGCCAGGCTGCGCCGGTGCAGGGCGCGCGGGCCGAGGCCGACCTCGGCGGCGGTCGCGGTGACGGAGACGCCGGCGTCGAGGAGCGCGGCGACCCGCGACCCGAGCGGGTCGGGGCCGCCGGCGGCGCTGAGCCGGGCGGCGGCGACCGCCTCCAACGCCCCGGCGGTCGGGCGGTCACCCAGTCGCTCGGCGACCTCGTCGGCGGCCCGGCCCCAGAGCGCGTCCAGCGGGATCCGGCGGTCCCGCAGCTCCCCGGCGGGTACCCCGAAGACCGCCGGGCCGGTCCCCGGCGGCAGCCGCAGCCCCAGCCACCGCTCCCCCGGCGTGCCGGCGCTCACGTGGGCGGTGCGGTCCGGTCCGGCCACCAGCAGCCCGGACCGGCTGGACCAGAGCAGGTCCAGGCAGCCGTCGGGAAGCACCCGGACCGGCCCGCCGGTGCTGACGCTGGTCCAGAGCACGGCGCCCGGCAGGGCGGCGCGACGTTCCCGGTACACGCCGCCCAGCCTGCCACGCCCGGCGACCTTCACCCCTCACGGCCGTGCCTGCGCTGGGGGATCCGGCAGCCGCACGGTGAACACGGTGCGGCCGGGCCGGCTCTCCACCCGCACGGCGCCGTGGTGGGCCTCCACCACCGCCGCGACGATGGCCAGGCCGAGGCCGGTGCTGCCGTGTTCCCGCGAGCGCGAGCTGTCCCCCCGGGCGAACCGTTCGAAGACCTCGCCCTGCAACTCCGGTGGGACGCCAGGGCCGTCGTCGGTCACGCTGATCTCCACCCCGCCGGGCGCCCGGGCCAGGCGGGTGGTCACCGTCGTGCCGGGCGGGGTGTGCACCCGCGCGTTGGTCAGCAGGTTCGCCACCACCTGGTGCAGCCGGACGGCGTCGCCGGGCACGTCGAGCGCCTCGTCGGGCAGGTCGAGCTGCCACCGGTGCTCGGGGCCGGCGACGTGGGCGTCGCTGACCGCGTCGATGACCAACGCGGTGAGGTCGACCGGCTCTGCCACGAGCGGCCGGCCGGAGTCGAGCCGGGCGAGCAGCAGCAGGTCGTCGACGAGGCTGGTCATCCGGGTGCTCGCCGCCTCGACCCGGCGCAGCGCGTGCGCCACGTCCGGCGGCACCCGGTCCCGGCCGCGTCGGGCCACCTCGGCGTAGCCGCGGATCGCCGCCAGCGGGGTGCGCAGCTCGTGGCTGGCGTCGGCGACGAACTGGCGTACCCGGGTCTCGCTGGCCTGCCGGGCGGCGAGCGCGGCGGCGACGTGGCCCAGCATCCGGTTGAGCGCCGCCCCCACCTGGCCGACCTCGGTGCGGGGGTCGGTGTCCCCCGCCGGCACCCGCACCGACAGGGCCACCTCGCCCCGGTCCAGCGGGAGCTCGGCGACCCGGACGGCGGTGGCGGCGACCCGGTTCAGCGGGCGCAGGGTGGCCCGGACGATCAGCGCGCCCAGGCCGCCGGCGACGAGCAGGCCGGCGGTGGCGACGCCGGCCTGGGCGGCGATCATCCACCAGACCGTCTGCTGCACCCCGGCGAGAGGGATCGCGACGACGAGGACCTGTCCGTCGCCCATCTGCCGGGCCACCGCGCGGTAGTCGCCCCGGTCGCCGAGGTCGACGCCGCGCGGCCGGCCGTCGGTGGGCAGCCGGGTCAGTTCGGCCAGGTCGCCCACCGGCAGCGCCTCCGCGGGGCCGGTGGTGCTGCGGATCCGCGCGGAGACGACCTCGCCGTCGGCAGTCATCGCGGCGATCGAGTCCGGCGGGAAGCCGGGCGGGGGTTCCGGCGCCCACCGGTCGTCGGTCCACTGCCGCTCGGCGAACTGCCGGTACCAGGGCGGCGGGTCGCCCTGCCGGCGACCGCCGAGGGTGAGCTGGTTGTCGATCTGGGCGATGAGGAAGTGGCGCAGCGCCACCGTGGTCAGGCCGCCGATGGCGATGCTGACCAGGGCGAGCAGCGCCACCACCGCGGCGACCAGCCGGGTGCGCAGCGACCGGCGGGCCAGCCAGGACCGCAGCCGGCCGGCGTCAGTCCGCCGGCTTGAGGACATAGCCGGCCCCACGCAGCGTGTGGATCATCGGCGCCCGTCCCGCGTCGATCTTCTTGCGCAGGTACGAGATGTAGAGCTCGACCACGTTGGCCTGCCCGCCGAAGTCGTAGTTCCAGACCCGGTCGAGGATCTGCGCCTTGCTCAGCACCCGGCGCGGGTTGCGCATCAGGTAACGCAGCAGCTCGAACTCGGTCGCGGTGAGGGTGATCAGCTCGCTGCCGCGGCGCACCTCGTGGCTCTCCTCGTCCAGGCTGAGGTCGCCGACGGTGAGCACCGCGTCCTCCCGGGTGGCCACCGCGAAGCCGGAGCGGCGCAGCAGGGCGCGCAGCCGGGCGATGACCTCCTCCAGGCTGAACGGCTTGGTGACGTAGTCGTCGCCGCCGACGGTCAGCCCGGCGATGCGCTCCTCGACGGCGTCCCGGGCGGTCAGGAAGAGCACCGGCACCGTCGGGGCCTGCTCGCGCAGCCGGCGCAGCACCTGGAAGCCGTCCAGGTCGGGCAGCATCACGTCGAGCACCACCACGTCCGGCTGGAGCTGCCGGGCGGCGCTCAGCGCCGCCATCCCGCTGCCCGCGCTGCGCACCTGCCAGCCCTCGTAGCGCAGCGCCATGGAGAGCAGGTCGGTCAGCGTCGGCTCGTCGTCGACCACGAGCACCCGGACGGGCCCGCCGTCCGGACGGCGCAGCTCGATCCGGTTCTGCATGGTCTGCCCGTCGGTCACCATGCCCCCATCGTGGGCCTGCTCACTGTCGCCTGTCTGTGCGCCTCCTGTGTACCAGCTGTGGGCGACGGAGGGACCGGTCGGGCTACTCGCCGGCTCCCAGCGGGTAGGTGCGCACGAAGCGCATGGTCCACACCCCGGTGCCGTCCCGGCGGTCCCGGGCGTAGAGGTGGTCCGGCCCGGCCCCACCGGGCGGCGCGCCGCCGTCGGGATGGCGCATCACCCAGTGCGCGGGCGGGTCGCCGTCGGGGTCGGCCGGCACCGCCCGGACCAGGTCGTCGGCGGGCCCGCCGACGAAGCGTACGGTCACCTCGGCCATCCCCGTGCCCCTCCTCGCCGCTGTCCCGCCGGTGCGGGGCCGACCGGACGTCCTGGCTGGCAAGTTACCGCACCTCGGGCCCGCCCCGCGTCGACCGCTCCGGTTTGCCCTGATCGGAGGCCGGGTACCGCGTCGAAGGCGCCCGTGGCACACCGGGCGACGCCGACGACATGGACGGGAGCGGGTCGATGAGGACGCTGGCCGGGCGGTACGAGCTCGAGCAGCGCATCGGCATGGGCGGCATGTCGGAGGTGTGGCGCGCGCACGACGTGGTGCTGGACCGGCCGGTCGCGGTGAAGCTGATGTCCCCGGGGAACCAGGGCGAGGAGACCTCGGTGGAGCGGATCCGCACCGAGGCGCGCTCCGCCGCCCGGCTGGTGCACCCCAACGTGGCCAGCGTGCACGACTTCGGCACCGCGTCCACGTTGCCCGGACGCGAGGCGCCGTACATCGTGATGGAGCTGGCCGAGGGCGAGACGCTCGCCGAGCACCTGCGGGCCGGGCCGCTCGACTGGCGGATCGGGGTACGGGTCTGCGCCGAGGTGGCGGCGGCGCTGGCCGCCGCCCACGCGCACGGCATCGTGCATCGCGACGTCAAGCCGGCCAACGTCATGCTGACCCCGTCCGGGGTGAAGGTGCTGGACTTCGGCATCGCGACTCCGGCCGGCGCGCCCGACCACAGCCCCGAGGGGATGGTGCTGGGCACCCCGGCGTACCTGGCCCCGGAGCAGTTCGACCGGCAGCCGGCCACCCCGGCCGCCGACATGTACGCCCTCGGCGTGCTCCTCTACTACTGCCTCACCGGGCGGCTGCCGTACGCGGCCGGGACCACCGCCACCCAGCTGGTGGGTGCCCGCCGGCGGGTGACCCCGGAGCCGCTGCCGCCGGTCGACGGGCTGCCGCCGGAGGTGGCCGACCTGTGCCACCGCTGCCTGGACGAGGACCCGCTGCGCCGGCCGACCAGCCTGATGGCCGCGCTGCTGCTCGCCGAGGCGGTCGACGCCCGGGTGTACGTCCCGATGCTGGCGTCGGTGCCCCGGCAGCGCAGCGCACCAACCTCGCTGTGGACCGAACGGGCCGCCACCGAGGTGACGGAGGCGGTCGCCCTGGACGACTGGTCCCGCGCCGGCCCGGCCTGACCGGCGTTTCACCCGGTCGAGGTCGGGAACGCCAGCCGGTGAGTGACGGGAGGAACGCGATGCCGGATCCGAGTTCCTGGCTGAAAGAGGCCACCGCGACCGCTGCCGGCGGTCACGTACGCACCAAGGACGGTGGCCTGTCCACCGCGCTGGCGTCTCCGTTGGCGCCACACTGCACCGGGCTCAGGCCGGAGCAACTGCTCGCCGCCGCCTTCGCCTCCTGCCTGCACCACGCGGCGGTCGAGGCGGCCGGGGAGATCACCGATGAGGCGCACACGGTGCAGGTGACCGCCGAGGCGAGGTTGGGCCGGGACGAGGACGGCCGCTACCGGGCCGACGTGCACGCGTCCATCTCCTCCGCGGGGCTGAGCCGGGAACAGCTGGCCGACCTGGTGGAGCACGCCGACCGGCTCTGGCCCTTCTCCAGCGGCGACGCCAGCCGGCACCGGCTGACGGTCACCCCGGCGGAGAACGGTCGGCGCTGACCTTGCCGCCTACCAGCGGAAACCGGCGGTCACCGCACGGTGGTCGCTGTCCGGGGTGCGCAGCACCCCGGCGGTGGTCGGGGTGAGCCCCCGGTAGAGGACGTGGTCCGGCCGGGTCAGCGGCACCGGGGAGGGCCAGGTGAAACCGAAGCCCTGGCCGGCATCGGCCTGCGCGTCACGCAGCAGGTCGGTGAGCGGGCGGAAGACCCGGTCGGTGGTGGCGGTGTTGAGGTCGCCGAGGACCACCAGCCGGTCGGCGCGGTCGGCGCGGACCGTGCGGGCCAGCGAGCGCAGGCTGTCGTCGCGGGTGGCGGTGTCCCCCGCCCGGGCCGAGCCGAGGTGGGCGACGTAGACCACCAGGTCTCCGCGCGGGGTGGCGACGACGGCCCGCAGCGCCCTGGTCCAGCCGAGACCGGTGTCCACACCGGTGGAGTCCCGGATCGGGTACCGGCTCCAGAGCGCGACGGTGGAGACCGCGGCGCGGTGCGGGTAGCGCTCGCGCAGCCCGGGGGCGGCGGGACCGCCACCGTCGACCTCCTGCAAGCCGATGAGGTCGGCGCCGGCTTCCACCAGGGGGGTCAGGGTGGCGCCCGGGTCGGGGTTGCCGGCGCGCAGGTTCTGGCTGGCCACGCGGATTCCGGTGGGGCCCCCGCCGGTGGCCGGGGGGAGCCAGGCGCCGCCGTGGAGCAGGCCCCACGCGATGGTAGGCAGCAGGACGGCCAGCAGCGCGCGCCGGGAGCGGCGCAGCAGCGCGGCGAGGGCGAGCAGCGGCACGCCGAGGCCGAGCAGCGGGCTGGCGCTGTCCACGAGGCTGCCCAGGCCGTGCACGTTCGGTATGACGCGGTGACCGACCAGCAGCAGCGCGAGGAGCACGGCGAGCAGGACGACGACCAGTCCGCGCCGGTCACCGGAGCGGCCCGCGTCGGCGCGGGCGGGCTCGTCGGTCATGATCTCGGTCACCGTCCGCATCGTACCGAGCCGCTGGGTGGTGGGCGCCCGGGGCGCGATCCACCATGGTCGTCCGCCGCCCGGACGGGGAACCCCTCGGCGGTACGGCCACCGGCGCTCCACCGATCGGTGGAGGTGCCACCTCTCCCAACGAAGCGCGGCGCCCCGTCTCATTCGTTCCACCAAAAAGGATATAAAGGCAAAAAAAGTAATAGCGAGGACAATCCCTTTGATCATATGTCGGGGGGATATGGCCGCGCCGATCCGGGCAGATTGTGGCGCATGCCACCAATCACCCCGATGGCAACGAGCGGGAAGCTTTCTAGCCTCGGCGGGTGCATCCCGACAACTCCCCCGAACAGCAGCTGACCCCCGCCCACGCGGCCGCCCGTCCGGCCGATGCGGCATCGGGCGAACGGCGGATCGGCCGGCACCGCGCCCCGGAGCCACCCCGGCGCGCCCGCCGCGCCCGGCTGGCCTCGACCCCGGCGCGGGTCGCCCTGGCCTGCGGCGTGAGCTGCTGCCTGGGCCTGGTGGCGGTCGCCGGCGCGCAGGCGGGGGTGGGACAGCGCGCCGAGCCGGTCGGCGAGGCCCTGGCCGACCGGGCCACGGCGGAGCAGCGCGCCTCGCGTGCCCTGGACCGGGGCGCGTCGCCGCTGGCCGTGCCGGTGTCCCCCGTACCCACCGCCAGCCCGAGCCCGTCCGCCACCCGGAAGCCGCCCCGCCGGCCGGCGCGGCCCCGACCGGTCGCCGGCCTCACCCAGACCCAGATGGACAACGCCAAGGTGATCGTCGACGTCGGTGGCGACCTGGGCATGCCGAAGCGCGGCCTGGTGGTCGCCGTGGCCACCGCGATGCAGGAGAGCAACCTGCACAACCTCGCCAGCGACGTGCTGCCCGAGTCGTCCGACCACCCGCACCAGGGCAGCGGCGCCGACCACGACTCGCTCGGACTGTTCCAGCAGCGGCCGAGCAGCGGTTGGGGCACGGTGGCGCAGCTGATGCGCCCGGCGTACGCCGCCCGGGTGTTCTACGCCGCGCTCGCCGAGATCCCCGGCTGGCAGCGACTCAGCGTCACCGAAGCCGCCCAGGCGGTGCAGATCTCCGCCTACCCCGGCGCGTACGCCAAGCACGAGGCGCGCGCCACCCGGGTGGTCGAGGCGTTGCGCTGAGCCGGCCGCCGGCTCAGGCCACCCGGGTGCCCGGCTCCGGCCGCTCGACCGCCACCTCGTCGGCGCCGGCCGCGACCCGCGTCGCCGGGACCCCGCCGGGCGCCGCGGCCGCCGCGGTGGGGGTGTCCACCGCCACCGCCCCGTCGGCCGCCCCGGCGAGGATCTGGTCCACCCGGGCCTCCCGGCGCCGCCGCTCGTGCAGCGTCGCCTCGAACTCACGGCGGGCGCGGACGGCCTCCGCGTACACCCGCTCACGGACCAGGCGGGCCTCCTCGCGCGCCGCTTCCAGCTCACCGCGGGCCTGGGCGAGGAGTTTCGCCGCCTCCCGTTCGGTCTGCGCCGCCCGGGCGGCGGCGTCGTCACCGTCGACCGGCGCGCCCTGCCGGTCCACCAGGCCGCGGAGCACGCTGGCCTCCTGCCGGATCTGGTCCCAGTCCCGGCCGGCGCCGGCGGCGATCTCCGCGCGCCGCGCCAACCGGGTCAGTCGGACACCGAGCTCGTCGAGGCAGGAATCCACCTGCCGCTGGTCGTAGCCGGTTTCAACGACGGAGAACCTCATACTGTCGCCCCCCAGGCAGCTGGTACGTCTTTCCCCAACTCGATCCTCGCGGCTGCCGACCGCCGTCGAGGAGCTTCGGGAAAAATGTTCAGCAACTGAGGCGACGGCTCAGGTGCGCTTGGGCAGCACCACCACGCGGCCGAAGAACTCGTCGATGCGGCGCACCACGTCGTTGAAGTCGTCCAGGTCGATCGGCTTGGTCACGTACGCGTTGGCCTGGAGGGTGTAGCTGCCGACGATGTCGGTGTCGGCGTTCGAGGTGGTCAGCACGACGATCGGGATCGTACGCAGGTCCTCGTCCTGCTTGACCTCGCCGAGCACCTGACGGCCGTCCATCCGGGGCATGTTCAGGTCGAGCAGGATCACGTCGGGTCGCCGGGCCTCGGTGTGCCGGCCCACCCGGCGCAGGAACTCCATCGCCTCCTGGCCGTCGCTGACCACGTCGATGACCTTGTCGATCTCGGAGTCCGCGAGCGCCTCCTCGATCATCAGGACGTCGCCCGGGTCGTCGTCCACCACCAGGATGCGGACGGGGTTCGGCGTGCCTTGACCCATGGGGATTAATCCTGCCTCGTGTCGGCGAAGGGTGGACCGCGCGGTCACCCGTTGGCGGGGAAATCTAGTCGATCAACGACCGGACGACGATGCCGGGTCGGCGTGGTCCGGTTGGTAGATCAGCACGTCGGCCAGCCCGGTGACCTGGAGGACCCGGTCCACCCGACCGGTCGCGCCGGTCACCCGCAGCCACCCGCCATCGGCGGCGGCCCGGTTGTCCCCGCGGACGAACGCCGCGATGCCGGTCGAGTCGCAGAAGGTCAGGTCGCTGAGGTCCAGCAGCAGGCGTCGCACACCATCGGCGGCGAGCCGGTCGATCTCGTCGTTGAGCCGCCCGGCGGTGTTCAGGTCCAACTCGCCGGCGAGCAGCAGGCACACCCCGCCGTCGGCCCGCTCGGCCTGCGTGACGGTGAACGTCAACGTCGTCCCTCCCGCTCCACCGCAGGGCCGATCCTTGCAGTGGTGCAAGTATACGCAGGGGGTGGATCGGGGAGCGCGCCCCGGGGATCAGCGGTGGACGTCGCGGCGCAGGCCCGCGACCTCAGCTTCGCCGTCCGCCAGGAACCGCGCCGCGCGGGGAAAGTCGCGCAGCACCTGATGATAGTGGCCCAGGCTCCGGCCGACCGCGACCGCGGGCACCCCACGACTGGTCAGGATGGCCGCCAGCCACCCGACGAACTCGGTGAACAGGGAGCTGTCGTCGACGTAGAGCGCGGCGGCGAGGAAATCCACGATGTAACCGAGGTCGCTGACGGTGGAGTCGAGCTGCGCCGGGGTGTAGTCGTTGACCGCCGGCACCCGCTCCCGCAGGTCCGCCAGGGCGGAGTCGATCAGCTCGCCGCGCCGCTTGACCAGGCTGGCGTACTCGTCGTCGGCCAGGTGCGGCAGGTCCGCCGGCCGGACCCGGCGCAACGCCCGCTCGTCGGCGACCAGGTCGGCTGCGGCGGGGGCGTTCGGCGCCCAGGCCACCCCGAGCCGGCGCGCCCACCGGCCGTCGACGCCGAACCCGCGACCCCCCACGACCACGGGTACGTCGGAGCGGCGGCAGGCCTCGATCATGCGGTGCGCGTGCGGCAGCCGCATCGGCAGCGCGCAGGCCAGCGCGACCGCGTGCGCGTCGTGCCGGTGCAGGTACGACACCAGATGGGCGGCGGGCACGCTCGCCCCGAGGAAGGTCACCTGCCACCCGCGCAGCCGCAGCACCTCGGCCACCAGTCGGGGCGGCAGGGCGTGCCACTCGCCGTCCATGCAGGCCACCACCACCCGCCCGCGGGTGGGCCGCGGGTTGACGTGCGCGGCGACGGCCGCCACCACCCGCTCGCTGATGTGCGTCGCGGCGTGCTCCTGGGCGACGCTCCACTCGTTGCGCGCCCACCGCTCGCCCACCTCGGTCTGCGCCGGCGCCACCAGGTCGAGCAGCACCCGCTCCGCCGGCACACCGGCGTCGAGCAGCCGGACGGCGACGTCGACGGCCGCGTACTCGTCGGCGTCGGCCAGGGCCGCCAGGAAGGCGTGGTACGCCTGGGCCGCGTCGGTCTCGGTGGTCGGGGCGGTCACGATCGGATCTCCGTCTCCTCAGCCGGCCGACCCGGGGTGGGCACGGCGTGCAGGTGTCGCGGCGGACGACCGCCGTGGCCGGTGGCCCGCAAGGCGAGCACCGCGATGTCGTCGTGGTCGCCCTGGGCGAGCCAGTCGCAGGTGACCTGCTCGACCCGCTCGGCCAGGGCCGGCGCTGGCACCCGGTGGCAATCGGTGACCGCGTGGACCAGCCGTTCGGGGCCGAACTGCTCGTCGCCGCGCCGGCCGCCCCGCGCCTCGGTCACCCCGTCGCTGTAGAGCAGGCAGGTCTCGCCCGGTGCGAGGCGTACCGTCGCCTCGCCGATCCGCGGGTCCGGCACCACGCCGATCAGCATGCCGCTCAGCGGCACCGTCTCGACCTCGCCGGAGTTGCGCAGCACCAGCGGCGGCAGGTGACCGCCGCCGGCCATGGTCAGGGTCAGGCCGCCGTCGCGCTGCGGGCGCACCACGCCGAGCACCATGGTGGCGAAGCGGCCCTGGCCGTGCGCCTGGGTGGTCTCCAACAGGGCGTCGTTGAGGAGCTTGAGCAGGCGCGCGGGGTGCGACTCCACCCGGTGCAGCGCCTGCAGGCACTGGCGCAACTGCCCGGTGAAGACCGCCGCCTCCACGCCCTTGCCGGAGACGTCACCGAGGAAGAACACCGATCCGCCGTCGGGCAGCCGGTGCGAGCCGTAGAAGTCGCCGCCGATGCGCAGGCTCGCCTGCGCCGGCCGGTACGCCGTACCCCACTGGACGCCGGAGACCGTCACCGGCTCGACCGGCAGCAGGCTCGCCTGGAGGGTGTCGGCCACCTCGGCCTGGTCCCGGTAGAGCATGGCGGTGGTGAGCGCCGCGCCGGCCCGGGCGGCGAAGGCCCGCACCAGGTCGACGTCGTGGGAGTCGTACCAGCGGGTGGAGCGCCGGGCGACCAGCAGCACACCGGCCGGGGTGTCCCGGCCGGGCAGCGGCACCACCCGGGCGGTGATCTCGTGGCTCCCCAGCCCGGGCAGCCAGCCGGCCTCCACGGCCTGCTCGACCAGCCAGTCCACCGCGTGCGGCTCGGCGCCGGAGAGCCCCTCGGCGATCGCCGAGGGCAGCGCCGTCGCGGAGAGCATCCCGCTGTCCACCGCGGGCGCATCGTCGTCGGCGCGGGTGGCCCGCCACCAGCGGGCCCGGCCGGAACGGGGGGCGAGCACCAGGACCGCGACCTCGGCCAGGGTGGGGACGGCCAGGCGGACCACCGCGGCGGCGGCCCGGTCGGGGTGCAGCGGGTTGCCGAGCTTCTCGCCGACGACCGCGAGGAAGGCCGAGCGGGCCCGCTCGGCGAGCAGCGCGTCGGCGCCGCTGACGCTGTCGGTGACGTCCTCGACGTAGCGGCAGCTGCGGGCGCCGGAGAGCGGGACGCGGCGGACCCGCAGCCGGCGGCCGCGGTGGCTGAACCCGGCGGAGTCGCCGTCGGCGGCCAGCTCGCCGATGCCCGCCGCGGCGAGGGGCCGGCCGGGCACCACCTCGGGTAGCAGCCGCTCGGCGACCGGGCTGAGGTGACGTACGACGCCGTCGGCGTCGCAGACGACCAGGCCCTCACGGAAGTGTTCGACGACCTCCGACCAGTCGGGCTCGGGGCGACCTTGGTCGGGGGCCAGTGGCGGCAGCGCGGCGGAGGGCCGGCCGGCGGCGTCGGACGACCACGCCGGAACTCGTGCGGCACTCGGGGTGGAGATCCGTCCGTCGCCCGGGTCCGATCCCCTGACGTCGGCGGCAGTCACCAGCTGAGCCCCACTCCTCATGTCGACACCCGCGCTGCGGCGGAAACGGTCGCTGTGTTCCAATCCCTTCGCCCCACCCTACGCCGGTGTGCCGGTACCGCCACCCCACGCCCGGACCGGTGACCGTCCTCGCGCCCCGAGCGGGTTGCGGTGGGGGTTGTTACGATCCCGAAAAGTCCCTGCCCGACCGGCAGCCCTGCGGAAAGGCGTGATCGTGGTGCCTCACGGGAGGAAGCCGGAGCTGAATCCGCTGAGCATGGCCGTCGATCGGTCGGACCCGGCGACGCCGGTCATCTTCGTCGGCGGCGACCTCGCGTTCACCACCTCGGGTCCGCTGCGCGACGAGGTCGACCGGGCGCTGGCCGAGCGTCCCCCGGTCATCGTGCTGGACTTCGCCGAGCTGCTCTTCATCGACAGCACCGGCCTGTCCGTGATCGTGCACGCCTGGCGTGAGGGGCAGCAGACCGGCACCGCCATCCGGCTGCGCTCCACGCCGCGGTTCCTGGACACCATCCTCGACATGACCGGGGTCATCGGTCTGCTCGACCGTCCGCCGCCCCGCCGGCACTCCGGTCACCCCGGGGCGGATGCCGTCCGGCCGGCCGCCTCCGCCTGAACCCCGAGGTGTCCCCGCCGCGCCGGGCTGGAAACATGTACCCATGCCCTCCCAGCTGCTGATCATCGAGGTGACCCGGCTCGACGCCGGGCGCGCCCGGCTTCGGCTGACCGGTGAGCTCGACTTCGACACCGCGCCGGAGCTGGTCGCGGCCGCCGTGCAGGCCCGGGCGGACGGCTACCAGGAGCTGGAGATCGACCTGGGCGGCGTCGGGCTGTGCGACTCGTCCGGGCTGAGCGCCTTCGTGGTGATCAGCCGGGCCGGGATCGGCCCGGTCCGGTTGACCGGCGTCAACCCGCACCTGCAACAGATGCTGGACCGCACCGGGCTGGCCGAACTGCTCGCCGTCGGCCGCGCCGGCGCCGAGGACGCTCGCGCCACCGGCTGAGCCACCCCGCTGGCGCCGACGCCAACGCGGCCGGCCTGAGCCACCCGACGGGGTGGCCCCCGACCCTGGGACCAGGGGTCGGGGGCCGGGAGGAGGGTCTAGGTGGCCACGACCGGTTGCAGCCGGGGCCCGGTCGCGCGCAGGTCGGCCGGTGACGGCGGTTCGGCGTCGTCCGGGGCGCCGGAATCGGGCGTCTGGAACAGGTAGCGGACGAACTCCCCACCCGCCTCGTTGTCGTCCGCTCCCGGCCACTGTCCGGCGCAGTCCACCCCGACCACCTCGCGGCTCGCGCCGTCGGCCTCCTCGACCAGCGCCCAGAGGCTCACCGGGTAGCACCGGGTCTCCTGCGGGGCGACCTGCCACCGGGCGTACCAGCCCGGACGGGCCGGGACGATCTCGACGATCCTCTTCATGACGACCTTCCCTTCCGCGTGCCTCGGAAGAATTCCGGTCCGACCCGATCGTGCGGCGCGTTCGGGTGAGCGGTCCTCACCCGCCGGGAGTGATCTCGGCGGCCGGCTCCGGCCGGTTACCTCCCCACGGGGGGCGGGAACGCGACCGCCGAAGAGGTGCCCACGACGAGGGAGCGAGGTGCGCACCATGCGCAAGCAGATGGAGGGCGACAACCAGCGCCGGCGGACCCTGGCCCGCCAGGCTCGCGAGCAGGGAACGCGGCCGAGCGAGGCGGGCCTCTCGCTGAGCGCCTCCAAGCAGCTCAGCAGCCTGGACCGGGGACGCCGCGCCGGTCCCCCGGCCGCCGGGCGGCACAAGCCGGACCCGGCGATGGGCGGCCCGGCGCCGCCGTCGAGGGCCGTGGCCACCGCCCCCCGGCCCCTGCCGGATCCGGGTCCGGAGGCGCCGACCGGGCAGCGCATGAGCTACCGCGCCCTGGTCGACGACGTCGGCCGCCGGGCCGGGGTCGACTTCTCCACGGCCAAGGTGGCCGCGGAGGCGACCGTCCTCGCGCTGGCCTGGGCGCTGGACGAGGGAGAGCGCCAACGGCTGCTCGAGGCGGTGCCGGTGAAGCTGCACGACGTGGTCCCGGTCGACGGCATCGAACGGCACCGGGATCTGCCGGGCTTCCTCGCCGAGGTCGGCCGGATCAGCAACCTCACCCCGGAACAGGCCCGCTACCAGGCCGAGGCGACCCTCGCCGCGCTGGCCGACCACGACGGCGAGCTGATCGAGTCGCTGGACGTGCCGGACGGGTTGCGCGACCTGCTCGTGCCGTCGGCGCCCGGCGGCGGCCTGGTAGGGCCGCGCAGCGCGACCGCTCCGCTGACCGAGCAGGAGCTGCGGGACGCGCTGGACGACCTGCCGTACTGGTCCAGCGACCGACGGTCACTGGTGCGGACCATCGAGCTGCCCCCGAGCAACCTGAACCGGGTGCTCGACCGGCTCGACCTGCTCCGCGAGGAGGTCGGTCGGGGGCCGCAGATCGGTCGCCCCGACCCGGACAGCGCGGTGCTGACCGTGCGCAGCCGGCGGGCCGACGCGGTCACCGCGGTCGACGTGGACCTGGCCCACCGGGTCGACGACGCGATCGAGGAGGCCGGCGCGGGGATGGCCGGCGGCTGAGCCGTACCGGTCGGGTCGGCGGGCGGTGCGCCCGCCGACCCGGCGTGGTCGGGGCGTCGGTTAGCGTGCCGGCATGGACAGCGCCGCCGACGACCGGCTGGAACTGGTCGTCGACCCGGCCCGGCGGAGCGGTCGGACGCTGCTCGCGGGCGGCGTCGCCCAGTCGTACGTGGACGTCGCCGACCCCCGGTACCTGCACTTCGAGTACGTCCGCCGGATGGCGGCCCTGGTCGACCTGGCGGCGCCGACGGGGCGGCCGTGCGAGCTGCTGCACCTGGGCGGAGGCGCGCTGACCCTGCCCCGGTACGTCGCGGCGACCCGCCCCGGTTCCGGGCAGCGGGTCATCGAGCGGGACGCCGCGGTGGTCGATCTGGTGGCCCGGGAGCTGCCGCCCCTCCCCGCGCAGGTGCGGGTCGAGGTCGCCGACGCGCGGGACGCGGTGACCGCCGCGCCCTCCGGCGGGTACGACCTGGTGCTCGCCGACGTCTACCGGGCGGCCCGGATGCCGGGGCACGTGGCGGGCGTGGAGTTCGTCACCGAGGTGGCCCGGACCCTGCGCCCGGACGGCCTGTACCTGGTCAACGTCACCGACCTGCCGCCGTTGGTCTTCACCCGGGTGCAGGTGGCCACGCTCCGGGCCGTCTTCGCCGACGTCTGCCTGGTGGCCGACCGTCGGATGCTGCGGGGCCGCCGCTACGGCAACGTGGTGCTGGCCGCCGCGCTCCGGCCGGGGCGGCTGCCGGTGCGCCGGCTGGTCGCCCGGGTGGCCGCCGACCCGACGCCGGGCGGCGTGCTGCACGGCCCGGCGCTGGACGCCTTCGTGGGTGGGGCGCGACCGGCCACCGACGCCACCCTCGGCTGACCGTCCGCCTCGGCACGGGGCCGCCGCCGCTGCCCGCAAGGGCGGGCAGCGGCGTGGGGGTCCCGTCACGACCGGCGGATCGGCACCTCCGGCGACTTGCTCTCCAGCGGCACCGCGTTGGCGGGGACCAGCCCGAGCTGGGTCGCCGAGCGGGGCAGCGCGGCGTCGAGAATCCAGTCGGCGCCCACCCGGGCCCGGTTGCCGGGCATCGCCAGCAGGTGGTAGCCGCGGGTGACGGCCTTGGCCGGCAGCCCGGCCAGCGGCACCTTCAGCGGGTTCGCGGCGGCGTCCTTGCCACCCAGGTCGACCACCCAGCCCAGGTCGTGGTGCTTGTACGGCTTGCGCCGCCCCTGCCCGTAGGAGGCGGCGATGTTCTGCGCGGCGAGCTTGCCCTGCCGCTGCGCGTGCTGCGCGGTCATCGCGCAGATCTCCCCGGGCCGGGTCAGGTCCGGCACGGCGGCGGCGTCGCCGCAGGCGTACACCTCGGGGAAGCCGGGAACGGTGAGGTACTCGTCGACCACCAGACGGCCCCGCTCGGTACGCAGGCCCAGCTCGGCGACGAACGGGTCGGGGCGTACCCCCACGCACCAGACCAGGGTGCAGGTGGGGACGTAGTCGCCGTCGGTGAGCCGCACCCCGTCGGCGGTGGCCTCGGCGACCGAGGTGCCCAACCGCACGTCGACGCCGCGCCGACGCAGCACCCGGTCGGCGGTCTGCGACATCCGCCGGTCCATCTCCGGCAGGACGCGGGAGGCCACGTCCAGCAGCAGCCAGCGCGGGCGGATGTTCAGCCGGGGCCGCTGGGCGTGCAGGGCGTCGGTGAAGAGCTGCCCGATGGCGGCGACCTCGGTGCCGGTGTAGCCGGCGCCCACCACCACGAAGGTGGACCGGGCCTGCTGCTCGGCCGGGTCCTCGGCCTGCTCGGCCAGCTCGATCTGGCGGATCACGTGGTCGTGCAGGTAGACGGCCTCGGGCAGGCCGCGGAAGCCGTGCGCGTACTCGGTCACCCCGGGGATGGGCAGCAGCTTGTTGACGCTGCCGACGCTGAGGACCAGCCGGTCGTAGGCGAGCTTGCCCCGGTCGCCCTCCGGTTGGGTGAAGCCGACCCAGCGGTTCTGCAGGTCGACCCGGTCGGCCTCGCCGACGATCACCCGCACCCCGTCGAGGGTGCCGGTCAGCGGCACCGAGAGCCGGGTCGGTTCCACCACGCCGGCGGCCACCTCGGGCAGCAGCGGCAGGTAGAGGAAGTAGTCGGTGGAGTTCAGCACCACGATCTCGGCCCGGTCGCGGGCCAACCGGCTCAACGTCTTCGCCGCGTGGTAACCGGCGAACCCGGCTCCCACGATCACCACCCGAGGTTTCGTCATGCCCGCTGCCGTTCCCGTCGACCCGCCCGACAAACGTGCCGGCCCGCCGCCCGCCGCCGGCTCGTCCGGTCAGTCCTCTTCGAGCCGGACGTGCCCGCTGCGCCCCACCGCCTCCAGCTTCCAGCGACGGCCGAAGGCGCGGACCCGCTCGGCGGTGATCCGGCCGATCTCGGGCGGGATGTCCGGGTCGATGACCAGTTCGGTGTCACCGGGGTTCAGGTTCAGCAGGGCCCGGGTCAGGGCGAGCGGGGCGCCGCTGGCCCAGGCCTGGGGGCTGCACGCGGTCGGGTAGGGCACCGCGAACCGGGTCCGGCTCCGGTCGTATCCGCCGAGCGCCTCGGGCAGCCGGTGACCGAACTGCGCGGCGGCGTCGAGCAGCCCCAGGGTGACCCGGTTGGCCTCGGCGCGGTAGCCGTAGCGGACCAGCCCGAGCACGGCCAGGGAGCTGTCGTGCGGCCAGACCGTGCCCAGGTGGTAGCCGAGGGCGTTGTAGGGCCGCTCCTCCCGGGACAGGGTCCGGATGCCCCAGCCGGAGAACATGTCCGGGTGCAGCAGTTGGCGCGCCACCCGCTCGGCCCGCTCGGGCGGGACGATGCCGCTCCACAGCAGGTGTCCCATGTTGGAGGTCTTGGAGTCGATCGGGTTCTTGTCGCCGTCCAGGCCGACCACGTAGAATCCGCCGCGCTCGTCGAGCCAGTAGTCGCGGTTGAACCGCTCGTACAGCCGGGCGGCGTCCGCGCGCAGCCGCTCGGCCAGGGCCGGGTCGTCCAGCGGTCCGTCGGCGAGTTCGGCGAGCCGCAGTTTCGCGTCGTAGGTGTAGCCCTGGATCTCGCTGGTGGCGATCGGCAGCACCGGTATCCGCCCGTCGGCGAAGCAGACGCCGTCGGGTGAGTCCCGCCAGCACTGGTTGCCGAGCCCCTCCGGCGAGCGGGTGGCGTACTCGACGTAGCCGTCGCCGTCCCGGTCGCCGTAGTCGTCCATCCACCCCAGCGCGGCCAGCGCGTTGTCGCGCAGCAGCCGCACCGTGTCGTCGTCGCGCGTCCACCGCCAGTACTCGGAGAGCAGGATCAGCCAGAGCTGGGTGGCGTCGGCGGTGCCGTAGTTCGGGTTGTACGGCTTCTGTCCGGTCCGGGTGAGTTCACCGCTGCGGACCTCGTGCAGGATCTTGCCGGGCTCCTCGTCGGTGAAGTCGTCGCACCGGCGGCCCTGCAACCGGGCCAGGGCGAGCAGCGTGCCGCGGGCCAGGGCCGGCCCGGCCACCAGGGTCTGGTAGGCGGTGATCAGGGTGTCCCGGCCGAAGATGGTGAGGAACCAGGGCAGCCCGGCGCCGGGCAGGGTGACCCGCTGCCCCCGGACCTCCATCTCCAGCCGGAGCGCCGCCAGGTCGAGGCGGGACCGGTCGGTGGCCCGTTCCAGGATCGGGTTCTCGCTGTGCAGTCGGGCCCGGTCGGCGATCCAGCGGCGGCTCGGGTCGTCCAGGCCGCCGTGGATCACCTGGGCGATGTCGCCCCGGACCGGCTCGACCACGCCCGGCCCCGGCGGCAGCGGCACCTCGAGGTCGACCTGCCATCCCTCGCGGGGCGCGAGCTCCACCTCCCAGACCAGGTCGTCGCCCTCGATCCGGTCCGCCGGGACCGAGCAGCGCACCTGCGTCTCGGCGGAGAACCCCTCCGGCCGGTAGGAGAAGTGCAGCTCGCTGCCGTCCGGCGCGTGCCGACGGACGATCTGCGCCGACCGGTCACGCACGCCGGACTTCACCTCGAACAGGTCGGCGAAGTCGGCGGCGACGGCCAGCCGCAGCTCGAACCGGACCGGTTCGTCGCTGCGGAACGAGAACAGCTCCACCCGCTCCCGGAAGGCGTCGCCGACGTAGCGCAGCCGCCGCACGGTCACGTTGTCCGCCGGCAGCCCGGGCAGGGCGGGGTTGGTGAGCACGAACTGCGCCGAGAAGTGGTCCAGGGTCTCCGAGCGCAGCACCAGCAGCCGGCCCCCGTTGAGCGTGAGCTCCCACCCGCTGAGCAGCCGGGTGTCCAGGTGGACCAGGCCGCCGATGCCGCCGGCCGGCACGTTCCCGGCCTGGTCGGAGTACATGAAGGTGGGGCCGCTGAGCACCGCGAGCGAGTTCGGGCCGAGTTCGGGCGGAACCGCCCGCTGGTCACCGCTCTGCCGCGAGACGCGCAGATCGGGCATGGGATCGGCAGGCGTCGGGCGGGCGGAAGCCATGTCACCCACCGTAGGCACGCCCGGGCGGTCCGGGCATCACCCGCCGCGGGTGAACAACCCGATCCATCATCATGGATATGGACAACCGACGTTGAAGGTGGTGAGGATGCCGTCATGGGAGAACACGAGAGCGACCGACCCACCAGGTCCACCCGCCGCACCTTCCTGTCCGCCTCCGCCGTCGCGACCGCCGCCACCGTGGCCGTACCCCTGGCCCCGGGACCGGCCGCCGCGGACGCAGACGCCGGCCCGCCCGGGCCGGGCCGGCCCGCCCGACCCCAGGCCCCGGACCGCGAGCTGCGCACGCTGCTGCGGGAGGTCGACGCCGCCCGGATCGAGGCCACCGTGCGCCGGCTCGCCGCGTTCGGCACCCGGCACACCCTGTCCAGCCAGGACGACCCGGTGCGGGGCATCGGCGCCGCCCGGGACTGGATCTTCGCGCAGCTCTCCGGGTACGCCGCCGCCTCCGGCGGCCGGATGACCGTCGAGCTCCAGTCGTACGTGCAGGAGCCGGCGCCCCGGATCCCGGTCGCCACCCGGATCACCAACGTGGTGGCCACCCTCCGTGGCGACGTCGCCCCGAACCGGGTGTACGTGGTGACCGGCCACTACGACTCCCGCGCCACCGACGTGCTGGACGCGGTCAGCGACGCGCCCGGGGCGGACGACGACGCCTCCGGGGTGGCGCTGGTGATGGAGCTGGCCCGGGTGCTGGCCACCCGGCGCAGCGAGGCGACGGTCGTCCTGGCCGCCGTCGCCGGCGAGGAGCAGGGCCTGTACGGCTCGACGTACCTGGCCAGGCAGCTCAAGGCCGCCGGGGTCGACGTGCAGGGCATGTTCAGCGACGACATCATCGGCTCCAGCACCGCCGACGACGGCACGCGCGACCCGTACCGCGTGCGGCTCTTCGCCGAGGGGGTGCCGACGGCCGAGACCCCCGCCGAGGCGACCACCCGGCAGTCGGTGGGCGGCGAGAACGACTCCCCGTCCCGACAGCTGGCCCGGTTCGTCACCGACGTGGCCGAGAACGGCGCCACCGGGATGCGGGTGCGGGTCGTCTACCGGCGGGACCGCTACCTGCGCGGCAGCGACCACATCCCGTTCCTGCGCGAGGGCTGGCCGGCCGGGCGGTTCACCGAACCGAACGAGGACTTCGCCCACCAGCACCAGGACGTCCGGGTGGTCGACGGGGTCCAGTACGGCGACCTGCCGGAGTTCTGCGACTTCGCCTACATCGCCCGGGTGACCCGGGTCAACGGCGCGGTGCTCTGGTCGCTGGCCCAGGGCCCGGGCACCCCGAAGGGCGCGACCATCGTGACCACCAACCTCACCAACGACACCACGCTGCGCTGGCAGCGCGGCGACGAGCCGGACCTGGCCGGCTACGAGGTGCTGTGGCGGGAGACCACCGCCGCCGAGTGGCAGCGGGTGATCCCGGTCGGCGACGTCACCGAGGCGACCGTCGACCTGTCCAAGGACAACGTCTTCTTCGGCGTCCGGGCGGTCGACCGGGACGGTCACCGCTCCCCCGTCGCGTTCCCGAGGCCGGGCAGTTGACCCGCGCCGACCCGGGTCACCCGCCCCGGGTGGGGCCGCCTCACCCGACGCCGGGGCAGCGTGGTGTCCACCGCCATCCAGCCCGAGGGGAGCGACGGGATGAGCATGCCGATGTCCAACGACCAGCGGCAGCCGATCTACCTGCGGCAGAGTGGCCGTAAGCAGCTCACGCCCCGGCAGCGCCGGCGCGTCGAACAGAAGCAGGGACGCTTCGAGCGGCTGGGCGTGCAACGTGCCGAGACGCGCCGTCCCGGACGATGAGCGGGCGACGGTGGCGGCCACGTCCGACCGCCACCGTCCTCACTCCGGCGCGGGTGCCACGATCGCCCAGCGTTCGTGGTCGCGCCAGGCGCCGTCGATGAACAGGTAGTCCGGGGAGTACCCCTCCTGCCGGAAGCCCAGCTTGCGGGCCACCCGCCGGGACGGCTCAGCGGGCGTACGGCTCGTCCAGCGGCATCGGCACCTGGAGGAAGGTGGAGCCGCGCAGGTCCAGCCAGGCCCGGTCGGGCGCGCGGACCAACCGCAGCATCACCTGTTCGCAGGACGGGCAGCGGCCCACCAGCCCCGGCGCGTGGGAGAAGACGTGCAGCCCGGCCACCGGGCCCACCCGCCCGCAGGACTCGCAGCGGCCGGTGGCGGGGCTCAGGTCGACGGCGAACAACTCGCGCAACGGGCCGTCGAGCATGTTTCCGTCCAGGTAGGACATGTCGGTCATCGGGTCTCCTCGCGGGTCAACCGGTGGGGCCGAACCGTTCGGTTCGCACCCGTCGGGGCTGGTGGCCCAGGCCCACCAGCAGGTCCGCCACCGTCTCCACGAAACCGGTGGGGCCGCAGACGTAGCAGAGCGGTTCCAGGTCGGGCGGCCAGCCGTGGGTGTTGACGTCGGCCAGGCCAAGCCGGTGCGGCTCGCCCCGCCACCCGTCGGGGGCCTGGCGGGTGTAGACGTACGCGACGTCCAGACCGAAGTCGTCGCGGGTGCGACGACGCAGCTCGTCGGCGTAGATGACGTCGGTCGGGGTCCGGACGGAGTAGATCAGCCGGAACGGCGTCCGGCTGCCGGCCTTCCGGCGGGCGCGGATCATGGCCATCAGCGGCACCACCCCGGACCCGCCGCCGATCAGCAGCACCGGATCGGCCTGCTCCGGCCGCCAGACGAACCAGCCGCCGGCCGGGCCGCGCACCTCCACCGGGTCGCCCTCGCCGTAGCCGTCGAGGAGATACGGCGACACCTCCCCGTCGGCCACCCGCTGCACGGTGAGCGCGACGCGCTCCCCGTCGGCCGGCTCGGCCAGTGAGTACGACCGGACGGCCTGGTAGCCGTCCTCGGCAGTGAGCCGGACGTCGAGGTGCTGCCCCGGAAGGTGCCCCGGCCATCCCGGCACGTCGAGGACCAGCGTCTGCGCGGACGGGGTCTCCACCCGGCGTTCCACCAGCCGGGCCAGCCGCCACGTCAGCGGCGCGCCCACCCGGGCGGCGGTCACCGGCCTGGCCACCTCAGTCGCCCGCGTAGCGCTGCTCGCGCCACGGGTCGCCGTAGTCGTGATAGCCGGCGGTCTCCCAGAAACCGGGCTCGTCGACCACGTTCAGCCGGATGCCGCGCACCCACTTCGCCGACTTCCAGAAGTACAGGTGCGGTACGAGCAGCCGGGCCGGTCCGCCGTGTTCAGCGGCCAGCGGCTCGTCGTCGTAGGTGTGCGCCACCCAGGCACGACCGCCGCGCAGGTCGTCCAGGGGCAGGTTCGTGGTGTAACCGCCGTACGAGTGGACCAGCGCGTAGTCCGCCGCGGTGTCGATGCCGTCGAGCAGGACGTCCAGCGAGACGCCGGCCCAGTTGGTGCCGAGCTTGGACCAGTGGGTGACGCAGTGGATGTCCACGGTCGGCGTCTCCTGCGGCAGGCCCTGCAGCTCGTCCCAGGTCCAGCGGTACTCGGTGCCGGTCTCGGTGGCGAGGACGAACTCCCAGGTGTCCAGCGGAACCCTCGGCGTCGGCCCGGCGGAGAGCACCGGGAAGTCCTCGGCCAGGTACTGACCCGGCGGCAGCGCCGAGTCGGTCGCGCGGCGGCGGCCCTGAAAACCTGGTGACACGATTCCCACCCGTCAGTCGTACCACCTCCGGGTGGGGGCGCGACGCGGTTCGCCCGCAGCGGGCGCGGGAGGGGTCGGAGTGCGGGGAAGGGCCCCCGGTTCGCCGGGGGCCCTTCCGTACGCGGTCAGCGGTGGTCGGCGACCATTTCGTGCTCGCCGGGAGTGCGGTCCCGGGTGGCGCGCAGGCTGGTGATGGTGACGACCACCAGGACACCGATGATGACGCCCAGCGAGGCCAGGGTGGGGATCTCCGGCACGCCCTTCCAGATGCCGTGCGCCCAGTGCAGCCCCAGCTTGACGCCGATGAAGGCGAGGATGGCGGCGAGGCCGTAGCTGAGGTGCACCAGCCGGCTGAGCGCGGCGTGCAGCACGAAGTAGAGCGCGCGCAGGCCCAGCAGCGCGAACGCGTTGGTGGCGAAGACCAGGTACGGGTCCTCGGTGATGCCGTAGACGGCGGGCACCGAGTCGACGGCGAAGACGACGTCGGTGGCGAGCACCGCGACCACGACCAGGGCGAACGGGGTGAGCGCGCGGCGGCCGTCCTGCCGGACGGTCATCCGGGTGCCGTGGTAGTCGTCCACGACCGGCATGAACCTGCGCAGCAGCCGCACCGACCGCATCTTGTTGATGTCGACCTCCTGCTCGTGCCCGGAGAGGGCGTCGCGCAGCAGCTTGACCGCGGTGACGATCAGGATGACGGCGAAGAGCAGGAAGGCGAAGTCGAGGGTTTCCAGGGCCGCGGCGCCGAGGGCGATGAAGACCGCGCGCAGCACCAGCGCGCCGGCGATGCCGTAGAGCAGCACCCGCTGGGCGAGCGCGGCGGGCACCGCGAAGGCGGCCAGCAGCAGCATGAAGACGAAGAGGTTGTCGACCGAGAGCGACTTCTCGACCAGGTAACCGGTGAGGTACTCCACGCCCTGCTGGGAGCTGAAGCGGGACCAGATCCAGGCGCCGAAGGCCAGCGGAAGTGCGATGTAGAACGCCGACCAGCCCAGGGCCTCCCGGAGCGAGACCTCGTGCGGGCGGCGGGTGACCAGGAAGTCCAGCACCAGCAGGGCGAGCACACCGGCGATGGTGACCGTCCACAGGGCGGGCGTGCCCACCGACTGGAGATCGGCAGCCAGGTACGACAGATCGTTCATGGAGCCTCCTCGAACACAGTGCCATGTTCGAGGTCTCCTTCACCCACGATCGGTGGGCAACCACCCGAGGCGCGCCCGGGGCACGCCGTACTGACCGGAATGGTTCGTGGGAAGTACTCCCCTCGCGGGTCAAGGTTAGGCCAGGCGCAGTCCCCCGCCAAGTGGGCCACACCGGCCCCTGGTCAGCTGGTTGCCCTGGTCAACAGCTGCGTACGGGTCCCCGACGGTCGGCGGGGGGCGACGCGGTGGAGGTGCTGCGCCTATCGTGGCCCGATGACCGAAGACGCACCCGTCCCCGCCGGGGTCGGCCCCCTCACCGGCGTCCGGGTGATCGAGCTGGCCGGCATCGGTCCGGGGCCGTTCGCCGCGATGATGCTGGCCGACCTGGGCGCCGACGTGGTCCGGGTGGATCGCACCACGCCGGCCGCCTTCGGCAGTCCGCCGGAGGACCTGCTCAACCGCAACCGCCGGTCGGTCGCCGTGGACCTGAAGTCGGCCGCCGGCCGGGAGGTGGTGCGGGCGCTGGTCCGGGACGCCGACGCGCTCATCGAGGGCTACCGGCCCGGGGTCACCGAACGGCTCGGTCTCGGCCCGGAGGACTGCCTGGCGGTCAACCCACGGCTGGTGTACGGGCGGATGACCGGCTGGGGGCAGGAGGGGCCGCTGGCGGCGACCGCCGGTCACGACATCGACTACCTGGCGTTGACCGGGGCGCTGCACGGCATCGGCCGGCCCGGTGAGCGTCCCGTGCCGCCGATGAACCTGCTGGGCGACTTCGGCGGCGGCGGGATGATGCTGGCCCTCGGCGTCGTCGCCGCCCTGTACGCCGTCCGCGCCGGCGCGCCCGGCCAGGTCGTCGACGCGGCCATCGTGGACGGTGTGTCGGTGCTCAGCACCCAGATCCACGCGCTGCGCCGGCTCGGCATGTGGCAGGACCCGCGCGGGGTCAACCTGCTCGACGGGGGCGCGCCGTTCTACGACACCTACGAGTGCGCCGACGGGCGACACCTCGCCGTCGGCGCGCTGGAACCCCGCTTCTACGACGAACTGGTCCGGCTCACCGGTTTCCCGCTCGCCGGCGACGAGGCGCTCGACCGGACCGACCCGGGGAACTGGCCGGCGCTGCGCGAGGCGTGGGCCCGGCTGTTCCGTACCCGCACCCGGGACGAGTGGGCGGACCTGCTCGCGACCTCGGACGCCTGCGTGGCGCCGGTGCTCGACTGGCGGGAGGCCCCGGAGCACCCGCACCTGGCGGCCCGCGGCACCTTCGTCAGCCCCGACGGAGTGGTCCAGCCCGCGCCGGCGCCCCGCTTCTCGGCGACGCCGACGTCGGTGCGCCGACCGCCGCCGCAGCCCGGCGCGCACACCGACGAGCTGCTGGCCGAGGCGGGCTTCGACGCCGACCGGATCGCCGAGCTGCGCGCCGGGGGCGCGGTGGCGTGAGCGGCGCCGGTCAGCCGCGACGCAGCACCGCCGCGCCGGGGGCGAGGGCCGGTTCCACCAGTTTCCGGTAGTCGCGGGGCAGCTGGGTCGCCATGTCGTCGAACTCGCCGCCGGTGAGCGCCTCGCGCAGCGTGGTGAAGACCGCCCGTACCGCCTCGCGCGCGGCCGGCTCGTCCACGCCGGCCCGCCGGCCGACCCGGGCGAGGAACTCGGCCGAACCGAACCGGTCCGCCGACTCGGTGCGCGGGCTGGGCTTGAGCACCATCTGCAGCGGGGCGGGCAGTTGGGCGGCGAGGTCCAGCGCCTCGCCCCCGGTCAGCCGCTCCGCGAGGGTCTCCAGGATCGCGTGGGTCAGCTGCACCGCGCGCTCGGAGTCGACCTGGGTCCGCCGGGCGACCTGGTCGACGAAGGTGTCGTAGTTCATCGGCGTTCCCCCCATCGACGTCGGACGGCTCGGGTACCCGCGCTCGGGCGGCGGAAACGGTGCGGAAATCCGTCCGGGGCGGCGCGTGAGCGCCGGGGGGACGGGTAACCGCCGCCGGTCGTGTCCGGATCGAGGCGGTAGGGAGCCCACGCCATGGCGAGTTACACCGACGTCCTGCAGTACCTGTCCAGCCTGGACTACCCGGCGGAGAAGGACGACGTGGTACGGGAGGCCGAACGGGAGGGCGCTCCGCCGGACGTGCTCCGGGCGTTGCGCGCGCTGCCGCCGGTCGACTACGCCAACGGCAACCAGGTGGCCCGCTCCGCCGCCATCGAGGCTGCCCCGGAGGTCGGGCCGTCCCAGCGGGCCGCGCAGGCCCGGGAGCCGCACCGGCGGGTCTCGCAGCACCTGCGCCGCATCTGAGCGCGCCGGCGAGGCGTCAGCCCGATGCCGGTCCCGCCACCGCGGGGCCGGCATCAGCGCGTGGCGGGCCGTGGGCCGCCTATTTCGGGGCACCCATCGCAGGACGGCCGGAAACAGGCGTGGCGCCCCAAGTCACGAACCGCGACCGGGGACGCCACGCGTACCTGAAACTGGCGGGAGTGCACGCCCGAACCGGGTCGCGACCGCCAGGAGGGTGGATGTCCACCCGAACCGGGTGGGCATCGCTTCCACGAAGATCCTACGACACGACATCATCCGTACGGCTGATTTTCGCCGGACTGTGGGGCAGGGCACCTCTGGTCAGGTTGTCACTTCGGCGTACCGCTGCTCCAGGTCGACCCGGGCGAGCGCCCCGACCAGCCAGGCCAGCCGCTCCGACTCGCCGCTGCCGGCCAGCTCGGCCAGGTCCGTCGCGGAGCGCCCCAGGCCGAGCCGCCGCGCCGCGGTCAACGCCCGCCGGTCGGCCACCGGCGCGACCTCCCGCCACAACGCCTGGGCCTCCCGCAGGAACAGGTCCACCACCTGGTCGTCCACCGCGGGCAGCTCGGTGAGCAGCGCCCGCTCGCGGCCCGCGTCGTGGCCGGCCGACGCGCGCAGCCGCCGCAGGTCGCCCCGGTACCGCTCCACCACGGTGCGGGCCAGGTCGCCCAGCTGGTTGGCCAGCGCGTCGACGTCCCCGCGCTGGCCGGCCTCGCGCAGCACCCGCACCCGGTCGGCGTGCAGCGAACGGGCCAGCCGCGCGGCGCTGTCCCAACCGTTGTCGGGCAGGGCGTGCGCGCTGTCCAGGGCGCGCCGGAAGTCACCGCGGCGGTTCAGCAGCACCGCGAGGCAGAGCAGCTGGAACAGGCTGGACGGGTTGTTGGTCACCCGGAAGCCGTACTGCTCGGCGAAGCCACGGCCGTCGCCGGCGAGCCGGCGCACCAGACGTTTCCGGTCCTCGGTACGGGAGATCACACTGCGCGTCATGCCGCGCGTCTACCCGCCCGCACGGCGGACACGCCTGCTCCTCAGCCGCGCACGTCACCGCGCCGGTCGCGGGCCTTCAACCGGGTGGTGGGCATCTCCGGAGCGGGCAGCGGCGGGGCGGCGTCGTCGGCGACCACGCCGAACCGGCGCCCGGCCATCCAGTCCTCCCGGGCGGTGGCCACCTCCTCGTGCGAGCGGCCGACGAAGTTCCACCACATGACCAGGGGCTCCTCGAAGGGCGCGCCGCCCAGCAGCAGCAACCGGCTCCCCGGTTCGGCGGTCACCTCCAGCCGGTCCCGGCCGACGCCCAGGTAGAGCAGCGCGCCGGGGTTCAACGCCAGGCCGTCGACCTGCGCGGCGCCGGACATGGCCAGCAGTCCGTACTCGAAGTCCGGCCGCAGGGACAGGGTCGCCGGCGCGGACCCGCGGGCCTCCAGCTGCGCGCCGAGCAGCGGGGTGTGCACGACGGCCGGCGAGCGCTCGCCGGCCAGCTCACCGACGAGCAGGGTGAGATCCCAGTCGCCGTCAGTCCAGCGGGGCAGCTCGGCGTGGTGGGCGAAGTCGGCCGCGCCGGCCCGCGCCGGGTCCGGCAGCGCCACCCAGAGCTGCACGCCGTGCATCACCGGCGGGTGCGTGGCGGGCGACCGCTCGGAGTGCGCGATGCCCTGCCCGGAGGTCATCACGTTGAGCTGGCCGGGGCGGATCGGCTGGACGTTGCCGAGGCTGTCCCGGTGCACGATCTCACCCTCGATCAGCCAGGTGACCGTCTGCAGGCCGCTGTGCGGATGCGGCGGCACCTCCATGCCCGGACGCGCCGCGACGTCGTCCGGGCCGAAGTGGTCCACGAAGCACCACGCGCCCACCATCCGCCGCTGGCGCTGCGGCAGCAGCCGGCGCACGGTGGTGTAGCGACCCAACGGCACGTCGTGTCCGAGCAGCAGCACGCTGCCCGGGTCGACCGGCGCCACGCCGGGTGGTCGGGTCTGCGCGGGCAATGATTCGGTACGCTCCACGGTCCCGACTCTATGCCGGACTCTCTCAGTCCTCACCCACCGTGATCGTGTTCACTCCCGCGACCAGGTCGACGTAGACCCGTTCGGGGGACCGGTCCCAGCCGGGCGAGCTGATCGTCTCGCCCGCGGCGACCCCGGCACGCCGATCGCCGTACAGCGTGACGGTGCCGGCGCCGGACGCGGCGCGGATCCGCACGGGCGCGGCGCCGGGCACCCGCACGGTGAACTGGTTGACCCCGCCGGACATCCGGACGGTCAGCGCGCCGGCCACCTCCGGCAGCCGGAGGTCGACCCGGGCGGCGCCCCCGAGCAGTTCCACCCCGGCCAGCCGGGCGCCGGTCAGGTCGAGCTGGTGTTCGCTGACCCCGCCGACCAGGCGGAGCCGCCAGACGAGCCGCGAATTGAGCACCACGTCGACCGCGCCGGGCCCGCCCCGGCCGCTCTCCTCGACGCGCAACCGCACCCGGTCGCCGAGCACCTCCGGCCGGGGGACGACACCGGCGCCGGCCGGGCTGCCGATCCGGTACAGCTCATCGCCCAGGTCCTCGGTCCGCAGCCGGAAGGCGGCCAGCCCGTCGGCCAGTTCGAAGGTGGCCCGGCGGCGGCCCTGCACCGGGGCCGTCCGGGTCCGCTCGGCGGCTGCCTCGGTGGCGCCGGCGTCGCCCGGCTCGGCGGCGACCGTCACCGGCGGCGCCGCTTCCCGTCCGCCGGAGAACGCCACCCCGAGCCGGTCCGGGTTGGCCAGCGTGACGACCACGGCCACCGCGCCGAGGGCCACCACCAGGACGGCGGCCGCGACGAGCAGCCGGATCGTCCGCCGCCGGGACGACGGGTACGCCGCCGTCCGGCCGGTCACCGAGGGCTCCCCCGTCACCTCGACCACCGGCGCGGGTCGTTTCCCGTCGCCGTTCTCCCGCACCGTCGGCTCCACCCCGGCCATGACGCTCCCCTCCCACGGTCCCCGGGAAGCAGTACGGACCCGCCCCCCGAACGGATCACCCGCCCCCTCCTCACCTCGGTGATCATGAAGTTGTCGGCGGTATGGATCTCCGTTTCTGCCAACAACTTCATGATCACCGGGGGGGGTTCGGGGGTTGTGAAGAGGTGTTGTCGCCCTGGCGACGACAACTCTTCACGCTGTGGGTGGAAATGCCGCTGGCCGGCACCCCGAGGGGTGCCGGCCAGCGGTCGGTGGTTCGTGGGTCAGTTGTTCCAGTGCTTGGCGACGAGGTCGGCGGCCTGCTGCTCCCACTGTGCGTAGTGGAAGGGGTAGGCCGAGACCTGGACGGTCTGGGCGGCCTCGGTCAGCGGCATGTCCTGCCACCCGTCGACCTGCTTGAGGCCCTTGAGGAAGGCGAGGGTCGAGTACTCGGGGTCGGTGATCTGCTCGACCGTGCCCCAACCGCTGGAGGGGCGCTGCTGGAACAGGCCCTGCGAGTCGTGGTCGTTGCGCTCACCCAGGTGACCCAGGTTCTCCAGCTTCGACTCCTGCAGCGCGGTCGCGATCGCCACCACGGCGGCGCGCTCGTCCATGTCGGCCTTCTTCGTCGCGGCGATGATGGCCTTGACATTCTTGGTCTGCTCGGCGTTCAGGTCGATGCGCGACTGCTTGCCCTGCACACCGTGCGGGATCAGCTTGCTGCCCTTGTCGGCCCTGTCGGCCTTGTCGGCCTGCACGGCCACCGCGACAGCCTTCGCCTCCACCGTCGGGGCGGCGTGAGCCTCGGTCGCCGGGCCGGCGAACACGCCACCGGCGAAGGCCAGACCAGCGATGCTCAGCATGCTCTTACGCAGAATGTTCGTGTTCATCAGAGAAGCTCCATCCGGGGGTTGGCGACGTGTCCCAATGGGGGTCGGGACACGCGCAAGCACCACGATCAGGCGCTCAAGGAATCCAAAGGAAAAGTCTTCGATCGGCGGCTTCACAAGCGGGGCTTGCGTCGCCGGGACTGTGTGTAACGACTACCGGCCGGCCATCATTCCGCCGAGGCGGCGGAGGCTCTCGCTCGTGAGACCGGGCCGGGGGATGTAACGACCACCGGCCTGCCGTCATTCCGCCAAGGGGCGGGGCTGCTCGTGCGATCGTCCAGGGGATGTAACGACGAGGTGCCCAGGGTCATTCCGCCAGGGGCGGGTCCATCGGGCGGCAGCGCAAGTCACCGCTGCTGCGGTCGTACAGGAGATGTAACGACCCCGGCCCCGCCACGATTCCAGCCTGAGGCTTGCCGTCGGCCACCGCACACCACTCGGTAGGGGCTGATCCCGACACCAGGGCACAACCGTCACGCCCCGGAATCGGACACCGCGGCCGAACCGCGCCCACCACTGGCGCTAGTCGGTGTCGCGGCCCCAGGAGCCCCCGCGGTAGACCGTCCCCCGGTACACCCGGTTCTCGTCGTACCCGGTGGAAACCGCCGCCGGCTCCAGATCGTCGGAGGCGGCGGTGGCGCGGGCCTGGCGGGCGCGGCGAACCCGGGAGAACAGGAACCAGCCGGCGGCGGCCACGCAGGCGGCGATGACGACCTTCTGGAACGACCCCACGTACGCCTCGACGACGTGCCAGTTCTCGCCCAGCAGATAACCGGCCATCACGAACGTGGTGTTCCAGATCAGGCTCCCCAGCGTGGTGTACAGCAGGAACGTGCCGACCGGCATCCGTTCCACGCCGGCGGGGATGGAGATCAGGCTGCGGAAGATCGGGATCATCCGGCCGAAGAACACCGCCTTGACGCCGTGCTTGAGGAACCACGCCTCGGTCCGGTCGACGTCGTCGAGCTTCACCAGCGGCAACCGGGCCACGATGGCGCGCATCCGGTCGCGGCCGAGGGCGGCGCCGATGCCGTAGAGCAGCCAGGCGCCGACCACCGAGCCCAGCGTGGTCCAGAGGATCGCCCCGATCAGGCTGATCCGGCCCTGGGCCGCGGTGAAGCCGGCCAGCGGCAGGATCACCTCGCTGGGGATCGGCGGGAAGAGGTTCTCCAGCGCCACGGCCAGCCCGGCGCCGGGGCCGCCGAGCCGCTCCACCAGCCCGGTGACGTACCCGACCGGGCCCTCCGCGGAGGGTTCGGCAGCGGACACCAGGGTGGGGAGATCGGCGGCCAGAGAGCTTCTGATCATGCGACAAAACTACGAGGCGTCGGGCGGATCGACCACGGATCCGCCCATATGCTTCCGAGCACCGGCAGCCGGGAGGAAGGAAGGCCCCTTGTGCGTACGCCGCTGACGCTCGCCGTCGCCCAGCCGCTCTGCGTCCCGCACGAGGTGGCGGCCAACGTGGCGGCGCACGCGGCGGCCGTCCGCGCCGCCGACGCCCGGGTGGTGCTCTTTCCCGAGCTGTCGCTGACCGGGTACGACCTGGACGCCCCGAGCCTCGACGTCGCCGACGCGCGGCTCGCGCCGCTGGTCGAGGCGTGCGCGGACACCGGCGCGCTGGCGCTGGCGGGTGCGCCGGTCGGCGACGGCGCGGGATCGGCGTACATCGGGGTGCTGGCGGTCGACGGCGCCGGCGTGCGGGTGGCGTACCGGAAGATGTTCCTGGGTGGGGTGGAGCCGCGGCGGTTCGTGGCGGGCGGTGGTCCGGCCGTGGTGGCGGTCGACGGCTGGCGGCTGGGCCTGGCGGTCTGCAGGGACACCGGCGTGCGGGAGCACGCGAGGCGCACCATGGCGCTCGGCGTCGACGTGTACGCGGCCGGGGTGCTGGAGGCGCCGACGGACGCGGCGGTGCCGGAGGCGCGGGCCCGCCGGGTCGCCGCCGACCACGGCGTCTGGGTGGCCACGGCGAGCTTCGCCGGGCCGTCGGGCAGCCGGTACCCGCAGACGGCGGGCGGCTCCGGCGTGTGGCGGCCGGACGGCACGCCGGTGCTGCGGACCGGCGCCGGCCCCGGCGAGGTCGGCCGCGCCACGCTCCGCTGACGGGGGCGCGCCGACGACCCCGGCGGAGAACTGGCAGCGACGCCCACCCTGGGGGGCGGTCACAGGCGATCCGGGCGGCCGGGGTCGGTGGGGCCACCGCTCGGGCGGCCGGCCGCTACGGTGGGGCGGGTGACCGCCACCGTCCCGCTCGCTTCCGGTCGCGAGGCCGACGTGTACGCCATTGACGCCGACCGGGTGTTGCGCCGGTACCGCGAGGGCGGTGACGTCCGGGTCGAGGCGGAGGTCATGACGTACCTGCGCGGGCAGGGCTACCCGGTGCCCGAGGTGTTCCGGGCCGACGGACCCGAGCTGGAGATGGCCCGGTTGTCCGGGCCGACGCTGACGGCGGCGTTCGTCGCCGGCCTGGTCGACCTCCGGTCCGTCGCGCGGACCCTCGCCGAGCTGCACCGCCGGCTGCACGCCCTGCCGACGCGGCGCTCCGCCGACCCGGCCGTCGGCATCCTGCACCTGGACCTGCACTGCGACAACGTCATGCTGACCGCCGACGGCCCGTACGTCGTCGACTGGCGCAACACCACGGAAGGTCCGCCGGAGCTGGACCGGACCACGACCGCGCTGATCATCGCGGAGACCGCCGTGGACCCGGACCTGCCGCTGGCCGGCCCGGCCGGGCAACTGCTGGGGGCGTTCCTCGCCGAGAGCGGTCCACCGCTGCTGCTGGACGAGGCGGTGGCCCGGCGCGCCGCGAGCGGGATGCTGGACGCCGACCTGTTGGCGCGGGCCGCGGCCCTGGTCGTGTCGGCCGGCCGGTGACCGGCCGGCCGGTCCGGCTGTGACGCTAACGGGTGCCCGGTCGAGCTTCGCCGAGCGGGTCAGTCGTCGTCATCGCCGCCGCCGCCGCGTTGCCGCGGCCAGGTGGCGAGCAGGCGTCCCAGCTCGATGACGGTCTCGTCGCTGATCCGGTCCCGTTCGACCGCCTCCTGGATCTTGCCGGCCAGGTCCCGTAGGCGTTTGCCCCGGTCCTTGGGCTTCGCCTCGGCCAGCTCCGCCAGCTTCTTCCGCAGCTCCTCGACGGTCTTCGGGTCGGCGTCGCCGGACGCCTCGGCCCGGTCCAGCACGGCCGCGAACTCCGCGGCGAGTTCCCGCGCGGTCCGGGGCTGCGGGCGGTCGTCCCGGGACGGCGGTGCGGCCGTGGTCGGCTCCGCCGCCGGGGTGGGCTCGGTGGCGACCGGCTCGTCCTGCGGGGGCGCGGCGGTGACCGGGGCGGCCGGGGTGCGCCGGTCCGGGTCGTCGTCGAGGACGAGCACGCCGACCAGTCCGGCCAGCAGCGCCAGGCCGGCGGCGACGAGGACACCCAGCGCCCGGCGGGGTTCCGGGCGGCCCGGACGGGCCGGCGCCGGGGTCCGGTCGATGGGCGGATGACCCGGCCCGGCGACGCCGACGGCCGCGCGGGCGGTGGCCGGGGCGCGGTCGATCAGGGTGGGCGGGTGCGCCGGCGCCGACACCGTGGGCAGCAGGCTGGTGGGCGGTTCGGCGGGGCGACCGGCGCCGAACCGGTCGGCGAGCTGCGCGGCGGTGGGCCGGCGGTCGGGGTCGGTGGCGAGGCAGGCCATGGTGAGGTCGGCGACGTCGGCGGGCAGTCCGGTGATCCGCAGCGGCGGCACCGGGGTACGCCGGGCATGCACCTCCAGCGCGTCCTCCCAGGTCTGCACGGGCAGCGGCGCCCGCCCGGTGAGGGCGCGGTAGAGCAGCGCGCCGAGGGCGTACACGTCGCTGGCCGGGTGGGGCGGGCCGGGGGTCATCCGTTCGGGCGCGAAGTAGGCGGGGGTGCCCATCAGCGGCTCGGCGGTCCCCGCGGCGCGCGGCCCGGCGAGGGCGGCGATGCCGAAGTCGAGCACCTTGGCGCCGGTCTCGGTGAGCATGACGTTGCCGGGCTTGATGTCGCGGTGGACCACGCCGATGCGGTGCGCGGCGGCCAGGGCGGCCGCGATCTGGCCGGCGGTACGGACCGCCTCCGGCCACGGCAGCGGACCCGCGGTGAGCCGGTCGGCGAGGCTGTGCCCCTCGACCAGCTCCATCACCAGGTACGGCACGACGGCGCCGCCGGGCAGGGCCGCCTCGCCGTAGTCGTACACCTGGGTGACGTGCGGGTGGGTGAGCCGCGCCGCGGCTCGCGCCTCGCGCTGGATGGTGGCGCGCAGCTCCGGGTCGGTGGCGAGCTGCCCCGCGAGCGCCTTGATCGCGACGGAGCGGTGCAGCACCTCGTCGTCGGCGCGCCACACCTCGGACATCCCGCCGAGGCCGATGCGCGCGCGCAGGACGTACCGATCGTGCAGCCGTAGCGTGGGCGTGAACGACGACATGGTGGTTCAGTCTGCCTGGTCGGGCCGGCCGGGCACCAACCGCGGTGTCCGGTTGCGTCCCCGCTGGTGCGCGACGCCCGGTACGGGTCACCCGCCCGGGTGGCGCCGACCACCCGGGCGGGTGTTCAGGGGCGGCAGGGCGGCGCGGGTACGGGCGCGGGCTCCATCAGGTCGGCCAGCCGGCGCAGCGCCCCGGCGGCGGCCAGCCGGGCGGGGGCGAGCCGGCGTCGTTGGGGCCGTTCGGGCCGTACGGGCGCGTCCGGGCGGGCCGAGTTGACGTGGCGGTTGACCGCGTCGAGGGCGAGGGTGAGGCCGGTGGGCTGTTCCATGGTCAACTCCTCGGGACGGGGCGGGTGGAGGTGCGGACGACGAGCTCGGTGGGGAGCAGGACGTGCCTGGCGGCGGGCTCGGGGGGCGGGTCGAGCAGCAGTTCGGTGGCGATCCGGCCCTTCTCCTCGGCGGGCTGCCGGACGGTGGTGAGGCCGGCCGCGGCGGCGTCGGCGACGTCGTCGAAGCCGGTGACCGAGACCGTCGCTGCCCGTTCGCCGAGCGCGTCGAGGACGCCGAGCGCCAGCACGTCGGAGCAGGCCAGCAGCGCCGTCGGCGGGTCGTCACCGGTGCTCGTGCCGGCGACCGCGGTCGCGCCGGCGGCGCGGCTGTTGTCGGTGGCGTTGAGCAGGGTGAGGTCGGTCCAGGCGACCCCGACGGCGGCCAGCGCGTCGGCGAAACCGGCGAGGCGGCCCCGGGTGGTGGGGTGCGGCACGTCGCCGACCTCGGCGAGCCGCAGCGGACCCGGCGGCGCGCCGGGCAGGATGCTCTCGGCGAGCAGCGCCACCCGCCGGTGGCCGAGGGCCGCCACGTGGTCGGCGACGGAGCGGGCGGCGGCCCGCTCGTCGATGCCGACGTACGGGTCGGCGCCGGCGTCGTCGCGGGGCGCGGTGGTGACGAACGGCAGCCCCCGGGCGCGGAGGACGTCCAGGGCCCAGCTCTCGTCGGCGGCGCAGTAGACGCAGAAGCCGTCGACCGCGGCGTTCTCCACGGCCGCCCGGGCCTGCGTCGTGTCGGTGGGCAGCGGCACGAGCAGCAGGCTGGTGCCGCGCCGTTCGGCCGCGCCGGCGGCGCCGGCCAGGAAGCGGACGGCGAACGGGTCGGTGAAGGCGTACGACAGCTGGGAGGTGAAGAGCACCCCGATCGCGCCGGCGACGCCGCGGCGCAGTGACCGGGCGGTCGGGTTGGGGCCGGGGTAGCCGAGCTGCCGGGCGGTGTCGAGGATGCGGGTGCGCAGGGCTGCGGAGAGCTGGTCGGGGCGGCTGTACGCGTTGGAGACGGTGCTGCGGGAGACGCCCGCCGCGGTCGCGACGTCCTGCAAGGTCGGCTTCGAGGTCACCCGGCGGCCCTTCTGGATCGATTCAGTCTGGATCGATCCAGAGACTACCCCGACCGGTCGGCGACAGTCAATCGACAATGGACCCACAGCGCGCAGCGGCGTCGGCCTTCGGCCGACGCCGCTGCTTCACAAAGGACGAGGCGGTGGCCCGGGATCGTCCCGGGATCCGCGCGTCAGGACTTGCGGGCCACCCCGCCGTACATGCTCACCTCGACCACCGAGGGACGCGGCTGCGGCTCCTGCTCGGCCCGCCACTCGGCGACCGAGCCGATCCCCGGCTCGACCAGCTCCAGGCCGTCGAAGAACCGGGTGAACTCGTCCAGGCTGCGCAGGTTGATGACCCCGTGCGGGCCGCCGCCCCGGGCCGCCGCCCTGGCCGCCTCGGCGACCTCCGGGGGCAGGTAGTCGTGGGTGGCGTGCGAGGCGGCCAGGTAGCTGCCCGGCGGCAGCGCCTCCAGCAACCGGCGCACCACCGCGTACGGGTCGTCGCCGTCGGGGACGAAGTGCAGGATCGCCACCAGCATCAGCGCCACCGGCCGGGACAGGTCGATGGTGCGCAGCAGGTCGGGGTGGTTGAGGATCTTCTCCGGCTCGCGCAGGTCGGCGTCGATGTAGGCGGTGGCGCCCTCGGCGGAGCTGGTCAGCAGCGCCCGGGCGTGGGCGAGCACGATCGGATCGTTGTCGACATAGACCACCCGGGCCTCGGGGGCGATCGACTGGGCCACCTCGTGGGTGTTGTTCGCCGTCGGGATGCCGGTGCCGATGTCGAGGAACTGCCGGATGCCCGCCTCGCGGGCCAGGTAGCCGACCGCGCGCTGGAGGAAGCGACGGTTCTCCAGGGCGCTCGTGCGGATGGTCGGGAAGTGCGCGGCCATCTCGTCGCCGGAATCCCGGTCGGCCTGGAAGTTGTCCTTGCCGCCGAGCCAGTAGTTGTACCGCCGGGCCGGGTGGGCGACCGAGGTGTCGATCCGGTCGCTGGGGTGGGCGGTTCCCGTCGTGGTGCCCGGGGCATCGCTGGTCACAGTCGCCTCCATGACGTCCGCGCCATCGCCGCGATGGCGTCCGTCCACTTTCACCGATCGCGGACCATCGTAGAGGCAGTCGGGGCCCGTCCGTCGCCCCGGCGACCGGTCACCCCGGGTAGAGCTCGTCGCGCAACCGGGTGAGGATCTCGGGCGTACGCTCCGGCGGAGCGGCCTCGACGCAGAGGCGTTCCATCGCCACCGCGTAGTAGTCGAGGTCCTCCCGCTTGTCGAGGTAGAGCGCGCTGGTGAGCTGTTCGATGTAGACGATGTCCGGCAGGTCGTCGTCGCCGAAACGCAGGATCGTGAAGGCGCCGCCGGCAGCGGCGTGGCCACCGGCGTCGAACGGGATGATCTGCAGCCGCACGTGCGGCGAGCGGGTCGCCTCCACCAGGGCGTCGAGCTGGCCACGCATCACCTCGGCTCCGCCGATCGGTCGGCGCAGGGCGGCCTCGTCGACCACCGCCCACAGCTGCGGCGGCTCCGCGCGGCGCAGCAGCTGCTGGCGGTGCATCCGCAGCTCGACCCGGCGATCGACCTCCTCGGTCGGGGCGTTGCGGTGGCCCAGCAGGACGACCGCGCGGGCGTACCCGGGGGTCTGCAGCAGGCCGGGGACGAACTGCACCTCGTAGGTGCGGATGAGCGCGGCGGCGGCCTCCAGGCCCAGGTAGGACTGGAACCAGCTGGGCAGCACGTCGCCGTAGCGGTGCCACCAGCCCGGGCTGTTGGCGTCCCGGGCCAGCTTGAGCAGCGCCTCCCGCTCGTCGGCGGCGGTGACGCCGTAGAGGGTGAGCAGGTCGGCGACGTCGCGCTCCTTGAAGCCGACCCGGCCCAGCTCCATCCGGCTGATCTTCGACTCGGAGGCGCGGATCTCCCAGCCGGCGCCCTCGCGGCTGACCCCGCTGGCCTCCCGGAGCCGGCGCAGCTGGGAGCCGAGCAGCATGCGCAGGACGGTCGGCCCGGTGGCCGGACCGCCCTCGGCGGAAACCATCGTCACGTGCCGCCCTCCGCGTGCCACTCGCCCCTGGTCGGGCGCCCCACCTCGACCAACGTGTAAGCATGCCATGGACCGACGGTGAGAAGAACTCATCCGGACGGACGGGGAGTCCCGCCGACGGGATCGAGGTCAGTTGATCAGGTGGTCGAAGTCCCCGTCCCGGGCGCCGAGGACGAAGGCCGCGATCTCGTCCACCGTGTAGATCAGCGCCGGCCCCTCCGGGTGGCGCGAGTTGCGTACCGCGATGCCGGCCCCGCCGGGGAGTTCCGCCAGCTCGACGCAGTTGCCGCTGGGATTGCTCCGCCGGCTCTTCTGCCACCGCAACGGGGGCAGCTGGGTGGCGGGAACGCCGTTCTGAGGCTGTCGCATGGGCGTCTTTCTGTGAAGAGCCGTCCGGGTGTCGCGTGAGGGAGGGGTGTGGCGGGGTGGTCGCGACGTCCGCACGGGCCGTCTGCACGTGCATCTGCTATTGCATCTGCATCGGACAGCGAGCATGATAGCCCACGTGCGCGGTGCCCATCCGTTCACTGTGGGTGACCCTGCCCGGGCCGGCCACCTGTGGAAACGACGGCACGGCACCGCGCGCATCGGCCGACCACCGCTCCGGCCGTCCACCGACGCCGCGAGGGAGGGCTCGTGCCGGATCCGTTGACCGTCGCATCCGGCCTCTCCGCGGCGGGGGCGCTCGTCTCGGTGTGGCAGCTGCGCCAGCGCGCCCTGCGCGCCGAGGCGGAGATCGAGCAGCTGCAGGCCGAGCTGGCCGCCGAGCGGCACGCCGCCAGCCACGACCCGCTCACCGGGCTGCCCAACCGCCGGGCCTTCTACCGGCTGGCCGCCGCCCTGCTCACCGACCCGGGCGGCCGGCCGCTGATCGCCGTGGTGCTCGACCTCAACGACTTCAAGCAGGTCAACGACCGCTACGGGCACGCCGCCGGCGACCAGGTGCTGATCAGCGTCGCCCAGCGGCTGGCCGCGTTCGCCGGGGACAACCCGGTCGCCCGCCTCGGCGGCGACGAGTTCGCCGGTCTGCTCGCCAGCCCGGCGGTCGACCGGCGCTGGATCGAGCACGCCACCCGGCGGCTCTGCGAGTCGATGGCCGCACCGATCCCGCTGGGTGGGCGCAGCATCCGGGTCACCGCCTCCGTCGGGCTCGCCCCGGTCACCGGGCCGACCCAGCTCACCGAGGCGCTGTGCCGGGCGGACGCGGCGATGTACCGGGCGAAGGGCGTCACCGCCCGCCGGTCACCCCGTCAACTGCGCGACTCGGCGCACCTCGCCGAGTGCTGACCACGCCGGCCGTCGCCGGGCCGGGTCAGCGCCAGCCGTAGCCGGCGCGCAGCGCCCGGCCGATCCGGTCGAAGCGACCCCGGTCCAGCACCGCGCCCTCGCGCCGGATGCTGTCCTCCCGCATCGTGAGCACCCGGTCGAGCCGCACCCAGCTGGGACGGTTGTCCCGGTCCCACTCCCCCGGCCCGAGCGCCAACCAGTGCCGCTGCCCGTCGCGCTCGCTCTGGCTGGAGAGCATCAGGCCGAACAGGGTCCGGCTGTGCCGGCCGACCACCAGCACCGGCCGGTCCTTGCCCTGCCGGGGGTCGTCCTCGTACGGCACCCAGGTCCACACGATCTCGCCCGGGTCGGCCTGGCCGTCCAGCTCCGGGGCGTAGGTCAACTCCCGGCGCTGCAGCGCGCCGACCTGGCGCCGCCGGGCCACCTGGGCCGGGATCGGGCCGCCGGTGCGGGCCGGCGCGGCCACCGTCCCGGTGACCCGGCCGAGCCGGGCGGCGACGTTTCTCAACAGACCTGCCACGGCGGCAGCCTAGCCGCACCGGGTGCCACGACGCCCCGCGCGGTGGACCGAATCCGGTGGACGCCGCCCGGCCGGCACGGTGAAGATCCCGGGGTGAGCGTTCCCCCACGGCAGGTCTGGGCCCACTACACCGCCGGGACCGTCACCGTGTACCAGGCGTACCCGCCGGAGATCGCGGAGGCCGCGGTGGCCGCCGGCCGCTTCGTGCCGCCGTTCCGCCGGGGGCGGATGACCTGGATCAAGCCGTCCTTCCGGTGGATGATGTACCGCAGCGGCTGGGCCACCAAGCCCGGCCAGGAGCGGGTGCTGGCGGTCGAGATGACCCGGCCCGGCCTGGAGTGGGCGCTCGGCCGGGCCTGCCTGAGCGGTTACGAGCCCCGGTGGCACACCGACCGCGCCGACTGGGCCCGCCGTCTGCGGGGCAGCGACGTGCGGGTGCAGTGGGACCCCGAGCGGTCACTGCGGCTGGCTCCGCTGCCGTACCGGTCGCTGCAGCTCGGCCTCTCCGGCGCGGCGGCCGACCGGTACGTCGACGAGTGGCTGGTGGGCCTGACCGACGTCACCGCCAGGGCGCGGGAGATCCGCGCCCTGCTCGACGCCGGGGACGATGACGGCGCGGCGGCGGCGCTGCCGCCGGAGCGGCCCTACCCGCTGTCACCCGCCCTGGCCGCCGCGGTCGGCGCCGACACGGACTGACCGCACGCGTCGCCGCCACCGGTGGCCGCGCCGGACGTGGTGCGCAGATCAGCCCGGGCCCGTCCACGGCGGCTCGGCCGATCAGGGGGTCGGCGTCCGCGTCCGGGCGAGCCGGGACGACGGCCCACCGGACGCGCGAGAATGGCCCCGGCGGTCTCCGCCGGGCAGCCCGGCCGGCATCGCCGAGCCCGCCCACCACCGACGGCGCGGTGGGCCACCCGAAGGAGACACGTGATCGAGCTGCCGAGGGACCTGCCGCTCATCGAGCGCACCGCCGTCCGGCTGGTGGTGCGCGACCGGGACGGCCGGATCCTGCTGTTCCACACCCGCGACCCCGACCACCCTCGGCTGGGCACCTGGTGGGAGCTGCCGGGCGGCGGGATGGACCCCGGGGAGAGCTACGCCGAGACGGCGGTGCGGGAGCTGCGCGAGGAGACCGGCATCGCGGTCACCGCCGCCCGGCTCGGCCCGCCGTCCTGGCGGCGGCGGGCCAGCTTCGTCCACCGGCAGCTGCGCCACCTCCAGGACGAGGTGGTGATGACGGTACGGCTCGACGTCCCCGGCCCGGACGTCGACGGCGCCGAGCGGCTGGACTACGAGGTGGAGGACTACTTCGGGTTCCGCTGGTGGCCGGTCGAGGAGGTGGTGACGAGCGCCGAGCGCTTCTACCCGGGTCGGTTGCCGGCGCTGCTGACCCGCTTCCTGGCCGGCGAGGAGATCGACGAGGAATTCGAACTCTGGTCCTGACCGGGGTGCCGAGCGGGTCCGCGGTGGGCACAGTGGAGAGCATGACCACGATCCCGTCCGCCCCGCTGGCCCGCTACGCCGCCCGGCTGCACGCCGACATCGGCGACCGGCACCACGTCGCCTCCCCGCTCGGGGCCTGGCTGCTGCTGGCGCTTACCGCGCCGGCCGCCACCGGTCCCGTCCGGAAGGAACTCGACGACGCTCTCGGCATGGACGCCGACTCGGCCGCGGCGACGGCGGCCGCGCTGCTGGAGCAGCCGCACCCGCTGGTGCCGTCCGCCACCGCCGTCTGGCACCGGCCCGGTCAGGAGACCGGCCAGCTGGACGACTGGCGGCGGGGCCTGCCCCGGTCGACGCGGACCGGCCCGCTGCCGGACCAGGCGGGGCTGGACGCCTGGGCCCGCGAGCACACCCTGGGGCTGGTCGAGCGGTTCCCGTTGACCCTGACGCCGCAGGTGGTGCTGGCGCTGGCCAGCGCCCTGGCCACCCGGATCTCCTGGGCCGAGCCCTTCGACCTGGTGCCCGGTGCGGCGCTGGGCGCGGGGAGCGCCTGGGCCGGGCTGGGCCGGGTGCTGCGTACCCCGGCGGCCGGTCACCGGGCCTGGATCGCCACGACGGGCGCGGCGGGCGACGTCGCGGTGCACCGCGCGGGCGCCCGGCCGCTCGAATCCGGTGGCGCGGGACTGGTGGTGGTGTCGGTCGCCGCCGACCCGGGGGTGCCGCCGGTCGACGTGCTCACCGCCGCGTACGAGGTGGGCGCGACGGCGGTCGACGGGGCGCCGGCCGGCCGGCGTAGCCTGTTCGACCTGCCGCTCGGCGACGGCCCGCTCTGGTCGCTGCGCGAGGAGCCGGTCCGCACCAACGCCCCGGACGGCCGGGAGGAACGGCACAGTGCGGTGCTGCCCTGCTGGTCGGCGCGGGACGAACACGACCTGAGCGCACCCGCGCTCGGCTTCCCGGCGGTGGCTCGGACGGTGGCCGGCCTGCTCGGGCGGGAGCTGGGCGTCGAGGCCCGCCAGGCGGCGGCGGCCCGGTACGGCCGGTACGGCTTCGAGGCGGCCGCGGTGACCGGCGCGTTCGCGCTGACCAGCCTGCCGCCGATGGGGGTCGCCCGGACCGCCGAGCTGCGCTTCGGTCACCCGTACGCGGTGGTCGCGCTGGCGACCGACCGCCGGGGCGACCGGATCGGGCCGTGGCACGGGGTGCCCGTCTTCTCCGCCTGGGTGGCCGAACCGGAGGAGCCGTCGGCGGCCGACCTGGCCGACCCGCCCGAGACGTGGTGACTCAGTAGACCGTGCCGGGCGGCGGGTCGAGGTCGCTGCCGAGCCGACCCGGCAGCTGCGCCACCAGGTCCTCGAACTCGCCGACGGTGACCGCCTCCCGGAGGGTGGCGAAGACCGCCCGTACGCCGACCTGGGCGACGGCCGGATCGACGCCGGCCCGGGCGGCCACGCGGTGCACGAACTCCACCGGCCCGTACGCCGCGGCGGTGCCGGGACCGGCCGGGCGGGCGTCCGGCGGCGGGGCCGGCGGGCCGGTCAGGTAGGCGCCCAGTTCGTCGGGGAGCTGGGCGGAGAGGTGGTCGGCCTCGTCGGCGTTGACCCGTTCCGCCACCGTCACCAGCACGGCCCGGGCGATCGAGGCGGCCGTGTCCCGCGGCAGCTCCGCCCGGCGGGCGACGGCGTCGACGAAGAGCGGAAAGCGCACCGGTCCTCCTCCGGCCCCGGCCACCCCGGCCGGACGCCGCCGCGCGGTTACCCGCTCCGCGCGGGCACAAACGACCGGCACGGGCGACCACCGGCGGGCGCCGGCCGCTCTTGACCGGCGGGCGGCCGACCGGGGCCGGCGGGCGCCGGCCGTCCGCGTCGCACCGGCTCAGGTCAGCAGGGACCGTCGCCGCAGGTGGTCGAAGATGATCTGGTCGACCGGGGAGACCCGGTCCCGGTCGGCGTAGCCGAGCCAGGCCACCTCCTCGATCTCGTGGTCGGGTCGGGGCACGCCCCGATGGTCGGCGGTGTAGCAGGTCATCCGCACCAGCACGCCGTCCGGGTGGCCGTGCGCCTGCGCCGCGAAGGTCCCGACGTGGACGGCCGTCTCCGGCGCGATCACCACCCGCAGCTCCTCGGCGATCTCCCGGGCGAGCGTGTCCAGGTCGCTCTCGCCGGGCTCCCGCTTGCCTCCGGGGAGGTACCAGACGTCCCGGCCCCGCGAGCGGGTGCTGAGGATCCGCCCGCCCTCGATCCGGATCCACGCGATCTTGTCGATGGTGGCCACGGTGCTCCTCGGGCTCGGAGGGGCCTTCACTGTAGGGCGTACGGGGGCGGCCGACGGCACGGGCCGACGGCGGGGCTGCGGCGTCAGCCGGGCGGGGGCGGGCACGGGTCCGGTCCGGAGGAGCATCCCACCGGCGGCGAGGGCGCAGCACCCGGCGACGGCCGCCAGCAGCAGCGGGTAGCCGCCGCCGGAGTGCAGGACGGTCGCGGCGGCCAGGGGCGCGCCGGCCTTGACGGCGGTGACGGGAGCGGCGAGGCGGCCGGCGATGCGGCCGTACGCGGTGGTGCCGTACCGCTCGATGAGGAGTGCGGGGGTGGCGAGGCTGGCGACGCCGAACCCGAGTCCGAAGCCGACGACGCCGACGACCGCCCCGACACGGGAACCGGCCAGCCAGGGCAGGGCGAGGACGGCGGTGGCCTGGACGGCGAAGATGACCGCCACGATCGTAGTCACCGCCCACCGGCGGCGAGCCCCGGTGAGGACCAGCCGGCCGGTCACCGAGAGCACGCCGAGCAGCCCGGCGGCCGTGGCGGCGAAGGTGCCGGGGTGGCCCCGGCTGGTGAGATAGCCGACCAGGTGCACGGTCATGGTGCTGGTGGCCGCGCCGTGGGCGACGAAGGTGAGGGTGAGCAGCCAGAACCGGGCGTCGCGGGCGGCGGCCCGGGCGGCGGCCTTCCGCCGGTCGCGGTCCGGCCGCAGCCGGGCCGGGGCCGCCGGCGGCGTCGGTGGCCGGCGGACGAGCAGGGCGTGCAGGGGGACGGTGACCAGGCCGTGGACGGCGGCGAGGACGACCAGGGCGGCGCGCCAGTCGAGCCGCTCCACCAGCAGGCCGGTCAGCGGCAGGAAGATCGTGCTGGCGAAGCCGGCGACGATGGTGACCACGAGCAGGGCGCGGGCCCGCCGTTCGGGGCTGAACCAGGTGACGATCACGGCGAAGGCGGGTTCGTAGAGGACCATCGCGCCGGTGACACCGAGGCCGACCATCACCGCGTACAGCTGCCCAACGGTGTCGACCCGGGACCAGGCGAGCAGCAGACCCGTGGCGGCGAGCGAACCGGTGGTCATCAGAAGACGGCCGCCGTGGCGGTCGAGCCACCGCCCGACGGGTACGGCCATGAGCGCGCCGGCCAGGACGGAGGCGGTGAGCGCGCCGGTGACGGCGGTGGTGGAGGCGTCGAGCGTCGCGGCCATCGGCTGCAGCAGTACGGCGTAGGCGTAGTAGAGGGTGCCGTAGCCGACGGTCTGGGTGACGGCGAGGGCGGCGACGAGGCGCCGGCCGCGGGCGTGGTGCCCGCCGGCCCGGGGGTCGGCGGGCACCGTGCCGGCGCTGGTCGGCATCAGCTGCCGCAGCAGCCACCGGCCTGACCGTCTGCGGGGGCGGCGTCGAGGCTGACCAGGTTCAGCGGCGCGGACAGCAGCCCGCCGGCGACGCCGGTGGCCAGCCCCCGGGCGGCCGGCGCGGTGGCCGGGGCGGTCCCGCAGCAGCTCTCCCCGGTGGCCGAGTCGTCGGGGTCGCTGTTGCACACGCCGGTCTCGGGCAGTTCGAGCCGGACGTCGCGGGCGGCCTCCCAGTCGCCGGCCAGGGCGGCGACCACGGAGCGGACCTGCTCGTAGCCGGTGGCCATGAGGAACGTCGGCGCCCGGCCGTAGCTCTTCATCCCGACCGCGTAGTAGCCGACCTCCGGGTGGGCGAGCTCGTCCACCCCGTGCGGGGGGACGGTGCCGCAGGAGTGCTCGTTCGGGTCGATCAACGGGGCGAGGGCGCGGGTCGCCCCCAGCACCGGGTCCAGGTCGAGGCGCAGCTCCGCGGCGATCGAGTGGTCCGGCCGGAAACCGGTGGCGGCGACGACGCGGTCCGCCGTGACCGACTCCTGGCTGCCGTCGGCGTGCCGGACGACGACGGCGACCCGACCGTCGACGGGGGTGAGGGCGTGCACGGAGAAGCCGGTGAGCAGCCGGATCCGACCCGTGTCCACGTGCGCGCGGAGCCGGGAACCGAGGGCGCCGCGGGCCGGCAGGGCGTCGGCCTCACCGCCGCCGTAGGTACGGGTCGGCGAGGCGGACCTGATCGCCCAGGTCACCTCGGTGCCGGGGGCGGCGGCGGCCAGTTCGGCCAGCGAGAGCAGGGTGTTGGCGGCGGAGTGACCGGCGCCCACCACCAGGGTGTGCCGGCCGGCGAAGCGGTCCCGGTCGGCGCCGAGCACGTCCGGCAGCGCGTGCTCGAGGTACGCGGCGGCGTCGCTCTCGCCGTGGGCGGGCAGTCCGGCGGCGCCGAGCACGTTGGGGCGGCCCCAGGTGCCGGAGGCGTCGACGACGGCCCGGGCGAGCAGTTCGTCGCCGTCGGCGAGCCGGATCAGGAACGGGGTGCGGTCGCGTCCGGCGGTGCGCAGCCGGTCGAGGCCGAGGCGGCTGATGGCGATCACCCGGGCGCCGTAGCGCAGGTGCGGCTTGAGCTGCGGCAGCTCGGCCAGGGGCTGGAGGTAGTCGGCGGCGAGCTCGGCGCCGGTGGGCAGCGCGTCGAGGTCGGGGGCCGCCCAGCCGGCCTGGTCGAGCAGCCGGCGGGCGGCGGGGTCGATGTCGTACCGCCACGGTGAGAAGACCCGTACGTGCCCCCACTGCCGGACCGCGGCGCCGGCGGTGTCGCCGGATTCGAGGACGGTGAAGGGCAGGCCGCGCTCGTGCAGGTGCGCGGCGGCGGCCAGCCCCACGGGGCCGGCGCCGATCACCACGACGGGCAGTTCGTCCAGGACGGTCATTCCGGAACTCCTTTGTCTTGACAACGATCGAATCAACGGGGCGGAATCGGCCCGGCCGGCGGGACCGGGGCGGGTCAGGAGACGACGGGACTGCGGCGCTCCAGCAGCACCACGTCGCGCCAGCGGCCGTGGTGGCGGCCGATCCGCTCGCGTACGCCGATGACCCGGAATCCGGCCCGCCGGTGCAGCGTGAGGCTGGCGGTGTTCTCCGGGAAGACGCCGGACTGGATGGTCCAGATCCCGGCCGCCTCGGTGGAGGCGATCAGCGCGTCGAGCAGCAGTCCCGCCACGCCGCGTCCCCGGGCGGCCGGGTCGACGTAGACGGAGTGCTCCACCACGCCGGCGTAGACCGCCCGGGCGGAGGTCGGCGAGACCGCCGCCCAGCCGCGCACGGTGTGGTCGCCTTCGACGGCCACGAGGCGGTGTGCGGGAAGCCGGCCGGCGTCGAACGCCGCCCAGGTGGGCGCGGTGGTCTCGAAGCTCGCGTCGCCCCCGTCGAGCCCGGCCTGGTAGATCGCCAGCACCTGTTCGGCGTCGTCGGGGACCATCGGGCGGACGGTGAATTCGACCATCAGCCACTCCGTTCGGTCGGGGGGCGGCGCGCCCGGGGCGACGACGAGGCGGTTGTCTCGACGTCCATCGAATCAGACGTTTGCACATTGATTAGATGGATGTCAACCTAGAGACATGTCGAAGCAGGCGACGCCCGCCCCCCTCGTCGCGCTCACCGCCGACGTGCCCTGCTGCGCTCCACTGACGCAGCGCCGGGTGCCGGCCGAGACCGCGGCCGTGCTCGCACCCGCACTCAAGGCGCTGGGGGATCCCGTCCGCTTGCAGCTGATGTCGATGATCGCCTCCGCCGAGGGCGGCGAGGTGTGCGTCTGCGACCTGACCCCCGCCTTCGACCTCACCGGGCCGACCATCTCCCACCACCTCAGGACGCTGCGGGAGGCCGGCCTGGTGGACGCGGAGCGGCGCGGGACCTGGGTCTACTACCGCGCGCGGCCCGCCCTCCTGCGCCGGCTCGCCGCGCTGCTCACGGTCGAACCCCCCGCTGACCTGCGCACTTGACGTTCCGGGTTTCACTCAACGATAGTTGACTCAATGAACGCTGAGTCTGGTTCCCTGGCCGGGCGCGCCCGGATCCACGCCGCCCTGGGCGACCCCGCGCGGCTGGCGATCGTGGACGCGCTCATCCTCGGCGACGCCTCCCCCGGGGAGATCGCACGCACTCTCGACCTGCCGACCAACCTGGTCGCCCACCACGTCAAGGTGCTCACCGAGGCCGGTCTCGTCGTCCGCGGCCGCTCGGAGGGCGACCGGCGGCGCACCTACCTGCGGCTGCGACCGGAGGCCCTCGCCGCGCTGACCCCGCCACCGCTGCCCGGAGTGGGCCGGGTGGTCTTCGTCTGCACCCACAACTCCGCCCGCTCCCAGCTCGCCGCGGCGCTGTGGAAGCGCCGCACCCGCAGCGCCGCCGCCTCCGCCGGCACCAAGCCGGCCGCCCGGGTGCACCCCCGCGCGGTGGCGGTGGCCCACCGGCACGGCCTGGCCCTCGACCCCGCCGGCACCGCCCACGTCTCCGCCGTGGTTCGCGACGAGGACCTGGTCATCGCCGTCTGCGACAACGCCCACGAGGACCTCACCGGTCCGGTGCGACCCCGGCTGCACTGGTCGGTGCCCGACCCGGTGCGGGCCGACACCGACGCGGCGTTCGAGGCGGCCTACGCCGACCTCGCCGACCGGATCGACCGGCTCGCCCCCGCCGTCATCGACGCCCGCCCGTAGCTCCGCAAGACCACGTCACCCCACACCCCGGCGCACACCCGGCCCGGGACGGCACACCCATGGGAGAGAACAGACCGATGACCATCGCACTCCGGCGGCGCCTGCTGGCCGAGTTCACCGGCACCGCCCTGCTGGTCACCGCCGTGGTGGGCTCCGGCGTCATGGCCGCCACCCTCTCCCCCGACGACGTCGGGCTCCAACTGCTGGAGAACTCGGTCGCCACCGCGTTCGCTCTCGGTGCCCTCATCCTGATCTTCGGTCCGGTCTCCGGCGCCCACTTCAACCCGGTCGTCTCCGCGGCGGACTGGTTCCTCGGCCGCCGCTCGGGCACCGGCCTGACCGGCCGGGATTTGGGCGGCTACACGCTGGCGCAGGTCGCCGGGGCGATCGCCGGGGCGGTCCTGGCGAACCTGATGTTCGACCTGCCGGCCGTGGAGTTCTCCGGCAGGGAGCGCGCGGGAGGGCACCTCTGGCTCGGTGAGGTCGTCGCCACCGCCGGCCTGATCCTGCTGATCTTCGCCCTCGCCCGGTCCGGTCGCGCCTCGGTCGCGCCCGCCGCCGTCGGCGCCTACATCGGCGCCGCGTACTGGTTCACCTCGTCGACGTCGTTCGCGAATCCCGCGGTGACGGTCGGCCGGGCGTTCACCGACACCTTCGCCGGCATCGCGCCCGGCTCCGTCGCGGGCTTCGTCGTCGCCCAGGTGATCGGGCTGGTCGTCGGCGTCGGCCTGCTGGCCGCGCTCTACCCCGACGCCGGCGACGCCGCGGGCCAGGTCGTGGTCCCCGCCGACGACGACCTGGCCCGTGATCCCCGATCCTGACCGCACCACCGACCCGTACCCGAGAGGCACCTCATGAGCGACAAGCCCAGCGTCCTGTTCGTCTGCGTGCACAACGCGGGCCGGTCCCAGATGGCCGCCGGCTGGCTGCGCCACCTCGCCGGCGACACCGTCGAGGTCCGCTCCGCCGGCTCCGCGCCCGCCGAGACGGTCAACCCGGCCGCCGTGGCCGCCATGCGCGAGGTCGGCATCGACATCAGCGACCAGACCCCGAAGCTGCTGGAGTACGCCACCGCCGAGTCCTCCGACGTCATCGTCACGATGGGCTGCGGCGACGCCTGCCCGGTCTTCCCCGGCAAGCGCTACGAGGACTGGAAGCTTGAAGACCCGGCCGGCAAGGGCGTCGAGGCGGTCCGACCGATCCGGGACGACATCCGCGCCCGGGTGGAACGCCTGCTGCGCGAACTGCGCCCGGCCTGACCGGCCGCACCGGGAGTCGCGGCGGTGCGGCACGGGGCCGGGGTCAGCTCTCGGCGAGGACGTCCAGGAGCAACGAGGCGGTCCAACTGAAGGCCGGTGAGCCGAGCCCGGCCCGGGTGTCGGGGTGGAAGTACTCGTGGCAGCCGGCGGTGGCCACCAGGTCCAGCATGGACTGGCGCAGCCCGGCCGCCAGGTCGGGTCGGCCGTGGCTGCGCAGCCCACGCCAGAGCAGCCAGTTCAGGTTCATCCAGCTCGGGCCGCGCCAGTACCGCAGCGGCTCGAAGTCCGGGGCGGTCCGGTCGTGGCTGGGCAGCGGCCGGTCCATCCGCGCCGACAGCCCGAACCGCGCCGAGCACGCCTCGGTCACCACCGCCGCCACCTGCCGGGCGGGCAGGTCGGGCAGGATCAGGGGCATCAGCCCGAGCGCCGTCCGCGCCGGGATCAACCGGTCGGTGCGCAGGTCACGCGGGTGGAAGGTGCCGGTGACCGGGTCGTACAGCCGCTCGACCAGGGCCTCGGTGATCCGGGCGGCCCGGTCCCGGTGCGGGCCCGGGTCCGCGCCGACCACCGGGGCGATCCGGGCGAGGGCGTGCTCGGCGGCGCCCAGCGCCGCGCTCACCAGCGGGCACTCCACCAGGAACGGGTGCCGACCGGCCAGGCCGTCGTCGCGGTAGCCGGCCTCCCGGTAGGCGGCGACGATCGCCACGTACCGCGCGTAGTCCAGGTCCGTGGGGCGGTGCGCGGCGTCCGCGTACGTGGTGTCGTGCCGACGGTACGCGCGCATCACGGCCACGTCGGCGGGCACGGCGGCCATCGGCGCGTCCCAGGCGGGGCTGTTGTCGACGCCCGACTCCCACGGGTGCACGATGCAGGCGAGCCCGGCGCCGCCCACGTCCCGATGGACGGTCAGGTAACGCTGCTGGGCGACCAGCCGCGGATAGAGCCGGCGCAACGCCCGCGCCGACTCCTCGGAGGGGGCGCGCCGGTGCGCCAGCCAGGCCGCGAGAGCGTGCACCGGCGGCTGGACGAGGCCGGAGGTGGCGGCGGCGGGGGCGCCGTCGGCGGCGGCCGAGTTCCAGAACTCCGGCCCCGGGAAGTACGAGCCGACCCGCAGCGCCGGGTTGAACACGATGTGCGGCACCCGCCCGTCGGTCCACTGCGCGGCGAAGAGGGTCCGCAGCTCCCGCCAGGCACGGTCGGGGCGGACGTGGACCAGCCCCACGGCGATGAACGCGGAGTCCCAGCTCCACTGGTGCGGGTAGAGGGTGCGCGACGGCACCGTGTGGTCGTGCTCCCAGTTGCCGTCGAGGGTGGCGACGGCGAGCCGGCGCAGCTCGGCGTGGGTCGGGGCGGCGGGTCCGGACCCGGCGGAGGCGGCCACGCCCGGCCCGGCACCGGGGGCTCCGGCCGTTCCGGCGCTCACGCCGCCGCCCGCCGGGGCTGGGCGTGCCGCAGCACGGTGGCCGCCTGCTGGAGCGCGCGGACCGGGTCGCCCCGCAGCCGGCACTCCAGGGCCAGCCAGCCCCGATAGCGGAGGTCGAGCAGGGTACGCAGCAGCGCGGGCCAGTCCAGGTGCCCGGCTCCCGGCTGGCACCGGTTGGAGTCGCTGACCTGCACGTGCCCCAGGTACGGCGCGGCGGCGCGCAGCGCGCCGTGCACGTCGTCCTCCTCGATGTTCATGTGGAAGGTGTCGGCGACCACCCGGACGGAGGGCAGGCCCACCGCCGCGCAGAGCGCCACCGCGTCGTCGAGCCGGTTGACCATGTGGTCCTCGTACCGGTTGAGCGGCTCCAGATAGAGGGTGACGCCCTCGGCCCGGGCGTGCTCGCCGAGGGCGCCCAGGGCGTCGACGAGCACCTGCCGGTCACCCGCGGGCGACCGGGGTGGCTCGAACGGCGGCAGCCGGCGGGAGAACATCCCCCACGCCGCCGGGGTCATCGCGCCGATCCCGCCGAGCTCGGCGATCACCGACAACTGGCACCGCAGGTTCGCCACCGCGTCGCGGGAGCGTTCCGGATCGAAGTCGCCGATGAAGTGGTCCATCTCCACGCAGACCGTCGGCATGACCACCCCCTCGGCGCGGGCCCGGCGCAGCTCCGGCAGCCGCCGGGCGAAGGCCAGGTCACCCCGGCCGCGCAGCTCGATGCCGTCGAAGCCCAGCGAGCGGGCGAGGGCGAACTTCTGGGACAGGTTGGTGCCGGGGAGCAGCTGCTCCTGGCAGGCGATCGGGATCGACATCAGAACCTCAGCACGACTTGGAGAACGTCATCGGCACCGCGGTCGAGCAACGCAAGCGCGTCGGCCACCGCGCGGGCGTCCACGACGTGGCTCACCAGCGGCAGCGGGTCGACGCTGCCCTCGGCCACCAGGTCCATGAAGGTGTGGGCGATACGGGCACCGGACCACCGGCCGGCCAGGCCGGGTGCCGGGGCGGGCCCGGAGACCTGGGCCGCCACCAGTTGGATCCGGTTGTGGTGGAACTCCTCGCCGAGGCCGAGCGCGTCGGCCTGGCCCTGGTAGAAGCCGGCCGCCACGACGCGCCCGGCGTGGGTGGTGGCCCGGATCGCCTCGTGCAGCGCCGGGTAGGCCCCGGACAGCTCCAGGCAGACGTCGGCGCCCCGGCCGTCGGTGACCTCGCGCAGCACGGTGGCGGCGGACTCGACGCCGGCGTCGACGGTGAGCCGGGCGCCGAGCCGCGCGGCCGTCTCCAGCCGGGTGGGCACCCGGTCGACGGCGACCACCCGGGCCCCGGAGAGGACCGCGAGCCGGGTGGCGAGCAGGCCGATGACGCCCTGTCCGAAGATCCCGACCCAGTCGCCGAGGTGCAGGTCGCCGGAGAGGACGGCGGTCAGCGCGATGGCCCCGGGGCGGGCGAAGACGCCGGCGAGCGGGTCGAGGCCGGGGGCGAGCGGGGTGACCCCGGCGGCGGGCACGACCGCTTCGGCGCGGTGGCCCCAGATGCCCCAGACGAGCTGGCCGGGATGTCGGTCGGCGACGTCCGGGGCGACCTCGACGATCTCGCCGACCTCCTCGTAGCCGAAGCCGACCAGCGGGTACGGCACGGGGGTGTGGCGGGGGACGAACATCCGGGTGACGTCGTCCCAGTCCTTGCTGAGCCGGGGATTGCTGCCCCGGTAGAGGGTGAGCTCGGTGCCGGCGGAGATGCCGGAGTAGCAGGTGCGGACGCGGACCTGCCCGGGGCCGAGCGGATCGGAGGGGCAGGGCTCGAGGCTGACGCGCCGCGGCCCGGCCAGAGAGACAACCCAGTTGCCCATGACGTCACTCCCGGGGCGTACCGGGCTCAATCTTAACAAAAAATCGTTATATGTCTTGTAATTGATCAATCCAGCACGTTGAATCCCTCATGTACCTCTTCGAGAGGAGTGCCACCGATGTCATCCCCTCCGATGCGGATGCTGGCCGCCACCCTGATCATGGCAGTAACCGGGGCGAGCCTGCTGGCCTGCAGCGACGACGGTTCGAAAAGCGACAGTTCAGAGATAACCGTGTGGAGCTTGGAGGATGTGGCCGACCGGGTCGCCGCCACCAAGGCGATCGTCGCCGACTACACCGCCAAGACCGGGGTCAAGGTCAACCTGGTCACCGTCAACGAGGACCAGTTCCCCTCCCTGATCGCCTCCAGCGCCGCTGCCGGGGAGCTGCCCGACGTGGTCGGGTCGGTGTCGCTCGCCGGCATCCGCACCCTCGCCGGCAACGAGCTGCTGCACCCCGACGCCAACAAGGAGATCGTCGACAAGCTGGGACGGGACACCTTCTCGCCGCGCGCTCTCGAACTCACCTCCGACAACGGCAAGCAGCTCTCCGTCCCCAGCGACGGGTGGGGGCAGCTGCTGGTCTACCGCAAGGATCTCTTCGACGCCGCCGGCCTGCCGGTTCCGGACACGTACGAAAAGATCACCAACGCCGCGCGGACCCTCAACCGCAACGGCGTCGCCGGCATCACGGCCGCCACGGCTCCCGGCGACGTATTCACCCAGCAGACCTTCGAGCACCTGGCCCTGGCCAACAACTGCCAGCTCACGGACGACTCCGGCGCCGTCAAGCTCGACTCCCCCGAGTGCGTCGAGGCGTTCCGCTTCTATGGCGACCTGATGAGGAACTACTCGGTCAAGGGCGCGCAGGACGTGGACACCACGCGGGCCACCTACTTCGCCGGCAAGGCGGCCATGCTGATCTGGTCGCCGTTCATCCTCGACGAGCTGGCCGGGCTGCGTAACGATGCCAAGCCGACCTGCCCGCAGTGCCAGCGGGACCCCAGCTTCCTCGAGGAGCACAGCGGCTTCGTCACCGCCATCAAGGGCCCGAACGGCGCCGAGCCCGCCCAGTACGGCGAGATCAGCTCCTGGGCGGTGCTCGACGGCGCCGTCACCGACCCGGCGCGCTCCTTCGTCGAGTTCATGCTCTCCGACGGCTACCCCCGCTGGTTCGGGATGTCCCCCGAGGGGCGCTTCCCGGTCCGCAAGGGCACCGCCGAGGAGAAGGAGAAGTTCCTCACCGCCTGGAACACCAGCCAGGCCGGGGTGGACGCGAAGAAGCCACTCTCCGAGGTGTACGGCGACGAGGTGCTGGCCAACCTGCGCAAGAGCCCGGACACCTTCCAGCGCTGGGGCCTGACCCAGGGCCAGGGCAAGCTGGTCGGCGCGATCCTCGGCGAACTGCCCGTACCCAAGGCCCTCGCGGACGTCGTCGGTGGCAAGACCGACGCGGGCGCGGCCGCCGCCCGGGCCAAGAAGGACGTGGAGGCCATCAAGGCGGGCGTCAATTGACCACGGCACCGCCGGAGGCCGGCCGCTCCCCCACCCGGGAGCGGTCCGGCCCCGGCCGCCGACGCCCGCTCACCCTGCGCCGGCGGGAGTCCCGCGCCGGGCTCGCGCTGGTCGCGCCGACGCTGCTCGTCGTGGTCGCGGTGATCGGCATCCCGATCGTCTGGACCGTGGTGCTGGCCTTCCAACGGGTACGCCTGGCCACCCTGCGCAAGACCGGGCTCTTCGGTGAGCTGACGCTGGACAACTTCGAGCGGGTGCTGAACACTCCCGGCTTCGCCGACACGCTCTGGACCACCGTCCTCTACAGCCTGGGCGGCACCGGCGGCTCGATCGCGCTGGGCCTGGCGGCGGCGTTGGCCGTCCGCCGGCCGTTCAAGGGCCGCACCCTGGTCCGCGCGTCGATGCTGCTGCCGTACGTGGCGCCGGTGGTGGCGGTGGCGTTCGTCTGGCAGGTGATGCTCGACCCGCAGTTGGGCATCGTCAACGACTGGGGCCAGCGGTTCCTCGGCTGGGACGCGCCGATCCCGTTCCTTACCCAGGACTCGACCGCGCTGACCACGGTGATCGCGTTCGAGGCGTGGCGGTACTTCCCGTTCGCCTTCCTGTTCCTGCTCGCCCGGCTCCAGGCCGTTCCCGGGGAGTTGGAGGAGGCGGCCCGGGTGGACGGCGCCACCCCGACCCAACGGTTCCGGCACATCCTGCTGCCCCAACTGCTCCCGGTGATCGCCCTGCTCGCGGTGCTGCGGTTCATCATGACCTTCAACAAGTTCGACGACGTCTATCTGCTCACCGGCGGTTCGGCCGGGACGGAGGTGGTCAGCGTCCGGGTATACCAGTTCCTCACCGCCCGGACCGACATCGGCGCGGCGTCGGCGCAGGCGGTCGTGCTGGCCGTGGTGCTGATCGTCTTCGTCGCGATCTACCTGCGCTTCTTCACCGCGCGGCAGGAGGGGTGATGGACCGCGACCAGATCGAAACCGTCTCGCTGCGATGGGTGCGCCGGCTGGTGGTCGCGGCGTTCCTGCTCGTCACCGTGCTGCCCTTCTGGTACATGCTGGTGCTATCGGTGCGCCCGATCGAGCGGCTGCTCCTCGACCCGGGCTCGCTCTGGGTGCCGCTGAGCGAGTTCACCGTCGACACGTACACCGAGGTCCTCAGGTCCGTCGACGACGGCGGCCAGGGTTTCCTCACCTTCATCCGCAACAGCGGCCTGGTCGCGGTGGCGGCCACGGCGCTGACGCTGATCGTCGCCATCCCCGGCGCGTACGCGGTCTCCCGGCTGCGGTTCTTCGGCCGCCGGCAGGTCAACGTGCTGTTCCTGGCGGTCTACCTGTTCCCGTCGATCGTCATCGCGATCCCGCTCTTCGTGGTCTTCACCCGGGCCGGACTGCGCGGGTCGCTGTTCGGACTGGTGCTGGTCTACATCTCGCAGACCCTGCCGGTCTCGGTCTACATGCTGAGGAACTACTTCGAGACCATCCCGATCAGCCTGGAGGAGTCCGCGGCCATCGACGGGGCCGGCCGGCTCGGCATCATCCGCCGGGTCAGCCTCCCCCTGGCCGCCCCGTCGATCATGGCGGTCGCGCTCTACGACTTCATGATCGCCTGGAACGAGTTCCTCTTCGCCCTGCTCTTCCTGGTCGACAAGCCCAACCGGTGGACCGTCTCGCTGGGGCTGTCGCTGCTCGCCGACGGGGTGGAGGTGCCCAAGACCGTGCTGATGGCCGGCTCGGTGATCCTCACCCTGCCCATCGTGCTGCTCTTCTTCGCCAGCGAACGGCTGCTCACCGAGGGCCTCACCGCGGGCGCCGAGAAGGGCTGACCGGTCCGGGGCGGCGGTCACCGCCGCCCCGGACCGTGACGGCGGTCCCCCATGCCCCCAGCGGCGCGTGGGGCGCCGGCGGGCCGGTTACCGTGGCGGCATGGCCAACCCGACCCGCTGGGCGACCGAGACCGGTCCCGGGCACTCGCAGTGGTACATCGACCGCTTCCGCACACTCGCCGCCGAGGGGGTGGACCTCGCCGGCGAGGCCCGGCTGGTCGACGCCATGGTGCCGCCGGGCTCACGGATCCTCGACGCGGGCTGCGGCACCGGCCGGGTCGGGGCGGCGCTCGCCGCCCGCGGCCACCAGGTGGTCGGAGTCGACGCCGATCCGGCGCTGGTCGAGGCCGCCCGGGCCGACCATCCCGGGCCACGCTGGCTGGTCGGCGACCTCGCCGAGCTGGACCTGGCCGCGGCGGGCGAGCCGGAACCCTTCGACGCGGCCGTGGTGGCCGGCAACGTGATGGCCTTCGTCGCCCCCGGCACCGAAGCCGCCGTGCTCGCCCAGGTCGCCGCCCACCTGCGCCCCGACGGCGTGGTGCTGGTCGGCTTCGGCCTCGACCGAGGCTACCGGATCGAGGACTTCGACGGCGACGCCGTCGCCGCCGGCCTGCGCCGCGAGCACCGCTTCGCCACCTGGGACCTGCGGCCCTGGCGGGAGAACGCGGACTTCGCGGTCACCGTGCTGCGCCGCCCGGCCGACTGACCGCACCGCGCCGGGCGGCCCCGGACCGGCTCGCCGCGGTGGCCGCCCGCTGGTCAGGCCGGGGCGGCGACGGCCCGGGCGGCGGCCGGGTCGAGGGCGCTGCCGGCGGGCACCAGGCTCACCAGGGCGGCGGGAAGCCGCATCGGCCGCACGTTCCGGTAGCCGAGCATGCCGAGCACGTCGCCGCCGGCCAGGACGTACCGCCGACCCAGGTCGGTGACGACGGAGACGGCGCCGCCGGTGGCCCCGGGTGAGGCGACGGACTCGACCACCACGCCCCGGCCCGGTTCGACCACCACGTGGTCGGCGAGCACCCCGCCCCGGCCGGCGGAGGCGACGGTGCGGCCGGCGGCGGTCAGATCCGGCACCGCGGCGCCGACCCGGACGTCCCGCACCGCACCGTCGTCGCCGACCCGGGTGCAGAGCCCGCCGCCGTCGAACGCGGCCAGCCGGGGCGGGGAGGGCGGTGGGGCGGTCGGACCGCTCGGCACCAGGTCCGGCAGCTTCGGCAGCGCGGCGAACCGACCCAGGGTGATCGGCGTCGGCTCGCCCTGCCCGGTCCGGGCCATCAGCAGGGCCGCCTGCAACTCGGTGATGCCGGCGAGGCCGTCGCGGGCGGCGACCGCGTACTGCCGGCCGCCGCCGGAGTTGCGGACCAGGTGCACGTCGCCGACCCTGGCGCCGGAGACCTGCGCCGAGGGCTCCCCCAGGCCGGCCAGGGCGGGCGGGCTCAGATCGGCGCCGGCGGGCAGGGTGTTCAGCAGGGCCGGCGCCACCGGCACGGCCCGCTCGCGGGTCGCGGCCAGCGCCGCCAGCACCCGGCTGGTGTCGCGCAGCAGGTAGCGCCGCTGCTGCCAGAGCAGGTGCAGGGTGCCGTCCGGAGACCGGACCAGCATCCCCTCCGCGCCGAGCGGCCGCCCGCCGCCGGCGTCCCGGCCGATGAGCAGCGCCGAGCGGGGTGCCGGGCGGTCGGCCTCGGTCGCCGTCACCGAGCAGACCGTCCACGGCGCGGTGGAGAGCCGGCCCGGCGCGGGCAGCGAATCCGGCGCGTCGGCGATGCCCAGCGGCAGGCCCCGCGGCACCCCCTCGATGGAACGGCGGGACACCAGCACCGTCCGGGCGCTGTCCGCCCCGACGATGAGCAGCGCCGAGGCGTAGTTGAGCACCGGGTGCAGCTTGTCGTCCCGGTAGACGAACCGGGCGCCGGACTCCTTCTCCACGATCACCGCGCCGGTGTCGCGCCATTTCGTGCCGCCGCCGGCGAAGAGCCCGTAGAGGGCGAAGCCGCCGAGCCCGATCGCCGCCACCAGGACGCTGGCCAGGCCGGCGCCGGCGAGCCGGCGGAACGGCGACTGCGCCGGGTCGGTCTCCCGCATCACCAGGGCGGCGACCGCCCGTTGGACGGTGAACTGGTACGAGTGGAGCTGGTCCTGCCGCGACGGCATGGTGTCCCTTCCGGCGATTTCCCGGGCACAGGATATGCGTTCCGTCGATGTCTCGTTGACCCAGCGTCGCCGTGCCCACGGGCGGCGGGACGCGGCTCCCTGCCACCGCCGCCATCGGCTCCCCCACCACCGGCCCCGTCGCGTATAACCGGTCGGTGGACAGCGACGACTGGGACGCCCGCTACGCCGGCTCGGCCGAGCTGGTGTGGACGGCGGAGCCGAACCGTTTCGTGGTGGCGGCGGCCGCCGATCTGTCCCCGGGCGACGCGCTGGACCTCGCCGCGGGCGAGGGGCGCAACGCGGTGTGGCTGGCCGAACGGGGCTGGCGGGTCACCGCCGTGGACTTCTCGCCGGTCGCGGTGGAACGCGGGCGGCAGCTGGCGGGGCGGCGGGGCGTACCAGTGCGCTGGCAGGTCGCCGACGTCACCGCGACCGCCCCCGAGCCCGACCGCTACGACCTGGTGGTCGTCGCCTACCTGCACCTGCCCCCGGCCGACCTGGCCACGGTGCTGGCCGGCACCCGCCGGGCGCTGCGGCCGGGCGGCACGGCGGTGGTCGTCGGACACGACCGGGCCAACCTCGACGCCGGGACGGGCGGCCCCCGCGACCCGGCGATCCTGCTCACCCCGGAGGCGGTGGTCGCCGGCCTCACCGGGCTGCGGGTGGACCGGGCGGAGACGGCCCGCCGGCCGGTGGCCGTGGCGGGCGGCACGGTCGACGCCCTGGACACGGTGGTGGTCGCCCGTCGACCCGGGTGAGCCGGTGGCCCGACGGCGATGACCTGGCCCCGGGCCGGTCGCGGCGGTGGCCCCGGTCGGCCCGGCCGGTAGCATCCGCACGGACGGCGACGGCAGAGAGGCGGCCGGATGGGCTTGCGATTCGAGGAACTGGCCTGGCGGGAGACCCCGATCGGCGCCATCAGCCTGCGCCGGCGCCGCGACCCGGCGCTCGACGTCGACGTGTACGAGGTCAAGCTCGACGACGAGTTCCTGATGTCCAGCCTCTTCCCGGTCGCGGAGATCGAGCTGGCCCGGTTGGGCCTGGCGCCGCTGACCGGCGACGACCTCGACGTGGTGGTCGGCGGTCTCGGCCTCGGCTACACCGCCCGGACGGCGCTGGAGGACGCCCGGGTCGGTTCGCTGGTGGTCGTCGAGGCGATCGAGGACGTGATCGACTGGCACCGTCGGCAACTGCTCCCCTTCGCCGCCGGGCTGGCCGCCGACCCGCGTACCCGGTTCGTCCGGGCCGACTTCTTCGCCGCCGTCGCCGCCGGTGACCTCGACCCGGAGCGGCCCGACCGCCGCTTCCACGCGGTGCTGCTGGACGTCGACCACTCCCCGCGCAACGTGCTGCACCCGAGCCACGCCCCCTTCTACACCCCGGACGGCCTGCGCCGGCTCGCCGGCCTGCTGCACCCGGAAGGGGTCTTCGCGCTCTGGTCGGACGACCCGCCGGACGCCGACTTCGGCGCGGCGCTCGCCGAGGTGTTTCCGACGTCCGAGGCGCACGTGGTGCGCTTCGCCAACCCGTTCACCGGGGGCGAGTCGGCCAACACCGTCTACGTCGCGCACCGCTGAGGCCGGACGCCCCACCCCGGTGGGCATGGCCCCGGCCGGAGCGGGAAGACCCGGGCGGGAACCGACGTCGGGGAGGCGAACATGCGGGCGGTGCTCTGGATCGTCGGCATCGCCGGCGGCGCGCTCCTCCTGCTCGGCCTGCTCCTCGAAGCGGCCCGCTGGCTGGTGATCATCGGGGGGATCGCGCTGGTCGCGGTCGCCGTCCTGGGCTTCCTTCAGGGCCGCCGGGCGGCCCGGCGCCAGCCCCCCAGCCGCCGCTAGGCCGGCCTCGAAGTCCGGCCCGTCCGGCCCCGGACAACACCGCGGTGCGCTGGACCGGGTGCGGACACCGCGTACGGGCCCGTAGGTTACCGACCTGTAATTAGGCTGGTCACGGGCTGCGCCGGCGTCGCGTGCGCCCGCCGCGCCAGCGTGACCAGCGAGGAGGGACCCGATGGACCTGACCGCCGAGCGGCCCTGGCTGCGCAGCTACCCGCCGGACGTGCCGGCCACCATCACCGTCCCCGACGACTCGCTGGTCGACCTGCTCCGCGAGGCGGCCCGCCGGTTCGGCCCCCGGGTCGCGCTGGACTTCTTCGGCGCGACCACCACGTACGCCGAACTGGACGCCCAGGTGGCGCGGGTGGCGGAGGGGCTGCGCCGCCTCGGCGTGGGCGCGGGCGAGCGGGTGGCGCTGGTGCTGCCGAACTGCCCGCAGCACGTGGTCGCCTTCTACGCCGCGCTGCGCCTCGGCGCGGTGGTGGTCGAGCACAACCCGCGCTACACCCCGGACGAGCTCTCCCGCCAGCTCACCGACCACGGCGCCCGGCTGGCGGTGGCGTGGGACAAGATGGCGTCGCAGGTCCGGGAGGCCGGCGCGGTGGAGACCGTGGTGGCGGTGGACCTCACCCGGGCGCTGCCCCGGCTCAAGCGCTGGGCGCTGCGGCTGCCCACGCCGAAGGCGCGCGCCCACCGCGCGGCGATGACCGGACCGGCACCGGGGGCGATGAGCTGGGACTCGCTGCTGGCGGCCGGCCCGCTCGCCGCCGACCACCCGGCGCCCGGCCCGGACGACACCGCGCTGCTGCAGTACACCGGCGGCACCACCGGCGCCCCGAAGGGCGCGATCCTGACCCACCGCAACCTGCGGGCCAACGCCGCGCAGGGTCGCGCCTGGGTGCCCTGGCTGCGCGACGGCGAGGAGACCTTCTACGCCGTCCTGCCGCTGTTCCACGCCTACGGCCTGACGCTCTGCCTGACCTTCTCGGTGAGCGTCGGCGCCACCCTGGTGCTCTTCCCCAAGTTCGACCTCGACAAGGTCCTCGCCGCGATCGGCCGCCGCCCGCCGACGTTCCTGCCGGCGGTGCCACCCATCTACGAGAAGCTCGCCACCGCCGCCCGCGAACGCGGCGTGGACCTCAGCCCCATCCGGTACGCCCTGTCCGGCGCGATGGCCCTGCCGCCGGCCACGGTCGAGCTGTGGGAGTCGGTCACCGGCGGCCTGCTGGTCGAGGGGTACGGCATGACCGAGACCTCCCCGGTGGCGCTCGCCAACCCGATCTCTCCCGCCCGCCGGCCGGGCACGGTCGGGCTGCCCTTCCCCTCCACCGAGGTCCGGGTCGTCGACCCCGAGGACCCGGCCCGGGTCCGCCCGACGGGTGAGCCCGGCGAGTTGCTGGTGCGGGGGCCGCAGGTCTTCTCCGGTTACTGGAACCGTCCGAAGGAGACCGCGGCGACCCTGCTGCCGGACGGCTGGGTGCGCAGCGGGGACGTGGTGGTGATGGACTCCGACGGTTTCGTCACCGTGGTCGACCGGATCAAGGAGATGATCATCGCCGGCGGGTTCAACGTCTACCCGTCGGAGGTGGAGGAGGCGCTGCGCCGGGTCCCCGGGGTGCGGGAGGCCGCCGCGGTCGGTCTGCCCGGCGAGCACGGCGGTGAGGACGTCGTCGCCGCGGTCGAGCTGGACGAAGGGGCCGACGCCGAGCCCGACGACATCCGGAGCAGCTGCCGCCACCACCTCACCGGCTACAAGGTGCCGCGGCGGGTGGTCGTGGTCGACGAACTGCCCCGCTCGCCGATCGGGAAGGTGCTGCGTCGCCAGGTCCGCGACCGGCTGCTCGCCGAGGGCTGAGCGTCGTCAGCGGACCGGGGGTCCCACCCGCAGGAGCCGCCGGGCCCGACGGCGGTCCAGCCAGTGCGGCGCGGGCGGGTCCGTCGGGTCGTCGCCCAGGAGCCCGACCAGCAGCGCGATCCAGAAGCCGAACGCGCTGGCGACGTTGCGGGCCCGACCCGGTTCCGGGGCGCCCGGCGGCAGCACCACCTGCGCCCACCGCCACGCGACCCAGGCGACCTCGTCGTCCGGGTGGTGCCGCCGGGCCCGGCTCAGCGTGACGACCTCCCGGCGGACCGGGGCCGGCAACCGCCACCACCGGCGCAACGTCGCCAGCCGCTCGTCGGCGACCGGGTGCGCCGCTTCGCCCGCTTCCATGCCCGACAACGATAGGTGGCCGGCGCAACCGGCTCGGCCCACGCTGCTCAGAACCAGTCGTCGCGCATCTCCAGGGTGGTCCGGTCCAGGCTGTCCAGCAGGTCGAACCACGCCGTGGTGCGCGGCAGCTCGTACCGGAAGAAGTAGCGCGCGGCCTGCCGCTTGCCGGCGTAGAAGGCGGCGTCGGCGTCACCGGTCGCCGCCTCGACGACCAGCAGCTGCTCCAGCCACATCCAGGCGATCACCACGTGGCCGACCGCCTCCAGGTAGGCGCTGGCGTTGGCCAGGGCCAGCGACGGGTCGCCGGTGGCCCAGAGCCGGCGGGTGGTGGCGGCGATCCGGTCCGTCGCCCCGCGCAGCTGCGCGGCCAGCGCGGCGGCTTCGCCGTCGGCCTTCCAGCCGCGGCTGACCGTCGCGCCGATCGTCTCCAACAGCAGCGCCAGCCCGGCCCCGCCGCTCATGGTGACCTTGCGGCCCAGCAGGTCGAGCGCCTGGATGCCGTGGGTGCCCTCGTGGATGGGGTTGAGCCGGTTGTCCCGCCAGTGCTGCTCGACGTCGTAGTCGCGGGTGTAGCCGTAGCCGCCGTGCACCTGGATGGCCAGGTCGTTGGCGGCCAGACACCACTGCGACGGCCAGCTCTTCGCGATCGGGGTGAGCATGTCCAGCAGCAGGTGCGCCCGTTCCCGGTCCGCCGGGTCCGGGGCGGTCCGCTCCTCGTCGAGGAGGCGTCCGCAGTAGAGCACCAGGGCCAGGGCGCCTTCCACGTAGCTCTTCTGGGCCAACAGCATCCGGCGTACGTCGGGGTGGGTCACGATCGGCACCTGCGGCGCCGTCGGGTCCTTGTCGGCGACCGGCCGGCCCTGCGGGCGCTGCCGCGCGTACGCCAGGGACTTCAGGTAGCCGGTGTAACCGAGCGCGGTGGCGCCGGCCCCCACGCCGATGCGCGCCTCGTTCATCATGTGGAACATCTGCGCCAGCCCCTGGTGCGGCTCGCCCACCAGGTAGCCGACCGCGCCGGCCCGGCCGTCCGGCCGGTGCACCCCCTCGCCGAAGTTGAGCAGGGTGTTGGTGGTGCCCCGGTAGCCCATCTTGTGGTTGAGGCCGACCAGCACGACGTCGTTGCGGGCGCCGAGCGCGCCGTCGGCCTCGACCAGCAGCTTCGGCACGATGAACAGCGAGATGCCCTTCACTCCGGCGGGGCCGTCGGGGATCCGGGCCAGCACCAGGTGGACGATGTTCTCGGCCAGCTCGTGGTCCCCACCGGAGATCCACATCTTGGTGCCGAAGAGCCGGTAGGTCCCGTCGTCCTGCGGCTCGGCCCGGGTGGTGATGTCGGCCAGCGAGCTGCCGGCCTGCGGCTCGGACAGGCACATCGTGCCGAAGAACCGGCCCTGCACCATGGGCCGGACGAAGGTGTCGATCTGCGCGGCGCTGCCGTGGGCGAGCAGCAGGTTGGCGTTGCCGAGGGTGAGGAACGGGTACGCCGACGTCCCGACGTTGGCCGCCTGGAAGTGGGCGAAGGCGGCGGCGGAGACGACGTGCGGCAGCTGCATCCCGCCGACGGAGGCGTCCAGGCTGGCGGCGAGCAGCCCGGTGTCGGCGAAGACGTCCAGCGCGGCCTTGACCTGCGGAATCATCCGTACCCGGCCGCCGGAGACGGTGGGCTCGCTGGTGTCGGCGGCCCGGTTGTGCGGGGCGAAGTGGTCGGTCGCGACCCGCTCGGCGAGGTCGAGCACGTCGTCGAAGGTTTCCCGGGAGTGCTCGGCGTAGCGGGATCGTTCGGTCAGCCGGGGCGCGTCCAGCCACTCGTAGAGCAGGAACTTCAGGTCACGGCGGGACAGCAGGGTGGGCGACACGGGTCTCCTTCCGACGGGCCGTCAGCCGCGGCGCAGCCCGGCGACGGCCTCCCGGAGGTCATCCTGGCTGATCGGGCCGGCCGGCGCACCCTCCGACGCCTCGCGCATCGCCTTGGCGAGTTGCACCCGGCGCAGCACCTCACGGATGTCCGCGCCGGACAGCCCCGGGGTCAGGGCGGCCAGACCACCCGGGTCGACGTCGTCGGCGAACATCCGGAAGCCGGGCCGCTCGTGCCGGTCGATCAGCTCACGGACCATCTTGGTGATGATCTCGGCGCGTCCGGTCTCGTCGGGCAGCGGGATGGCCAGCTTGACGTCGAAGCGCCCGGACCGGGTCAGTGAGGCGTCGACCCGCTGCGGGAAGTTGGTGGTGGCCACCACGATGACGTCCGGGTTGGCCTCGATGAGGGTGTTCATCTCCTGCTTGAAGATGCCGGCGACGGCGTTGACCGCCTGGCTGGCGGCGTCCCCGCCGGCGCCGACGTAGCTGATGATGCTGTCGAACTCGTCGAAGAGCATGACGGTGGGCCGCCGGTAGCCCCGGGCCTCGCGGAAGATCTGCTTGATGTTGCGTTCGGAGCCGCCGAGGTACTTGTCGAGGATCTCCGGGGTGCGGATCTCCCGGAAGTCGGCGCCGATCTCGTTGGCCAGGGCCCGGGCGAGCATGGTCTTGCCGGTGCCCGGCGGGCCGTACATCAGGATGCCCTGCGGGCGGCGGGCGCCCCAGCGGGCCATCACCTGCGGGTGCCGGAACGACACCGCGATCTCCCGGAACCGGGCCACCACCTCGTCGAGGCCCCCGACCTGGTCGAGGGTCACCGCCGCGGCGACCGGCGGCGGCGCGACCGTCTCCGGCCGACGCCCCACGGTGTACGCCCGCCCGGCCAGCACCCGGGGTTCGGGGGTGTCGCCGGCCAGCTCGCGGACGGCCTGCAGGACGACCGCGACCATCGCCCGCAGGTGTGCCGGCGTGACGTCCGCACTGGACACGACCCCGCGTACGGTGGCCGTCCGACCGCCGGAGGTGGCCTCGTGCTCGATGCGGGGGTGCAGCCCCAGCGCCTCCGCGGCGTGCAGCGCCGCCGCGCCGGCCGCGTCCCGGGGCGGCTCGGCCGGCGGGGTGCCGGACGGGCGCAGCCCGAGCCGTCGGGACGCCTCGGTGGCGACCCGTCCGACGCCGGCGACCACCCGGCCGGCCACCGGGTCACCGGCGGCGAGCCGGTGGGCCAGCAGCAGCCCGGCCGGCCCGCCGAGGCCGAGGGCGAGCAACCCGACGGCGGTGCTGGGCAGCCCGGCCCGCAGGCACGCGTCGAAGCGGTGCACCGCCCGACCGTCGCGGGTCTCGGTGCGGACGGTGAAGCGGACCCGGCGTACCGGCGTGGGGAAGGCCGCGCCGGCCAGCAGCTCCACCGGTCCGGCGGCGGCGGCCGCCAGCAGCCCGGCCGGGTCGACCAGGGTGACCCGGGCACCGAGGAGGTCCGCGGTGTCGGTGTCCGGCCGGAGTGCGTTCCCGTGTCCCGTCATGCGCCCACGTCCCTCGCCGCTTCGGTGCCCGGTGGCAAGTCTGACACCCGTACGCGCCCGCTGCCAGCGCCCGCGAGCTGCGGAAAAGGGGTGCGGCACGCCGATCGGTCGGCGTGCCGCACCCCCAGCGGGTCGGCTCGCGCCGGCCCGTACGCGTCCTCGCCGCGATTCCGACGGACCCCCGATGGCGCATCGCTGCGCACTCCCGTCGAACCTTCCGAGGACACCACCTGGCATTCGGCGATGCCACATGTGGACTGGAGTGTCCACTCCCAATGCCAGGGCTCGTAATGCTATACATACTCGCGGTAGCGGCGTCAACAAACGGTCGCACCGCTGGACGCCGGTCACGGCCAACCATCTGCGGAGGAGTCCATGCCTCAGGCGAGCGTTCCGCCCGACTCCTTCGCCGCCCGTCTCGACCAGCTGTTCCGCACCGTCACCGACGGGCGGGGACGGCCCTACAGCGTCCGCCACGTCGCCCAGGAGTTGACCCGGCGTGGCTGTCGCATCTCGCACACCCACCTGAGCAACCTGCGTCAGGGGCGGGCGCCGGACCCCAGACAGTCCGTGGTGGACGCCATCGCCGCGTTCTTCGGCCAGCCGTCCAGCTACTTCGCCTCCGGCCAGGACGACGCCGAGGGTGGGCGGGACCTGGCGCACGCCCTGGCCAATCCGCACATCAAGCAGGTGGCGATGCGGCTGGCCGACGCCCGGCTCTCCCCCGAGGGGCACGCCGCCGTGGTGGCGATGATCGAGCAGGTGGAGCGCCTGGAGGCCGCCGCCCGGGCCCGCCGCCGGGTGGAGCACCGGTGAGCGTCGTCGCGGACCGGCCGGTCACCGGCGCCTGCGCGCGGCTGCGCCGCTGGTGGCTGCCGCCGGACCCGGCGGGCCGGGCCGACGCGCACGACCACCTGCTGGACGGGATCGCCCTGCCGCGCCCGTTCGACCTGCGCCGGTTCGTGGCGCAGCTGGCCCGCTCGCGCGGACGCCGGCTGGTGGTCACCGTCGCGCCGACCCGACTGCCGGAGCCACGCGCGATCTGGTGCCGGGGCGCGGACGCCGACCACATCGTGGTGGGCCGCACCCGGTCCGGTGCGCACCGCGACCACCTCGTCCTGCACGGCGTCGGCCACATGCTGCTGGGCCACCAGGGGCTGCCCACGGTGGCCGGCCCGCTCGCCGACTTCCTCGGCCCCGGGACGCTCGACCGGCTGCGCGGCCAGCTCACCCGGCTGACCTGCACGGTCGAGCAGGAACGCCAGGCCGAGCTCTTCGCCACCCGCGTCCAGTCGCTCGCCGCGCGCGGGCTGCCGGCCTCCCGTCCGGCGTCGGCCCGATGATCGGCCGACGACGACCGGCCGGCGGCGACGATCAGCTGCGGCAGCTGCGCCTGCAGTCCGAGCAGGCCCTGGACGCGCTGGGCCTGCCGGAGGCCTTCACCTTCGCCCAACTGCACGAGCGGGTCGAGCGTCGCCGGGGCCGGCCGGTGCACCTGATCCCGCGGGACCTGCCGGCCCTGGCCCCGCACGGGCTCTGGGTGGCCGGTGAGTTCGCCGACTACATCTTCTACGCCGCCAACGCCAGCCCGGTGCGGCAGCGCCTCATCATCGGCCACGAGTACGGGCACGCCCTCTTCGACGACGCCTCCGCGCCGTCGGAGCTGGAACAGGTGGCCACCGCGCTGACCGGCGGCCCCACCCCGACCGGGCTGGCCCGCAGCTCGTACGCGCTGCCGCAGGAGCGGCGGGCGGAGCTGTTCGGCACCCTCGCCGTGCAGCGGGCGGAGGGCTGGTCGGAGATCCCGGTCAGCGACACCGGCGACCCCGCGATCGCCGCCCGTCTCGCCGCCACCCTCGAACGACGCCGCCACCGATGATCAGCATCGTCCGCAACCTGATGATCGGCGTGACGCTGGTCTGCTGGCTGATGAGCCTCTACAAGCTGCGCGACCTGGCCCGGGCACCGCACTACCGGCCGCTGCGCGCGCTGTGCCTGGCGCTGGTCGGCGTCACAGTGTCGCTGACCATCCAGCCGTTCATGCCGGCTCTGGACCGGGCGATCGGGGTGCTGGACCTGGGTCGGGCGCTCGCCAACTGCCTGACCCTGGTCTCCGCCACCGCCGCGCAGGCGTTCCTGCTGCACATGACCGGAAACGACGAGCGCGTCCGGCGGCAGATGCGCCGGCGGACGGTCGCGCTGACGGTGTGCGTCGCCGCCATCGCGGTGCTCTTCGCGCTGACCCCGGCCGGGGCCGACCTGGACGACCCGCGGGTGGTCAGCGGCCGCTACTACGGCGAACCGTTCGACGCCCCGTTCCTCTTCGTCTATCTCGGCCATCTCGGCTGGTCGGTGACGCAGGTGGCGGTGCTGGCCGGCCGTTACGCCCGGGAGGCCGGCCGGCCGCTGCTCCGGGCCGGTCTGCGGATGATCATGGCCGGCGCCGCCTGGGGCCTGCTCTACGTGGTGGCGAAGCTGGCCGCGATCGCCGCCGGCGCGCTCTGGCCCGACTCCGGGCTGATCTCCGACGCGGTGGTGGTGTTCACCTTCACCGTCTCCATCCTGCTGATCCTGATCGGGTCGACGTTGCCCTCGTGGGGGCCGCTGCTGCGGCTGGACCGGGTCTGGGGTCGGGCCCGGGCGGTCGCCGACCACCACCGGCTGCGCCCGTTGCAGGTCGCCGTGCACCGGGTGCTGCCGGAGATCGCCCTACTGCCCGAGCCACGCGGCCTCGCCGGGCTGGTGGCGGTGCTGCGCGATCCGTACCTGCGCCGCGTCCGGGCCACCGTGGAGATCCTCGACGGGTACGCCACCCTGCGTCCCTGGATGTCGGCCGCGGTCCTCACCGCGGCGCGCGACGCCGGCCGGCGGGCCGGGTTGACCGGTGACCGACTGGCCGCCACGGTGGAGGCGACGGTGCTGGCCGCCGCTTTGGACGCACGCGCCGCCGGGGCGCCCCCGACGGGGGACCACGACGAACTGCCCGACCTGCCCGCCGGCCCCGCCGACGGTTCCGGTGAGGAGGCCGCCGGGCAGGTCGCCTGGCTCATCGCGGTGGCCCGCGCCCACCGGCAGGTCACCCGGCAGCGGGCGCGCGCGTCGTCGCCCGAGGGGATCGCGGGGCGGGACGTGACGGAAGAGCGGAACGTGGAGGAACAGCATGGTGTCCGGTGATACCGAGGCGGTCGCGCCGGCGACCCCGAGTGTGGCGCGGACGGTGACCGAGGTGTTCGCGCCGGCGGTGTGGGCGGCGATGATGCCGCTGGTCGTCGCGGTGCACGCCACCGCGCCGCGCTGGGCGGCCGGCCTCGGCTGGGGGCTGCTGGCGCTGCTGTTCAGCGCCGCCGTGCCGTACGGGATCATCTGGTGGGGGGTGCGGCGCGGGCGGCTCACCGACCACCACATCGGGGTACGCGAACAGCGGCGTGGCCCGCTGATCGGCGGGCTGCTGTCGGTGCTGGCGGGTCTCGCCGCGCTGGTGCTGCTCGGGGCGCCCCGGCCACTGGTGGCGATGGTGGTGGTGATGTTCGCGGTGCTGCTCGTGGTCACCGCGGTCAACCAGATCTGGAAGCTCAGCGCGCACGCCGCCGTCTCGGCCGGGGCCACCGCCGTGCTGGTGGTCCTCTTCGGCCCGGCCCTGCTGCCGGCCTTCGGACTGGTGGCGCTGATCGGCTGGTCCCGGGTACGGCTGGGCGACCACAGCACCGGCCAGGTGCTCGCCGGGGCCGTCGCCGGGGTGCTGGTGGCGGTGCCCACGTATTTGCTGCTGGTCTGAGCCGTGCCCTGCCGATCCTGGCGCGAGACAGACTTGCGGCCGTCGGAGGTGTCGACATGACTGGCTGGACCGCCCGGGCCGGCCGAGCCGGTCGGCTCGGCCGGCCCGCGGCTCACCCCCGCTCCGCCAGCGGGCCGTCGACGAGGTCGCGGGGCAGCCCGTGGGTGTCGTGCAGCCACCGGTAGTCCTCCCCGGTCAACGGCCCCCGGGACCGGAGCCGGTCCACCACCGGGCGGCCCCGGCGGAGCAGGCCACGGAACCGGTGCTCCTCGTCCGCGATCGTGCGGCGCAGCACGTCGACGTCGCTGTGCTGCCGGAACCGGCGGACCGTGTCCGCGTACGGCTCGTCGGGCAGCGCGGAGAGGCTGCGCGCGGGATCGTCGCGCCAGAGTTCGGTGAGCGCCCGGCGGACCAGCCGGCGCAGCACGTAGCCGCGCCCGGTGTTCGACGGTCGTACCCCGTCGCCGATGACGACCACCGCGGACCGGAGGTGGTCGCAGACCCGGCGCAGCGGCGTCCCGTCCAGCGGCCAGAGCCCGCCCACGTCGTCCACCCAGGACGCCAGGCCCTCGCCTTCGAAGACGGACCGGCCGCCACGCAGCACCATCTCCAGCCGTTCCAGGCCCATCCCGGTGTCGATGCCGGGCTGCGGCAGCGGGGTGAGCCGGCCGTCGTCGTGGCGGTGGTAGCGCATCCGCACGTGGTTCCAGACCTCCAGCCACCGGCCGTCGGTGCCGGGCGTGCCGGTGGGTGGCCCCTCCCCCGTCCAGACGAAGATCTCCGAGTCCGGTCCGCAGGGCCCGGTCGGCCCGTTGGACCACCAGTTCTCCTCGCGGTTCAGCTCGACCGGCACCCCGAGCGCGGTCCAGGTCCGCCACGCGGTCTCGTCCGGTCCGACCTGGTCGTCGCCGCCGAAGACCGTCGCGTGCAGCCGGCCGGGGTCGACGCCGAAGCCGTCGCGGAGCAGCTCGTATCCCCAGTTCAGGCTCTCCGCGATGTCGTAGTCGCCCAGCGACCACGACCCCAGCATGTCGAAGACGGTCAGGTGGGTGCGGTCGCCGACCTCGTCCAGGTCGGTGGTGCGCAGGCAGCGTTGCACGTTGACCAGCCGCCGCCCGGACGGGTGGGGCCGGCCCGCCAGGTAGGGGGTCAGCGGGTGCATCCCGGAGGTGGTGAAGAGCACCGGGTCGTCGGGCGGCCGGACCAGCGAGCTCTCCGGCGCGTACCGGTGGTCGCGGCGGCGGTAGTGCTCGACGAAGGTGCGGACGATCTGGTCGGGTTCCATGGCGGTGGCCTTCCGGGTCGGTGCGACCGGAGACGGTCCGCCGCGGGGAGACGCGTGCCGTGACACGAAGAAGCCGGCGGACCGTTTCCGGTCGCCGGCGGGGTGTGGGTCGATCAGGCGGCGGCGGCCGGCGAGCGGGAAGCTCGCGCGGCGGCAACGGTGCTGCGCCTGGTCTGCATGCCCCCGACCGTAGCGCGCGACGGCGCCGCCGCCCACCGCTTTTCGCGTGGGGCGGCGGCGCCGTCGTCGGTCAGGCCGCGGAGGGAGCGAGGGTACGGGTGGAAAGCTCGTCGGCCGGCGTGGGCCGGGCCGACTTCCGGTTGGGCAGCGAGAGCCGGATGACCTTCCACCAGGCGGAGGCGACCTGCTTGGGCAGCGGGCCGGTGGTGTACTTCAGCCCGTACCGGTCGAACAGCGCCCGCACCTGCGGGGCGATCTCCTGGTAGCGCTTGCTGGGCAGGTCGGGGAAGAGGTGGTGCTCGATCTGGAACGACAGGTTGCCGGTCATGATGTGCATCAGCCGGCTGCCGCTGATGTTGGCCGAGCCGAGCATCTGCCGCAGGTACCACTCGCCGCGGGTCTCGCCCTCGATGGACTTCTTCTCGAAGGTCTCCACGCCATTCGGGAAGTGCCCGCACATGATCACCGAGTGGCTCCACAGGTTGCGGACCAGGTTCGCGGTGAAGGTGGCGGCGAGGGTGCTGAGGAAGGAGGGGCCGGAGAGCAGCGGGTGCACGACGTAGTCCTTGAGCACCTGTCGGCGGATCTTGCGGCCGACGGCGCGGGCCCGGGCCCGGAACTCGGGGCTCTTGTGCCGGCCCTTCTGCAGGTTGCGGCCCAGCTCCAGGTCGTACGCGGCGATGCCGTACTCGAAGAAGCAGGCGTTGATCAGGTTCCACAGCGGCTGGCCGAGGTGCATCGGGTGCCACTTCTGGTCCTCGTCGACGCGCATGATGCCGTACCCGAGATCGTTGTCCTTGCCGATCACGTTGGTGTACGTGTGGTGCAGCTGGTTGTGCGAGTGCTTCCACTGGTCGGCCGGGGAGACGTGGTCCCACTCCCAGGTGGTGGAGTGGATCTTCGGGTCGCGCATGAAGTCGTACTGGCCGTGCAGGATGTTGTGGCCGATCTCCATGTTCTCGAGGATCTTGGCGATCGACAGGCCGGCGGTGCCGACCAGCCAGGCCGGCGGGAAGAGCGAGAAGAGCAGCACCGCGCGGCTGCTCAGCTCCAGCGTCCGCTGGGTCTTGATGACCTTCCGGATGTACCGGGCGTCATCCTCACCGCGCTCGGCGATCACCCGGTCCCGAATGGCGTCGAGCTCCTTGCCGAGGCTCTCGATGTCCTCGGCGCTGAGGTGGGCGATCGGGTTGTCGGACTTCTTCTGGATCACGGTCACGTCCGGCCTCCTGTCTACAGATCGATGTCGCAGGTACCGGCCGCCGCCGACACGCAGGTCTGGATGAGTACGCCGTCGCCCGGGACGGCGGTGGTGGTCTCCCCGGTGCGCAGGTCGCGGACGGCGCCCTGGCGCAGCGGCAGCACGCAGCCGTAGCAGATGCCCATCCGGCAGCCCGACGGCATCAGCGCGCCGGCCGCCTCCCCGGCCTCCAGGATGGGGGTGGCGCCGTCGGCCCGCATGCTGAGACCGGACCGGGTGAAGGTGACGGTGCCGCCCTCCCCCGGCGAGATCACGGTGGGCCGGAACCGTTCGGTGTGCAGCCGGTCCGCGGCGTCCGCCGCCGCCCAGTGCTCCTCGACGGCGTCCAGCATGCCGATCGGCCCGCAGGCCCAGGTCTGGCGCTCCAGGTGGTCGGGGACCAGCACGGCGAGCTGGTCGACGCCGAGCACGCCCTCGGTGTCGGTGTGCCGCTCCACCAGCCGGATCGCGCCCCGCCGGGCGAGTTCCCGCAGCTCGGCGCCGAACACCACGCCGTCCGGGGTGGGTGCGGAGTGCACCACCACGACGTCCGCGCCGGCGCACGCGCCGGCGCGCAGCATCCCCATGACCGGGGTGATGCCGCTGCCGGCGGTGAGGAACAGGACGCGGGCCGGGGCCGGGTCGGGCAGGACGAAGTCGCCCTGCGCCTGGTCGAGCTGGACGATGGTGCCGGGCCGTACCCGGCGGACCAGGTGGTTGCTGACCTTGCCGTCCGGGATCGCCTTCACGGTGACCGAGATCCGGCCGCCGGCGCGGCCCGGTGCCGAGGTGAGAGAGTACGCCCGCCACTGCCGGACCCCGTCGACGTCGACGCCGAGGCGGACGTACTGGCCCGGGGTGTGGCCGCGCCAGCCGCGGCCGGGCTGGATGGTGAGGGTCGCCGCGTCCCGGGTCTCGGCGTCCACCGCGACGATCCGGCCGCGCAGGGCGGCGCCGGCGCGCAGCGGCGCGACCAGGTCGAGATAGTCCTCGGGCAGCAGCGGGGTGGTGACCGTCTCGGCGAGCCGGAGCAGCCGGTCCCGGACGGAGACCTTCGCCGGAGGGCGAGGGACAGTGGTGGTCATACCACCAGGGTGCTCGCTCCTTCGCATAACATCTTGACCGGCGAAGGTGAATTCCACACCGTTTTTTGTGCGGGGAGAACAGCATGATCGAGCCAATCGGGGGTACGAGCCACCGCGCCGCGCCGCTGAGACTCGACGAACGGGTGGCCGAGCAGCTGCGCGCGCGGCTGCCCCAGGTCGCCGAGCGGACCGTCACCGCGATCACCGGCGAGGTGCCCGACTACTCCGGCACCCTGACCGGCCAGATGCGCGACAAGATCGAGAACGCGGTCCGGATCGCCCTCGGCACCTTCCTCCAGCTCCTGGAGCGGGCCGAGACCGCCGACCCGAGCACCCCGCTGAGCCGGGCACTGGAGGCCGCGTACGCCCTGGGCAGCGGCGAGGCCCGGTCCGGGCGCAGCATGGACGCGCTGCTGGCCGCGTACCGGGTGGGAGCGCGGGTGTCCTGGCGCGAGGTCTCCGCCACCACCGTGCAGAACGGGCTCTCCGCGGAGACCGTCGCCGAGTTCGCCGAGCTGATGTTCGCCTACATCGACGAACTCTCCGCGGCCAGCGTGGCCGGGCACTCCGACGAGCTGGCCAGCGCCGGCCGGGTCCGCCGCCGCGACCTGGAACGGCTCGTCCAGCAACTGCTCGCCGGGGAGCCGGAGGAGGTGCTGCGCCGCAGTGCCGAACGGGCGGAGTGGCCCCCACCGCGCACCCTGACCGTGGCGGTGCTGCCCCGCAGCAACCTGCGCGGCGTACTGGCCCTGCTCAGCCGGCACACCCTGGAGAGCGGCGAGGACCTGCCCGGGGTGGAGCTGGCCGAGGACGCGGCGGTGCTGCTCGTCCCAGACGCGCACGACCGTCGCCGCCGGCAGCTCGCCGGCGCCCTGCACGGGCACCGCGCGGTCCTCGGGCCGGCCCGGCCGTGGCCCCAGGTCGCCCAGTCGTACCAGCGGGTGCTGCGCACGTTGGCGCTGGGGCTGCGCCTGCCGGAGGACGGGGCGCCGCTGGACACCGAGGAGCACCTGGCCCGGCTGGTGCTCAGCACCGACCCGGAGGCCCTGGCGGACCTGCGCGCCCAGGTCCTGCGACCGCTGTCGACGTTGCCGGCGGCCACCGCCGCGCGGCTCGCCGAGACGCTGCGCTCCTGGCTGCTGCACCAGGGGCGGCGCGACGAGGTGGCCGCGGAGCTGTTCGTGCATCCGCAGACCGTCCGCTACCGGATGGGACGGCTGCGCGAGCTGTACGGCGACCGGCTGAACGACCCGGCCACGGTGCTGGACCTGACCATGGCGCTGGCCTTCCTGCCGGAGCAGCCGGAGTGAGCCAGCGGGGCTAGCATCGCCGTCAGGCGGTCCTTCCTCGGATCGTCGTGCCGGCCACCAGCATCAGTCCGATCACTGCGGGCAGCCCGACCAGGGCCATGGCCGCGCCGACGTTCAGCGTCGAGGTGTTCGCGGCTGTTCCGATGAGGGCCGGCACCAGCAGGGCCGCGGTGCGGTGGCCGACGAAGAGCACGGTGAATCCCGACCCGGGCGGGCCCGGTGCCCGGGCAGCGGCGTCGGCCAGCTGCGGCGAGAAGACCGACGTGCCCAGGCCGACCAGCAGGAACCCGACGAGCGCCGCATGGCGGTCGGGGATCAGCGCGGCCGTGGCCAGGCCGCACGCGGCGACCGCGGCACCGATCCGTACCAGGACGGCACCACCCATTCGGGCGGCGGCGGCGTCGCCGCCGAACCTCCCGGCGGTCATGCCCACCGTGTACGCGGCGAAGGCCGCCGCCGCCACACCGGCCGAGGCGCCCAGGTCGTCGGAGAGCCGGAAGGCGGCCCACTCGCCGGTGGCCACGTCGACCGTCACGGCCAGGGCGCTGGCGAGGCCCAGGGCGAGGGCGGACCGGGGCACCCGCCACCGCCCGGACCGGCGTTCGCGTCGCGCCTGCCGGGGATGAGGTTCGTCCACGGGCAGCAGGCCGGGCATCACGACGAGCAGGGCGCCGGCGAGCGCCGCCGCCACGGCGGTGTAGTGGAGCGGAACCGGCACCGCGAAGCCCGCGAGCTGTGCGGCGACCAACGCCCCCAGCACGGTGCCCAGGCTCCACAGTCCGTGCAGCCGGCTCATGACCGGATGGTGCCGCCGGGCGCTGACCACCGAACCCTGCAGGTTCATGGCGGTGTCGATGAACACGTCGAAGAACATCAGACCTACCAAGGCCGCGATGAGCATGACCGGCGTCGTCGAGAACCCGATGCACGGCAGCGCGGCGACGTACAGCAGGCCGCCGCCGACGACGACGCGTCTGCTGCCGAACCGACGGATGACCGGACCGGTGAAGAAGCTGCTGAGCAGCGCCGACAGGCTGCCGATCGTGAGCACCAGGCCCAGCAGCCCGACGGAGATGCCCACCCGGTCCCGGATGGCGGGCAGGCGCGCCACCAGCGTGGCGTAGACGAATCCGTTGGCGAAGAACTGTACCGCCAGGGACACCACCGCCCGCCGGACCACGGTCCGCTGATGCGCCGTCGATGGCGTGCCTACCACGGGACTGGGGCGTAGTTCTTGAGCAGCACCCCGTGCAGCGGCGCGCCGCCTTCGCCGCGGATGATCGGGTGGTAGATCCGCGCCGCCGCGTCGATCACGTCCAGCGGCGGCCGCCAGCCGGTGGCGGCCCGATGCGCCTTGATCGCGGGCGGGTTCTCGTCCGTGATCCAGCCGGTGTCGACACCGCACATGTAGACGCGGTGCCGGGCGAGGTCGGCCGCGCCGACGCGCGTCAACATGTTCAGCGCCGCCTTGCTGACCGAGGTGTGCGGGTGCCGATCGGGTCCGTCGCCGCCGCCGCCGAACCAGCCCTCCCTGCCGGTCACGTTCACCACGTACCGGTTGCCGGCAGCCGGTGCGGTCAGCGCCGGGCGGAGCCGGTCGATGAGCAGGAACGGTGCCACCACGTTGACGAGCTGCACCTCCAGCAGCTCGACCGGGTCGACCTCGCCGATCCGGGCGGTCCAGGAGTTCGCGTTGCCGGGGACGACCAACGCGCCGGTGGCGTCGGTGATGGACGCCAGCTCCCGTCCGGGCGCGTCGGCGACGGCGGCGAGGCGCGCGCTCCACTCGGGTGGCGCGGCACCGGGCCGGTGCCCGGCCACCGATTCGACGGCCGTCCCCTCGCGGGCAGCCAGCAGCTCCGCCGCCACCAACGGCTGGTACGCCCACATCGGCCGCCGCACCGTCTGGGCCGCGTTGTTGACCAGGATGTCCAGCCGGCGCCCGCCCTCGGCCAGCCGGTCCGCCAGGTCCAGCACCTGGCGCGGGTCCCGTAGGTCCGCGCCGATGACCCGCAGCGACGGCAGCCACGTGGCCGCGTCCGGCTCCCGCGCGTACCGGCGGGCGGCGTCCGCCGGAAACCGGGTCACCACCGTGACGGCGGCGCCGTCCCGCAGCAACTTCAAGGCCACCTGATAGCCGATCTTCACGCGGCCGCCGGTCACCACCGCTCGCCGACCGGTCAGGTCGGTGCGGGCGCCCCGGTGGTGCCGATGCAGGTCGGCGCAGGCGGGGCAGAGCGCATGGTAGAAGCCGTCGACCGTACGGAACCGGCTGCGGCAGGCGTAGCAACGGCGCTCCCGCCGAGTCCGGCCGGCACCATCCACATCGGTCGGCCCACCGGTCGGCGGCGAGATTGGCATCCCTTCGGCGCGGTCCACAGCGGCGGTGGCCGCACCCGCGACGACCGCCCGGTCGTCGGCGGCGGCCTGCCGACGACGGTTGGCGCGCCGCTGTCGCTGGGCATCCTTGAGCAGCCCGTCCACCGCGCGCTGCACCCGTTGGCGAACCGGGTCGTCGACGGGCAGCGCGCGGATCTCGCCGAGGACCCGCAGCGCCGCCTCGACCTCGTCGCCGTTCATCGTCCCCCCACCCTTCGCCACCGGACGTGGACGGGCCGGATTCGAACCGGCGTCCTCCGCATTCGCAGTGCGGCGCGTCGACCTCTGCGCTACCGACCACCCGGCAGGATGGGACCCGGCCGGACTCGAACCGGCATCCTCCGCCCTGAGAAGGCGGCGCGACTACCTCTGCGCTACGGGTCCCATCGCGTGGCATCCTAGCGACTCTGATCAACACTTTGGTGCGACCCCGATCCGCCGGGACCGATGTCCCCGGTTCGCCGGCCACCACCGATGGTTGCCCCGCACATCGTCTTTCTGGTCGTCGCGGCCGAACCGGTCGCCGCCGGCGGCGCGCCGCTCGCCGGAGAACATGGCGGGCCACTTCGCGGTGAGCCAGGCCGAGGGCCATGTGCCTGATGGATGACGAGCCGGCCCCGCCGCCCTGACCACGCGACCTACCTCGTGGAGAGGCTGCGCGGGGTCGATCCACCGAGGTGTCGAGGGTGCTCGCGATACCCGTCGAGCAGCAGTCACAACCCGCAGCGCTGGCTCGTCCTTGCAGCAACCACGAAGGAGAGCCCATGTTCGCCGCTTACGTCACGGTCACCATCCTCGCGTCGGTCTTCACCGGCATCGCCGCCGTCACCTACCTGATCGGCCACGATTATCCGAAGGCCCAGGCGGACATGAAGCGCGTGCCACGGTCGTGGTTACCGGTACTGGGCATGGTGCTGGCCGCGGGTTCGTCGGGGCTGCTGGCCGGGTTCGCCGTGCCGCTGCTGGGCACCCTCGCCGCCGCCGGCCTCGTGCTGTACTTCCTCGGCGCGCTCGTCGCGCACCTGCGCGTCGGTTCCCGCCAGCTCCTGGGATGGGCCGTGTTCTTCTCCACTGCGGTGGCCGCACTGACCGTGAACCTCACCTACCACTGGTGATCGGTGGGGACGCCAAGGGCACGAACGTCGGTGGCCGCGGAGGGTGGCGCGGCCTTCGCCCGCGAAAATCTGCCGGTGGCCGTGCGTTGACGGCTCAACGGTGAGGCAGGCAGATCCATCTATGACGATGTGCGGGCGTCTGGTCGGAACCGCTCGGGCCACGTCCGCGCCCGCCTCCCCCGATGACGGACACGTAAGGTCGGGACATGCTTGAGTCCCAACGCGAAGCGGTGCCGCGCAACGACGCTGGCGAGCTCGACACCGCCCTCGCCTTCCTGTCCTTCGCTCGATCATGCGTGCTGAAGAAGGTCGCGGGCTTGAGCGAGGAACAGCTGCGGCGCCGCCTGGTCGTCTCCGACACCACACTGCTGGGCCTGGTCCAGCACCTGACCGACGCCGAGCGGTACTGGTTCGGCTACACGTTCGCCGGCGACCCGCGCTACGCCGACGTCGACTTCGACATGGTCGTCGAGCCGGACCGTTCCTCAGATCAGCTCATCGCCGGCTATCAGGCTGCGATCGCCGAGAGCGACGCGCGCATCATGGCAGCCGCTGGCCCGGACGTCCTCACCGCGCAGCCGGTCGGTGACGCGCCTCGTACGCTTCGCTGGGTGCTCGCCCACATGACGAGCGAGACCGTCCGCCATGCCGGTCACGCCGACATCCTGCGGGAGATCCTCGACGGCGCCACCGGCCGGTGAGGTCGCGACACGGGCTGATGACCGTCGACGTTGGTCGCTGGTGCGAGCGTCACCTCGGCTCCGCGGCGGAGGATGTGCGGTTGATCTCGGGCCACCTGTCGCGGGTCTTCGGTGTGCGGCTGTCCAGCGGGCGCGAGGTGATCGTCAAGGTGCGGCCGTACTCACCACGCCTGGCGGGGTGTGCGGCTGTGCAGCGAGCGCTGTGGCGCGCCGGCTTTCCCGCTCCTGAGCCACTGCGTGGCCCGGTGGTCGAGGAGGGCCTTGGGGTGAGCGCTGAGGCATGCGTGCCCGGAGGATCGCTGGCGCCGGAGACCGACTCCGTCAGCCGGTTCGCCGGATTGCTGGCGCGATTCATCGCTCTCGCGCCCCGGCCGGCGATGGTCGGCACCTTGGAACCGGGTCTCCCGTGGACAGCGTGGAATCATGCCCTGTCCGGCGTCTGGCCGGCCGCCGACGATCGCGACGACGACCTGAACGCCGCCGAGCATGCGACGGCGTGGCTCGACGAGACCGGGGCGCGGGTCCGTCGCCGGCTGAGCCGGTTCGTGCGTACCCCGGCCGGTGTCCGCGTCGTGATCGGACACGGCGACTGGGAAGCGCAGAACCTCCGCTGGAACGGCGACGAGCCGCTGGTGGTCCACGACTGGGACAGCGTCACCGCCGCGCCGGAAGCTGTGGTCGTCGGGCTGGCCGCGTCCGTGTGGCCGTGCGGGATGGCACCCAGGGCCGCGACGGTTGCCGAGTCAGCGGCGTTCCTGGACGCCTACCAGCGCGCTGCCGGCCGCGTCTGGTCCGCGGGCGAGATCGAGGCGAGTTGGGCCGCGGGGCTCTGGGTGTACGCGTTCAACGCGAAAAAGGCCAGCCTGGACGGAGCATCGTGGTTGGCACCGGACGAGGCCGAGCAGAGGCTCGCACTGGCCGGTGCCTGAGTCGGCCCCACATCATCGACCACGCACGAGCCGAGGGCCGGAGGCTTGAAGTTGCCCATCATGCCGAGTGTGCGGCCGCCATGCTCGGCCGGTCGATCGGCCCTGGTGGGGTGAGTCGGCCTGCTTCGTCGGCGGTCAGCCGACGCGGTATCTCCGCGCGGTCGTAGCTCGGGAAGCGGACCAACAGAAGCCGTAGCTCGAACAGTCGATGTAGGCCCACCCCCCACTTGCGCAGCGATGACCGGGGCCATGTGCGGCAACCGCTCCGGCCAGTCGGCGTTGCTCTCGCCCGCATTCCGGCAACAGGTCCACGTCGTCAGTCCCAGGCGCCAGATGACCTCGACAATCGGCGCGGGCCCCTGGATGATTCGTGCGCGCTCGCCGCTGTGCTGAGGCGTCGCCGTCAGTAGCGGTAGACCAGGCCGGGTACCACCTCAACCGACCCTGCCGCGACGAGACAGCCAAGAAGACCACCTCCGGCCGGTGCGTCGACGTCGAAGGCGACGATCACCGGCGGGTCTTCACCGACGTGCCGACGCACCAGTGCGCGCTCGTCGAGGGTGGGTTCCCGGAACCGAGGATCCTGGAACTGGGTCGCGCAGGCCAGGTATGCGACGTCCGTGAAGACCACCTCGAGATCGTGGTGGTAGGTCAGGTCGTGTCCCGCTGCCAACCGAAGCCGGGAGCCGTCGAAATGCCGCACGTCCCAGTCCCACCAGGATCCCTCAGGCAGTTCGATCACGCCGCCGATCCTCCCACCGGTGGGCAGTTGCTGGATCGACCCGGCGCGGCGGATACGGCGTCTGGCTCCCGTCCGAGCAGCGCCCAGGAGAATGAACCAGTACGGGCGGTCGGATGCAGGGAGGAGTTGGCATGTCCATCGAGCCGACGCCGGGCGTGGTGCCGGAGCACTTGCGGATCCGCTACACGGGTGAGCCGATCATGCTGACCGTCGACGGGCAGCAGTTCCGCGTCCGGGTCCGTGCCGAGGACCCCGGCACCTACGACTTCGACTGGCTCAGCGGGCCGCACGACTACGGCTTCGGCCTCAGCAGGTCGGGCGACCACGCGATGAGCCTGCCGGAAATGGAGGAAGCCGTCCGCGACTTCCTCGCTCAGATCGATCCCGCCACCGGCTACCTCGCGGAGTAGTCCGCCTGCCGGACGGGGTCGCCAACACAGCGGGGCCAGGCACGCCTGCGCCGGCCCGCCACATCGCGGGCCGGCAAGGGCAAGGGTGTTTCTCCGGTGGCGCTCAGTTGGCGGTGGCGGCCTCGACGATCAGGTCGGCGACGGCGCCCGGGTGCGAGACCGCGACCGAGTGCGACGCCGCCTCGACCGTGACGGTGCGGCGGGAGCCGGCCCGATCGGCCATGAACTTCTGGGCAGCGATCGGGATGTTCCTGTCGGCACCGGCGAGCACGAACCACGAGGGGATCGACTTCCAGGCCGGGGTGCCGGAGCCCTCGCCGAGGGCGGCGTCGCGGATGGGACGCTGGGTGGCGGCGGAGAGGGCCGCCGCCGCGGCCGGAACGTCGGCGGCGAACTGGTCGCGGAACGCGTCCTGCCGGATGTAGAGGTCGTGGGTGCCGTCACCCAACGGAACCGGGGGCGCCAGGGCGTCACCGAGGGTGCTGCCCGGGAACTGGCTGGACAGGCCGAGGGCGGTCTCGCCGGCCTCGGGGGCGAAGGCCGCCACGTACACCAGGTCCTTGACGTTGGGGTTGCCCGCGGCCGCGTTGGTGATCACCGCGCCGCCGTAGGAGTGTCCGACAAGCACGACCGGGCCGGAAATGGTGGCCAGCAGGCGCTTGAGGTAGTCGGCGTCGGAGCTCAGGCCGCGCAGCGGGTTCGCCGGCGCGATGACCGGGTAGCCGCGCTTCTGCAGCCGCGACACCACCCCGTTCCAGCTGGACGAGTCGGCGAAGGCGCCGTGCACGAGCACCACGGTCGGCTTGGGTCCGTGGTGGCGGTCGTCGGCGGCGGCGCTCGCCGTGCCGCTGCCGCCGAGGCTGGCCACGATTCCGACGGCGGCGAGGGCGGACAGGCTCAGCAGGTTCCGGATGCGCATGACGACTCCTCGGAGAAGTAGAACGATCGGTCTTTCTGCTCGGAAGACTAGTCGTTCTACCGGCGCGCGCAAGGCGGGGTGGATCACGTCACCTCGGTGCCGCGTACGGTGGCAGAACGAACAGTCTGTCCCTATGCTGAGGGGATGTCTTCCACCTCGGAGCTCGCCCCGCGGGACCGGTTGCTGCGTACGGCCTCGCGCCTGTTCTATGCCGAAGGACTGCACACGGTGGGCGTGGACCGCCTGGTCACCGAGGCCGGCGTCACGCGGGCGACCTTCTACCGCCACTTCCCGGCGAAGGAGGAGTTGATCGTCGCCTACCTGCGAGGCCGTAGCCAGGAGATCCGCAACGCCGTCGCGCAGATCCCCGCGCACCGGCGCGGACGCGAAGCGCTGCTTCTCATCATGCAATCCGTCGCCGAAGACGTGCGCCGGGCCGACTTCCGCGGCTGCGCGTTCCTCAACGCCGCGGCGGAATATCCCGACCCGGCCCACCCGGTGCGCCGGGCCGTCGAGGAACACCACGCCTGGTTCTTCCAGACCCTCCGCGACCAGGCGGCAGCGGCCGGACACACCGACCCCGACCACACCGCGCGGCTGTTGGTGCTCCTGCGCGACGGCGCCCTTCAGGGCGGCGCCCTCGGCAGCCCGGACCGCGTGGGCGACACACTTCTCAAGGCGGTCAACGACCTGCTCGCCGCGGCTGAACCGACCGGGCGGGGGGACGCCGCCGGACATGACGTTCACAGCGGGACGCAGGGCGGCTGACCGTTGCCGACCGCGTCGGCAAGCACGCTCCACGCCGGTCGCAGGTCACACGCCGACGTCGAGGCCATCGAGGTCGATGACCGCGGCGAGCCGCGCGTCTGAGACCAGCAGGTTGCCCGGCAACAGGTCGCCGTGCACCCAGACCTCCGGCCAGCGGCTACCGGGACGTCGTGTCGACCAGCGATATCAGGGCGTGGACCTCGGCTCGGGCTGCGTCGATCACCGTCGCGACAGGCCGGTGCCGGTCGCCGGTGCAGAGCTGCGCGATCGCGGTGAGCGCGGGGATGGGCGTGGTGGTGCGGTGGATGCCGTCGACGGTCTCGATCGGCCCGACGCCATTGGCCAGCAGCCACAGGTAGTCGCCGAGGTTACTGGCTATCAGGTGCAGCTCGCCCTCGGAGCCGAGGAACACGATGGGCTGGGTCTCGATCGGAGCGTCAGGCACGCGGAGCCAGAAGGCGGCCAGACCGCCGGACCCGTCCTGTCCGAAGACTCGGAACGGCGCCGCGCCCGCAGTCGGGTTGCCGGTCCACGACTGCCACCATTGACCCGTTTCGTCGGACCACATGAACTCGTCGTACGGCTCGAAGTCGTGACCGTCATGGTCGGCGGAGAAGCCTTCAGCGTGGGCTGCGGCCAGCGCGGCCGGCAACGTCCGGTTCTCGTCCTGCACCTGCGAAGTCTATGAGGGCGGAGCGGCCGGCGGCGGACCGGACAGGCCGGCCCAGCGCCTGATCCCAGCGGGCCATCTCCCGATTTCCGCGAAGCGGGGCCGGCGGCCGTTCGATGCGACGCCGTGTCAGTGGCCGTGTCAGCGGCGTGTCAGGGGCGTGTCAGGCCGGATGCCGACAGTGGTCGCATGACAAGTACGGCGATTGCAGTTTCAGGGCTACGGAAGGCGTACCGGGACAAGGTCGTGCTCGACGGCATCGACCTGGATGTCCGTGCGGGCACGGTGTTCTCCCTGCTCGGCCCGAACGGGGCGGGCAAGACGACGACGGTGAACGTGCTGACCACGTTGCTGAGGGCCGACGGCGGAACGGCACGGGTCGCCGGGCACGATGTCGCGACCGAGACCAGGGCGGTGCGTGCGGCAATCGGGGTCACCGGTCAGTTCGCGGCGGTGGACGAGCTGATGACGGGCCAGGAGAACCTGCAGTTGATGGCGGACCTGAAGCGTCTGGGCTCCGGCGAGGGCAGGCGGGTCGTCACGCAGTTGCTGGAGCGGTTCGATCTGGTGGAGTCCGCGCAGAAGCCGGTGTCGAGCTATTCCGGGGGTATGCGCCGGAAGCTGGATCTGGCGATGACGCTGGTCGGCAAGCCACGGATCATCTTCCTGGACGAGCCGACGACGGGACTGGATCCGCGCAGTCGCCGCGCGATGTGGGCAATCGTCCGCGAGCTGGTGGCCGACGGGGTGACCCTCTTCCTCACCACCCAGTACCTCGAGGAAGCCGACCAGCTCGCCGACCGGATCGCGGTACTCGACCAGGGCCGCCTGGTTGCCCAGGGCACTCCCGACGACCTCAAACGCCAGGTGCCCGGCAGTCATGTCCGGCTTCGGTTCACCGACGCCGTCGAACTCGACGCGGCCGCGCGGGTCCTCACCGACTCCACGCGCGACGACGAGGCACTGGCGCTGCGGGTTCCCAGCGACGGTGGCACGAGATCACTGCGGGCCCTGCTGGACCGGCTCGACGAGTACTCGATCAGCGCCGAAGAGCTCTCCGTCCACACGCCGGACCTCGATGACGTCTTCCTCGCCCTGACGGGCCGCACCCACACCACGGAGGTGGTCGCGAAATGAGCACCAAGTCCCACTCGATGGTCATGTTGCGCCGCAACTTCAAGCACATCGCCCGGAATCCGACCTCGATGTTCAACGCGGTGCTGATGCCGATCGTGATCATGTGGATGTTCGTGTACATGTTCGGAGACGCTTTCAACGTCGGGATCGACTACATCGACTACGCGACGCCGGGGCTGATGCTGTTGGCCGTCTGTTACGGGCTGGGGGCCACCGCGACGTCGGTGAACTCCGACATGACGAAGGGCATCATCAACCGGTTCAAGGTCATGGACGTCTCCCGTGGCGCGGTGTTGACCGGTCACGTCGTGGCCAGTCTGCTGACCAATCTGATCGCCATCGGGGCGCTCATCGGGGTGGCCTTCCTGCTGGGATTCAGCCCGTCGGCGAGTTCCCTCGACTGGCTCGGCGTGGTCGGCATCGTCGTGCTGCTCGGTTTCGCGGCCGGCTGGCTCACGGTCGCCCTGGGGTTGGCGGCGAAGTCTCCGGAGACGGCGGGTCTGGCTGCCGTGCCGCTGGTCATGCTGCCGTTCTTCAGCAGCGCGATCGTACCGGCGGAGAAGATGGGGCCGGGCCTGCGGCAGTTCGCGGAGTATCAGCCCTTCACCCCGATCATCGAAACCATGCGCGGGTTGCTCAACGGCGCACCCTCCTCCAGCGATGCGATCGCCGCCGTCGCCTGGTGCGTCGGCATCGCTCTCGTCGGTTACCTGTGGGCGCGTTCCACCTTCAACAGGCGCGCCTGACCTCCCGGGCGACGCCCCTCCTAGGACCGAGATCGGGCTGACCCCCAAGCCGCCAGCGACGAACTGACACGGCGCGCGCTCGCCGACGGCGAACGCGCGCCCCGGGCGCGCGGACCAACGCTCCCCCGCCGCCCCACCAACACTTCACGCATGAGACACGAGGAGAGGCATCATGCCTACATTCGCCACGCCAGGACCCATCGTCGCCACCGTTGTCGTCGCCGGTGCTCAGGTGCGGGTCACCGCGAGCGACCGGACGGACAGCACGGTGCGGGTCGAACCCATCAACAAGGCGAGACAGTCGGACGTCAAGGTGGCCGACAAGACCAAGGTCGACTTCGTCGGCGGTCAGCTGTCGGTCAAGACGACCAGCTCCGGGGACAGGAACGGCTCCGTCGCCATCACGATCGACCTGCCCACCGGCTCCAGCCTGGTCGCGTACCTGGCGCACTCGGACGTCCAGGCCGACGGCTCATTCGGGGAGTGCGAGCTGCACATGGCATCGGGTCGGGTCCAGCTCGATCGCATCCACACGCTGCACGCGAACATCGCGGCCGGTGAAGTGACGATCGGCCACATCGCCGGGCGCGCCAACATCGACGGTGCGGCGTTCGCGATGCGGATCGACGAGGTCGAGCAGACCGTCAAGCTGTCGAGCTCGGGCGGGCAGATCTGGATCGGTCACGCAGCGGCCGACCTCGACCTCAGCAGTGGCAGCGGCGGTTTCGAGATCGACCGCGCCGACGGCAGCGTCACCGCCAAGACGGGGGACGGCGCCATTCGGATCGGTCGGTTGACCCGCGGTCAGGCGGAGCTGGCGACCCACTCGGGAAACATCGAGGTCGGCATCAGCGAGGGCACCATGGCCAGGGTCGACGCCGACAGCAAGCGAGGGTCGGTGCGCAACTCGGTCCCGTCCCAGGAAGACCGCGACACGTACGACGACAAGGTCACGGTCCACGCCCGCACGCGGCACGGCGACATCACCATTCACCGCGTAGCGAGCTGACTTCAACGCGACGGCGCATGACGGCGCCACGTTCAGGAGGCGAGGGTGACCGTGACCAGTTGACGCCAGCTCGTCCGCGTGCCTTCCGGAGCCGCCTCGGCGAACCGTGTGTCGCCGAGGCGGCGCCGTGCGGCCTGCTCGATGCGGGCCACGTCCGGGTGGGAACGATCCGGCAGTCCGCGCACGCCGGCGCTCGCCGCGAGCAGCCGTGCGGCCTGCTCGTAGTCTCCGCTGCGGAGTGCCAGGTCCGCGACCCCGACGAGTACCTGCGCGATCAGGGGTGCGTGCCCCGCCTCGGCGGCCGCCTGGCAGGCCGCCGCGTGGTGCGTACGGGCCTCGCGGAGATCGTCGGCGAGGTAGCCGAGCAGGTCCTGTGTGATTCCGCGGACGTTCGCCTGCTCCGCGTCGTCGCCCAGCATGGTGGTCGCGACGCCGAGTTGCTGGTACGCCTCCTCGGCGTCGCCGCGCCAGCGGGCGAGTTCCGCCTTCGACAGGGCCAGCTCGGCCAGGGCATCCGGCCAGGTGACCCGCTCCGCGCACCGTTGCGCCTCGGCTGTCGCAGCCGCGCTCGACTCCTCGTCGCCCAGCAACCAGTACAGCTGAGCCAGTCGCGACCGCAGGCGGATGACGTCCTCGATGGCACCGACCTCGGTGACGACCGAGATCGCCTGTTCGTAGTACGCGCACGCGGCGGCGAACTGCCCGCGCACGGCGATGCGGTCCGCCAGCTCGGTCAGGGCGAACGAGATCCCGAACCGTTCGCCGAGTGCCCGGAACTCGGCGAGCGCCATCTCGAGATACGCGTCCGCCTCCGGCCCGTCCTGGCCGAGCATGATCCGCATCTTGCCCAGGTGCAGCCGGGCAAGTGCGCGTACCCAGGGGTCCTCGTCGTCCAGCAACTTCTCGAACGCGGGCAGGAAGGCGTCCGGCGCCTGCAACATGCGTTCCAGCGGGGCGACGAACCCCAGCAGTGGGTGGCGGCGCCGACTGCGTTGGCTGAAGAAGTGCGCCTTGTGGATCCACTCCTTCGTCTGGTGTTCGTCGCCTCGCCCGGAGGTGAGGAAGTGCACGACAAGGGCGTACACCGTGGCCCGGACGTCATCGGTCACCTCGCCGGGCGTCCTGGTGGCCGCGGTGATCAGCTCGATGCCCTCGGCCTTGTGCCCGCTGAGCCACCAGTACCAGCCGGCGCCCGCCGCGAGCCGCATCGCCGCGTGCGCCTCGCCGGCGGTCAGCGCACCACGCATCGCGGAACTGATGTTGTCGTGCTCGGCACCGAGCGTGGCGAGCCATTCCAATTGCTCGGCGCGGCGAAGATGCGGCTCCGCGGTCTCGGCGAGCCCGGTGAAGTAGGCGAGATGCGCCTGGCGCGCCAGGTCCGATTCCCCCGCCTCCGCGAGCCGCTGCCCGGCGTACTCCTTGATCGTGCCGAGCATCCGGTAGCGCGGTGCGCTGTCGCCCTCGGTGAGCAGCAGCGATTTCTCGACCAGCGCGGTGAGCAACTCGAGCACCTGCTCCCGGTCGGCCGCATCGCCGGCGCAGACCCGCTCGGCCGCTTCCAGGCTCGCCCCGCCCGAGAACACCGAGAGCCTGCGCAGGACCATCCGTTCGGCGTCGGTGAGCAACTCCCAGCTCCAGTCGACCACCGCGCGCAGCGTCCTGTGCCGCGGCAGGGCGGTACGGCTACCGCCGGTCAGCAGTCGGAACCGGTCGTCGAGCCGGTGGGCGAGCTGATCGATGGACATGGTGCGCAACCTGGCCGCGGCCAGTTCGATCGCCAGCGGCATCCCGTCCAGCGCCCGGCAGACGCGCACCATCGTCGACAACGTACGGGCGTCGACCCCGAGATCCTTGCGCACCGCGCCCGCCCGGTCCCGCAGGAGCTGGACGGCGGGAGAGGACTCGATCTCGCCGGGGCCGGCGTCCTGCTCCGGCAGGGCCAGTGGCTCGACCAGCCACAGCGCCTCACCGGTGATGCCGAGCGGCTCCCTGCTCGTGGCCAGGATCCGCAGCCGCTGGCACTCCCCGAGCAGTCGATGGGCGAACGCCGCCGCCGACTCGATCACGTGCTCGCAGTTGTCGAGGATCAGCAGCGCCTCCCGCTCGTGGATGGCGGCGATGAGCCGGTCGATCAGCTCCACGTTCGGCGCCCCGCCGAGCAGGGCATCCCGGAGGCCGAGCCCGGCGAGCGTCGCCTGCGCCACGTCGCCGTCCGCGCCGATGGGTGCCAGTTCCACCAGCCAGGCCCCGTCCGGCAGGTCGCCGAGCAGCGTGCGGGCGGTCTCCGTGGCCAGCCTGGTCTTCCCCGAGCCGCCCGGCCCGATCAGAGTGGTGAGCCGATGTTCGGCGATGAGTTCGCGGACCGCGGCGACATCGGTGTCCTTGCCGACGAAGCTGGTCAGCTCGGCACGCAGGTTGGTCTTCCGGTTCTCCTCCCGCCGTCGTCCCGACCCGCCCCGCAGCAGCGCGACGTGCAGGGCGGACAGCTCGGATGAGGGGTCGACGCCCAGCGCGTCGACCAGGGCCTCCCTGGCGCGCTGGTACACGAGCAGCGCGTCGGTGTCGCGACCGGCCGCGACGAGGGCACGCATCAGCGCGGCGACAAGCCGTTCCCGCACCGGATGCGCGGCCACCAGGTCGGTCAGTTCCGTGACCAGCTCCGCACCGTGGCCGAGGTTGATCTCCGCATCGAACCGGTCCTCCATGGCGGTCAGGCGTAGTCCGTCGAGCCGGGTGACCGCCGCGGCGAGCGCGGCGCTGTCCGGCAGCCCGACGTCCTGCATGGCCGCACCGCGCCACAGTGCGAGGGCCTCGCGCAGCAGCCGTACCCGCTGTGGATCCTCGGCATGGCGGGCCTGTCCGACGAGGCGTTCGAACCGCACGGCGTCGACAGCGTCGGGTCGCACCGTCAACCGGTAGCCGTCCGTCTGCCCCTCGACCGACCCCTCCGGCAACACCTTCCGCAGCCGGGAAACCAACCGTTGCAGGGCGTTCGCCGCGTCGGAGGGCGGGTGCTCACCCCAGATCCAGTCGACGAGCGTCGCCTTCGGGACCACCTGACCTGGTTCGAGCGCGAGGGCGATCAACAGTCCGCGCAGCCGGGCGCCCGGCACGTCGGCCGGGACGCCGTCGTGCGCGCGAACCTCGAATGGTCCGAGCATCCCGATCTGCACCTGGCAGATCTTGCCACGGACGATCGGCGGGCCTCCACCTGCTGACGCGACGCCGAGCACCGCACCGGGCCGCACCGGCCACCCGGCCCGAACGGCTCCGGAGGTGCCGGAACCGGACCGGACAGAGCCGCGGCGGCCGAGTGCTCTTCCTTCGGTTCGGCTGCACGGAACTCTGCTCCGGATCGCTCTCAGCGGCGTGGGGAGTAGATTGGGCGACCTGTAGTCCGCATCCCACGTTCCGGGTGCGGCGAACCGGCGTTAAGGAATCGGCGTGGGTCCCGGCTCCGCCATGGTGGGTCAGGTGGCCCGACTGGGCGGAACGCGGCCGCGAGGCGGGGGTGGGCAGTTCCGTGTCGATCGGCCTGCCGATGCAGGAGGCGGTCGTCGGAGCCCTCAACGTCTACGCGGGCACGCCGAAGGCCTTCGACGATGACACCATAGCGGTGCTGGAGACGTTCGCCGCGTACGCCGCGGTCGCCCTGGCCCATGCGCAACTCTACGACAGCACCGCCACGCTCGCCCGCCAGATGCAGGAGGCGATGGCCAACCGTGCGGTGATCGAGCAGGCCAAGGGCATCATCATGGGCGAACGCCGCTGCACCCCGGCCGAGGCGTTCGCGGTCCTGGCGAAGGTGTCGCAGGACTCCAACCGCAAGGTCCGCGACGTGGCCAGGGCCCTGGTCGACCGGGCAGCCGGGGCCTGACCGCCGGCCTGAACCCTCACGGCTTCGCATCGGCAGCCGGGCGTCCGGCCATTTGCTGGCCACCATCAGCTGAACCCGCGAGCGGTGCCGGCCCACGACAGGTGCCGACACCACTCGCGTGCGTCACCGCTTGGCTTCGTGCTTGGCCATCTGGGGCCGTTCGCCCTTGCCGACCTTCCGCAGCGCCTCGCGCAACTGCTCCTCGGTCATCTTGGAGTTGCCTTCGATGCCCGCATCGTGGGCCTGCTGACGAAGATCGTGCAGCCGTTCCCGGTCGCTCATGTCGGCCTCCCCATGCCTGCGGTGGCGCGGGCGGCTCCGCGCGCCACTGTCGGCCGTCGCCTTCCCGGCAGCGGAGGGTGCAAACGGCCTCAGACGGCACCCGGTCCAGGGGGCTTGTCGGCGTTGCGGGTGATGACGCTGAAGTTGCCCTCGGACTCCATCCGGACCTCCTTGACGTCGTCCAGACGCTCGGCGGCGGGCCACCGGTAGGCGAGCGCGTCCAGCAGGTACGCCCAGCCGATGATCACGGCGACCAGCAGCAGACCATCGGTGTGTAGCCGCCGGTCGCCCACCCGCCGCGCCTACCACGGTCACCTGCGGCTACACCGCTGCCCTGGTACGCCAGGCCAGGCGGGCGGTGCCCGGCGTCCGCGTTTCGGGCTGCCGCCCTGTAGCGGGTGTTTCTCCGTTCACGGCGCGGGCATGCACCTCGTCGTCCATTCGGGAGGGACGAGCCGTGCGGGGCGGCTGCCGCGCCGGGCGACGTCCGCCCCGACCGGCATCCCCTACGGGAGAGGCGTCGTCATGCCCGACAAGCACGAGCAGGCCGAGCAGATGCGCGACGACGTGCCCTCGACCATCGCCCGCTCCGACGACAAGGCGGTCCGGACCTACCAGAAGACCCTCGAATCGGCGGAGGAGTCCTACGGCGACGGCGAGCGGGCCCACCGCACCGCGTTCGCCTCGCTGAAGCACACCCACGAGAAGGTCGGGGACCACTGGGAGCTCAAGGAGCACAAGGGCCCCTCGGACCCGCAGGCCGAGCAGGGAACGCCCGAGTCGGCGCGGGGGCGGCGCAACACCGCCCAGGGGGTCGACGCCAACGCCAGCAAGGGACACCTCGACGACGTCGGCCGGCGGGTCGGCATCGACGACCCGGAGAACCTGAACAAGGACGACGAGGTCCGCGCGATAGAAAAGGCCAACGCCCGGGCGACCGCCCGGGCCCGCAAGAGCCGCTGGTAGTCCCCCATCATGCCGCTCCGGGCCCGCCCGGTGTCGAGGGCGCGCATCGACGACAGCCACTTGATTGATCGGGGATGGTTGATGTGGCCGGCTGGTGGGGTATCGCGGTGGCATGGAAGCGTTCGTGTTCGGGGTGGTGGCCTCCAGCGCCCTGGTGCTGGGCGCGCTGGCCGGTGTCCGGTTCCGCCTGCCGAAGCGGCTGCTGGCTGCGCTGCTCGCGTTCGCCTCGGGTGCACTCATCACCGCGTTGGCGTTCGAGTTGTTCGAGGACGCCTATGAGCACGGGGGGATCTGGCGCGCGGTACTGGGTCTGGTCGCGGGTGCGGTGGTGTTCACTGTGCTCAGCGCCCGCTTGGACCGGGCGGCCAGGGGCCACCGCGAGCAGCCGCACGGCAGCGAGAAACTCGACCCGGACGCGGCGGCCAGCGACCGTACGCCGTCGACCGCGTCGATGACCGGTGCTGCCGGGCTCGCGCTCCTGGCGGCGGTCACGCTCGACGGCGTACCGGAGAACGTCGCTCTCGGGGTCTCGCTCGGTGAGGGCACCGGGGGGCTGGCGCTGCTCGCGGCAATCTTCGTGTCGAACTTTCCCGAGGCGCTGGTCGGCAGCGCGTCGATGCGGGCGCAGGGACGCTCCCGCCGCTTCGTGCTGGGCACCTGGACCGCCTGTGCGGCGCTTCTCGTCTTGGCGGTGGTCCTCGGTGCGGGTCCGCTGGCGAACACCGCACCGGAGACGATCTCCCTTCCGCTGGCCTTCGCCGCCGGAGCGGTGCTGGCGTCGCTGGCGGACACCCTGATGCCCGAGGCCTACGAGAAGGGCGGACCTGCTGTCGCCCTGAGCACCACCGCCGGGTTCGTGCTCTCCTTCGCCCTCGCCACGCTCTGACACCAGCTGTCCCGACCCTCACTCGTGGATAACCTGCCGCCAACCTGACAACGAGGAGACCGGATGTCGCAGCCGGCCCCACCAACCGCGCATCCCGTCCCGCCGGCGGCGAATCCACGGGCCGCGTGGTGGGTTCTGTGGGCAGTGATGTGGGTGGTAGCCGTCGATCTGCTCGTCGGCGGATCATGGGACGCCGAGTATCACCGTACCCAGCCGTTCGACGGCTTCTTCTCGCCGCCACACCTGTTCATCTACACCCTTGCCGCAGTCGCGATGGCCCTGGTCGCAGTGCTCGACGTACGGCCGCGTCTGCGCGACTGCTTTGGTCCGTACGTCACGCTGCCCTGGCCCGTGCCGGTACTCGGTCAGCGCCATCCGGGTTCGTTGATCCTGCTCACCGGCGGCATGGCCGGCATCGCCCTGGCCGGTCCGGCGGACGCGGCCTGGCACACGTCCTTCGGCCTCGACGAGACCAACTGGTCCTTCCCGCACGCGATGCTGGGTTGCTCGCTGGCCCTGATCAGCGTCGGGTTCTGGTCCTGTCGGCACGCCCTCACCGGCGTGCGGCCCATGTGGAGTGCGACCCGGTACCTGCTCGGCTATCTGACCGTGCTCGCCTGCGCGGTGGTGATGGGGCCGTTGCAGAACTACCCGACCCGGGAGTTCGCCGTCGCGGCCGGCAGCTTCGGCGCGTTGGCATCGAACCCGGACCATCAACACCTGGTCCGCATCGTCACGCAGGCGAACCTGACGCACACCAGTCCCGCGTACGTCCTCGTGGCAGCGGCCTGGGCGGGCCTGGCGCTGGGTCTCCTGCGGGCGGTGGACCCCCGGGCCCGCTACTGGCTGGTGGTGGCCGTCCTGGTCGGTCTGAGCCTGAGCGGCACCGCCGGCGCCGAGGCGCAGCGGTACGGGCTGGCCGCCGACCCCCGGGTCACGGCGGGCCTGCCGTTGCTGACCGCCGCGCTGGTGCTGGCGGTGCCGCGACCCCGCACCGTCTGGATCCGGTACCTGGTCGCGGGCGCCGCCTTCGGACTGCACGCGTTCCTCGTCTGGGGAACAGCGGTCACGCCGATCGGGTACGCCCTGGCGGCCTGCTGCGCGCCGGTGCTCGTGCTCACCGGCGCGGCCGCCGGCGCCTGGTTGTACGGGGTGCTCACCCGACCGGCCCGCCGGGCGTCGCTGTGGTTGACCGCGATCGTCGTCCTCCTGGTGCCGGCGGTGACCGGCACGGTGGATCTGGTGCTGCGCACCATGATCCCCTGACCGGCTCACGGGTGTCCGGCGCTTGGACGGTGGTGAAACGCCGCACCGGACCTCTTGGCAGACCGACGAGGCGTTCCATAGGATCTGATCAATTGAATGCCGGTCGGATCGGCTGGTGAGCGCCGGAAGTCCGGCCCTGTTCAGCCCGTTCGACCGGCCGGCACCCCCGAGAGGCGACCAGGATGGACCGCAGGTGGCTGCTTCGCACCGGGGTCGTGGCGACCGGGTCGATCGCCTTCGGGGGCTCGCTGTGGAGCTCCGCGCTGGCCGCCCCGGCGGTGCCCGGCCCCAGCCCGTACGGCCCGCTGCGGGCCGCGGACGGCAACGGGTTGCGCCTGCCCGAGGGGTTCCGCAGCCGGATTGTCGCGCGGTCCGGCGCGAAGGTGCCCGGCACCTCCTTCACCTGGCACTACAACCCGGACGGCGGCGCCACCTTCGCGACGTCCACGGAGAACGGGTGGATCTACGTCTCCAACGCGGAGATCGAGGCGCCCCGGGGCGGCGCCTCGGCCATCCGGTTCGCCGGTGACGGCCGGATCCTCGGCGCGTACGCCATCCTGACCGGCACCGACCGCAACTGCGCCGGCGGACCGACGGTGGTGGGCCGCCGGGACACGTCGGCCCGATGGCTCTCGGGCGAGGAGGTCTCCCGCGGGCAGATCTGGGAGTGCGACCCGCGCGGGCAACAGCCCCCCGTGGCGCGCCCGGCGATGGGCAAGTTCACCCACGAGGCCGCCGCGGTCGATCCGGTACGCCAGGTCGTCTACCTGACCGAGGACCGCAGCGACGGATGCTTCTACCGGTTCCGGCCCACGCGATTCCCGGACCTGTCCACCGGCGTGCTGGAGGTCCTGTGCTCCGCCACCACCACCGGTCCGGTGACCTGGCGGCCGGTGCCGGACCCGTCGGCCTCCGGCACGTCGACGCGTTACCAGGTCGCCGCCGCGCAGCACTTCAACGGCGGCGAGGGCTGCTGGTACGAGGACGACGTCTGCTACTTCACCACCAAGGGCGACAACCGGGTGTGGGCGTACCGGGCGGCCACCAGCGAACTCGGCCTGCTCTACGACGACGACCTGACGGTCTCCGGCACGCCGCTGCGCGGTGTCGACAACATCACCATGTCGCACTCGAAGGACCTGTACGTCGCCGAGGACGGCGACAACATGGAGGTCTGCGTGATCACGCCAGAGGGCGTCGTCGCCACCTTCCTGCGGCTCGATGGGCATGCCGGGTCGGAGTTGACCGGGGTGGCCTTCAACCCGGTCGGCGACCGGCTGTACTTCTCCTCGCAGCGGGGCATCGGCGGCGCCGGCGGCGTCACCTTCGAGGTGCACGGCCCGTTCCGCCGCTGAGCCACGCCGCCCCCTCCCAGGCCGCACGTGGCGACGGGCACTCACGGCGGCACCGCGACCGGCCCGAGCGCCCGGGCGAGGCAGGCGTCGACGTCCGTGGGGTCGCACCCGGGCAAGCCGACCCATTGACGTCGGTCTCTATGGGGTGTCTCATGGCGGATACCTACCGGTAACCCCGTCCCCCCGGAGGTTCCCATGCTCCCCCGTCCCCCGCGTCGCCTCGCTCGGCTGATGCCCCTGGTGCTGCTGCTCGCCGCCGGGGCCATCGCCGCCCCACCCGCCCACGCGGCCGGACCCGCCGGCTGCGAGCCGGCCGGCTGCCTGCTGCCCTTCCCCAGCGACGTGCACACCGTCGCCGACCCCCGCACCGACACCGGAATCCGGCTCAACCTCGACCGGGCCGACATGCCGGCGAACATCCTCGGCACCCGGATCAATCCCTGGGAGTGGAACCGCAGCGACGGCTTCTCCCCCGGGTCCGCGCTGCTCGCGCACGTCCCGGGGCTCGACGCCGGATCGACCGGCCTCGCCCCGGCCACCGACATCGGCCGCTCGCTCGCCGCCGACGCCCCGATCGTGCTGATCGACACCCGGACCGGGGCGCGGCACCCGTACTGGGCCGAGCTGGACGCCACCGCCGCCGACCGGCCCGACCGGCAGGCACTGATCATCCGGCCCGCCCGCAACCTCGACGAGAACACCCGGTACGTCGTCGGGCTGCGCCGGCTGCGCACCGCCACCGGCGCCCCGGTCGCCGCCTCGGAGACCTTCACGGTCCTGCGCTCCCCCACGCCGCCGGCCGACCCGGCCCTGCATCGCCGTTGGGAGTACGCGCAACGCGCCCTCGGCTCCCTCGCTTCAGCCGGCGTCGACACCAGCGAGCTGCACCTGGCCTGGGACTTCACCGTCGCCAGCCGGCGCGGGCTGACCGGGCGGATGACCCACATGCGCGACGAGGCGTTCCGCCGGCTCGGCATCTTCGCTCCGGCGGTCACCATCGACAAGGTCACCGACCTCACCGCCGAGACCGACCCGTACCTGCGGCGGCAGGTGGAGGGGACCGTGGTGGTGCCCAGCTACCTCAACAACCCGCTCGGCCCGCCTGGTTCCTGGCTGAACACCGGCGACGACGGCCTGCCCGAGCAGGAGGGCGTGAACACCCAGCTCGCGAAGTTCCACTGCAACATCCCCCGCTCTGCGAGCGCCGCGACGCCGGCCCGGCCGGCGCTCTACGGCCACGGCCTGCTCGGCTCCCCGCTGGAGATCAACCAGACCCGGCTCAAGCAGTACTCGAACGAGTCGAACACCATGCTCTGCGCCACCGCCTGGATCGGCATGGCCACCGAGGACGTACCCAACGTCATCTACTCGCTCGGTGACTTCTCCCAGTTCCCGTCGATCCCGGACCGCACCCAGCAGGGTTTCCTGAACTTCCTGTTCCTCGGCCGGGCACTCACCCACACCTGGGGCGGGCTCAGCACCCGCTCCGCGTTCCGCGACAGTGGCTCGCTGTTCCGCGCCGGCTCCGGTCAGCTCGTCTACCTCGGCAACAGCCAGGGCGGCATCCTGGGCGGGGCACTCTGTGCCGTCGCCACCGACCTCACCCGCTGCTCCCTGGGCGTACCCGGGGCCAACTACTCCACCCTGCTCAACCGCAGCGTGGACTTCGACCAGTTCCTCCCGGTCTTCGGCACCGCGTACCCCGACCCGCTGGATCGGCAGCTCATCCTCGGGCTCGCGCAACTGCTCTGGGACCGGGGGGAGGCGAACGGCTACCTCGCCCACCTGACCCGTGACCCGCTGCCCAACACTCCGGCGAAGCGGGTGATCCTCGTCGAGGCGTTCGGCGACCACCAGGTGGCCAACATCGCGACCGAGGTGATGGCACGCAGCATCGGCGCGCGACTGCGTACCCCCGCACTGGCCCCCGGCCGCAGCGCGGACGCCGTGCCGTTCTGGGGGATTCCGGCCGCACCCACCCTGCCCTACGCCGGCAGTGCGCTGGTGGTGGTGGACAGCGGTTCACCGGCGCCGCCGGCGGGCAACGTCCCGCCCCGCGCCGGCCTCGACCCGCACGGCCATCCGGCCAACTCGCCGGCGATCCGGGCCATGATCGCCCAGTTCCTCGCCACCGGGGAACTCGTGGACACCTGCGCGGGGCTGCCCTGCACCGCAGCGCCATAGTCAGCTCCCCTGGCCGGTCACGATCGAGGGGACAGCCACCTCGAAGGCCGCGGGGGATGTGGCGGCTCCGGCCGCCACATCCCCCGACGGCCAGCGCCGATCAGCGGGTTGCGGGGCGCCTCGTGCTCGGTCCGGAGCAGCAGATCAGGATGCTGCCCTCGGTGTGCGTATGAGCCGGCCGAGCGCGGGACTACATTCGACAGGCTCTCCCCGGCTACGACGATCAGGCAACTCCTCGCCTCGATCAGGTGGCAGCTCAGGTGAGTCGGTACGGTCGCGTCACCCCGCCGCACGGCCGGGTGGCTCGGTGAGCGTGGTGGCCCCGGTCATGATGGCCACCGCTTCCGACATCGTGTGCGATCGTGGCGTGACGATGCCGGCCCGCCGGCCGAGGCGCTGGATGTGGATACGGTCGGCCACTTCGAAGACGTGCGGCATGTTGTGACTGATCAGCAGCACCGGCAGACCGCGGGAGCGGACCTGGTCGATCATCTTGAGCACCTGGTTGGACTCTCTGACGCCGAGCGCCGCGGTCGGCTCGTCGAGCACGATCACCTTGCTGCCGAAGGCGGCGGCCCGGGCGACCGCGACGGCCTGCCGCTGCCCGCCGGACAGCGTCTCGACGGCCTGGGACATGTTCTGCAGCGTGCCGATTCCGAGGTCGGCGAGGACGCGCTCCGCCTCCTGGCGCATGCCCTTCTTGTCCACCATGCGTAGGACCGTGCCGAGCGGCCCGCGCCGGCGGCGCTCCCGGCCGAGGAAGAGGTTGCTGGCGATGTCGAGCGCGGGCGCCACGGCGAGCGTCTGGTAGACGGTCTCGATGCCCGCCCTGCGGGCGTCCTGCGGCCCTGCGAAGCGGACGCGCTGGCCCTCGAGCAGCAGTTCACCGGCGTCGGGGACCAGCGCGCCGGTGAGGCACTTGATGAGCGTCGACTTGCCGGCGCCGTTGTCCCCGATGACCGCGAGCACCTCTCCCGGATAGAGGTCTATGTCCACGCCGTCGAGCCCGACGACCCGGCCGAACGTCTTCACCAGGCCCCGGGCGGACAGCACCGGTGACCGGTCGGGGTGTGCGTCGGTGGACAGGTCGCCGGTCTGCGTCGGTGTGGTCTGGGCGTCCGCGGTCATGCCTTGAACCTCCGGATCCACTGGTCGACGGCGACGGCGAGGAGCACGAGCACCCCGACGGCGAGCACCCGGTACTGGTCATCGACGCCGGCGAGCGACAGGCCGCTGCGGAAGAAGCCGACGATGAGGGCGCCCAGCAGCGTGCCCAGCAGCGCTCCACGGCCACCGAAGAGACTGGTGCCACCGATGACGACCGCGGTGATGCTCTCCAGGTTCGCGTCGGTGATGGCGTTGGGACTCGCCGCGCCGGCTCGGCCGATGAGAATCCACGCGGTGAGGCCGTAGATCGCGCCGGCGGTGAGGTAGACACTCAACAGCACCCGGTCGACGCGGATGCCGGCCAGCCGGGCGGCTTCGCGGTCGTCGCCCACGGCGTAGACGTGGCGACCCCAGGCGGTCTTCGCCAGGGCGTAGCCGACGACGAGGTAGAGGATCGCCACGATCACCACGCCGACGCTGATGCGGAACTCGCCCACGGGAAAGGTCTCGCCGGTCCAGTTCAGCAGGCCGGGCAGATCGACTGCCTGGACGCTCTGACCCCTGGTGTAGAGCAGCGCGATCGCGCCGAAGACGCTCAGGGTGCCGAGCGTGACGATGAAGGGTGGAAGGTTCACGCGGGTGACGAGTGCGCCGTTGAGCAGGCCGGCCAGCAGGCCGATGCCGATGCCGACGCCCAGGGCGACGGCGCCGGGGAGGCCCTGACCTTCGGCGAGCTTCGCGGCCACCATCATCGACAGGATCGTGATGGCGCCGACGGACAGGTCGATGCCAGCGGTGAGGATGACGAGGGTCTGTCCCACGGCGAGTGCGCCGATGACGGCGACCTGCTGCAGGACGAGGGACAGCGAGTTGGGCGAGGCGAAGCGCGGATTGATGGCGGCAAACGCCACGAAGGCCAGGACCAGGACGAGGAACGGGCTGATCGACGGGCGGGCATGCAGGACCTGCTGGATGCGTTGCAGCGGTGAGCGCGGCCGCAGTGCGAACTGTTCGGCGGCCGTGGCGGCTGGTCGGGTGATGGTCACGCAGGCTCCCTGCCGTTGACGATGGTGACTTGCTGCGCGGTTGGACGGCCTGCCGCGCGGGGCGGTCGCCTCATGCGGTCGTCGGTGGTCAGGCCTTGCCCCAGCACCGGCCGGCGCCCTCGGCGCTGGTGATGCTCTCCACGCCGGCAGCCGGCTTGTCGGTCACCAACGTGACCCCGGTGTCGAAGAAGTCGAGCCCGCTGGTGGTCTGCGGCTTCTGGCCGTCCTGCGCGATCTTCTTGATCGCCTGGACGCCCAGTTCGGCCATCTTCACCGGGTACTGCTGGGCGGTGGCATTGATGAGGCCATCCTTGACCTGCTGCACGCCGTTGCAGCCGCCGTCGATCGACACGACCAGCACGTCCTTGGTGCCGGCGGCCTTGAGCGCCTTCTGCGCGCCCACCGCGGCCGGCTCGTTGATGGTGTAGACCACGTTGATCGCCGGGTTCTTGGCCAGGCAGCGCTCCATCGCCGTACGGCCGCCGTCCTCGGCGCCGTTGGTCGGCTCGTTGCAGACGATCGTGTAGGTACCGCCCGAGTACGAGCCGCTCCTGGCCTCGTCTCCGTTGGCCTTCCGGTCCTTGGTGTCGATCCCCATGCCGGCCAGGAAGCCCTGGTCGCGGTTGTAGTCCACCGAGACGATCTTGTCGTTGAACAGGTCGAGCAGGGCGATGGTGGCAGGCTTGCCGGCCAGTTGCTTGGCGGTCCACTGACCGATCAGCTCGCCGGCTCTGAAGTTGTCGGTGGCGAATGTGATGTCGACGGTGTCGGCCGGGTCGGGCGGGGTGTCCAGGGCGATGACGTAGAGGCCCGCGTCGCGGGCCTTCTTGATGGCGGGGTTCACGCCAGGGCCGTTGGGGGTGATGAGGATGCCGTCGTCTCCGCGGGCGATCGCGTCCTCGATCGCCTGGACCTGGCCGGCCTCGTCACCGTCCTCCTTGCCGGCGGCCAGGGTGAGCTTCACCCCACCGGCGTCGGCCGCCTTCCGCGCGCCCTCCTGCATCGTCACGAAGAACGGGTTGGTCGAGTTCTTCGTGACGAGCGCGACGGCGATCTTGTCGTCACCACCGGCGCCGGCCCCGCCGTCCCCGCCACAGGCGGCGATCGACAAACTCGTCGCGACGGCGAGCATCAGCGCGCCTCGCCGACTTCTGCGCAGGATCATGTCCACTCCTCCAGATGACGCCGGCCGTCGGCCGATACTCGACAACGATGTCAAGCGCAGTCTTGAGCGTCGATTCGCTGATTGTCAATACTTCGCATAGACCGGGGTGGTTCATGGACCGAGGTGTGGGCATCACGAAGATGCAATGGGCTAGCAACATTGACAACGTGGTCAAACGTCGCTCACGCTGAGCCGGCGCGACTGCGGGCCGCATCGACGTCGGTCCGTACGGGCCGTTGCCGAGGAGAGCTGTGCACCACGACGCCGACGACACCACCGCTGCCGCCACGACCACGCGCCCCACCCTGCGCGACGTGGCGGTTCTCGCCCGAGTGAGTCCCAAGACCGCCTCACGTGTCGTCAACGGTGAGCCCGGAGTGAGCCCCGCCAAGGTGAGCGCGGTCCAGCGCGCGGTCGCGCAGCTGAAGTACCGGCCGAACTTCACGGCGAGCACCCTGCGCCGCGCGAACGGCCGCACCGCCGCGATCGGTGCCGTCCTGGAGGACGTCGCCAACCCGTTCTCCTCCGCGCTGCACCGGGCGTTGGAGGACGTCGCCCGTGAGCGCAACGTCATGATCTTCGCCGGCAGCGTCGACGAGGACCCGCTGCGCGAGCGGGCCCTGGTCCAGGCGTTCACGTCCCGGCAGGCGGACGCTTTGGTGGTCGTGCCGGCCAGCGCCGACCAGGCGTATCTCGGCCAGGAGATCGCGGCCGGCACGCCGGTCGTCTTCGTCGACCGTCCGCCGGTCGGGGTACGCGCCGACGCAGTCCTCGCCGACAACCGTGCGGGTGCCGCGGCGGCCGTGCACCACCTGGTGGCGCACGGCCATCGCGACATCGCCTTCCTCGGCGATCTGGGCACCATCGCCACAGCTCAACAGCGACTCCAGGGCTACAAGGAAGCCCTCAGCGACCACGGCATCCGACCGGACCCCGACCACATCGCCCACGACCTGCACACCGAGGACTCGGCCCGGCAGGCCACCCTGCGCCTGGCCGCCGGCCCGAAGCCGCCGACGGCGTACTTCACCGCACAGAACCTGGTGACCATCGGCGCCATCCGGGCGCTGCGCGAACTGGACCACCACCACCGGGTCGCCCTCGTCGGCTTCGACGACTTTCCCCTCGCCGACCTGCTCCAGCCCGCCGTCACGGTGGTCGCCCAGGACCCGTTCATGATGGGCCGCCTCGCCGCCGAGCTCGTCTTCCGCCGCCTCGACGGCGAACGGTGGGAGCCCACCGTCCACGTCGTACCCACCCGGCTCATCCCGCGTGGCTCCGGTGAGACCCCCGGTCCCCACGCGAGCCGGCCCTGAAACGTCGCACCCTCCCCGTCCGCCAACCAGCAGGGAGCAACCGATGTCCGACCCGCTACCGGCCGTCGTGCGGCGCATCGCCGTCGCCACGGTGCTGATGATCGCCGCCGCGGTGCTGCCCGCGGTGCTGACCGCACCGGCACCCGCCACGGCCGGCACCGTCAGCACATACCCGGAGTTCCCCTACTCCGCCACGGACTACACCGAGCCCCGGCGCGGGCAGTTCCACTTCAGCGCCCGCTCAGGCTGGATGAACGACGTCAACGCTCCGCTGTACTACCGCGGCACCTACCACCTGTTCTTTCAGCACAACCCGCACGGGCTCGGCTGGGACACGATGCACTGGGGGCACGCCACCAGTACCAACCTGACGCACTGGACCCAGAAGCCGATCGCGTTGGAGCCCGGCGTGCACCCCGGCGACCTGTGGTCCGGCGGGGGCGTCGTCGACACCGCCAACACCTCCGGCCTCAAGTCCGGCGACGACGACCCCATCGTCGTCTTCACCGGCACCAACGGCGTCAGCATGGCCTACAGCACCGACGGGGCGAAGACCTTCGCCAGCTACGACAACGGCCGCAAACTGGTCACCATGCCGGGCACCAGCCGCGACCCGAAGGTGCTGTGGCACGAGCCGACCCAGCGCTGGGTCATGGTGATCTGGTCCGACGCCGGCGGCAACGGCGTCAACTTCTACACCTCGCCCGACCTGATCACCTGGACCTTCCGCAGCCGGTACGCGGCGAGCTGGCTGTTCGAGTGCCCCGACCTGTTCGTGCTGCCGCTCGACGGGAACAACGCCGCCCAGCGCTGGGTCCTCACCGACGCCGGCGGCAAGTACGTGGTGGGAAGCTTCGACGGCGCCACGTTCAGTTCCACCTGGACCACACCGCAGGCGATGGACCACGGCCGCAACAACTTCAACGGCACCTTCTACGCCGGCCTGACCTTCGCCAACATGCCCGACGACCGGATCGTGCAGATGGCCTGGCAGCCGGGGAACACCGGCAGCACCTGGACCGGCAACGCCAGCATCCCGGTCCGGCTCGGCCTGCGCACCCTACCCGAGGGCGTCCGGGTGACCCGGAACCCGGTCGCCGAGGTCGCCGCCCTGCGAACCGGCACCCAGACGTGGACCAACCGAACCGTCAGCACCGACCCCGCCACCAACCCATTGGCCGGCGTCACCGCCGACACGTACGAGCTGGAGGCCGAGTTCGACGTCTCGGCCGCGACCGCCGCCCGCTTCGGGTTCCGCCTGCACACCCGAGCCGACGGCAGCCACGACCGCGCGGTCACGTACGACCGCGCCACCCAGACGCTCGACGGCAAGCCGCTGCCGGCGATCGACGGGCGGGTGGGACTGCGGTTGCTGGTCGACCGGGGCCAGCTGGAAATCTTCGGCAACGACGGCACGTTCTCGTGGACCGACAACGTCGCCTTCGACTCCGCGCCGACGAGCCAGGGCATCAGCCTGTTCGCCGAGGGCGGCTCGGTGCGGCTCAGCACGCTGCGCCTGCATCGCATCGGCTCCACCTGGGGCGTCGGAGAGTCGACCCTGGAGAGCAACCTGACCGGCCCGTGGCGGCCAGCCGGCGGCGCCTGGAGCGACACGGTGGAGGGCAAGCGCGGGTCCGTCGACGGCGACGGCTTCTACCTCAGTGCGCAGTCCGGCGGCGACGGCAGCTACGAAGGCGACCTGCGCCTGGAGACCGCCACCGCGGCGGGTCTGACCTTCCGCGCCAGCGCCGACACCACCGGCCACTACACGGCGAACATCGACGCCAACGGCCTGGTCAAGCTGTGGCGACCGGGCCGGGACATCGCGGTGCACCCGACGCCGATCGAACGCCGTCGCACGTACCACCTCAAGGTGGTCGCCAACGGGTCACGGCTGCGGGTCTACCTCGACCACGCGCCGACCCCGGTCATCGACGCGACCGACACCGCGTACGCGACGGGCCGGTTCGGCGCGAACGTCTTCGGCGGTGCCGCCATCGTCCAGCACCTCAACGCGGACGCGGCCGGCTTCGCCACCACCGTCGGCACCCGTTGGCGCACCGTCGGCGGCACGTGGACGGTACCCGGCGCGGGTGTGCGCGGCCGGTCGGCCGGCAACGCGTTCCTGCTCAGCGAGCGGACGGGCACGGACTTCACCTACGCAGGCGAGGTGCGGGTGGAGACCGGCGCAGCCGTGGCGCTCACATTCCGGGCCAGTGCCGACGCCACCCGGCACTACACGGTCAACGTCGACACCGGCGGCGTGGTGAAGTTCTGGAGGCCCGGCCGGGTGATCGCCGAGCACCCGACGACCATCCGCCCGGGCCGCACCTACCAGCTACGGGTCGTGGCCACCGGGTCCCGGTTCCGGGTGTACCTCGACGGCGGGGCGGTGCCGGTCATCGACGCGACCGACACGTCGTACGCGAGCGGCCTGTTCGGGCTCAACGTCTTCGAGGGTGCCGGCCTGGTCCAGAACGTGACGGTGTCCTAGCACCGAGCGTCTTCCCCATCGTGCCGCCCGACTGCGACTGTCGACGCGGTCATGATCGCCGCCCGCCCGGGTGACCGGGCGGGCGGCACCACGTGTGGTTCGATCTCCGGCGCTTCGCCGTCCTCGATCGCCCCGTCACCTCCGGCTCGCCGGTGCGCTGCGCCGGGTGGCGGCCAGTGATGGACAGGCGCCATCAGGAGAAGTGCGTCCTCGGACGGGTGAGTCGCTCCCCGTCGATGATCAGGTCGACCTTCTCGTTGAAGAAGGCGACCAGCCCGGCGATCGGCAGGAGCGTGCCCGTGGGATGGTCGTACGACCATGCCAGGTCGGGGTGCACCCTGCCGTCGGCACGCACGGACCAGTAGCGGCCTGTCCGGCCTTTGTACGGGCAGGAGGTGGTCGTCTCGGAGGGCACGAGGTGACCGAAGTTCACCTCGGTTCGGTTGAGGTAGTAGCGAGTCGGCAGACCGGTCTCGAAGACCAGCACCGGCGACGCCGACTCGGCCAGCACGACCCCGTCGAGTTCCACCCGCACGCGGCGGGTGGACCGCAGCGCGTCCACCCGCGTGTACGGATTCCGGGGGTGCACGTAGACCTCCTCGTCCTCTTCGAACCACCAGTCCATGGCGGTCCACTCGAACCGGACGGTGTCCGCCAACCCGGGCAACGCGTCGTCTCCGTACCACCGGGCGGACGAAGGACGGGAGGTCTCGCCGACGCGCAGCCCATGCACCCGTCCGGTCCCACATCGGATCCGCTCCGTGCGGTGCTCATCGATCAGGAAGCTGCGCTTCACGTCGGCGATCGGGATGTAGTACTGGGGATAGAAGGGCCACTCCCACACGTACTGCGCCCGCCTGCTGTCCAGCACCAGTTCGCCGGCGAGGTAGGCGCGGATCCGGCGGGGCACCGGCTCAACGCGGTCGTCCGGGCCGATCGCCTTCGGATAGTCCGGCACCTCGTCCTCCAGTTCAGCATCGCCCCGATTCCGGGGACACCGGCTCAACGATCAGGAGGGCCCTGGTGTCTCGCCGGTCCGGTGAGGCATCGACCTGTACGGGTCGTACCGCCCGCCCAGCGGGTGTCGTCCGCCTGCACCGCCGCCATCACCTGGTCGGTGCGTGCGTCGTCGCCGTAGCCGACCAGACCAGCGCCTGGTCATGGCGGGTTAGCAGACACGCCGTTCGCCGACCGGCGGCGGGGACGCCACCATCGCAGCGACGAGGTCGGCCACCGGCACGGTGGCGAACCCGACCCGGTTGTCGCTGGCCCCGTACGGCAGCCACAGCTCGCCGTCGTGGATGAGCCCGCCGCAGGAGTACACGACGTTGGGGACGTATCCGTCCCGCTCGGTCTCGTCGGGCGCCAGGAGCGCACCGGGGAGCCGCGCGACCACCCGTTCCGGTCGGCGCAGGTCGAGCAGGAGCGCGCCGATGGCGTACCGACGCATCGGGCCGACCCCGTGGGTGAGGACGAGCCAGCCGGCGTCGGTCTCGATGGGCGATCCGCAGTTGCCCACCTGGATCAGTTCCCAGCTGTCCCGAGGGGCGTGCAGCGGTACCGGTTCCTGCCACCGGTTCTCGCCGTCCAGGCGAGTCAGGCCGATGGTCTCGCCGTCGGCGCGGCACAGGGCGAGGTGCCGGCCGCCCACGGTACGGGGGAACAGCGCGAGGCCCTTGTTGCGGGCGCCCGGTCCGCGCATCGGGGTGATCTCGAAGCGACGCAGGTCACCGCTGGTCAGCGCGCGGGTGGCGATGCGTCGTCCGTCGTAGGCGGTGTAGGTGGCCCGGTACACCGGCCCGGACTCGTCGGTGAACCTGACGAACCGGGCGTCCTCCATGCCGTTGCTCTCCGCCGGAACGGCCGGCCAGAGCACCCGTTGGTGCAGGGCGGTGTCGGCGGGGAAGGTCGTGGCGTAACTGGCGGCGTTGGTGCGGCGCACATGTTCGAGGGTGCCCGGCCCGGTGCTGCGGGAGAGCAGGTCCGGTGGCAGGTCGCCGAGCACCTGCTCGAAGCTGGCCTCGTCGTAGCGTTCGGGCAGTGCGTCCAGCACGGTGGCGGTGATCTCGTTGTCGCAGGCCGCCTCGGTCAGGCCGGCGGCGAGGAGGTCGCGGCGGTGCCGTATGCCGGCCCGCTGCCCGACGACCAGGGGGCCGGACCGGTCGGCGACGGCGAGCCGGCGCCCGGGTCCGAGGACCGCGCTGGCGAACCCGATCGACGAGACGTGGCCCTCGCCGATCTGGCGCAGGCTGACCGCGACGCGCAATTGCCCCGCGATCAGGCCGACCTGGTCGGGATGGGCCACCATCGACGGGTTGCACAGCGCCGCCGCCTCGACCGCGTACTCGTGGCTGAAGTAGGCGCCGATCAGGAGCCGGGTGGCCGGGGACAGGTCCCGGGCCCGCAAGATGCGGTGTCGGACGAGGTCGTAGTGGTGGTGGAAGGTGCCGTCCAGGTCGCGATGCCGGGTGCCGAAGCGGTCGAAGGTGTCCCGCAGCAGCCGGCCGGTCTCCTCGTCGTCGAGGTGCGCGATCCGGTCGATGAGTGCCCGCGCGCGATTGCGTACCACCGCGTCGTCCTCACCGGGGACGAAGAGCTTGACGATGACCCGGCGTGCGTCCGGGGTGAGGGTGGTGCCGTGCCGGACGGCCAGGGCACCGGTCACGACCACCGCCGGGCGTGCTGCAGCGTGGAGATGAGGGCGAGGGTGGACTCGGCGCCCTGGTTGAGGTTGGGCCCGTGCGGGGTCAGCCCGTCGTAGCCGCCGCCGGTCGCCGGATCCCACATCGGCGTGCCGACGTCGTTGTCGCCGAGGAACCACCCGACGGCCTGTCGCACCCCGTTCTCCCAGGCGGGGTCGCCGGTGACGGTGGCGGCGGTGGCGCAGGCATCGGCGAAGGCGGCGACCTCGATCGGCTGCTGGTCGTGGCGCGGTCGGACGCCGTCCCGCTGCCACCCCCCGGCGGGTACGACCGACAGGTGCCCGTCGCGGAGCTGGACGTCGCGCAGCCAGGCCAGCATCCGCAGGCCGTCGTCGAGGGGTGGTCCGCCGTGGGGCAGCTGACTGGCCGCGACGACGACCTCCGCGAGGGCCGCGCTGGCGTAGGTGAGCCGCGGCTGCGGCCAGGGCCACCGCGGGTCGGCTCCGGGAGCACCGACCGTGGTGGCCGCATCCGACAGCAGCGCGGCTGCGGCGGTGTGGGCCGGGTGGCGGTGCAGCACCTCGGCGGCGCCGAGCCCGGCGAAGGCCATCGCGTGCGGGGCCGGGGAGCGCCGAGTGGCGCCCCGGCTGAAGGCGACGAGCGCCTCCTCCCGGATCCAGGGGGCCGGACTGCGGGCAGCGGCGGTGCCCAGTCCCCACAGCGCCCGGCCCCACCAGTCGCCGAGCCCGGGGGCGTCGGTCCACCGCCGGTCGTGACCGAGCCGGTTGTGGAAGGCGCCGCCGCCGTCCTGCGCGTGGGTCAGGAAGGCGAGGTAGCACTCGGCGAGCCGGAGCACCTCCTCGGCCGGCTCCGGCTCGCGGCTGGTGACGACCAGGCCGCGGGCGACATCGTCGGTGCAGTAGCCGTGCTCGCGGCGGACGATGCCGTGCCGGGCGTGCTCGAACAACCCGGTGTCGTCGCTCAACCGGCTCAGGTGCGCGAAGCTCGGTCCGGGCCCGGTCGGCGGGTGACCGCTGTCCGGCGTCGTGGGACGGCCGATGGTCGCGGTCACGCCGACGCCGCGCTGACCACCGTCGGGCGGGCCACGGTGAGCCGCTCGGCGAGAGTGCCGTAGCGGGCCGCCACCGCCGGCCAGCGCAGGTCCGCGGCGAGCGGCCGATTGCGGCCGGCCAGCCGGGCGGTCAGGCCCGGTTCGGTCAGGATCCGCCGGATCGCGGTGGCCAGCGCCGTGGGATCCTGATGGCGTACGACCAGCCCGGGGCCGCCGCTGAGCAGCTCGACGGCGTGTGGGAAGGCCGTGGCCACGACCGGTACCCCGGCGGCCACCGCCTCGATGAGCACGCCGGAGGTCACCTGTTCGCGGGAGTCGTAGGGCAGCACGACCACGTCGGCGGAGCGGATCAGCCGGCCGAGGGCGGCCTGGTCGTGGTAGACGTCCTGGTAGTCCACGGCGTGCGCGACGCCCAGTTGCGCGCCGAGCCGGTGCAGTCCCGACCGGTACGCCTCCCCGTGGTGCTCGACCACCTTCGGATGGGTCCGGCCCGCGACGGTGTAGGTGGGTGTCGGGTCGAGGTCCTGCAACTGCGCGAGTGCCCGCAGCGACCACTCGATGCCCTTGCCGGGACCGAGCAGTCCCCAGGTCAGCAGGTGCGGGCGGGTACGGCGGTCGGCGGGTACGCCGACGTGCTCCGCGGCGCCGTGCGGGATGACCGTGACCTTGCCCGGACGTACGGTGTAGCCGACGAGCAGCCGGTCGCGAGCCGTGTCGGTCATCGTGACGACCGCCCCGGCGGCGGTGACGATCTGCTCCAGCAGGGACTTCTGCCGGGCCGAGGGCCGGCGGAGCACGGTGTGCAGGACCACGATGCTCGGCACGCTGAGCCGGCGCAGCAGCGGCAGGACATCCTCGCCGTCGGCGCCGGGGTAGATGCCGTACTCGTGTTGCACGACGGCCACGTCGAAGGTGTTCAGGGCCGCCGCGGCATCCCGCCATCCGGCCTGGGTACGCGTCGACCAGGTGTGCACGACCCCCGGTCCGGCCCGCAGGTCGTCGCCGTGGTCGGTGACCCGCACGATGCCGCCGCGCGTACCGTCGGCGGTCAGGTGGGCGGCGAGGGCGGAGTTGAAGGTGGCCAGTCCACACCGGGTCGGTGGGTGGGTGCTGAGGAATCCGTAGCTGGGCATGGGTGTCGGGCCTTCTGGTTGTCGGCCGCCTCCGGCGTACGGGGGCGAACCTCACGCGGTATCGGCGCACGCCGGCCAGCGTGTGTGGCCGGCGGAACGGATTCGTAGGCGGTGGCCGGGTTCAGCGGTGCGGTCGGCGGGTGAGGTGGTCGTAGACGGCCAGGTAGTCGGTGACCATCCGGTCCGCGCCGAAGCGCTGCCCGGCCCGGGCCCGGCAGCCGGCCCGGTCGAGCCCGGCAGCCCGGGTGACGGCGTCGACGGCCTGCTCGACGGTGTGTACGAGAAAGCCCGTCACCCCTTCGTCGACGATCTCCGGCATCGACCCGCGGGCGTACGCGACGACCGGCGTGCCGCAGGCCATCGACTCCACCACCGACAGTCCGAACGGCTCGTCGAAGGCGATCGGGTGCAGCAGCGCGGTGCTGGAGCCCAGCACCTCCGCACGCCGACGGGGGCCGACGGATCCGAGGAAGACGACCTGGTCGCCGTCGATGTGCGGGGCCACCTGTTCGGCGAAGTACCGCTCGTCCTGCACGATGCCGCAGATGGTCAGCGGCCGGCCGGCGCGGCGGGCGATCTCGATGGCGGTGTGGGTGCCCTTGTCGGGATGGATCCGGCCGAAGGCGGCCAGGCCTGGGCCGGCGTCGCGGGTGAACGGCAGCCCGGTGAGGTCGACACCGTGGTGCACCGTGGCGACGTAGTCGAGATCGGCGCTCCGGTCGGCGTCGGAGATCGACACGTAGGACGACCGGGCCCGGGCGTACGCGGGGAGGATCCCCGCGCCGGAGAAGCCGTGGACGGTGGTGAGCAGCGGAGCACGGCAGTGTTCGGCGAAGGCGAGCGGCAGCCAGTCGAGGTGGCTGTGCACCAGGTCGAACTGCCCGGAGCGGGCCATCGCGTGGGACACGTGCATCGCCTCCCACACGCGGCCGTCCAGGTCCGGATCGTCGGCGTACCCCCGGGGGCACACGCCGTCGAGGGCGGCGGAGGTGACGGAGTCCAGCGTCGCGAAGAGGGTCACGTCCACGCCCCGGGTGACCAGCCCTTCGGCGAGCAGCCCGGTCACCTGCTCCCAGGGACCGTAGTGGTGTGGGGGTGTCCGCCAGGCGACCGGCCCGAGCAGGGCAACCCTCATGGAGACGGCGCGTCGGCGAGGTCAGCCGGATCGAGGCGCAGGGTGGCGAGCAGCCCCACGTGCTTGGCGGGGTCCACCCGCTCCGGTAGTTCGCGCTCGACCCAGTCGGCCCTGAACTGCTGGTCGCGCTCGCGCAGAGCCGCAACGATCCGGTACCTGGCGATCCTCATCTTCTGCCCCCTTGGGAAGTCGTTCGGGTTGGTCTTGGTCACAGGTGGCGGTATGGCCGGTGGCGAGGACTCAGCGGAGCATCCCGGCTCTCAGTTGGGCCAGCGAGCGCTTCAGCAGCCGGGAGACGTGCATCTGGGACAGCCCGACCCGGGTGGCGATCTCCGCCTGGGTCAGGTCGCCGTAGAACCGCATGGTCAGGATCCGACGTTCACGTGCGGGAAGCGCCGCGAGGAGCAGTTGGAGGGTGAGGTGGTCGTCAACGGCTGCGTACGCCGGATCGGCGGCGCCGACGAGCGCGTGACGCTCGAGGTCGTCGGCCCCGGGTCGTGGCTCGTTGAGCGACGCCAGGCGATACATGTCGAGGGCGGCGACGGCGGCCACGAGTTGGGAGACGGTCACCGCCAGGTCGTCGGCGAGCTCTCGATCCGTCGGTTGGCGACCGCGTTGCTGCGCCAGCCTGCCACGGGCCTCGGGCACCTGGGCCCCCAGTTCCTGGGCCGCGCGTGGGACCCGGATCGCCCAGGCCGTGTCGCGAAAGTGCTTCCGGATGCCGCCGAGGATGGTCGGGACGGCGTAGCTGGCGAACGGCACGCCCCGATTGCTGTCGTATCCGTCGACGGCCTTGATCAGGCCGAGCGCGCCGGCCTGCGCCAGGTCCTCGTACGGCTCTCCGCGGCCGACGTACCGGCGGGCCAGTCGACCCGCCATCGGCAGGTTCGCCTCGATGATCCGGGTTCGTAGCCGTGCGCGGTCGGGATCTTCGACGTTCAGGGCTGCGCGTCGACGCAACAGTTGTTCGCTGTCCCCCCTGGCCGGGTTCGGCGTCGGAGGGGACGAAACGGCCGTCGGCGTCACGATGGGGGTGACCATTGTTCAGCGCCCCTAACGGGCTGGTGGCGGCGAGACTGGCGGCCACCGGGGACCCGGGCGACACCCTCACCGTACGCCTTCATCCCCCCGACCGACACCTGGACGCGCCCGGGGACGCTGGCTCGGTTGTCGAGCCGTTGGTCAGCCGGGCCGGTTGGTGACCGCCCCCGGCGCGAACTGCTCGGAGCCGTCGACGATCGCCTGGGACAGTTCGGACAGTCGCCGGTTGCGGCTGCGGGCGCCGTCGCGCAGTATCGCGAAGGCTTGGCTGACGTCCACCTGGAGGCGTTCGGCGAGAACCCCCTTGGCCTGTTCGATCAGAACGCGGTTGTTCAGGGCGGTCTGCAGCTGTTCGGTGAGGATGTCGCGTCGGTGGATGGCGCGCTGTTGCAGCAGTCCGATGGTGGCCACGTCGGCGAGTGCCTGACCGATGCGGAGCTTGCCCTCGTCGAGGGCTCCCGGCCGGACGTCGAAGAGGTTCAGCGCGCCGATGACCTCGGAGCGCAGGCGCATGGGCAGGGCGTGCACTGCGGCGAAGCCGACCTCGGCGGCGGCGGCGGTGAACCTCGGCCATCGGGCAGTGGTCAGGGTCAGGTCGGCGACCGACACCGGTTGGCCGCTACGGAAGCAGTCGAGGCAGGGCCCCTGGTCGGTCTGGAGCTGGAACAGCTCCAGCAGCCGGGTGCGTTCGGAGGAGGCGGCGACCACCTGCAGCGTGTCCCGCTGGTCGGTCAGGAGCAGCCCGGCCGCTGACACACCCAGCAGCTCGACACACCTCTCGGTCAGCACGTGCAGGAACTCGATCACGTCGAAGTCGTCGACGAGAGTGTCGGCCATCTCCACGAAAACGTCGGCCAGCGGGGTCTCGGCCATGTCAGTCACCTCGTCAATCAGTGGTTCCATCCACCGGTCGCCCGGCGGGATGGTCCGTAACGCGCCGTCCTGGCGCCGATCCATGCTCATGAAGTCCGGTCACCATGTGTCCTCCGCCGGTCCGAGACGCAGGCGCCGAGCGACGACGTCAGCTGCCACGTCCCGCAGTTGCCGGTCCTGGGAGTATGCGTAGGCGCGCAACCGGACGAGCGCCACCGCCGCGGGCACTCCCAACTGGACCACAATCATGCCGGTCGCCTGGTGCACCTCGGGGTGTTGCAGGCCGGTCCCCTCGGGCCACTGATCGCCCCGGTCCACCCCGTGGCGCGTCGCGTCGTCCAGCAGCACCGCGCACGCCGTGTCCGCCAGAACCAGCACGTCGGCCAGTTGCTCCACTCCGAGGCCACCGGCGCGAGCCCGGTAGAGGTCCAGGACACCGAGGCGGATCCCGCCTATCCGTAGTGGCAACGCGAAGACCGCGCCGGCCCCGGCGAGCACCGCGGCCGGCGCGAACACCGGCCAGCGGTTCCAGCAATCCGGTGCCGTCAGATCGGCTACCAGGACAGGCCCACCGGTGGTCGCGTCCACGCACGGCCCCTCACCGAGGGTCAGGGTCAGGTCTTCCAGCGCCGACGCGGTCCGGTCCGTGGCATACACCAGCTCACGCGGCGTGGCGTCGAGGATGACCGCGACGGCGGCGGAGTCGACCCCCGCGACCGCCACCGCCGCCGCGCAGACGTGATCGACCGCAACCGCGCCACCCCGGGCGGCATCGGCGAGAACAGCCCACAGCCGCAGCCGGCGATCGGAGGTCATCGGATCGCCGAACCCCGGGTTGTCCTCGTCCACTGCTGGCTCCGACCCGGATCGTTCAAAGCGGACGTTGCGGTACGGCGCCGAGGTCCCGAGCGAGGTCCGAACCCTACCCCGCATGACGCCGCCGCGCGACCAGCGGCTCATCAGGCCGCGATGGTGCCGGCGGCTGACGGGCCGGTCGAGGCGCGGAGGCGTACGCTGGCAGTGTCGCTCGGGACCCCGGTGGCTGACAGTCCGCCGCTGGCGGACGCCCCCACCGATCGAGGTCACCGTGATGACCGCTCGCCGCGCCACCCCCACCGGTCAGGTCGCCGGGCCTCCTCGCGTTCCTGGCAGGGCACCTCCCACCGCACGTCGGACCGCGACAGCCTGTCGCAGGCCCGCCATCAACCAGGCGCGCCAGCGCATTACCGCGCTCAGGCCGGCCACATGCTCCTCGGAAGGCGGCGGTTCTTGATGACCGCACCCCGGAACAATCATGTTCGATTCTTCCCGCTCGACGGCCACGACGGCACCGACGTTTCTCGTCCGATGCCCCCGCAGCCGGCGGTGAAGCGCTCGCGGGTCGGCGGTCTGTGGGTCGCTGCCGTGGTGTTCGCGGTCGTGCTCCTGCTGCTGCTCATCTTCGTACTGCAGAACGGGCAACGCGCCGAGGTGTCGTTCCTCGGCGCGCACGGCACCCTGCCGATGGGGGTGGCGCTGCTGCTGGCCGCGGTCTCCGGGGTCCTGCTCGTCGCCCTGCCCGGCACCGCCCGGATCGTGCAACTCAGGATGCTGGGCCGCCGTCGCGGCACGCAGGAAGCCGGCTCGCCCGAGTCCGGTCCGACTCCCCCGCCGACGACCGGCATCGCCAGCGTCCCGCTGCCACGCCGCCCGGAGAATCAGGACGGATGAGCCATGTCCATCAGCACGCGACCAGCCACCACGGTCCCCGCACCGGCGCCCTCCGCACCCCGGCTCGTCCTTTCCCTCCCCCACGACCGGGCCGTTCTGGACGGCGGGTGGTGGCCGCGGTCCTGGGACCCGGCCACCGAACTCCCCGGCCTTGTCCTCGCCCTGTCCGAACGTCATGGCCGGATCCGGCATCTCATGCTCAACATCCACACCTGGGATAGCCCGGTCCGCCGGTTGACCGTCGGACCGGACGTGGTCCGGATCGGCTGGTTCGACACCCTCGACCCCGCCCTGCTGGTCGCCACCACCGGCCGCGACGTCCAGGTCGACCTGCTGGTGGTGCCGCCCGCCACATCGGGGGCGGCAGCCGAGTGGGCGATGGCGACCGCCGCCGACCCGACCAACGTCAGGCGCGCGCCGGACATCCTGGCCAGCGCACCGGCTGGGCCCCGGGCTGCGGCGGCGACCGGCTCCGACAGGTACGCGGTGTGGGACAACGAAGGTGGCAGCACCGCGCTGACCGGCGCGGGTCCTCACCGAGTTCGAGCCCACGAAGGGGTCGACGCCGGCTGAATCCACATCAGACAGAATCGGCAGACGGTCGCGCTGCCGATGGGCTGACGGACAAGAACGACTGCTCGGCCCGATGACCGCGCCGCACACCGGGCCGAGAGCCGATCGGCAGACGGTCATCTGGTGGTAGGGGGAACCGACGTGCCGAGCTGGGCCGGCGGCTCGCCGCTCAACGCGGTGGTCAGTATGTGACCGAGGAACTCGTCGTATCCGGTGAGGAGAGGCGAAGGGCTGACATCGATCTCGCGAAGCCGCTCCTCCGCCCGGCGAACGGCGATGGCCGTCACCCACCCGAGACCATCGACCTGACCGGCGGCGCACCTCGGCGCGAGCTGCCAGACCTCGACGAACACCGCCCGGGTCACCGCGACGGCGGCCGACGGGCTACCCACCCTCGCACTCACCTGGGTGAAGACAGCGCGGACGAGGCGGCGGTAGAGCCGACCGAAGGCGGCCTGGTCACGGTCGGCGATCCGCTTGACGAGGTCATCCACGGACTCCCGGCCGGGGACGACATAGGCAGGGGAAACAGGCATCCGGTGCTCCTGATGGTGTGCCTGCGGCTGAGGCACCACCAGGGACCAGGGCGGCCGTTACGCGCCCAGCTTACGCCATCGCGCCGGTCATTCCCTGCGCCGAAAACTATGGATGTCGGCCGACGGCAGGGCGAATCGGATCGCTCGCCAGGAAACGGTCCACATCATCCGGGTCAGCGGTGCTCCGGCACCGGCCGCCAGCCGCACCGCGACGCCCAGGTGTCGACTGACGGGATGTCGTAGCCGAGCCCCGCCAACACGCGATGCAGTCTGGAACCACCGACCTCGAGTACGGCGAGCCGTTCAACACGGCGTCAGGCGGTGGGCACAGACGTCTGGGTTGCCTTGAGGAAGGCCAGGGACTTCCCGGCCAACGTCGCCGTGGGCGGGTAGGAATCTGCGCCGACGGCCAGCCACACCTTCACCACCAGGTTGCCGCTGCGGGCGTGCACCATGTACTCCGTGTACCGGAAACCCGGCTTGGAACGCTTCGTGAACGCCTCCGCCTCCTCCCCCACGTCGGCGACCGCCCCCACCAGCGTCATGCCGGTCACCTGCCGGGTACTTCGGTACAGCGAACGGGCCTCGTCCTCGGTCGCGGGGGTGGACGCCTCCACCCGCAGGTTCGCCTGATAGCCCGCCTTCGTGCGCATCTCGAACAGGCACGCCGCTCCTGGCCTTCCGACGGGCGGCTTCGGATCGGTGCGCATCACCGTCACCCCAAGGTCCGCCAACGGCCTCAGATCCGTACGCGCACACAAGTCCACGTCGACCGCGGTGTAGGAGGGCTTACGGGCCGAAGCGGAGGCACCGGGGGCACTGGTGGATACCTCCGGCGCTGCCGAAGGAACAGCAGTGGGAGCACCGCCGTCGCCGCAGCCGGCGACCACGAAGACGACGAATGCAGCAAGCAGGCAGGTAACACGGGGCGACACCAGCACGACCACGAACATAGCCGCTGTCACCGACCGGAACTGTCCGTGCAACAAGCCGCTAGGGTGCCGACATCAGCGCACGTGAAGCCCCAAACAGATCACGGGCACCCGGACGGTCACCGCTGCCGGGCGTGCCGGTGTCGAGCTTCGACGGGGTGATGTGCAGCAGCGGCACGATCGCGCCGGTGCTCGGTGGCGTGTAGTGGCGCATCGACAACTGGGTCAGCTCCCGCACGTCACCGCCGTCCGGGTGCGGCCCACGATGATGGGTCCGGTCCCGTTGTCGCGGGCGGCCGTACCGCCGGTTCGAGCAGCGACAACGTCCGCTGCTGCGCATCGAGGCCGACGCGGATGCCGACCGGCATCGGCAGATTCGGGCCGGCGTGCCCGAACTCGACGTTGCCCAGGACCGGGATGTCACGGTCGCCGAGGACGTCGAGAACTATCTCGGGCAGGGTCGGGGACGCGTCGGGCCCGCCGAGGCCGTCGATGGCGTACGGGACGCCCACGACCATGCCGGAGATCCGATCGAGGATGCCGCAGTGCCGCAGCACCTGCAGATCGCTCCACACCCACGACGCTTGGCCGCCCATCTCCTCCCAGAACAGCACCGCGCCGTCGAACCATTCGAGCGGCAGCGCGTATCGCGTCGCCTGCGCCCGCATGATGCGATTGAGCACCCCGCCGATCAGCCGTCCTTCGGCACGGCCGGCACGCCAGCACTCCCATGACGGGGTGGCCGGCAGCGCACCGATCGCCTCGGTACCGGTCAGCAACGTCGAGTAGAGCTTTCAAGTTCCGCTCGGCGCGCTGCGGGCGCAGCCTGCCACGCCCCGCCGAGTCCAGGCGTGGCCAGGTCGGCATGGAACCCGACCAGACCCGTGCGTACATAGAGCACCAGATGCAGCAGTGAGATGTCGCTGTAGCCGAGGATCGGCTTGGGGTCGGCAGCGATCGCCTCAACGTCGATCAGGTCGAGGTAGCCGAGCGCCGTCTGGCCGCCGTCATGCGCGATGATGGCGCGCACCTCAGGATCACGCAGAAGAGCATTGAATTCCCTGGCGATCTCCGCCGGCGTAGCCGCGCTCCACCAATGGTGCCGCCCTGCTTCGAGTAGCGGCGCCCGACGCACGCGGAATCCCATCCGCTCGAGCACGACCACCGCCTGCTCGAGGTCGGGCTCGTAAGCGGCATGGAGCGGCCCGGACAGCGATGCGACAACGACGAGGTCTCCGGGCCTCAGGGCACGAGGTCGAAGCGGTTGAGGCGGTGCAGAACCGATCACCGACGCAGTGTCCCGACACGCGCCACAACACCGCTACACATTTACCGATCGGCCGCCAGCGCACGCTCCGCGGCGGCTTGGGCTTCACCTTGCCTGGCGCCAGCTCTGTGCGCCTCCTTCGGGGCTGCCGAGGGGCCGGACAGGCCCCCCGGCAAGACCGGCCGGGCTGACGTCGCCTGTCGCCTCGGCTCCGGTGGGTCCGCTGCGCCCGGCGCCTCTGCGGCGCCGTACCGCCGCGGCTCCGGCCGCTCCCGCCGCAAGCAGCGCCGCCATCAGTGGCCATGGAGCACGACGACGAGGCACGGCTGGTTGTCTCTTCGGAGTACGACGACGAGCTGCGGCTTCTTGCGACCTCTTCAGATAGCTCTGCGCTCTCATTTCCTCATTGTCGGCACCCGCGCCGGCCCAGGTGGCGAAATCGACGCCTGCGAGACCGGCGGATGACGGTCCGTCCGGCCGGGTGCTGCTGAAGATCAGCCAGACGACGGCGCGCGTTCGCGACTTCGATGGCCGGCTCGGCAAACTCCTGTCCAGCAGCCGTGGACGCAGCAGGGCTCGACCCTGACAATCGGTGGCAAGCCGCGGAGCGGCGCGGCGGCGATCGCCCCGCCCACGGCGGCGACCGACCGACCACACCGCGATCGTCACGGGCGCAGTGGTTCGATCGGTCGCGCTGCGGACAGTTCCGTTGTCTGCTCTCCGGTACGGTCCCGTAGTGGACCTTCGATCCAGGCGAGCTGCCACCCGACGGGTAGTAGGCACTTCTGCGTTGCTGGCCGGCTTGCTGATCTCCGCGCTTACGATGTCGAGCGATTCAGGGCAGGTCGAGCCGCATATCCTCGCCGGCCTTCTCGTCCTAGTCGGCGTCGGACTGCGTCTAGAGGCCGCGATCCTTGCTCCTCCCGAATAACACGAGCCTGGTTGCCCGCGCGCGGCCGACGCCGGCCGGAGGTCGCAGCAGGCCGGGCGTCCGCCAACTGATCTGCGACACCTCAGCATGCTGAGCGCGGCATGGGAGTGCGTTCGCGCATTTCTAAGATCAGTGGTGGTTCAGGGCCTCAGCCGTGTCGACCTCGTCCAGCCGTGCGAGCATCATCGCCTGGAACTGCGGGCACGACTGGTAGTCCGGGTGTCGGCAGCGCAATGCATGTTCCAGCAGCGTCTGCGACAGCGTGAGCCGGGCGATGCGTTCCCGCACCTGGGCCAACTGGCCGCCCAGCAGCTCACGCCGTCGGTCACGATCCGGAGCGGTGAACAGCTCCCGCAACTGCTCCAGACTGAAGCCCGCTTCCTTACCCAGCAGGATCTCCGCGACCCGGGTCACATCCGCCGCGCCGTACATCCGGCGGCCCGCAACCCGGCGCGCCGGGGGCAGCAAGCCCACATCCTCCCAGTGCCGCAGGACATGCGGGGCCAGCCCGAAGCGGGCCGCCAGTTTCCCGATCGAGTACTCCATCGACAACTCCCCCGGGCGTCAGGCTCACCTCAGCTGGAGGAGAGTTGACTTCAGGTCAACCTGAACTCGCAGACTCAACCACATGCCGGAGACGCACACCGCCCACACGGACACCGAAACCCTCATCCAGACACTCCACGCCGCCGAAGCCACGCCCGCCGCCGTCACGCTACGCGAACGCGGCTACCAGCTGCTACGGCTGCACCCTGGCGCGACAGTGGTCGACGTCGGCTGCGGCACCGGCCGCGCCGTCGCCGAACTCGCCCGGCGCGGCGCCCGCGCCATCGGTGTCGACCTCGACCCCACCATGCTGACCGCGGCCCGCAGCCGATTCCCTGACCTCGACCTGCGCGCGGCCGACGCCATCGACCTGCCCCTGGCAGACGGGCAGGCCCACGGCTACCGGGCCGACAAGGTGTACCACGTGCTGCCCGAGCCGTCCCTCGCCCTGGCCGAAGCCCGCCGGGTCCTCGCCCCCGGCGGCCGAATCGTGCTGGTCGGCCAGGACTGGGACGCCCTGGTCATCGACTCCGACCAACCCGACCTGACCCGCCGCATCGTGCACGCCCGCGCCGACACCATCCTGCACCCCCGCATCGCCCGCGCCTACCGCAATCTGCTGCTCGACAATGGCTTTCACGACGTCGAGGTCGAAGTCCACACCGCCATATTCACCGACGCCACCATGCAGCCGCTGCTCGCCGGACACGCTGCCGCCGCCCGTCAAACTGGCGCCATCAGCGTCGAGGAGGGCGAGGCGTGGGTCAGAGAGCAGACCCGGCGCGCCGCCAGCGGCCGGCTGATGTTCGCCGTCCCCATGTTCCTGGCCGCCGCCACCCGCTGACCCTGACGCGCGACGACCACGCCAACGCTGTAGCCGAATTCGTCCGGCCCGCATCACAGTCGGGCTCTGGGCCGACGCCTTACCGTTCGCGGAGACGCCGGCTCACTCGGGACGGTGGCTCACCGTTGCGGACCTTGGCCAGGTGGTACGCCGCGAGGTTTCGAACGACGGAGTTGTTACTTGAGTGTGAGAGCGCCTCTAGCGCGGCGACAGCCTCTTCGGTACGGATGTCGCTGAGCGCCCACATGCACTTACGGGACAGCGCGCGAACGTCGTCGTACTCGCGGTACGGCAGATCCAGCTCGGAGGCATGGCGCAGCGCCGGCACGGCCGCTGGATCAGACAACTGTTGGAGCGCCCTCGCCACGTCTTCGTGGTCGTGGTGCCAGTCGGCCACCAGCAGGTCGCACAGCACCGCGAGGTACCGAGGACCGAGCAGGTCGAAAGCGAACATCAAGCTCAGGGCGGCCTCGACGAGGGTCGCATCCTGGCGACGCACCGCCTCGGCCAGCAGCTCAGGCAGGTATCCCTCGTCTACTCGGGGATCCACGCCGAAGGCCGCCACGAAGCTCGCCTCGGACATTCTCCCAAGCAGAAAATCTCCAAGGGCCGATTCCTGGGACTTGTCAAGGATCCCCAACCTGCTTCCCCGTCTGGTGCCGGTACGCCCGATCGATCCGATCATGCCATTCGGCAGCACGGGTCCCGCGATCACGAGGCCCGAGCGCCGGGCGATCTCCTCCGTCCTCGTCCGCCGTCATGAAGACATCAAGGTGTGCCACTCCGAAGCGCGCCGCCGAGCGGTAGCGCTTCGACCATCGTCAACGCGCTGGTCAGGCTCGCGCTGCCCCAGTCGGGCCGTGACATGATTGCGCCCATGGGGAAGCAGCAGGACGTCGACGGGCCTGATCGTCACAGCGGGTCAGGTACCACCGCCCACCGCGCGCCCGATGGGGCCGCCGACGCGCGGCTCGCCCTCGCGCAGGACCCCGCAACGCCACAGATGACCCTCATCGACTTGGCGTCCGACCCGTCGGCCGTGGTCCGTAAGGCGGTCGCGGCCCGGACCGACGCACCCGCGCAGGCACTGCGACCGCTGACCCGGGACCATGATCGTCAGGTCCGGGAGGCGGTGGCGAGAAACCCTTCGACCTCGGTCGCCAATCTCCTGCGTCTGGTCAAAGACGCCGACCGGTGGGTCCGCTGGGCGGTCGCCGGCAACCCGGCGTGCGACGAGTCGGTTCGCCGGGTGATGTCGGAGGCGCCCGACAAGGAGCTTCGTGGCCTCCTCGCGGAGATGCGGGAGTTGGAGCCCGACCTGGCCGCCAGGCTGATCGACGACGTCTCACCTGAGGTACGGGAACGACTCGCCACCCACACCCACGACCCCGACGTGATCACCGCCCTGATGGCCGATCGCACCGCACGCGTACGCAAGGGGGTCGCCCGCAACCCGCGGACCACCGCCGAGCAGCGCAGCGCGCTTGCTCAGGACCCCGTGGTCGACGTCCGTGCCGCGCTGGTCCGCGCGGTCGAGCTGGACGAGGCGGATCTGGAACGCCTGGTTGACGACCGTTCCGTGGAGGTCCGGCTGGCGATGGCAACATCCGAGGTCCTCCCGCCGCACATCCGGCGGGCTCTCGAGCGCGATCCCGACGACACGGTGGCCGACGCGGCGCGGGGTTTCCGCCCGGCGTCTGGCAACTCCTCCGTGATACGCGCTCCGCGCGTCGGTCACCGGCCCTCCCGGACCGACCCAGGTCGACCGGGCGGCGCGGCACGCTGAATCCCGCTCAACTGACAGCGGCCCTACCTAGACTGGGTTGGGGCCGGGCCATCAACCCGGGGCCCTCGTCCGCGCGCCTACTGGACAAGGGATGCCGCCGTGCTCGTCGCCTCGTCGTACGGATGCGCGTGCACCACCATAAGGTCGAAGACCGCTCAGCCACCCCATCACCGCATGAGGGAGGTCCCACGCACTAGCATTGCCGCGATCCGGGACGGTTGCTGAAACGAGGCGATATGCGTTGGCTCCGGCAGTTGCTGGGCGGCGGGCGGGTCCAGCTCGATCCGGCGCGGCAGCAGGCGCTGCTACGGGACGTCCAGCACCGGTACGGCGCCGGCGCGCAGGTCCGGTTTCCCGAGCAGGCTGAGGCGGTCACCGGAATGCTGAACGGTGACGACGGCTTGGTGGTGGCGGCCCGGATCGTGAGCCAGGTCGCCGACGAAGCCCACGCGGACCTACAGGCCCAGGCCCATGACATACACCGACGGACTGGCCGACGGCTCCTGGTGCACCGCCGGAACTACCGGCCGTTGTGGAAGGAAGCCGGCCCGGCGCTGCGGTGGCCACTGTTCGCGTTGCCGTGCGGCTTCCACCCGTATGCGCAGGTGGCCGCCGCCGTCGCGGTGGTCGGCAGCCGGGCGCCCCAGCTCGACCGGGTGACCGACCCGTACCCGCTCCTGACCCACGTGTTCGAGCTGCTCGACCTCACCACAGCCGGCTGGGAGTACGGCCGGGTGCGGGTGGACACCGACGCGACCGCCCTGGTCGATCGACTGATCACGAGCGCAGGGCAGATTCTCGCAGCCATGGACGACCCGCCCCGGCTGCCACCTCCGGTCCGTGAGCTGATGCGCCGCAACAACACCCTCGAGGTACACGAGCCGAGCAGCCCTCAGGCGGTAGGTGGGATCAACCTGGGCGCAAAGCTGCGGGAGGGTCTCCTGACCTGACGACACCATCGCCCGCAGGTCTGCCCGACCGGGTCGACGCCTCGACCGAGGCGTTTGTGGGTCGTCCTATTCGATCTTTCGGGCGGCATGATCGACCGCGTCCAGCACCTGGTCGTAGATCCGCGGCACTACCGGCCAAGCTCATCTCCGCGGGCATCGTCTGACGCGGGGCCGTTGAGGACGGCGTCTGCGCTATCCACAGGACCAAGAAGCCGAGCAATGCCGGCTCCCACGACTCAGCCTCCTCGGAGGCAATGCTAGTGGTGACGACCTTTCTCGATCTTCTGCAGCAGCAGCGGGTGCAGCACCGCCCCCGGCACGCGGACCGGGGGCGTCGCGACCTGCCGGATCAGCTCGTGAAGTCTTCTCCCGCCTCCCGAGCATCCGCTTGGATGTGCTCGCCGGGCCGTCTGCCCTGGGCCTTGTCTCGCTGCATCACCCGCTCCGCCTCCGACCGCTCGTTCTGGGGCATGTCGCCCAACCGCGCCCTCTGGGGGCCAGCCACCTTCTCGACCTGGTCCTTTGGTCGTTCCAAACTCATGTCGCCTCCCTGTCGTCCGGCGGGGCGGCGTTCGCCCCTCTTGACCCGCGTCCCCGCCCGTCCGTGGGTGAAAACCCTGGTGAGCTCCCGAACTGGTCACCGAGGCGCTCGGGCGCATTCTCGGTCGCTCCGGGGCGACCTCGCTGTAGACGTTGACAGGCCACCGACGTCTCCCCCAGCGAAGCCCAGCACCGGGCCCGCTTCACCCGCGAGGCATTCGGTGCCGCAGAGGCGTGTCCCGGTTTCCGGGAGGAACGTTGCGGAGGTGGGACACGAGCGCAGTGCTCGCCTTGTCAAGGGCGCCGGGGCAGCCGTCGGGCTCGACGGCGCGGCCGCGCGCACGGTCGGCGGCATGAGCGGATGGTCGGCGATGCCGTCCGTGCGTTCACGGAGGCACTGAGCCCGCCCGCTGACGTGGGCTCTCGTAGTCGACGGCGAGCGGGTACGTTGCGCCGATGAGCCGACAGGATCAGGTCGCGGCCGCCTCAATCGGCGGCCGCGTAGTGGTATCGGTGCAACTGCTGTTGCTGGCGGTGTGCCTGGTCGGCAGCTTCGGCGTGCTGCTCGTGGCCGCACTGCGCACCGGCGATCTCCCGGCTGTGCTGGACCCCGGCCTGGAACGGTTGGGCGACCCGAAGGACTCCCTGCCGCCAGCCGGCCCGGACTCGTTGTGGAACCCGCTGGTGTGGGTGTTCGAGATCAGCCGGATGGTGGCGATGCTCGTCCACCCCGTCGCGTTCGTCACCTTGGTCTCCGGGGTGGCATCCCTTGTCCGCACCTGGCGGATCGGCGACCGGAAGACCTTCGGCTGGCTCGTCATCGGCACGGCGATGTGGCTCGCGCTGGCGGTGCTCGCCCTGACTCCGTACGCCAGGCAACTACACGGCTGGTTGCTCGACTGAGCATGCGAGCCCTCCGGGATCGACGCTTCCCGCGACCGCGCGTCGGCACGAGCGGGCACATGTTGCGTGAGAGGACGTTTCCAAGGGCGCCTCGGACCAGCGAGGCCGGCACACCGGAAAGGTCTTGAAAAGGCACGGGAGGAGTTGTCGGATCGAGGCTGTGGCGTTCGTTGCAGGGATGAGCGGCCGCCCACGAGGGGCGACCCGAACCACAGGAGATGATCCAAGGCTGCAGTACCTGGTTTCCGTGATCCACGACGCGGCCGGCCCCGCCACCGCCGAAGAGATGGCGGCCATCGACGCGTTCAACGACCGGCTCATGGCGGAGGGTCACTGGGTCTTCGCCGGTGGCCTCGCGGCACCCAGCACGGCCACCGTCATCGACAACCGAGGCGGACAGGCGATGTTCAGCGACGGGCCCTTCCTGGAGTCGAAGGAGCATCTCGCCGGGTTCTGGATCATGGAGGCTCCCGACCTCGACGTGGCGCTCAAGCTCGCCGGCGAGGGGTCGAAGCACTGCAACCGGAAGGTCGAGGTGCGGCAGTTCCTGTGAGCGTGGTCGACGTCCGGGAGGCGATCACCCGCGCCCACCACGAGGAGTGGGCGCGGGTCATCGCCGCGTTGAACAGGCGTTTCGGTGACCTCGACATCGCCGAGGAGGCGGCGGCCGAGGCGTTCGCGACCGCCGTCGAGCGGTGGCCGGCCGACGGCGTACCCCCCAACCCCGGCGCCTGGCTGACCACCACCGCCAACCGCAAGGCCATCGACCGGATCCGGCGCGAGAACAAGCGCGACGGCAAGCAGCGGGAGGCTCGGATGCTGTACGACGACAACCCGCCCGAGCCTGTCGACGCCATCGAGGACGAGCGGCTCCGGCTGATCTTCACCTGCTGTCACCCGGCGCTCGCGATGCAGACCCGCGTGGCGCTGACGCTGCGCATGGTCGCCGGTCTCACCGTACCCCAGATCGCCCGCGCCTTCCTGGTGCAGGAGACCACCATGCAACGGCGGATCACCCGCGCGAAGGCCAAGATCAAGGCGGCTCGCATCCCTTATCGGGTGCCGTCCGCGCAGGATCTCCCGGCCCGCGTCTCCGGCGTACTCGCCGTCCTCTTCCTCGTCTTCAACGAGGGCTACCTGGCAACCGGCCACGACACCGATCCCGTACGTCACGACCTGACCGCCGAGGCGATCCGGCTCACTCGCCTCGTCCGGGCTCTCCTGCCCGACGACGGTGAGGTGGCCGGGCTGCTGGCGCTGATGCTGCTGACCGAGGCCCGCCGCGCGGCCCGCGTCTCGACGAGCGGCGAACTGGTCACCCTCGCCGAGCAGGACCGCGGGGTCTGGGACGCGGCGCTGATCGCCGAGGGTCATCGGCTGGTGCGCGAACGCCTGGCCGCCGGAATGGCCCCGGGCCGCTACCAGATCCTCGCCGCGATCAACGCCATGCACACCTGCGCCCGCGACGTCCGCGACACCGACTGGTCACAGGTCGTCGCCAACTACGACCAGCTGGTCCGCCTCGACCCCTCGCCGATCATCACCCTCAACCGGGCCATCGCGGTCGCCGAGCTTGACGGGCCGGAGGTGGCGCTGGCAACCGTCGACCGGCTTGAGCACGACCTGGCCGGCTATCACGCCTACCATGCGACCCGCGCCGACCTGCTGCGCCGGCTGGGCCGCAGCCAGAAGTCGCGCGCGGCCTACGACAAAGCCATCGAGCTGGCGGGCAACACCGCCGAGACCGCCTACCTGACACGCCGCCGCGACCAGCTCGGGTAGTCCCTCTGCCCAACGCGACCTGGCGCACTGGCCTCGGCACCTCCGGACCTTCCCACACCGGATGCGCCACGGAGGCGGCTACCGAGGATGACGGACCTGCCAGCACCGGCGCGCGCCTGTGCTGCGGCAGATGCGGAGTACGGCGGCATCTCGCGCCGCGGTGGAGGCTCTCAGGCGGGCCACTGCATGGCGCAGATTCCGGTATAACGAGCGAGGTGTTCCGCTGGCCGCTAACGCCCTTCGGGAGGATCATGTGACAACGCAGTTGCGTGACCGCCTGGACGAAGTGCTCCGAGCTGGCCAGGTCGGCGGTCTGCACGCCGTCGCAGCGTTTCGCGGCGGCCAGAGCCTTCTGGAGTACTACGGGGCCGGCGAGGACTTCGCCTGGGGCGACTCGCTGGGCGTCGTGGATTTCGGGCCCGAGACTCTGCACGACATCCGATCGGTCACCAAGAGTGTGACCGCGCTGTTGTACGGCATCGCGCTCGGCGACGGGCTGGTCCCGGCGCCGGCGGAGCCGCTGCTGCAGCGGTTCCCGCAGTATCCCGATCTGGCGGCTGACCCCGAGCGTGCCCGGCTCGCCGTCGAGCACGCCCTGACGATGTCGTTGGGGGTGGAATGGCGCGAAGATCTTCCGTACAACAGCCCGGCCAACGCCGAGATCGCGATGGAGTTGGCCCCGGATCGGTACCGGTACATTCTGGAGCGCCCGATCCTCGAGCCGCCCGGCACCCGATGGGCCTACTGCGGCGGTGCCACGGCCCTACTCGGCCGTCTGATCGCTGATGGCACCGGGCAGACGCTGCCGCAGTACGGGCAGGCGGTGCTGTTCGGGCCGCTGGGCATCGACCGTTTCGATTGGATGACCGGCGAGGACGGGGTGGCCTCCGCCGCCTCCGGGCTGCGACTCGCACCTTGCGACCTGGCCAGGCTCGGCGAACTGGTGCTTCGCGAGGGAGCCTGGAACGGTCAGCGGATCGTTCCCGCCGGCTGGATCCGTACGATGCTGCAGCCACGCCTCCGGACCGGCTGGGGCGCCCAGTACGGCTACCAGTGGTACCTCGAATCCATCGCGGGCCATCGGCTCGTGGCGGGGATCGGGAACGGCGGCCAGCGCCTGTTCGTCCTGCCCGACCTGGACCTCGCGGTTGCCATCACCGCAGGCAACTACGACGACCCCGACCAGTGGCGGGCCCCGCTCACGGTGCTGGAGCGGGTCATCCTCCCCGCATTGGCCTGACCGACGCCGCGCCCGCCGGTCAGCCCCGCGCCGGAGCAAACTCTGGACCCGGCACCCCCTGGCGCGTGTGGTGGGACCGTTCCGCGTTCGCCGGAAGCGTCCGCGCCACGGCACCCGATCGACATCCGGTTGTCGTCACGCTCGGATGTGCTTGCCTCGCCGCTGCACCGCCGGCGCACGACCACCGGCAGATCAGCGCGGGCGAAAGCCCGCCACCTCCGCGGCCACCGACCTCGTGCAGCCTCACATCGGGGATCTCAGCACGTCGACCTCGCAGCCTGGCGAGGACGGGTCGAAGCCGTGCTCGACCAGCCAGCGGACCGCTAGCAGGCTTCGCAGCGACCACCACGCGCGGATCACGTCGAGGTCGACGTGGGTGCCGTAGCCGGCGACGACGTCGCCAAGGTGCTCCTCGTGTCCGAGCGTCAGGCTGGCGAGGTCGTACAGGGCGTCGCCCTGGCCCGCCTCGGACCAGTCGACCACGCCGGTGATCTCGTCCACGTCGACGAACACGTGGCTGATCTGCAGGTCGCCGTGTGTGAACACCGGTGTCCACAGCCGGAGCGCAGCCTCGGCGACTCGGCGGTTGCGCGTGACCAGGTCGGCGGGGAGGACGCCATTCGTGACCAGCCACTCGCATTCGCCGTCGAGCTGCGATGCGATCTCGTCCAGGCTCCGACCGGGCCATGGCGGCAGCGGCGCGTCGTGCAGCATCCGTGCGGCGGCACCCGCCGCGGCCCACGCCGCCGACGACGCGGTCGACGGCTCGCCGAGGCGGCCGAGTGCCGTCCCTGGGAGGGCGGCGAGCGCGAGTACGGGCGGCTTCCGCCACAGGACCTCCGGGGTCGGGATCGGCGCCATAGCCATCGCCTCGACCTCGACGTCGGTGCGCGTCTGATCAGCGTCGATCTTCAGGAACACGTCACCGACCCGCAAGGTCGCGCGCTCGTGATGGGCGACGACGACCTCGACCTTCTCCACGTCGGCCATTATCGCGGGGATGACCACCGCCGTCACCGGCTCAGTCGCGTGCGACTACGCGGCTGGCCGCGTCCCGCTGCCCGGCGCTCATCCGCGCCACCGACCGCTGACGGGTCGAGCACTGCCTCGGTCCGCCGGGCCTCGGCACCTGCATCGTGAAGTCCAAGCGGCATGTCGTCGCGGTCGGTGACCTCGACGCGACCGACACTGTCGTCCCGACGATGTCGAGCGCGCGCTGTCGGCATGACCCGGCTGTGCTCAAGCCGTCCGGTTGCACGTCGCACACCCTTGGCCCATGCCTCGGCGCGCCCGAATCGTCGACGGCCCGTCGATGGCTCGGGCCACCGCGGGTGGCGGTGGGACGAGTACGACCTTGCACCTTGCCGCGCACGCGCAGGACCGGGTGGCCGCGCTCCTCGTCCAGGAAGGCGAACACCCGAGCGCGCACCAGCGGCGATCCGGTGATGAGCCGGTAGCCGAGCGGCTCAGAGAGATCTGACACCGTCGCATTGCCCCGCCTGGCTGCGCCTGAGCCAACAGTCGTCGCCACCAGCCTCTCGCTCGTGCGCGACCAGCGGCTAGAAGAGTGCATGCAACGCCCTGATCTCCACGTGTCCGCAGCGCGAGCACATCGGTGGACGGCGCAGCACACAGGCATACGGGCCCGTACCACCGAAAACGGCTTGCTGCCCGCGGTGCACTCAGGGAAGGTGGTGGTCATGACGTTCTGACGGACAGCACCCATTGCTCCGAGGCTCCACGGCGTCGACCCGCGCCGTCATGCCGTCCGTCCATATCCTCGTTCAGAGAAGAGTGCGTCTGTGTCTCCGCGACACCTCCGGCAGGAGTTCCTGCCTCGGTCCACCCCGGCCACGGGTTCGGCCACCGTCACCGTGTTCGCTTCCCCCACAAGCTGGATCGAGTCCGATGCCCACGCGCAGTGCCACCAGGTCGCCGCACTCGACGGCATGATCCACGTCGCCGCCATGCCGGACCTGCACCCTGGCAAGGGCGCCCCGATCGGCGCCGCCATGGCGTCGACCGTGTTGTACCCGTTCCTGGTGGGCTCCGACATCGGTTGCGGCATCGCTGTGTTCCCCATCAAGCTCAAGCGCGCCGTGCCCGAGAAACTTGCCGCCCAGTTCCCCGACCTCGACCGCGCGCTGCGTCCTGAGCAGGATGCCGACGACCCGGCCTGGGCCGTTGTGGAGGGCGATATTCCCGCCGGTCACGTCGAGGGCCTCGGGACGGTCGGCCGGGGTAATCACTTCGTCGAGCTGGCGCGGATCGAGACCGTCTTCGAGCCGGGCCACGCGAGCCGTCTCGGCCTCGCCACCGGCGACCTCGTTCTCATTGTCCACAGCGGGTCCCGGGGGCTCGGCGAGCGGATCCTGCGGGCGCACACCGCGGTCCACGGCGCGGGTCCGGCCCCGAATCCCGCCGACTATCTGGCGATGCATGACGACGCCGTCCGCTGGGGATCACTCAACCGGCGGCTGATGGCCGCCCGGGTCGCCCATGCGTTGGGGACCGATCCCACCGAGCCGATCGTCGACCAGTGCCACAACCTGGTCGAGATCCGCGACGGGGTCTACCTGCACCGCAAGGGGGCGGCGCCGGGTGACGGCCGCGACGTGCTCATCGCCGGTACGCGAGGCACCCATTCCTACCTGGTGGCCGCCCACGCCGGCCCCGATGCCAACCATTCGGTGGCCCACGGCGCGGGCCGCAAGATGTCGCGCGCGGACGCCCTGCGCCGGGGCCGGGCCAAGCACACGGTCGAAGAGCTGCGCCGCACGCCGGTGGGGTCGCTGGTGGTCTGCGGCGACCGCCAGCTGCTCTTCGAGGAGGCGCCGACGGCCTACAAGCGCATCGAGCAGGTGATCGCCGACCTCGTCGACCACGATCTGGCCACGCCCGTGGCCACCACGGTCCCCCTGGTCACGTACAAGACGCCCGACCTGGGGTCCACCCCCGTTCGGGACCGCCGGAACCGCCGCCGCGAGCGAGGCCGGCGGTGAGTGTCCACCTGCTCCTGTCGGCCGGGCGTGGCCCGCAGGAGTGTGCCTGGGCGCTGGCCCGGCTGCTGCGCCGCCTGGAAGCCGACGCCACACGGCAGAATCTGGAGACCCATCGGGTCCAGACCGTTCCCGGTGACCGGCCCGGCACCTACCGATCGGTCCTGGTCCAGATCTCCGGAGCCGGCGCCGGGGCGTTCGCTGCCTCGTGGAGGGGAACTCTGTGCTGGCATGCCCCCAGCCCGTACCGGGCCAACACGGGTCGAAAGAACTGGTATGTCATCGCCGAACCGTGCCAGGTCGGCATCACGCGCACGACGTTCACGGAAGCGGATGTCGACATCGTCGCCTGCCGCACCGGCGGCCCCGGCGGTCAACACCGAAACAAGGCCAGCACGGCGGTGCGGGCGACCCACCGCCCCTCGGGGATAGTCGTCGTGGTCGACACCGAGCGGCAACTCAGCCTCAACCGCCGCACCGCGATGCAGCTCCTGCGACGGCGCATCGAACACGGCGACGAGGCGGCAGGGCACGCCGTCACCACCGCCCGCTGGCGCATCCACGATCAGCTCGAACGTGGCAACCCCACCCGCATCGAACGTCCGGAGCCGTCGGGACAGGACCTGGCCCCGCAGGAACGGACGCGCCAGCGACGGCAGCAGTCCACCCGGCCGCGCTCGCCGCGCTAGGAGAGGACACCCGACAGCCATTGCCCGGACCGGCTTCTCCGTGGCATGTTGCGCCATGCGCTGCGTAAGCATCAGGCCAGGCATCAGATTCCGGTCCTGGTCGTGATCTTGGCCGTGTGGACCCTGCTCGGCGTCGCGTACCGCACCGGGGGACGTAGTGGCCGAGTGCGACTGGCCCGGCCTCGTGCTGGGATGCCTACCCGTCGCGAGCGGCACGGCCCGGATCTGGCAGCTCTTCGACTCGACCGGGAAGTCCTCGCTGAGCTCCCCGAAGGCCGACAGTGCCTCATTGGCGAACCAACCTCGCCTTGCCCTCGCACGGACGATGGAGACATGGACACCGTCGCTGAGCTGACCCTCATCCGACACGGGCAGAGCCTGGCGAACGTGGCCTTCGCCGACGCGCACGCCCGTGGGCTGGCCGACCACGGTCTGACCGGGCGAGACGCCGACATCGAGCTGTCGCCGCTGGGACGGGAGCAGGCCACCCGCCTCGGTCACTGGCTCGCCGCCCTGCCAATGCGTTCCCGGCCCGACGTCGTCATCTGCTCCCCCTACGTCCGCGCCCGCCAGACCTGGTCCCGGGCGGCGGAAACGGCGGCGCAGCTCGGCGTGCCGTGCCCCACCGCCGCTGTCGACGATCGCCTGTGCGACCGGCTCATGGGCGACCTGGAGCTGCTGACCCCGGCCATGATCGCCCAACGGTTTCCCGCCGAGGCGGCCCGGCTCGCGGCCGACGGAGAGTTCTCCTACCGGCCCCCCCGGTGGTGAGTCGTTCGGCGACATCGCGCGCCGCCTGGCGGCCGTGTTGGCGGAGCTGAACTCCCGGCACGCCGGCCGGCGGGTCCTGGTCGTGGCCCACGACGCCGTGGTCGTGGTGATGCGCCACCTCATCGAGGACCTGGGGTTCGACGAAATCGCCGCCATCGTCGCGACGACGCCCGTGGCGAACACGTCGATCACCCGGTACGACGGCACAAGCGGCACCCTCACCCTGACCGAATTCGCCACCACCCCTCACCTCTCATCAGGGACGGGCAATGACGCCTTCATCGAGAAGTGACGACGCGTCCAGGCCGCTGCAGCCCGGCACCGCAGACCGACCCGGTCGCCCGCCTGTGGTGCAAGGCTTCACCCTGCACGCCGGGCCGCAGATGCTCACCGAAAACGGACAACCTGCTGCCCGTGCTCGGGCCGCTGGTGGATCCGAGCGAGTGCGTCGGTCCAGTCACAGGGGTCCCAGCACGGCATCGGGGTCGGCGTCCAGCGCGAGCGTCTCCAACACTGTCAGCAGTTGGCGTTCCTCATACCTGAAGTGTGACTCCATGATCGCCGCAATGCCCTCCAGGTGCCGGCCCAGCTCCTCCGGCGGACTGGCATTGGCCACGGCGGCCTGCAGCCCACCCAGCAGATGCGCGATCATCGAGTGGTCCTGCCGCAGGTAGTGGAGCGTCTCGCGCAGCTCGGGGTGCTGCTCGGCGATCGCAGGGAACAGGTCACGGTCTTCGCCAACGTGATGGTCGGTCAGCGCGGCGCAGAACCCGTGACAAAACAGCAGCAGATCTCTGGTTGCTGGCTGCGCCGGCTCGCCGTCGGCCAGAGCCTGCCGGGTCACGGTCAGTGCCTGCCGCAGCCTGTCGTGGACGCCGCGTAGCTCTTTGCTCCAGGCTACGAGCCTGGTCTTCTCGCCCTCACTCACAGGTGGAGGGCGAAGGGACGACGGTCATCATCGTCGTGATCCCTTCGGTCCGGCGCCTCCATGCCTGACACAGTCTGCCACCGACACGCGACGCTGCGGCGCAGCCTACCATGAAGCGTCCCGAGGCTCTGGTCGAGGATGGACGGTCTGGGCCCGCCCTCACCGCACCCTCGGCCTGCGCCCGCGCGGCATTTTCGGCTAAGGCTCCTGACCTGCAGTCACCCATCGTCAACCATCGCGCAACTACGACGGTCACCGGCTCACGAACGCCCTCAGGGAGGGGATGAACCGCTCGCCTCGGCCGTGCAGCCATGCGCCAGTTGGCTACCTCGGCGAAGCAACATCAGGCGTGTGGATCACGTTGCGTTTGAGCTGGTGGCGGCGATGTCCATAGTGACGGGCTTCTACCGTCACGACGCAGGCACGTGAGGAGCTTCCATGCGTATCCGTTCACCCCTCGCCGTCGGGGCGGCGATCGCCCTCCTGCTGACCTTGAATCCCTCGGTGGCGTCGGCTGTCGTCGACGTCGGGTCACCGACCACCGACCGGCTGGACGTGCGTCGTACCTCGGAAGCCGTGCGACCGACGGACGCGCAGCTCGCCGCGGTGCAGAAGTTGGTCGCGGCCGCGGGTGCGGGCACGCGGATCAGCTGGGACGCACGCTTCGGGACCCCTAGGACGATTCGCAAGGACGGCGGGTGGCTCACCCGTCCGCGCACCGGGGAGCCGGTGGCGGTGGCCCGATCGTTCATCGACGCCAACCGGGAGGCGTTCGGCCTGACGGCGGCGGACGTGGCGGCGCTGACCGTCGTACGGGACCACGAACTCGTCGGCACCGGCACCCACGTGGTCAACTTCGCGCAGACGTACGCCGGCCTGCGGGCGGTGCGCGGTGGCCGCCTTGGGGTGACGGTCGCCAAGGACGGGAGGGTGCTCTCCTACGCCGGTACCTCCGCCCGCGGCGGGCGGCCGGTCGCCGCGCACACGCTGTCCGCGGCGCAGGCGTTGCAGGGCGTGGTGGGCCGGCTCGCCGCCGGCATCGGCTACCCGGCGGAGCTGACCGGGGAGCGCGCCGGGTTCCAGGTCTTCGCCAGGGGTCCCTTCGCCGGTGACTCCTACGTCCAGAAGGGCGCGTTTCCGACCCGGGACGGCGCTCGCCCGGCCTACCGGGTGCTGTTCGTGAAGGCGCTGGACCAAGCGTGGGACCTGGTCGTCGACGGGGCGACCGGTGAGACGCTGTACCAGGCGTCGCTGGTGGCGCACGATGCCGAGGGCACCGTCTACGAGAACCACCCCGGGGCCGCGGCGGGCGGAACTCCGGTTGTCAGGTCGTTCGGACCGACAGCGCAGTCGCCGTCGGGCTATGTGGACCCGACCGGTGTGGCGGGGCTCGAGGGGCCGACAACGTTCGGCAACAACGCGAACACGTACGCCAACTACTCCAACTTCCTGGTGCCCGCCGACCAGGGTCCGCGCCCGGTGAGCCCGACCGCCCAGTTCAACTACGCCTACCAGGCCAACTGGACACGCACCGGCGGGCAGACCGTGCCGCCGAGCTACGCACAGGATCTCGACGCGGCGGCGACCAACCTGTTCTGGCACCACAACCGCATCCACGACGAGTTCCGCGCGCTGGGCTTCACCGAGTCCGGGGGCAACTTCCAGACCAACAACGGCGGGAACGGTGGCCAGGGCGGGGATCCCATCCTCGGGCTGGTGCACGCCGGGGCGGTCAGCGGTGGGGCACCCACCTATACCGGCCGGGACAACGCCTACATGCTCACCCTGCCCGACGGCATTCCGCCATGGAGCGGCATGTTCCTGTGGGAGCCGATCAACGACACGTTCGAGGGGCCGTACGCGGACGGCAACTTCGACGCGTCCGTCATCGAGCACGAGTACGCCCACGGGCTGTCCAACCGCTACGTCAGCGCCGAGGACAACGCCCTCAACACCCACCAGTCCGGATCGATGGGCGAGGGTTGGGGCGACTGGTACGCGCTGAACTATCTCTACGGCAACAAGCTCGCCACCACCGCGGTAGTGGGCCAGCACGCCACCGGCAACGCCCACCGCGGCATCCGCAACTGGAACTACGACCAGAACCCCACCGGGTTCGGCGACATCGGCTACGACCTGGGCGGCGCCGAAGTCCACTCCGACGGGGAGATCTGGACGACGATCCTGTGGGACATGCGCAAGGCCCTCGTCGCCCGCTACGGCGAGGCGGTGGGCGGCGAGATGGCCGCACGACTGGTCACCGACGCGATGCCGCTGTCTCCGTCTGATCCGTCCTTCATCGACATGCGCGACGCGATCCGAACCGCCCTGGACAACCGCTACCACGGCAGGTCCGACTACGCGGCGTTCGTGGACACGGTCTACGGCGCCTTCGCCAAGCGGGGTCTGGGCCTGCACGCCGCCACCGACGGCGGCGAGGACACCGATCCCACCCCGTCGTACGAGCATCTGAACCCGGCCCGCAACGGCACCCTGACCGGCACCGTCGTCAACGCCGCCACCGGCAAGCCGATCCCCGGCGCCCGCATCAGCCTCGGCGTGTTCGAGGCGCGGGTCACGCCGCTGCGCATTTCGTCCGCGGACGGCGGGTTCTCCGCACCCGTGACCGCCGGCTCGTACCCGGTGACCGTCACCGCGGAGGGGTTCGGCTCGCGCACCTTCCCTGGCGTGAAGGTCACGGCCGGCAAGACCTCAGCGCTGCGGTTCACGCTCGCGCCCAATCTGGCGTCCGCGGCCAATGGCGCAACCGTCGCCGGGGCGACCGCCAGCGGCGCCGGACGGCTGATCGACGACACTGAGGCGAGCAGCTGGAAGGCCGCGGCGGGCACCGGCAACGCCGTGATCAAGCTGGCCGCCCCGGCGCAGATCTCATCGTTGCAGGTCAGCGCGTTCGCCACCGCCCGATTCGAGGGCTTGCGGGGGTTCACCCTGCAGACATCCACCGACGGGGCCAACTGGCAGACCGTGCTGACCCGGGCGGATGCGTTCAGCTACCAGACGCCCCGCCCCACCGCACCCGATCTGCACTACCGACAGTTCACCCTGCCGAAGCCGGTGCAGGCCCAGTACGTGCGGTTCTGGACCGACACCGCGCTCGGCGAGACCAAGACGGAGGTGCAGGTCGCAGAACTGCAGGTCTTCTCGCAGACCGCGACCGGGGTGGAGCCGCTGCCGCCGTCTGCGCCGGACGCGCCGGTGACCGACAGCGGGGTGATCGTCGCGGGCAATCCGTCCACCGGCACGGCCGACGACGCCACCGGCGTGACCGCCACCGCATTCAAGACGACCTGCGCGGTGCCGGGGGCGCCGGCGCAGGGCGCGGACGGCTGGGTCACGAAGCTGCCGGACAGTTTCGGCGACGGCGCCCACGAGGTCCAGGTACGCGGTGCGGGCTCCGCCCCGTACGACTTCGACCTGTACTTCTACGACGACTCGTGCGCCTTGATCGGATCGGCGGCGTCCGCCGCCGCCGACGAAGCCGGCACCATCCCGAGTGGGGCCCGCTACATCCTGAGCCAACTGTGGCTCGGTGCCGCGGTCCCGTTCACCGTCACCGCGACCGACACGAGATGACATAGGGACCCCGAGCCCGACAGGCTGTCCCTGCCGCCTCCCGGTGGTGGCTGCCGCGGCAGCCACCACCGGGCACCCGGCGGGTCAGGTAGGTGACCACGTGAGATGAGGATGCGCATGTCGTCGCGATCGCTCGTGACCGTCGTGTTTGTTCCGAGCAGCACCAGATCTTCGTCCTGCCTGGTTCGCAGCAGCGTGCCAGCGCCGCCGGAGCCGGCGAGTTCGGCGGTCGAGGCGACCAGCATGCGGCGACCTTCTCACCTTGTCCCGATCGGGGGGCCTACAGCGTGAACGTGTGGGAATCCATTGCCACGTCGGTGGGTGTCATGGCCGTCGCGACCGGCGCTGTCCTGGCGCCTGCCCCATCCCCTGCGGTAGACGCCGCTCCCACGCTGACCTCGACACCGTTCGCCGCGCTGCCCGGGCAGCGAGTGACCCACACCGTCACGATCGCCGGTCCGGGCGCCGTCACCGCCGCGCGGGTCACCTTCACCACCACGGTCGACCTGGACGGCGTCACCGCCCGCGCCGAACCGGGGCGCTGCGCCGTGTCCGCCCGTAGCGTGGTCTGCGACCTGGGTGATCTGCGCCTGGGCGCCGGCTCGCCCGCCCCCCGAATCACGATCACCGGCACAGTCCGCTCGGGTACGCCGGCCGGCACGCTGGTCCGCAACCGGGTCAGCGTCACCTCGGCGCGGCCCGGTGCGACCGGGGTCACCAGCAACGCCTATCTGCTGCCAGGATCGCCGGCGACGCCGGACGATCAGCGGCAGCAGGAGTCGTATGCTGCCGCGCCGAGGGCGCAGTCGCCCAGTCGGTGGACGGGGGTGTCTGTCGTCCCGGTCGCTGTCGTGGCAGGCGCGATCGCGGCAGGCACGCTGCTGGCGCGTCGGCGGCTGCGGCGTCGTCGCGCCCAACCAGTGTCCCACCCGCCGGCTGTTACGACCGGGCACCGGAAACCGATATAGCAAGCGGGATCGGCGGCAAAGTAGGCGGCAGGAGTCCGGCATGACGCGACGAGGATGTAGGAACGCGAGGTTCGCGGCCGTGGCCGCGACAGCGACACTGATGCTGACGTCCCTGTGCCTGGACGCCGGCGTCGATGCTGCCGCCGCGCAGAGCGTGGCCCGGGGACCACTGCCCCTGCCACCCCTGCCCACCCCGTCGGTGTCATTGTCGCTGCCCCCGGTGAAGCCGCCATCGGTCACGCCGCCCCCGCTGAAGCCGCCGACCGTCAAGCCCCCAACGGCCCCGACGACTGCTCCCCCGACCGGACGGCCGACACCGCCCAAGGAAACGCCACCGGCCAACGGCACACCACCGCAGGTCGGGCCGACCCGCCCCGACAGCGGCAGTCCGATCGTGAGCCCGGGATCAGCCGCGGCCATCATCGACGCCGACCCCGGCGCCGACCTGTATCCCCAACCGCCGACGGACCCCGCCGTCACGCCACAGGCGCGTCAGGTCGCCGCGCTCACCGATGTCCAGCACCGGATCCAGTATCTGCACAACATCCTCGCCCGCACCCGCGCCGACCTGACCAGGGTGCAGCGCGAACCGGATCCCGTGCTGCAACTGCTGACCGCCCTGACCACCGGCGCGGCCCCGACCTCCGATCCGGACTCAGCCGCGGCCCTCGCCGCAGCCGATTCGGTGAACGTGGTCGACACCGCCACCGGCCGCGCCGCCGCCTTGTCCGCCGCCATCAGCTCGGGCCAGGGCGAACTCACCCACCGCCAGCAGGAGGAGACGAGACTCCGGCAGGAGATCAACCGCCGCGCACGCCTCACGACCGCCGCCGCCCGCCCGTCCCGCAAGCCCGCCGCATACCGTGGAGGCCCGCTCAGCTCTCCGCTGTCGGGCCGGCTCACCAGCAGGTTCGGCACCCGTTTCGACCCGTACTACCACCGTTGGCAACTGCACGCAGGTGTGGACCTCGCCGCGCCCACCGGCGCCCCGATCCTCGCAGCCGCAGGCGGACGCGTCACCCGGGCCGGCTGGTACGGCGGCTACGGCAACTACACCTGTATCGACCACGGCAGGGCAGACGGGCAGCGGCTCTCCACCTGCTACGGCCACCAGTCCAGACTCCTTGTGTCGCCCGGCCAGCAGGTCAGGACCGGACAGCTGATCGGGCGGGTCGGATCCACCGGCGCCTCCACCGGCCCCCACCTGCACTTCGAGGTGCGGCTCGGTGGCCGCCCGGTCGACCCGCTGCCGTGGATCTGACCGGAGTCCGGCGGGCCGGTGCCGAACCACACGATCGCGCAGCTCATGGCCGATGATCAGCTGGTTGCCGAGCCCTGTCCGGCCAGGTAGGCGCGGATGATGGTCTGCTCGAACCCACTGCCGCCGCTGGCTCGGACCGCGACGCGCAGCGAGACGGCCTCACCGGCGGACGGCTGCGGCACCGGTGCGGTGTACCGGCCGGTCCCATCGCGCCGCACCTGCGCCGGCTTCCAGGTGGCGCCATCGTCCGTCGAGGTCCACAGAGCGAACGAGGTGATCTCCTGCCGGTCGGTGCCGCGCGCCTGGTGGACGGTGAACGCCGCCATTTCGCCGTCCGGACGGTTCGCCGCAGTCAGCGGGAGTGCGTAGTCGACCGACAGCAGCGGCACCGGAAGGCGGCCGGTGCCCGAGGGGCCGGTCGAGCGGAAGGTCCAGGCCGTGCTCACTCTGGTGGAGACGGGCAGCACCGCGCTGGCGTCCAGCTCATAGGTGAGCCGGTAGGTGCCCGCCGTGGCCGGGACGGGGAAGTCACCGAAGGACTCCGGATACTCCCCGATCTTTGCGTCGCCGCGGTACAGGGTGAGCCGCCGGCTGGTGTCCCACCGCCAGCCGTCGAAATCGCCGAGGCAGTCGAACCGCTGGTGCGCGTCGGCCAGGTCGACCAGTTGGACGTGCAGGTTCCCCGCGGTACGGGTGACCGGCGCCGGGGCGCAGGCGCTGTAGCTGGGCGCCGGGTCGTCGAACCAGTCGGGTCGCAGCGGCTGGCGGACCCAGACCTTCTCCTGGCGGCTTCCCGGCGTGTAGCGCCGCGGCGCCTCCTGGGTGACGACACCGTCGTAGAACGCCTCGTCGATCCAGGAATACCCGGACGAGACGTGGTCGACTCGATCGCCGGTCAGGTCGAGCGTGCCGGTCTCGGCGATCAGCTGTCCGGAGGGCGCGATCCCGTACCGCTTGTGGTTGGTCACCGTGTCGGGCCGGTCGAGCCGGTGGAACCGCTGGTCGATCCGGGCCATGGTGGCCTGTTCAGCGGCGGTGACCCGGTGCGCCAGGTCCGCCGGGAGGCCGTGCTCGTGCGGCACGATCACGTCATAGAGGTACGGGCTCGGCCCCGCGCCGGGGGCCTGCAGCCCCGCCATGGTGTACGCCCGGAACTCGCCGACCTGCGGCTGCGCCATCGGGGTGGCGTACGTGCTCCACCGGCGGGCGCTCTCGCCCCAGGCGTACGCGAAGCCGGACCAGCCCGGGCCGCGCCGTGCCTGCTGCTCATAGGAGACGCCGACGGCGACCGCTTCGGTCGGCACCCCGTCGACGGTCATCGTGACCGGCCTGGCCTGTGCACCGTCCAGGATCACCTCGGTGTCCGCGGTCACGGGCACATCGGCGTCGCCGGCCAGCACCATCCGGCTGACGCCCGTCTCGAAGTCGTCGTCGAAGATCGCGCCGGTGACGCTGTAGCGGCCGGCGGGCACCCGTACCCGGAGCGTCCCGTCACGGCTCAACGAGAAGCGGACCGCGTACGCGGCCGGGTCGTCCAGGTTGACGATCTGACCGGAGGCGAAGACGCTGACCTCGGGCGCGGTGCCCGGCAGTGGGGTCAGCGAGAGCGTGAGGTCGTGGCTGCGCGGCTCGACGTGGAACGCCACCGGTGTGCGGACGATGGTGGTGCCGGTGCGGGCGGTGACCACAGCCGCCCACAGGCCGGGCGCGCCGGCGAAACGGGCTCGGTCGACACGCAGGACCACCGCGGCGGTGCCGCCCGGATCGAGGGAGAGCGCCGCGTCGGAGAGCGTGACCGCGCCGGACGGGGCGGGGGTGCCGTGCCGGTCGGCGGCGGTCACGGACAGGCGCACATCGGCCGTCCGGGTCCCCGTGTTGGTCCAGGCCAGTTTCGTCTCGGCCCGGCCGGACTGCGGGTGGGCGAAGATGCCGAGGTTGACCAGGCCCGCGTCGGCGACCAGGCCGGCGAGCGGTCGCGCCGCGTGCAACCGTCCGGCGCCCACCGTGTACGGATCGGCGCCGGCGAGGGGATCCGCGGCGCCGACCAGGCCGGCCTTGAGCTGCCGGGCGGTCCAGCCCGGCTGCCGCTGGGCCAGCAGGGCGGCGGCGCCGGCGACGTGCGGAGCGGCCATCGAGGTCCCGGAGGCGGCGGTGTAGTAGGCGTCGATTACCTGGCCGAGCGAGGTGCCCGCCGCGCGGGCGCCGACGACATCGACCCCCGGCGCGACGATCTCCGGCTTCGCCGCGAACGTGTTGACGAGCGGGCCGCGACTGGAGAAGTCGGCCAGTTCGTCATCGTCGTTGACCGCCCCCACCGTCAGCGCGCTGGCGGCGGCCGCCGGCGCGGTGACACCCCGGTCGGTGGGTCCGTCGTTGCCGGCGGCGACCACGAACAGCGTGCCGTGTTCCTCGGTCAACGCGTCAAGAGCCCGCGACAGCGGGTCCGTGCCGTCGCTGGGCTCGAACCCGCCCAGACTCAGGTTCACCACGTCCGCGCGGGGCGCCGCCCACTCCATGCCGGCGATGACCTGCGAGTCGGACCCGAAGCCCTGGTCGTCGAGGACCTTGCAGGCCAGCAGCGTCGCGTCGGGGGCGACGCCGCGGCGCTGGCCGCGCGACGCGACGCCCGAGCCGGCCAGGGTGGCCGCCACGTGGGTGCCGTGCCCGTGCCGGTCGACACCGTCACCGTTGTCGACCGTGAAGTCGCGGCGCTCGGCCAGCCGGCGACGCACATCCGGGTGGGTGGGGTCGATACCGGTGTCCAGCACGGCGACCCGGACGCCCCGCCCGGTGTACCCGGCCGCCCACGCCTGTGGCGCGGCCACCTGCCGGAGGTTGGCGTCGAGCCGCTCGCTCTCCACAGGTGCGGCGGTGGCCCGTACCCGATGATCCAGCCAGACCTTCGCGGCGCCCGCGCCGCCCGCGGACAGCGACCTGGTGAAGCTCTTCCCCTTGGCCTTCGGCTGCCGGCCGGCCACCGCGCCGATGCTCGGCAGCGCCCGCTTACCGCGCAGGTCGCCGGTGAGCGTGGCGCCGGCCGGACTGCCTGCGGGCCGCACGATGAGCGGCAGTTCGGCGGTCCGTGCGTCGTCGTACCCCTGGCTGATCAGCGTGGTGACATCGAACAGTGACTCGTCGAGCACCTCGCCGAGCAACGGCGCCACCCGGCCGGGCACCACTCGCACCCGGCCGTCCGCGCCGCAACTACGATGCAGTACGCCGCTCGGGTCGGCCGGCCGCACGCTGACCATCGGACAGCCGGACGCGCGCGTGTGCACGGTGACGACATCGCCGGTCAGCAGCGTCACCTCGTACGTCTGCCCAGCTGGCAGGAGCGGCGAACCGCCGGCGGCGAAGCTGTCCTCACTCGATCCCACGGCGTGCGCGGCGAGCGCGGTGAACAGGATGCCCACCGTGGCGAGCGATCGGAGGCCACGAAATCTCTGCCTGGTCACCGGCGGCTCCTTCGCCATTCCGAGGGCTCTCTACTGATGACGCACGGCCCTCATCCACCGGTTGCATTCGGCGTCGACACATTCCGGCTCGTATGGCCCCGACCCGACTTGAGAACCAGGTCACCGAGGACGGCATGGAGCCTCGCGGCGCGTCCCTACGGCAGATCGTGCAGACCGGTGTTCGCCCCGCACAGCACGACGGCCAACCGTTCACCCGGTTCGGGCACGTAGGCCCCGGAGGTCAGCGCGGCGAGAGCGACGGCGGCCCCGTGTTCGACGACGACGCGCCAGTCCTGCCAGAGCCGGTGCCGCGCGGCGACGATCTCCTCCTCGGACACGAGGACGGACCGGACGCCGGTCCGCACCGCCACGTCGAAGGCGATGTCACCCACTCGGCGGGCGCCGAGGGAGTCGGCGGCGACACCGGAGACGCCGACGTCGACCGGAGCGCCGGCCGACAGCGCCGCGTGCAGCGTCGGAACGGATGCCGGTTCGACCGCCACCACCCGGGCCTCGCCCTCCAGCGCCGCCGCGACTCCCGCCATCAGGCCGCCCCCGCCGACGGCCACCAGGACCGTGTCGAGCCCGCCGCCGACCTGGTCCCGCAGCTCCAGACCGAGGGTGCCCGCGCCGGCGGCGATCTCCGGCTGGTCGTAGGCGTGGCAGTACACCGCGCCCGTCGTCGAGGCGTGCGCGACGGCGGCCTGGTACGCCTCGGCGTACTCGTTGCCCCGCGCCACCACCGTCGCGCCGTACGCCCGCAGCCTGTCGACCTTGACCGGCGGAGCGCCCTGCGGCACGAACACCGTCGCGGGGACGCCGAGCTGCGCCGCGGCGTAGGCGTTCGCGAGACCGGCGTTGCCGCCGGAGGCCACGACGACGCCGACGGACGGATCGAGCTGGCCCTGTTCCGCGGCGGCCAGGATCCGGTTGAACGCGCCGCGCGCCTTGAACGAACCGGTGTGCTGGAGGAACTCCAGCTTGAAGACGGTCTCCGGAGGCACGAGGTCGGGCCCGGCGGTGACCACGGGCGTGCGCCGGGTGCGCCCGGCGGTACGCCGCGCGGCGACCTCCACGTCGACACGAGTGATCATCGAGGGTCCTCCCGGAGGGCAGCCGTCAGTCGGGCACGCGGCAGTCGAGCCTGCGTCCGCCCCACCACGCCCGGGCACCTCGGGGCGCCGGTGCGGGTGCTGCGCGGTGAGCATTTCTACCAGGCGCGGCACCTCGGCGGACCGATCCGTGTCGCACGCCACGGCGAGGTTCGGCCCCACCCGGGCGGCCACGGCCTCCGGCGCGCGTGCCACATCATCGCCGTCGCAGTTGCGGCCGACCAGCCATCCGACAGAAGTTTGCGCATTCATGAGAATCAAGACGTTGTCGGTGAACCGACTCCCTGTTCATCATTTCCATCGGGGGGCGGATCGATGTCGGCGATCCGTCATCGCATTGGTATCCCGATCAATCGTGGCTCCTCAATACGATGCGGTAGTCCGAATGGAGCACCGCAGCAAGGGAGAGCCTCTTGAAATCCGCCCTGCAATGGTCCGCAATGGCCAGCCTGACGCTCACGCTGATCGTGACCGGCGCGCCGGCCGCCGAGGCGAAGCCGTCGACGAGCGATCGGAACGGCAACACGACCACCGTCGCCCGCACCCATGACGGCCGCGCGATCACCAACGCGGCCGTCGCCAAGGAGGTCGCCGCGTTCTGGACGCCCGAGCGCATGGCGAAGGCCGTCGACCTGGACGTGAAGCGCGTCGGCCCGCCCGAGTCGCCGAACCGCGCCCGGAAGCCCGACGGACCGGCGGGCACGGTCGCGCCCGTGGCACCGCGCATCGCCAGCGGTGATGACGTCAGCATCCTGCTCACCGAGTCGCAGACCGTCGGCAAGGTCTACTTCACCACGCCCAACGGCGGTACCGCCTCCTGCTCGGCCAGCACCACGGCGAGCGGCAAGCGGCGACTGGTTGTCACCGCAGGTCACTGCGTGCATCAGGGGCGCGGCGGGCAGTGGTACGGCAACTGGCAGTTCGTCCCGCGGTACCGCAGCGGGGTCCGGCCGTTCGGCACGTTCGTGGCCTACCAGCTCACGGCCCGCACCGCCTGGATCAACAACAGCAGCCATGACGAGGACATGGGCATCGCCATCATGCACAACGGCGGTAGCTACGGCCTGAAGGTGGTCGACACCGTCGGCGGCAACGGCCTGCGCTGGAACTGGGGCTACAACGTCCCCCTGGTCACCGCGCTGGGCTACCCGTCCAACCTCGGCGGCGGGGAGAGCCAGCAGTACTGCCAGAGCGGCACCTGGCACGCCGGCGGCCAGCAGATCCGGATGTGGTGCAACATGACCTACGGCTCCAGCGGCGGACCGTGGCTCCAGGAATACAACGACCAGAACGGCCTCGGATACATCAACAGCGTCGTGAGCCACGGTGACAACCCGGGCAACGGACAATTCGACGGCCCATACTTCGACAACGACATCAAGAGCCTCTACGACTTCGCGGAAGGCCTCTCCCCGGCGTAATCCATCTATCTGGTGGAAGCCCCGGCCGATGGCCGGGGCTTCCCGTTCTCCCATTTCCCGAAAAACGCCACCAGAACGTCGTCGATGCCGCCTCGCGCGCCGGCGTCCAGCTGATCGGATTCGCCGGCCGGTCGTTGCGGAACGCGTCCGCCCCCCGCGGAACACCCGCAGGGGCGACTACTTCGACGCCGAGGACCGCAACCGGCGCGGCCGTCTGCCGCACCCGCCGCCGACCCGGCGCAGCACCGCGTCATGCATACGCAGTATGCTGCCGCCTCATGCAATCCCGCCCTGAGCGAGTCGCTCGAACCGCACCGTTGGCCGGCCTTCTGCTGGGGTCCATCGACTTCGTGTGGATCAAGTATGTGCCGTATCCGCTCGGCGACCTGGGCAACTCCAGTGCGATCTGGGCACTCGCCGCCTTTGTCTTCGCGTACTGGGTCCGGTCGGGCTGGTTGTGGTCGACCGTCGGCGCCGTCGGCGCGCTGGTCATCGCGGTACCCAGCTACTACCTCGCCGCGGCCCTCATCCAGGGCGACGATCTGTCGGTGCTGTGGGCCCCGACGTCAATCGTGTGGATGTGCTTCGGCATCCTGGCCGGATTGGTCTTCGGCACCGCCGGCACCTGGGCACGTGAGCACGGATGGCGGCCGGTCGTCGGGGTGGCGCTGCCGGGTGCGGTGCTGTTCGCCGAGGCGATGCTCCTGGTTCGTCTGACCGGGCACCCGGACTACGGTGCCGAACCGCCGGTGCTGGCCGCGACCAGGGCCGTGCTCGGCGTCCTGGTCGTCGTGCTGGCCAGCCGAACGAACCGCCAACGGCTGCTGGCCATGGCCACGGCCGTCCCCTTGGCCCTGGCCGGTTTCGGAGCTTTCCTGGCCGCCGGCTTCCGATGACCCCGATCCCACCGCAGCCGGGGGCGCCGGGCGGACACACGACGCCGACGCATCGTCTCCTGAAGCACATCGGCGATGACGTCCTCGTCGGCGCACCGACCGCCGAACTGTGCGGCTGACGGTGTTCGGCGCCACCGGAGGCACCGGCCGGTTCCTGGTCGCCCAGGCGGGCGCCGGTCACCTGCCCGGCCCGGCGCAACCCCTCCTGCGGGTGGTGCGGGCCGACGTGTGCGAGCCCGCGCAGCTGCGCTCCGCCCTGGCGGCCGGGGGCGGCGCGACCGCGACCGGCCGTTCTGCGGCCGCCGTACCTGAGAAGGGTTGCCGAGAAGTCGAACAGGACGGCCGCCGGTCTCACCGCGTCGGCTCCATCTCGGTGAAAGGGTTCCCGAGCCGGGCCGGCGTCGGAGTCCGTGCGCCCGCGCGCCCGGATCACCACCATCGCCGCCACCAGGCTCAGCACGGCCGCGCACACACCGAGTCCGTCCAGCGGCGGAAGCAGTGTTCGTCGGCATGCTCTTCGCGCCAGAGCAGTCGCGGGAGCGGTTCAATCGCCGCCAAGCCGGCTCGCTCACCAACCGGTAGGCGTCAACGCGCCCATCATCACGCTGCGGATCCTCGGTCGCGTAGGCGCCCGCCGGGACTCCTGCCCCACCTGGTACAACGCGATCGCCGTCGCCGGTGGCACCTCCACGGGCCGCTGGCTGACAGTCGTGGCCCACGCTCGGCCTACTGCGCGCTGGGCCCGCGACACCGCCATCCTCACCGTCGGGAAGGCCACCCAGGCGTACCTGCCGCACCTAACGTCACATGCGGGGGTGGTACCGGCATCTGGCGCCTCAGGGGCGGTCATTTGCTGCCGGTCGAGGCCCTCGCCGCCGCGGGCATCGTCGTCGACGAGGAGGGCAAGGCCCGCGCCCGGCGCAAGCTCGACGAGGCCCGCGACCGGTGGACCCCGGAGCTGGACGCCGAGCTGCGCGCCCAGACCGGCATCCCCCGCGCTCCGCTTGAACGACCGCCCGATCCGGGTCATCCTCGACACGTCTGCGATCATCGCCTTCACCCGAACGAGCATCGACGTCGCGAGGTGATCGCGAGGAGGACTGTCACTTCGGGCTGCCGGTGATGTGCCTCGCCGAGGCATCGAGCGCCGACACCGATCGGCTCAACCCGCTCGTCAACCGCCCTGCCGCCCGGTGCTCACCCGTCGACCCGGTCAGCTGGCGGGCCCTCGCAGTCGTCTACGACACCGTGGGCCGGCTCGACGCGGCCAACACGCTGCTCGCCGCCGTCGACCACGGCTGTAACGTCCTCACCGGGCTGCCCGGCCTGTACGCCGGCCTCGCCGGCGGCCAGATCTCCCCTTCTGACCTGCGCTGCTGCTTACCGCTGACCGCGCCACGCTCTCACTGGTAGCGCCTGCCGGGCCTTCTCGCCTTGGTCGGCTGGGTGATCAGCTCATTCCTGGCACGGCGGCGCACCATGATCGACCGCACCCTCTTCTTCAACCCCGTCACGATTGTGCCCTTCATCGCGGGCTCCCTTCTCGAGCACGTCGGATCAACCGTGGCGATGGTCGCGTACCCGACGGGGCAGGTGTCATTCCCCGCCTGAACCGGGCCTCTGGTGCCACAGCCACAACGAAGCCCCGGACGAGGAGGTGCCGGGGCCTCGTCAGGCGGGAGTCAGAGTCCCCCGATCGTCGCGGACCGACCGGCGCCTGCGATATGCCCCGCTCCGGCCCAATTCCGGCCGTTGGAGGCCTCCTTCCCATCGCTACAGCGACTTCTTGTGCTGGTACTTCCAGCGGGAGATTCGTTGTGAACTGCTGTGGCGGTGCGGTTTTGTTCGTGGCCGCCGCCGAGCCTCGGAAGGTCGTGTGGACCCGAGATGCGGCGGTGGCTGCCGCCGACAGAGTGGACGTTGAGTGACGGTCTGAGCTGTTCGGCGAGTTGATCGACACGATCGAGACACGCCTTCTCGCTGATCCGAAAATGACGGTGACCGTACGCCGCAGCGTCCCGGCGTAGCGCAGCGGAGCCGGGATAGGGGTTGCTGGCGTGGTTATGCGGCGGGTCGGAGGGTGACCTGGTAGCCGAGGCGTTCAGGCCGCGGATGTGGTTCCGGATGGCGCGTTGGGTGCCCGCACGGTTGTCGTAGTGCCCAGGGCCAAGGTCGTTGAACGTGGCTGCCCAGGAAGCTGCGGCAGGCCCCATCCCCGGAACGCCCTGGGTCACGCCTCAAGACGGGCAGTGGGTCAGGAGGCTGTGGCGGGTTTTCTGGCGGGGTCGGCCGAGGTGGCGCCGTAAGTGGGGCGGCGGGTCAGGACCTGGGGGCCGGAGGCCGTGATGGCGACGGTGTGTTCGGAGTGGGCGGTGCGGGAGCCGTCGGCGGAGCGGATCGTCCAGCCGTCGTTGTCGAACTTGATTTTGTCGGTGGAGCGGCAGAACCAGGGCTCGATGGCGATGGTGAGGCCGGGTTCGAGTTTCATGCCGCGGCGGGCGCGGCCGTTGTTGGCCACGTGCGGGGCCTCGTGCATGGTGCGGCCGATGCCGTGGCCGCCGAACTCGGCGTTGACGCCGTAGCCGTAGGAGCGGGCGACCTCGCCGATCGCGGCGGAGATGTCGCCGAGGCGGCCGCCGGGCTGAGCGGCGGTGATGCCGGCCTCCAGTGCGACCTCGGTGGCCTCGATCAGCTTCAGGTCGGCCGGGTCGGGGTCGCCGACGACGACCGAGAGCGCGGCGTCGGCGACCCAGCCGTCGATGGCGGCCGCCATGTCGATGCTGAGCAGGTCACCGTCCCGCAAGACATAGTCGTGCGGCAGGCCGTGCAGCACCGCGTCGTTGACCGACAGGCACAGCACGTTGCGGAACGGGCCGCGGCCGAATGAAGGGGCATAGTCCCAGTAGCAGGACTCGGCACCGCGTTCGGCGATCCGGCGGCGGGCGTGGTGTTCGAGGTCCATCAGGTTGACGCCGACTGCGGCGACACCGCTCAGCTCGGCGAGCAGCTCGCCGACGAACTGGCCGGTCACCGCCATTCGGCCGATCTCCTCGGCGGACTTGAGCTCGATCACGACAGCCTCCCTCTCCGTATGCGGTATTTTTATACCACGCCAGGTCGGAGAGGCTCCGTGGGATATCCTGCCGGCATGGTTCGCCAACCACTCACCGCCGAACAGATCGCAGCGGGCCAGCGCCTCGGAGCCGCGCTCCGGGCCGCGCGGGCCGGCCGCAGCCTCGTCGAGGTGGCCCTGGCAGCCGGCATCTCCCCCGAGACGCTGCGCAAGATCGAGGCGGGCCGCCTTCCCGCACCGGCGTTCGGCACTGTGGTCTGCCTGAGCCAGGCCCTCGACGTCCCCCTCAGCGACCTGGCCGACGTCTGGCTGGCCGACATGCGCGTCCGCCAGGCGTCCTAGAGACCAGCCGCCCCAGTACTCCAGCAGGAGATCCATTTCAGGGTTCCGTGCGGGCCTGCCGGGTGTCATGGCTGGTCGCGGCGGCCGCTTGATGCCTACCTCGGCAGAGGGACCAGGCGATGACCAGGGTGGTCCACCGGTGCCAGGCTTTCCAGCGGCGGTGCTGGTCGAGACCGAGGCCGGTCTTCATGGCGCGGAGCGACTCTTCGCTGCTCCGACGACGCCCGGCGACGGCGACCGTGTGGTGCATGGTTCGGTTGGCCACCAGCGGTGGAACGCCGGCTCACCGGTGGTGCGGTTGCGGCGAATCAGCAGCCAGTGACGACCTGCGGGCTCGTCGGTGGCCTGCGGCAGGGTTTCTGGCGGGGCCGGAGTACCGCCGTTGCACACCGACGGTATGAATGCGCCGTAGCCTCGGAGACCGCGAGAGGGCTCCCCAGCTTGATCCACAAAAGAGAAATCCAAAATGTTCGGACGGCGATGTCGAGAACCTGTGGCTGGCTCCGTCCCCGGGAGGAACGCAACCGACACAGGTCGCACCAGCATCGAGGAGAACCACCATGGCCAAGTACCTGCTGCTCAAGCACTACCGCGGCGCCCCGGCTGCGGTCAACGACGTGCCCATGGACCGGTGGACGCCGGAGGAGATCTCGGCGCACGTGCAGTACATGCACGACTTCGCGGCCCGGCTCGAGGGGACCGGCGAGTTCGTCGACGGTCAGGCGCTCGCCCCCGAAGGGACGTTCGTCCGGTACGACGGCGAGGGTCGTCCGCCGGTCACCGACGGCCCGTTCGCCGAGACCAAGGACCTCATCGCCGGCTGGATGGTGATCGACGTCGACAGCTACGAGCGCGCCATCGAGCTGGCCGGGGAGCTGTCGGCCGCCCCTGGGGCGGGCGGGAAGCCGATCCACGAGTGGCTCGAGGTGCGCCCGTTCCTGACCGCGCCGCCCACCATCACGGAGTGATCTCTCAGATGGACGAGGCCCTGCTCCGGAGCCTCACGCCGAGCGTGCTCGGGATCCTCGTCCGCCGCGGAGCCGACTTCGCGGCGGCCGAGGACGCCGTGCAGGACGCGCTGGTCGAGGCGGTCCGCGTCTGGCCAGCCGACCCGCCGCGGGAGCCGAAGGGCTGGCTGGTCACCGTGGCCTGGCGCCGGTTCCTCGACGCGACCCGGGCGGACGCCGCGCGCCGCCGGCGTGAGGACCTCCTCGACGAGGAGCCGGCGCCCGGGCCCGCGCCCGCGGTGGACGACACGCTCCAGCTCTACTTCCTGTGCGCCCACCCGTCGCTGACCCCGTCGTCCGCGGTCGCGCTCACGCTACGCGCCGTCGGCGGGCTGACCACCCGCCAGATCGCCCACGCCTACCTGGTGCCCGAGGCGACCATGGCGCAGCGCATCAGCCGGGCCAAACGCACCGTCTCCGGCGTACGGTTCGACCAGCCCGGCGACGTCGCCACCGTGCTGCGCGTCCTGTACCTGGTCTTCAACGAGGGCTATTCCGGCGACCTCGACCTCGCCGCCGAGGCCATCCGGCTCACCCGGCAACTCGCCGCCGCGATCGACCACCCCGAGGTGGCCGGGCTGCTCGCCCTCATGCTGCTCCACCACGCCCGCCGCGCCGCGCGGACCGCGCCCGACGGGCGCCTGGTGCCGCTCACCGAGCAGGACCGCGGCCGGTGGGACACCGAGTCGATCGCCGAAGGCGTGCAGATCCTGCAGGCCGCCCTCGCCCGCGACCGGTTGGGCGAGTTCCAGGCCCAGGCCGCCATCGCGGCACTGCACGCGGACGCGCCCACCGCCGAGGAGACCGACTGGGTGCAGATCGTCGAGTGGTACGACGAGCTCACGCGCCTGACCGACAGCCCGGTCGTCCGGCTCAACCGCGCGGTGGCCGTCGGCGAGGCCGACGGACCGCGCGCCGGCCTGGCGGCGCTCAAGGCGCTGGACGAATCACTGCCCCGCCACACCGCGGTGGCGGCGTACCTCCACGAACGCGACGGCGACCTGGCGACGGCGGCACGGCTCTACGCCGAGGCGGCCCAGAAGGCACCCAACCTCGCCGAGCGCGACCACCTGACGCGCCAGGCCGCCCGGCTCAACGCCCGCCGTTGTCGCTGACGCTTCCCACGAAGGCATGCCACCCGCACCTGACCAGACGCTGCACGACGTGCTCGCGCTCGACGACGTGCCGCTGGCCCGGACCGGTGGCAACGGGCGGGCAGTGGCCTGGTTCGCATGAACAGAAGCGACCTGTTCGGCGCCGCCAGGGACGGGCGGCCTTCACCTTGTTCGTGGCTGGGTTCCTGATGGACGTGGACGCGGCGCGGCGTGGTGTGGGTGTCGGGGGGCCGGCGGGTCGGTCCCGAGCAGTCGGTGCAGGGTGTCCGCCTCGGTAGGCAGCAGGCCGGGATCGTCGTCGATGACGAACTCCAGCGAGGCGAACCGTTGTCCTGGTGCGCTCCTCGCCGCGGTGAGGTACGCCGCCCAGTCGGCGTGGTGGCTGTGCAGCGGCAGCCGCTGGCGCTGCGGGGTCCAGGCGAACACGTGCAGGTCGGCCAGGTACGGCAGGACGGCGTGCAGATCGGCCAGGTTCTCCGCGCGGTCCCGCTCGGGCTGCGGCTGCCACAGCGTGCGGACCGGTAGGCCGGCCAGGGTTTCCAGTAGCCACGCCGTGGAGCCGCGGGTGTCGGTGAGCGTATTGCGGTGGTACTCGAAGGCGACGGTGAGACCCGCCGCGCCGGCCAGGTCGGCGACGCGGCGGGCGTCCTCGACGACGCTGGCGCGGTAGTGGGCGTCCGCCTCGGTGCTGGGCCGGCGCCCGGCCCAGATCCGGATCACGGGCGCGCCGAGCAGGCGGGCCGTGCGCACCACCGTCTCGGGCGCCAGCCCCTCGGCTGCCGAGTGGCCCAGCCGGTAGTACGACCCGTACCCGGAGACGGCCAGCCCCGCACCGGTGGTGAGGTCGGCGACCCGCCGGGCCACGTCGTCGTCTCCGGGTGGCACGTGGACGTCTCCACCCCACTCGATCCCGGCGAGCCCGGCCGCGCGAGCCAGCGCCACCACCTCGGCGGGGACGAGTTGCCGGAAGGTCACCGAGACCAGACCGGGGCGGAGACTCATCCCGGGAACACCGCGGCGGCGAGGTCGGCCGGTACGCCCTGCAGCGCCACCGGACGCAGGAACCGACGCACGGCGGCGGTGCCGACGCTGGTCGACCAGGGCGCCGAGGTCGCCGGCCAGGGACCCCCGTGGTGCATCGCGTCGCACACCGCCACTCCGGTCGGCACCCCGTTGACCACGATCCGCCCGGCCCGTTCGGCGAGCGCCGGCAGCAGGGCGACGGCCAGGTCGTTGTCGGCCGGGTCGGTGTGGTCGACGATGAGCGTCGCGGTCAGACTGCCCGCCAGCCGCGCGACGATCCCGGGGTACGTCTCGACGGGCGCGGTGCAGACGACGACCGCCGGCCCGAAGTGCTCCTCCAGCAGTTCCCCACCGAGCTGGTCGGGGTCGACCTGGACGACGAACGGGCGCGGCACCTGCGCCTCGTCCGGGCCCGCGGCGGGGGGCGGCGGGGCGCTGGTGAGCTGCGCGCCGGGCAGGGCGCCGGCCCGCTCCCGCCACCCGGCGTGGGCGGCGGCCATCTCCGCGGTGAGCATCGGGTGCGACGGCGCCGTGGCCACCGCAGCGGCGAGCGCAGCGGCCAGGGCCGTGCCGGCCGGGTCGGCCGGGAGCAGGACCAGGCCGGGTTTGGTGCAGAGTTGCCCGGCCGAAGCGGTGACCGCCGTCGCCAGCGTCGCCGCCCAGGTCTCGTCGCGGGCCGCGGTGGGCAGCACGAGCACCGGGTTGAGTGAGCCCATCTCGGCGTAGACGGGAACGGGGTCGGGACGCCCCGCCGCTGCGTCCATCAACGCCCGCCCCCCGCTCAGCGAACCGGTGAACCCGACCGCCCGGATCGGCGGACTGGTGACCAGCGCCAGAGATACCTCGGGTCCACCCTCGACCAGGGCGAAGGTGCCCGATGGCGCGGCGTCGAGCGGTTTGGCAAGCAGCTCGGCGAGCAGCCGTGAGGTCTCCGGTTGGGCCGGGTGCGCCTTGACGACCACCGGGCAGCCGGCGGCGAGCGCGGACGCGGTGTCCCCGCCAGGCACCCCGAAGGCGAGCGGGAAGTTGGAGGCCGCGAAGACGGCCACCGGCCCCACCGGAACCGGCACCGTGAACACGTCGGCTCCACCCGGCGCGGCACCCGGCGAGGCGAGAGCCTCCCGGTGCCGGCCCGCGGCCACGAAGTCGCCGAGCAGCCGGAGCTGGCCGGTGGTGCGCGCGAGCTCACCGGCGAGGCGCGCCGGGGGCAGTCCGGTCTCCGCACCGGCGACCGCGACGATCCTGTCCTCGGCCGCGGCGAGCGCGTCCGCGCACCGGTGCAGCAGGTCGCGGCGCTGGGCGCCGGTCCAGGTGGCGAGGACGCGGGCGGCGTCGGCCGCGCGGGTCGTGTACTCGTGGACGGTCCGGGGGTCAGTCATCGTGTACCGCCTTGACGATCTCGACGAAGAGCCGCTGGCGCCATGCCGGCGCGAGGCCCAGGTGATAGAGGCTGAACCGGGTCGCCCCGGCGCCGCGTAGCCGCCGTACGTGGTCGGCGAGCGCGTCCGGGGCAGCCGGCGGGAGCACGGTGACGTACGCGTCGACCGGCCGACCGGTCCGGGCGGCCCGGGTCACGATCTCGGCGCTGGCCGGCCCGGTGGGCCAGGCCGGTACGAGCAGCGCGTCGACGTCGGCCGCGGCGGTCGGGGTGAGCCCGGGTGAGGGCCCGGTGGCCCACGGGTCGGGGTTGGCGTGCAGGGTCACCGGCGCGTCCGGCAGCACCTCCCGCAGTGCGGCGAGCACCTGCGTCCGCAGCGCGTCGGTGGCCGCGTGACGGGTGGCGAGCAGGGGGCCCGCCATCGGGTCGGTGAGCGGTGTGGGCGACGGGTCGGGGGCACGGGCGGCTTCGGCGTGCACGTCCGCCCGCAGCCGGTCGACCACCTCGCCCGGGTCGAGCCCTCGCTCCCGCCAGGCCGACTGACACCCCTGGCAGCAGCAGATCGACAGCAGCCGCGCGGCGTTCGCCGTCCAGGCGTCGTCGGTCTTCTCGTGATGCCCGAGGTGCGCGAGGCCGAGTTGGCCGCACGCCTCGAGGGACACCGCGTCGACCGGTACGTCACGCACCGCCTCGGCGGTGAGCGTCGCCGCGTAGTCGCGCACCTGCGGGTTGGCCGGGCACAGCGCGTACGGGTAGCGCTCGCCGAAGCAGTTGGTGACGGCGAGGTCCGGATGGGCGCTGCCCAACCGGGTGCTGTGGGTGAGCACGATCCAGGCGGTGACCGGTACCCCGGCACGGCGCAACGCGTCGGCCGCGACGCCGAACGGGTCCGCCTCGGTCATCCACTCTGCGGCCCCGGGACGCAGGCGGTGGGGGGCCCAGACGCTGTCGCGGACCGGGCGGTACAGGGCGGCCCAGCGGGCGTCCACGAGCTGGTGCCGGGGGTGCAACGGGGTCGCCGCCCGGGTGGAGTGGTAGCTGGCGGCCAGGGTCACGCCGGTGAGGCCGAGTTCGCGTACCCGGTCGGGGAACGACGGGTCGCCGATGACGTCCCAGGGGTAGGCGTGTCCGGTGACGGTCACCACCGGGGCCTCCGCTTCTCGTAGTCGGGCTGGAACTGCCGCAGGTAGGCGGTGTCGTCCCGTTCGCGGATACCGCACCGCTGGTAGTCCTCGTGCATCCGGGCGAGGGCGTCGCGGTCCAGGGTCACCCCCAGGCCGGGGGTGTCCGGCACCGTCACGGTGCCGTCGACGATGGACAGCGGGGCTTCGACCACGTCCACGCCGCACTGCCAGGGGCTGTGCGTGTCGACCGCGTACGCCAGGTGCGGGGTGGCCGCGGCGAGGTGCGTCATCGCGGCCAGGCTGATGCCGAGGTGGCTGTTGGAGTGCATCGACAGGCCGATGCCCCAGGTCTCGCAGATGCTGGCGAGGCGGGCGGACGCGGCGAGGCCACCCCAGTAGTGGTGGTCGGCGAGGACCACTCCCACCGCACCCTCGGCCACCGCCTGCGGCAGGTCGGCGAAGCTCACCACGCACATGTTGGTGGCCAGCGGCATGGGCGCCCGGGCGGCGACCCGCGCCATCCCGGGAATACCCGGCGTGGGGTCCTCCAGGTACTCCAGCAGGCCGGCGGTCTGCTCGGCGACCCGCAGCGAGGTGTCGACGGTCCACGCGCAGTTGGGGTCCAGCCGTAGTGGATGCTCCGGGAACGCGGCCCGCAGCGCCTGGATCGCCGCGATCTCCTCCTCCGGCGGCAGCACCCCGCCCTTCAGCTTGATCGACCGGAAGCCGTACCTGTCGATCATCTTCCGGGCCTGGGCCACGATGCCGTCCGGGTCGACGGCCTCGTTCCACTCGTCCGGCTCCGCTCCGGGATGGGCCGCCCACTTGTAGAACAGGTACGCGGCGAACGGCACCTCGTCGCGGGCCTTGCCGCCGAGGAGCGCGTACACCGGCCGGCCGATCGCCCGCGCCTGGAGGTCGAGGAAGGCCACCTCGAACGGGGACAGCACCCGGGCCACGGTCTTGGCGGTGCTGGAGCCGCCGGTGAGGCCGTGCCGGTCGGGGGCGTCGGCGGCCCCCACCGCGGCCTCGACGTGCCGGGTCAGCGCGGCGATGTCGAACACGTCCAGGCCGGTCAGCCCGGCCGCGACCCGGTGCAGCAGGGCGAGGTGCGGCGCGTCACCGTAGGTCTCGCCGAGGCCGATCAGCCCGTCGGTGCCGCGGACCTCGACGATCGCGCGCAGCGCCCACGGTTGATGCACGCCGGCCGAGTTGAGCAGGGGCGGGTCCGGGAAGGCCACGGGGGTGACCGTGACGCCGGTGACGGTCAACGGGTCGGGCACGGCGACCTCCTCAAGTCGTCGGTGGGCGGTCCGCTCATGCCGCCACCGGCCCCGGCGCGGCGTGAGCGACCTCGGCGACACCGGTCGGGTTCAGCCGGGCGAGTGCGGCACGTCCGCGGTCGAGGATTCCCGCCAACTGCTCGACGTGGGCGGGGCTGGGGTCGACCAGCGGTGGGCGGACCGGGCCCACCGGCAGCCCGGTGAGGCGGGCACCGGCCTTGACCAGCGCGACGGCGTAGCCGGGTACCTCGTCGCGCAGCGCCACCAGCGGTAGGTAGAACTCGGCCAGCAGGCTGGTCACCGTCTCGTCGTCGCCCGTGCGCACCGCCCGGTGAAAGGCGGTGGCGATGTCGGGCGCGAAGCACAGCACCGCCGAGGAGTAGCTCTCCACCCCGATCGCCCGGTACGCCTGAACGGACAACTCGGCGGTGGGCAGCCCGTTGAGGAAACCGAATTCGGCGGCGCGCGGATGGCCGCTGGTCCGTACCGCGGTGACCAGCCGGAGCATGGCGTCGACGTCACCACGGCCGTCCTTGATCCCGGTCACGGTGGGGATGTCGAGCAGCGCCACGGCGGCGGCCGGGTCGAGTACGGCGTTGGCCCGCTGGTAAACCATGATCGGCAACGGGGTGCCGCCGGCGACGTACCCGACGTGGCGCACCAGGCCGGCGGGCGTGGAGGTGACCAGGTACGGCGGCAGCAGCAGCAGCCCGTCCGCGCCGCAGTCGGCGGCGATCCGGGCGAATTCCCGGGCGCACTGCGGTCCGCCGCCGGTGCCGGCGAAGATCGGCAGGCGGCCCCCGGCCACCCGCACCGCCGTGCTGACCACCTCGCGGTACTCGTCGCGGTCCAGGGCGGTGAACTCTCCGGTGCCGCAGGCCACGAAGAGCGCCGACGGGCCGGCGGCGATCTGCTGTGCGACGTGCTCGGCGAACACGGCGAGGTCGACGGTGTCGTCGGAGGTGAACGGGGTCAGCGGGAAGGAGAGCAGGCCGTGCAGGCGCATGGGATTCCTTGTCTGTGCGGTCTCGATGGGTACACGGGTGGCGGTCGGGCGGGGCGGCGGTCGGGGTCAGCCCTTGACCGCTCCGGAGGTGAGGCCACGCATGAACTGCCGCTGCATGGCGAGGAACACGAGGACCGAGGGCAGCAGGGCGAGCAGCGACGCGGCGAGCAGTACGCCGACCCCGACCTCTTCGTCGTTGCGCAGGGTGCGCAGCGCCAGCGGCAGGGTGAACTGGCTGGCGTCCTGGGCGACCAGCAGCGGCAGCATGTACTGGTCCCAGATCATGGTGAAGCCGAAGATGCCGATGACGCCGAGCGCCGGTCGGCACAGCGGCAGGACCACCGACCAGAAGATCCGCAGGTCGCCGGCGCCGTCGATGCGGGCGGCCTCCTCCAGTTCGACGGGGATCTCCCGCATGAACTCGGTCATGACCAGGATGGAGAAGCCCCAGGCGGCGACGGGCACGATCATCCCGACCAGGCTGCCGACGAGGTTGACGTGGATCACCGGCACGTCGGCGAGCACCAGGGAGAGCGGGATGGCCAGGATCTCCTCGGGCAGCATCATCGTGGCGAGGATCAGCAGGAAGACCAGCCGCATGCCGGGGAAGCGTTTGCGGGCCAGAGCGTACGCCGCCGAGATGCTGACCATGATCTGCAGCAGCAACCCGACCCCGACCACGATGAACGAGTTGAGCAGGTAGAGCAGGACGTCACGACGGATCGCGGCGGTGAAGTTGTCCAGGGTGAGGCGGGTCGGCAGCAGCGTCAGTCGGCTCGGGTCGGGCACCGGGGTGAACGCGCTGACCAGCAGGGCGACCAGCGGGCCGGCGAAGACGCAGACGAGGACGGCGTAGAGCAGGAGGCGTACGATCCGCGCGATCGGTCCGGGCAGCGCGGCGAACCCGAGTGCCGTGTCGAGCCGCTGTGCCCGCTGCGCTCTGGTACCGGGGCGAGGTGGCGTACCGGCCCGGCGGGCGGCGGTGCCGGCGGTCACCGGGCTGCCCCGCGGTCGCGGCGCCGCGCTGCCTGGACGGCGAGGGTGAGCACGACGGTCGCCCCGAGCAGCACCATCGATCCGGCGGCGGCCACGCCGAGTTCGTTGCGTTCCAGGCCGAGTTTGTAGATGAGGGTCATCAGGACCTCCGTGGAGCCGTTGGGTCCGCCGTTGGTCAGCAGGAAGATCTCGGTGAACACCCGCAACCCGCGGATGGCGGCGAGGGTGGCCAGGATCGCGAAGACGGGTCGCAGCGCCGGGAAGGCGACGTGCCACAGCCGCCGCAACGGTCCGGCGCCATCGGCGGCTGCGGCCTCGTACAGGGCGCGGTCGACGCCGGCCAGGCCGGCGAGGAAGATCATCATGTCGTACGGCGCGCCTCGCCAGATGCCGACCGCCATCACCGACCAGAGCGACGTGTCCTCGCCGTTGAGGAACTGTGACGGGCCCAGCCCGACCCAGCCGAGCAACCCGTTGACCATGCCGTCCGGGGCGGGGTAGTAGAGGATGCGCCAGACCTCGGCGACCACGGCCATCGCCGCGACCGTGGGCAGGAAGACCGCGGTCCGCACGAACCACAGGTGCCGGGCGCTGCCCTCCAGCACCAGCGCCAGCGCCAGCCCGAGCACGATCGAACCGCCGGTCTGGCCGACGGCGAGCACGACCGTGTGCCAGATCGCGGTGAGGAAGGCGTCGTCGGTGAACACCTGCCGGTAGTTGTCCAGACCGACCCACTGGTCCCCGAGGTAGGGGCGTACCTCGTGGAAGCTCATCTCGACGGCCCGGGCCATCGGCACGAACTTGAAGGCCGCGAAGATGATCAGCGCGGGGGCGAGGAAGAGCCAGGGCACCAGGTACCGCTGGACCGAGCCGAACATCGGCATCGAGAGCCCGCGGCGCCCACCAGGCGGACCCGGGCGGACCGGTGTAGCTGGCGGGCGGCCCGGGCGGCCCGTCGCGGCGGGCACCGGCGCACCCTGCCGGGTCGGCGCCGCCCGGGTCCCACTCACGCCTTCACTCCCTGCTTGGTCAGCTCGGTGGCGAACGTCGCGGCGAGCTTCTCGAGTTCGCCCTTGGTGTCGGTGCCGCAGTTGGCGACGATCGCGTTGATCGTCTCCGCCGCCTTCTGCTGGAACGGCGTCCACTCCGGCACCGCCGGGACGTACCGCCCGACCGTCCGGTAGATCTCGTCGAAGGTCTGCCACCGGGCGTCGGAACGGACCTCGGCGAGCTTGACCGTCGCGTTCACCGGCAGGCGGACGAAGTTGCCGGCGGTGTCGCCGGCCATCCCGAGGGTCTGCCCTTCCACGGAGACCGCGAACTCGGCGAACTTCTCCTGTCCGGCCCGGTTGTCGGAACCGGCCATCAGGTAGACGTTCTCGCCCTCGGCGAGCGAGGCAGCCTTGCCGCTCGGACCGGGCGGCGCGGGGACCACCTCGTACTTGTCCTTGCCGAGGTTCTTGTCGAAGCGGGCCATGTTGTAGGGCCCGGTGAGGTAGATGCCGGCCTTGCCGGTCTCGAACACCGGGTGCGCCTGGGTGGTCTCCATGGTGACCGCGCCCGGCGCGACGGTCTTGGCGGTGCAGAACTGGGCCTTGAACCAGTCGACCGCCGCGACCGACTCGGGGCTGGCGATCGCCGGGGTGAAGGCGCCCGGCTTACCGCTGAGGAAGTCTCCACCGCCGGCCCACAGGAAGCTGGAGAAGTACCACGCGGTGTAGCCGCGCTTCGTCGAGGCGGGTACGGCGTACCCGTACGTGTCGGCCTTGCCGTTGCCGTCCGGGTCCCGGCTGGTGAAGGCGGTGGCGAGCGTGTCCAGGTCGGACCAGCTCCGGGGAGCTGGCAGCCCGACCTTCTCCCGCCAGTCCTTGCGGATGAACAGGGCGAACGACTGGGCGGAGAACGGCACCGCGTAGTGCTTGCCGTCCGCCGCCTTGGCGGCGTCCCAGGCCACCGGGGTCAGATCCTGCTCGCCGGCGATGTCGGCGCGCTCGACCTCGCGGACCAGGCCCTGCTTGACCAGGGTGCCGAGCTGGCCGGTGTCGTTGATGACGATGTCGGGAAGCTGCTTCTGCGCGGCGGCCTGCTGCAGCTTCGTCTCGAAGTCCTCGAAGAGGGCGGTGACGGTGGTCGGGATGCCGCTGGACTCGGTGAACTTGGCGGCCAGCGCCTTGGCGGTCTGTTCGGTCGCTCCCGGGGGCTTGCGGACCCAGATCTGCAACGGCGCCTTGGCGTCCTGCGCCGCGTCACCGGCGTCACCTCCGCAGGCGCTCACCCCCAGGGCGGTGACGGCGACGGCGAACAGAGCCACAAGCTTGGTCGCGCCTCGACGGTCAGCCACGAGACTGCCTCCTGTCTACATATATGGACGCGTTCTTGATGTGTGTCACTTGGGCATCAACAAGTTAGCTTCCGGTACCATGGCGGTCAACAGGCCCGAAACAAATAACCATCAGGGTGGAGCCATGCCCCGCACTCGCTCGCGCATCGAACGACCTGAAAGCGCTGACCGCGCTGACCGCTCCGACGGCGCCGGCCGGCGCGCCGGCGGCGAGAGGAACGGACGCGCGGCCGCGCACGGCCCCGCCGGCGCGCCGGCCGAGTCCTCACCCGTCAAGTCCGCCGAGCGCACCGTGCGGATCCTGGAGACGCTGGCCGCGTCGCCCACCCGCCTGACGCTCTCCGAGCTGCAGGAGCGGATGGGCTACCCGCGCTCCAGCCTGCACGCGTTGGTGCGCACGCTGCGGGAACTGAAGTGGGTGGAGACCGATGAGGCCGGGATGGCGTTCGGGGTCGGGCCGCACGCGTTGCTCTCCGGCACCGCCTACCTCGACCGTGACCGCGCCCTGCCGTACGCGCACGAGACGCTGGAGGATCTGCGCGCCGAGGTCGGGTACACGATCCACTACGCCCGACGCGATGACGCGCACGTGCTCTACCTGGCGAGCCGGGAGTCACGCGACGCCGTCCGCGTCGTCTCCCGGGTCGGGCGGCGCCTGCCGGCCCACCTGACCGCCCTCGGCCAGGCGCTGCTCGCCGAGCTCACCACCGACGAGGTGGAGCAGATCCTGCCGGCCGACCTGGAGAAGGCCACCCCGCACACCATGACCGACCGGGCGGCGCTGTACGCCGAACTGGACGCGGTACGGCAGCGGGGCTGGGCGTTCGAACGGGAGCAGGGCACCGAGGAGGTGGCGTGCGTGGCCGCGCCGGTCGGCTACCGGATTCCGGCCACGGACGCCATCTCCTGCTCGATGCCCGCTCAGTTGGCCGACGGCGAGGAGCTGGACCGGGTGGTCAAGGCGGTGGTGACCCACACCCAGCGACTCGCCGCCACCCTTCGCCGGGAGGGAATCCGCTAGTAGCGCTCGCCGAGAGGCACGTCGCACCACTGGCCGCCGGCCCGGTCGAGCACCGGGTCGGCGTCGAAGTCGGGCTCCCCGTGGGCGGCGACGAGTTCGTCGGCGTACTGCTCGGCGTCGTCCTTCGGGTGGTAGCCGATCGCCTCGCCCTCGGCCAGCGACCACCAGCGGCGGGTGTTGCGGCTGACCCCCCAGACGATCCGGTAGCCGGGTGAGTCGGCGGTCAGGCACGCCTCCACCAGGCGCGCCCCGTCGTCGGGGGACAGCCACAGGGCCAGGCCGCGCAGCCCCGGCGGCCTGGGGAACCACAGACCGATGCGCAGGCAGATCACATCCATGCCGAAACGGTCGGCGTAGAGCTGCCCGGCCGCCTCGGCCGCCACCTTGCTCCACCCGTACAGCGTGTCGGGGCGCCCGGGCACGTCCGCCGGCAGACCCCCCGCCGGCGCCCCGTGCCGGCGGTGGAAGCCGGCCGCGTGGTTCGACGACGCGAGCACCACCCGGCGTACGCCGGTGCGCCGGGCCGCCTCCAGCACGCAGTACGTGCCGTACGCGTTGAGCCGGAGCACCTCCTCGACGCCGGCCTCGCGGCTCTGCCCCCCGAGGTGGACGATCGCGTCGACGTCGCGGCAGGCCTCCACCATCGCGTCGAGATCGTCAACCGAGGCGACCACCACCTCTTCCCTACCGTCGGCAGGTTCCGTGGTCGGTTCTGGTTGCCTGACGTCCAGCAGCCGAAGCGTACGGCCGGGGCGAGCCAGCCGGGGCCGGAGCAGGGTCGCCACCTTTCCGGCCCCTCCGGTGATCAGGATGCGTTCCTCCGCCATGCCACTGCCCTCCGTTGGTCTGTTGCGGAACGGGTGCCACAGCATAACCCCCGCCGTCCTGATACAAGGACTCCGTCTTCCACAGCGCACGCCGTCCACATACGTGGAAGAACAGGCAGCTGCGTCCACATATGTGGAAGTTATGTTACCGACAGGACAACCATTGACCCGTTGGCCGCCGTTCAGTTAACTGGCTAGCAACCTTCGTCGATATCTGGCGATGCCACCCACCCTTCACCCGCCCCCCGCCGCTTCTCCGACGGCGACAATCACCCGGAGGTCGTGGTGCCCCCTTCCCTCCTACCCCGGCTCGTGCCCCTCGTGGGCACGGCCGTGGTCCTCGCCACCATGCCGGTCGCGCTCGCCGCGGCCGACCAGCAGTCCCCGCAGGTGACCGCCGCGTCGGCCGACGCGGCGCTCACCCTGGATCTCTCCACCGGCAACCGCCGCGCTCCCCTGACCGGCCTCTACGACTGGCGCCGCGCCGGCTACCGCGGCGGTGCCGCCCTGCCGGGCAGCAGTCAGATCAACCCCGACGCCGCCTGCCAGGTGACCCCGGCCGAACTGGCCGGCAGCTTCGGGGTACGCCCCGGCGACGGGGTGGACGACTCCGCCGGCCTCCAGTCGGCGATCGACGCGGTCCGGTCGACCTGCTCCGGCAGTGCGAGCTACACCCGGCTCAGCCTGATCAACCTGCCCGCCGGCGTACTCAACGTCAGTCGGGAACTGCACGTCGACGCCGACTACCTGGTGATCCGCGGCGCCGGCGCCGACCCCACCACCGGCACCCGGATCGCCTACCGGCCGGACGCCAACACCCGCTACGACACCCTCACCCCCGACGGATCGGACTGGGACGAGGACGCGATGGCCTTCGGGCAGGGCAAGGGCGGCTGGCTCTGGCCGGGCCGCGGCCTGTTCCGGGTGCAGTCCCGAGGCGTGCACACCAGTTACGCCAGCGATCACGCCGCCGCCCCGGCCAACCGTAAGGACATCTTCGAAGGCACGGTGAACGTGCACTGGAAGGCCGGTGTCGCGCTGCGCGGCAAGACCGGTGACACCGCGTACGCCGCGCGGGCCGGCGACACCGTCGTACACCTGGCCAGCAACGCCTCCATGACCCACCTGACCGCCGGCGCGCTGGTCAACATCCGGGCCGCGAACTCGGTCAACTTCTACGCCCAGCAGCAGGCGCTGCCCACCCAGCATCCGCTGCTCAACCTCCACATGCGGCAGCAGATCTTCACGATCGCCGCAGCCGACTCCGCCAACCGCACGATCACCCTGGACAAGCCGCTGGAGTACGACGTACCGGTGAACTCCACCTCCGACGGGTCGGCGCCGATCGACGGCACGGTCTACCAGTCCAAGGCGGCGCCGCTGGTCGACCCGGTCCTCGGCGTCGGCATCGAGTCCCTCTCCCTCACCCAGGAGATACCCGGGCTCGCCCCAGCGGCCGCGAAGCACAACTACGGCAACCTCGACCCGGCCGCGCAGATGCACGGCATCGTCTTCAAGTGGGCGGCCAACTCGTGGGTACGCGGCATCCGCGCCGAGATGACCGGCTCCCACCCGATCGTCACCGAGGAGGCCAAGAACCTGCAGATCGTCGACAACCACCTCGACGGCGCGTGGAACAAGGGCAAGGGCGGCAACGGCTACTTCCGCGGCTCCCGGGTCTGGGACTCCCTCTACGCCGGCAACGTCTCCCGCAACCTGCGCCACTTCACGTTCCAGTGGTCCGCGTCGGGCAACGTGGTCATCGGCAACGACTTCGACTCCGACCTCAACCTGCACGGCGGCTGGGAACGCCACAACCTCTTCGAGCTCAACACGGTGACCGTCCCGTACGCCCACCGCTCCGCCAACTGCACGGCCAACTGCGGCGAAGAGGGCGGCGGCGGACCGGACACCTCGAACTGGTTCCCGATCTGGTGGGGCGCCGGCAAGAAGGCGGTGAAGTGGTCCGGCTCCACCGGGCCCCGCAACGTCTTCTTCAACAACACGATGACCAAGCAGCTCGGCTCGAACACCGCGCCCTACACCGCCTACTACCCGGACCGCACCCGGATCTACCAGTTCGGCTGGAACGGCACGGGCTTCCGCCACCTCGACATCGGCGGTACGCCGATCGCCGACTGGGCCCAGAACGAACAGCGCGACTACACCGGTGGGCACGGCGTCGACGCCACCCGCACCGACACCGGGCCGTCGCTGTTCCTGACCCGGGTCGGCGGCGCCACCCCGCCGCCCACCACCGCACCGCCGACGACGCCACCGCCGACCACGACGCCGTCCCCGACGACGCCGCCACCCACCACGGCGCCCCCGTCGAGCGGGCTGACCGCCCGCTTCGTCAAGACCTCCACCTGGAACGGCGGCTACGGCGCGGACTACGTCATCACCAACACCGGCAGCACCGCGACCACCAGCTGGGTCGTCGAGTTCGACCTGCCCGCCGGCACCACGATCACCAACTCGTGGAGCTCCGTACGCACCCAGAGCGGACAGCACTACCGATTCACCAACGCCAGCCACAACGGCGACATCGCACCCGGTGCCACCGAAGACTTCGGCTTCAACGTCTCCGGCACCGGCACCCCCCTCAACTGCACCATCAACGGAAGGCCCTGCTGATGCCACACCCACGTACCGGCAGAGCGGTTGCCGTGGCCGGCTTCGTCGCCGCCCTCGGCGCTGCGGCCCTGGTGTTCGCGCCCGCGGCGAACGCCGCCGCGCCCGACCTGACCGCCCGCTTCGTCAAGACCTCCACCTGGAACGGCGGCTACGGCGCGGACTACCTCATCACCAACCGTGGCGACGCCGCGAGCACCAGCTGGACCGTCGAGTTCGACCTACCCAGCGGCACCACGATCACCAACTCGTGGAGCTCCGTACGCACCCAGAGCGGACAGCACTACCGATTCACCAACGCCAGCCACAACGGCGACATCGCACCCGGTGCCACCGAAGACTTCGGCTTCAACGTCTCCGGCACCGGCACCCCCCTCAACTGCACCATCAACGGAAGGCCCTGCGACGGCACGGCCCCGACGACCCCGCCGCCCACCACCGCACCTCCCACCACCCCGCCGCCCACGACACCGCCTCCGACGACACCACCGCCCAGCGGTTCGGTCGTGGACGTCGCCACCGCGGCCCAGCTGCAGACCGCCCTGGCCGCCGCCCAGCCCGGCCAGACCATCCGGCTCGCGTCCGGCACCTACCGGGGGGCTTTCCTCACCCAGCGGGCCGGCACCGCCTCTGCCAGGATCACGCTGACCGGCCCCAGGACCGCGGTCCTCGTCAACGACGGCCCTTCCGGCACCGCCCCGTCCTGCCCGGCACCGACCGCCGGCTGGGACTCCGGCTACGGCCTCTGGTTGTCCAACGCGCCGTACTGGAACCTGACCGGCTTCACCGTGGCCGAGTCGAAGAAGGGCATCGTGCTCGACAACTCCCACCACGTCACCATCGACGGGTTGTACGTGCACCACACCGACGAGGAAGCGATCCATTTCCGCCGTTCCTCGGCGGACGGGATCATCCGCAACTCCACGATCACGGACACCGGCCTGGTGCAGGCCGGTTACGGTGAGGCGGTCTACATCGGGTCCTCGAACTCGAACTTCGGCTGCCACGGCAACTCCGGCGGGATGGACCGCTCGGACCGGGTGCAGGTGCTGAACAACACCATCGGCCCCAACGTCGCCGCCGAGCACGTGGACGTCAAGGAGGGCACCGTGGGCGGCGTGATCCGGGGCAACCGGTTCAACGGCCAGGGCATCTCGGGATCCAACTCCGCCGATTCGTGGGTCGACGCCAAGGGCAACGGCTACCTCATCGAAGGCAACACCGGCACCTTCCGGTCGCCCGGAACGTTCGCCAACGGCTACGAGACGCACAACCTGATCGACGGCTACGGCTGCGGCAACATCTGGCGCAACAACACGTCGGACCTCGGCGGCGTCGGCCGGTACGCCATCTACGTCACCTCGACGTCGAAATGCTCCTCGAACCCGAACGTCGTGTACTCCTCCAACACCGTCACCAACGCGGTGAACGGGCTGACCAACATCCCCACCACCCCGTAACCCGAGCCCAGTGCGAGCCCAACCGGCGACGGAGCCACGAACCGGTTGGGCTCGCACGAGGGCACGGAGCGAACGTCGACCTTCGGACGCGGTAACCACGAGGCAGCTGCTCCGCCAGCTGTGACGTAGGTCGGCCGGTCAAATCCCTGGTCAGCCGAGAGGCGTTTCACCGATGATTGCGGCCATGGCCACGACCCGACGGGCCGAAATGCCCACTGACCCACCCGACCCAGATGGCGACCAGGCGCTGGCCGGTGTGCGCGGGGGTTCTCTGCCATCACAGCCGGACGGGGGAACCACCACGGGGGTCATCGAGTGCCGTGAGCTTGCCGGCGGAGCGCTCGATGGCCGACTGGGTGGCAACGCCGCCTCGATCCGGGCTACGGCCTGCGCCCTGGCGAAGGTCGGGTCCGCCGTAGCCGTGGTGCTCGTCGAGGGCATCAGCGACCAGATCGCACTGGAAACCGCCGCAGTGGGCCGCGGCCGCGATCTCGAGGCCGAGCGGGTGGTGATCGTGCCGATCGGCGGCGCGCACGCGATCGGCCGCTTCCTCACGAGGTTGGGCCCACTGGGCGCCCGGGTACGACTTGCCGGTCTGTGCGACCTGCGTGAGGAGGAGGTATTCCGGCGCGGGCTGGACATGAACCACGTCGGCGCACCCCGGACGCGCACCGACATGGAGCGCCTCGGGTTCTACGTCTGCGTCAACGATCTGGAGGATGAGCTGATCCGCGCCCTGGGCGCGGCACGGGTCGAAGCGCTCTTCGATTCGCAGGGTGACCTCCGATCGTTCCGCTCGTTCCAGAGCCAGCCCGCCTGGCGCGGCCAGCAGCCCGAAGCGCAGCTGTGGCGGTTCCTGCGGAGCAGTTCGCGCCGCAACCTGCGCTACGCACGCCTACTCGTCGAGGCGGCAGTCGGCCGGGACACCCTGCCGCGGCCACTCGACGCGCTACTCGCCACCGTCTGACCCACCGAAGGTCGAGCCTCGACCGTCGGCTCGAAAGGTGCCGGACCCGCATCGCCATCGCCATCCGGTTGGTCGCCGTCACGATGACGCGCCACAGCTCCCGCCGGAAGCCCCAGTGTGTGGGCACTTGAGCCTCCTGCGTGAGTAGTCATCCCAGGTGTGAAACGACGCCCGATGGGTCAGTCAGGCGGCTCCGCCAGCCGCTCCAGCCGGTTCCAACCGGCCCAGCCACGCTCGCGCATCAGGTCCAGCAGCCGCTCCACCCGCGGGTCGGACTCGACGGCAAGCGCATCCAGTAGGTCATGCGGTAGATCGTCGTAACCCTCGTCGCCGAGGTAGATCTCGCCGGAGGTGAATGCCTGCTCGGCCAGGCAGGCCAAGATGTCGGCGGCTTCCACCAGACGCGGGTCGTCGTCGCCTGCGTCACTCTCGAAGATGTCCGACAGCAACCGATAGAGCCGGACGACTTCCGGGTCATCGAGCTGCGCGAGCTTCCCGGGCATGAACTCGCGGATGCGATCGGGCCAGCGAGCCGCAACCAGGATCCATCCGTCCCGCTCACCCTCCACCATCCGCTCTGACGCCCCGATCTCCCGAAGCCGATCGAGATAGGAGACCACCTCCGGTGGGAGCGTCAGACGGTCCCCGGCAGCGAGTTGCGCGATCTGCTTGCGGCTGGTCTCGAGCCGTTCGATCTCGTCGCGCAGGTGCCCGTCGATCCTCTGGATTGCTTCGGCAAAGGTCGATGCGTCGGCTTCGAGCATCTGATCGATCTGGGACAGCGGCACGCCAGCGTTGGCGAGAGTGCGGATCTTGATGAGTGACACGACTGCCGTCGCGCCATACCGCCGGTAACCCGACGCGTCCCGTTCCGGCTCGGGTAGGAGTCCGATCTGGTGATAGTGCCGCACCGCCCGCACCGTGACGCCGGCGTACGCCGCCAGTTGACCGATCGTCAGCATGCTGTAGATCCTGCCCTCACCTCAGCCGGACCCGTCGACGCCGGCTCAGGCGATCCTTCGACGGTAGGAGATGTTGGCGAAGATGTAGGCGACGACGAGGATGCCAACGCACCAGGCGAGGGCGGTCCAGATGTCGGTGCCGACCGGCTGCCGGGTGAACAGGTCTCGGATCGCGTTGACGATGGAGGTCACCGGCTGGTGCTCGGCGAAGGCGCGCACCGGGCCGGGCATGGACTCGGTGGGCACGAAGGCCGAGCTGATGAACGGTAGGAAGATGACCGGGTAGGAGAACGCGCTCGCGCCGTCCACGGACTTCGCGGTGAGGCCGGGGATCACTGCGATCCAGGTCAGCGCCAGGGTGAACAGGACCAGAATGCCGGCGACCGCGAGCCACCCCAGCACGCCCGCCCCCGTGCGGAAGCCCATGAGGAGGGCGACGCCGATGACGACCACGAGCGAGATCAGGTTGGCGACGAGCGAGGTCAGGACGTGCGCCCACAGCACGGAGGATCGTGCGATCGGCATGGACTGGAACCGTTCGAAGATGCCGCCCTGCATGTCCAGGAAGAGCCGGTAGGCGGTGTAGGAGATGCCCGAGGCGATCGTGATGAGCAGGATGCCGGGCAGCAGGTAGTTCACGTACGAGTCGGACCCGGTCTCGATCGCGCCGCCGAAGACGTAGACGAACAGCAGCATGAAGGCGATCGGCATGATCGCGGTCGTGATGATGGTGTCCGGGCTGCGGGCGATGTGCCGCAGCGAACGTCCCAGGAGAACGGCGGTGTCGCCGAGGAAGTGCTTGTTCATCGTTGTTCCTTGTCCGTTCCGGCGCCGACGAGGGTGAGGAAGACGTCCTCGAGGGTCGGCTGCTTCTCGACGTACTCGACCTCGGCGGCTGGGAGGAGCTGCTTGAGTTCGTTGAGGGTGCCGTTCACGATGATCCGGCCCTCGTGAAGGATCGCGATCCGATCGGCGAGCTGCTCCGCCTCGTCGAGGTACTGGGTCGTGAGCAGCACGGTCGTGCCGCCCTCGGCGAGCTCCTTGACGGCCTGCCACACCTCGATGCGCGCCTCCGGGTCCAGCCCGGTCGTCGGCTCGTCGAGGAAGATGACCGGCGGGTTCCCGATGAGACTCATCGCGATGTCCAGGCGGCGGCGCATGCCACCGGAGTAGGTCGCCACCCTCCGGGTGCCCGCCTCGGTCAGCGAGAAGCGCCCCAGGAGGTCATCCGCGATCGCGCCCGGATCCTTGAGGTGCCTCAGCCTGGCGACCAGGACGAGGTTCTCCCGACCGCTGAGGATCCCGTCGACCGCCGCGAACTGCCCGGTGAGACTGATGGACTCGCGTACGTCGGCGGCCTGCGTCGCGACGTCGAAGCCGTTGACCCGGGCAGTCCCTGCGTCGGCCTTGAGCAGCGTGGACAGGATCCTCACCACCGTGGTCTTGCCCGCCCCGTTCGAGCCGAGCAGGGCGAAGATGCTGCCCCGCGCCACTTCGATGTCCACGCCGCGCAGCACCTTCAGATGCTTGAACGACTTCTCCAGGCCGTGCACGTGTATCACGGGCCGGTCGACCCGACCGGTCGTTGACGGGATGCTCATGACAGTCAGCATGGAGGGTTGACGCAGCGTCAAGGTCAAGTCTCGACGGCAGCGTCAGTTCGTCCCCTCGATCGGAGGTCGCGGGCTCGTGTTCATGCCGGTCGGGCTCGACGGGCACGCATGGGCGTACCGGGTGGACACGTCCGACGGCGAGCGCTACTTCCTGAAGATGCGCCGCGGCGAATTCACCCGGGCGGCCGTCCTGCTGTTCGGCCTCCTGCGAGGCGAGGCGTCGGGGTGTTCACTCCGCCTCGTGCCGGGTATTGCCAGCTCATGGCGCGGTACACGAAGCCGGAACTCCGTGAGCAGGTCAAGAAGGAGATTCAGGCCTCCGACAAGGGCGGCAAGCCGGGGCAGTGGTCGGCGCGCAAGTCGCAGCTGCTCACCAAGGAGTACCAACGGCGCGGCGGTGGCTACGTCGGGCCGAAGGACGAGCGGCAGAAGTCCCTGCAACGGTGGGGAGCCGAGGAGTGGCAGACCAAGGAGGGCTCCGCCCGGGCACGTCGGAACGGCGAGACGAGCCGGTACCTGCCCAAGCAGGCCTGGGAGGAGCTTTCCGAGGAGGAGCGGCGCGCCACTGACCGCAAGAAGCGACAGACGTCCCGCACCGGCCGCCAGTTCGTGTCCAACACCGGGCCCGCCAAGCGGGCCCGGCGGGACGTGACGACGGCGGAGCAGCTGTCGGAGATGCCGGTCGCCCAGGCGGTGAAGCTCGTCCGCGACCTGGACACCAACCAGCTCAAGGCGGCACTGCGCCGCGAGCGCGGCGACAAGGCCCGCAAGACGCTCCTCCAGAGGCTGGAGTCGGAGCTGCACCGGCGCTGACGGTGGAAGCAAGCTACCGCTGGCGGGAGGTCAGGACCTCTTCGGCGTACGCCCAGAGCCGGTCGGCGGCCGCCGGGTCGACGGCGTGCTCGGCCACCCCGGTCATCGGCTCCGGCCCGCCCGGGACGACCACCGCCTCCTGGTTGTCCTCGAAGTAGCGGCCGGTGACGCCCTCGAGCAGCGGCGACGCCGCCAGCAGCACCGAGGTCGCCGCGCCCTGGGCGGGCGTCTTGAAGTAGTCCGGCACCGTCGGGTTGCCCGCCTCGTCGATCGTCACCCCGACCGAGCGCAACGTGTCGTCGTCGAGGTGCCGCTGGAGGTTGGTCATGATGTAGCCGGGGTTGGCCGCGTTGGCGGTGATCCCGTCCGCGGCCCAGTGGCGGGCGATGCCGACCACCAGCAGGACGTCGGCGGTCTTGGACTGGAAGTACGCCGCCCAGGGCTCGTACGGCTGGCGCTCGAAGTGCGGGTCGTCGAAGTCGACGGCCCGGCGCAACTGCGCCCCGGAGCTGACGACCACCACCCGTCCGGTGCCGGCGCGGAGACTGTCGCGCAGGCCGCGGGCGAGCGCGAAGTGGCCGAGGTAGTTGGTGGCGAGCTGCATCTCCCAGCCCTCGGCGGTGAGCTGCCGGGTCGGGACGGCCATGACACCGGCGTTGGCGACCAGCGCGTGCAGCGGCCCCTCCCAGGCCGCGACGAAGGCGTCGACCGACGACAGGTCGGCCAGGTCGAGGGCGGCCGCCCGGACGCTGCCCGGGCCGGGCCCGGAGAACTCCTCGACCAGCGCGGCGGCCCGGCCCGGATCGCGGGTGGCGACGGTGACGGCCGCGCCGGCGCCGGCCAGGGCGGTTACGGTCTCCACGCCGATGCCGGAGGCGCCGCCGGTGACGATCATCCGGCGCCCGGTGAGGTCGACGCCGTCGAGGATCTCGGCGGCCGTCGCGTGGGCGGCGAACGGAGTGGTCAGGCGTGCGGTGGCTGTCATGATGGCAACGCTACGAACGGCCCCGCGGGGCCGCCCATGGTTCCGCGTCCGCCGCTCTTTCGGGCGCGTCCAGAGGAGGTCGCGGGTGGACCCGCTGGAGGATGTGCTGGCCCTGCTCGACGCGACGAGTCGGGTGTCGGCGGGGCTGGCCGCGGGTGGCCGCTGGGCGGTCCGGTTCCCGCCACCGGCCGGGGCCAAGTTCAACGCCGTCCGGCTCGGTTCCTGCTGGCTGGAGGTGGACGGCGTGTCCGATCCGGTCCACCTCGCCGAGGGTGACTGCTTCCTGCTGACCCGCCCCGTGGCGTACACCCTGGCCAGCGACCCGGACCTGCCGGCCGAGCCGGCGCACCCGCTCTTCGCGGCGGCCGGCGACGGCGTGGCTCGCGCCGGCGACGGCGACGAGGTCTTCCTCATCGGTGCCACGTTCACCTTCACCGAGCGGGCCCGCGCCCTGCTGCTGGACGGCCTGCCACCGGTGATCCACGTTCCGGCCGGGACGCCGGAGGCCGGCGCCGTCCGATGGACCCTCGGCGAGCTCGACGCCGAGCTGCGGAGCAGGCTGCTGGGGGCCACCCTCATCGCAGAGCGCCTCGCCATCGTCATGCTCGTCCGGATACTGCGGCTGCACCTCGCCCGCGACCCCGGGCCCGACACCGGCTGGCTCGCCGGCCTCGCCGACCCGACGGTCGCCGCCGCCCTGCGGGAGATGCACGCCCGGCCGGCCCACCCGTGGACGGTGGCGAAGCTGGCCCAGGTCGTCGCCGTCTCCCGGTCGACGCTGGCGTCGCGGTTCAAGGAGGCGGTGGGCAAGGGCCCCCTGGAGTACCTCACCGAATGGCGGATCGAGCTCGCCGCCGACCGGCTCCGGCGGGGCGACGAGACAGTCGCCACGATCGCCCGCGCGGTCGGCTACAGCTCGGAGAGCGCGCTCAGCGTCGCGTTCAAACGAAGCACCGGTCGCTCGCCGGGCGCCTACCGCGATGAGTTCGCCAGGGTCCGCTGAGCCTTCCTCGGTGCGGCCCGGTGTCCCCGACCGCAGCCGGCCCGGCATCCGCGTCGACACGGGCGCCTCGTTTGCGGACGTGGAGCGTGGGAAATCGCCTGGCCCAACGGCGAGAGGAAGGCCGCACGGTGGACGACAACGAGTTCCTCGGTCTGGTGGCGACGCGTTCGGGCATGTCGTCGGAGCAGGCCACCGCCGTCACACGGGCCACGCTTTCCACCCTGGCGGAACGGATCGACGGTGGCGAGGCGCGCGATCTGGCCGACCAGCTTCCCGAGGGGCTGCGGGCGTACGCCTTCGGCGGTAGCGAGACCGGGGAACGATTCGGGCTCGAGGTCTTCGTCGACCGGGTCAGCGGCCGCGCGGACCTCGACGCGGACCGGGCGAGGGACGGCGTGACGGCGGTTTTCGACGTCCTTCGGGACGCCCTGGGCCCCACCGGCTATGCGCAGGTGGTCACCCAGCTACCGGCCGAGTACGGCGACGTCGCCGACCAGACCGCGCCGTTCGTCCGACGACAGGCCTGACGGTCGACCGAGGAGACAGAGATGGCTGTGTACCGGGACGAGGCTGACCTGTTGGGCCGGGCGTCCGAGGCGGACGCCCAGGAACAACAGCAGGAGGAGGTCGAGGTGGGCCCGACCGGGGCGGTGTCGGGCGCGGGGCCGGAGGCAGCTGAGGCGGACCTGGCGGAGCAGGGTGTCCTGGTGTCCCCGAGCGACCGGGCCGGCATGGCGGACGCCGTGCGCGACGACGTCAGCTCGGCGGACGCGGTGGAGCAGAACCAGGAGATCCCGACGCCGGACGAGGACCGCCGGGACTGATCGAAGCCGGAGCCCGAGTACGCCGGCGACGTGGCGGGCACCGTGCCGCGCTGGGTCAACCCGCTGACCGTGCCCATCGCGGTGGGCTGCCTCGCCGCCGCTGCCGGCGTACTGGCAGTTGCCGTCTTGGCGTGAACCATTGATGGTTGCCGTGCGACCCATTCGGCGTACGGCCCAGCACCGCCACCGTCACGCCGGCGGGTTCGAGGCGATGGTCGCCGGGTAGACCGTTGCTCTTGTTCCCGAGGCCGAGGTACCTCGGCGCGGAGGTGCCGGCCGGCGGATGCGTGAGGCGACGGTGGGTCCGGGCGGGGCCCGGATGCGGTGGATGGAGCTGTCCGGCGGCGAGCCGGCCCGGGTGTACCTGCACGGTCTGGGGGCGATGTCCGCGCCGTACTTCCTCCCGGTCGCCACCCACCCGGCGTTGGCCGGGCACCGGTCGCTCTTCGTCGACCTGCTCGGCCACGGGCTCAGTGATCGACCGCCGGACTTCGGTTACACGCTGGAGGAGCACGCCGCCACCCTCGCCACGGCGCTGGACTCCGCCTGGGTCCGAGCGGCGGACGTGGTGGCCCACAGCATGGGCGGCGCGGTGGCGATCGTCCTCGCCCACCGCCGGCCGGACCTCGTCGGCCGGCTGGTGCTGGTGGAGGCCAACCTGGAGCCGAGCCCGGCGCCGAAGGTCGGCGGCAGCGGCATCAACGCGTACACCGAGGCCGAATTCCTGGCCGGCGGCTTCGCGGAGACCCTCGACCGGGTCGGACCGCTGTGGGCCGCCACCATGCGCCTCGCCGACCCGGTCGGCCTGCACCGCAGCGCGGTGCACCTGGTCGCGGCGACCCGACCCACCATGCGGCACATGCTGGTGCGCCTACCGATCCCCCGCACGTACGTCCAGGGCGAGCAGGGCTCCCCGGTCCGGGACCCGGACGGCCTCACCGCCGCCGGGGTACGGGTGGTGACGGTCCGGGCCGCCGGGCACAACGTCATGCTCGACAACCCGGAGGAGTTCGCCCGGGTGACCGCCACCGGTCTGACCGGCCGGGCCCGGCCCGGCTGACCACACGCCTAGTTTCGGCTGCGGATCATCGACATCAGCAGCCCGTGGGTCTCGGCGTCGGCGGCCACCACGAGCCCGCGGCCAGCCGGCCCGATCGGGGCGCCGTCGATTCCGGTGACCACGCAGCCGGCGGCCCGGCACAGGGCGATGCCGGCGGCGAAATGCACACTGCCCGACAGGTCACCGCCATCGGTCACGTACGCGGCGCGTTTGCCAGCCGCGACCCAGGCCAACGCCAGCGTCGTGGACACCACTCGCGGTCGGAAGCGCTCGACGAACCCGGGGTGGGCCAGCAGGTCCACGGCCCGGAATCCGGGCGCGCCGGGAAACGGCGGATCCAGGTTGACGTCCACCATCCGGGTCACGGGCGTGGGCGCCAGTTGCTCATCGACCCCGTCGCGCCGGGCCCAGGCGGTCCTGCCGTCGGTGAAGAAGACCTCGCCGCTGAACGGGTCGGCCACCGCCGCCGCCCCGTCGCGCAGCGCCACGTTGACGGCCACCAACATGTTGCCGACGGCGTAGTTCAGCGTGCCGCACAGGGGATCCACCAACCACTGCCGCACCGCGTCGGCCGGGCCCCGCTGCCCGCCTTCCTCGCCGAGCATCGCATCATCGGGCCGAGCAGCACGGATGACCCCGAGTATCGCGTCCTCAGCCTCCACATCGGCCGCGGTGGCGAAGTCTCCACCGCCCTTGTCGATGCGGGTGAGCCGGTGGCCGTACCTGGTGCGCACCACGTCCGCGCCAGAACGTGCTGCGGCTATCGCAACCCCGGCATCGTCAAGGCTCGCGTACGAGTTCATCACGCCGAGCAGGATATCCGGGAAGGCCGATCCCAAGCCGAGGACGGCGGCGAGGAGCGGGCTCCCGCTGCCGGGGCCGGCCGCGACGGCGGTCCCCAGTCGACGCTGAGGCCGGCGCGCCGACCGGGGACAACCCCACGGAAACCCTTGACGTCACCGTCGGTGACGTGATCTGCTCAAGGTGTCACGCTAATGACAACCGTTGTCGTTATCTTGAGGAGCAGCATGTCTCTCACCGTTCCGCCCGCCCTCCTGGACGCCGCCGAAGCCGGCCCGGTGGACGACGCCGAGTTCGTCGCCTGCGTCCGCGACTCCCTGCCCTACGCCTGGCAGACCGTCAGCCGCGTCGTCGCCGACCTGGAGGCGTCGGAGGGCACCTTCGCCGACGACAGCACGCCGCCGCCGAGCGAGGCCGAACGCGGCCAGCTGCTCCGGGCGCTGGCCAGCGACGCCATCCGGGGCAGCCTGGAGCGGCACTTCGGCGTGAAGCTGGCCTTCCAGAACTGTCACCGGGTCGCCGCCTTCCGGCCGTCGGCGGTCGACTCGGACCGCTACCGCCGGTTCATCTCCACCCGGGGACAGCTGCTCAACCAGTCCCCCGAGCTGCGTGACTGCTGAACGCCCCGCGGCCCGGCGGGCGGGACAGAGCGTCCAGGCGCACCTGTTCCTGCTCGCCGGGCGGCAGCCCGGTGCCAGCCACGCCGAGGCGCTCGCCGACGCCCACCGCTACGGCACGGCGGCGGAGGCCGCCGGTTACGCCGGGGTGTGGATGGCCGAGCACCACTTCATCTCCTACGGGGTGTGCCCGTCCGCGGTCGCCTTCGCCGCGCACCTGCTCGGCGCGACGCGACGGATCACCGTCGGCACCGCCGCCTGCGTACTGTCCACCCGGCACCCGGTCGCCCTCGCCGAGGAGGCGGCGCTGCTCGACGAGCTCTCCGGCGGGCGTTTCCATCTGGGTGTCGGCCGCGGCGGCCCGTGGGTCGACCTGGAGGTCTTCGGCACCGGCCTGGACCGGCACGACAACGGCTTCCCCGACGGCGTGGAGCTGCTGACCCGGTGGCTCTCGGGTGCGGCGACGGTGGCCGGCAACGAGCGGTTCCCGTTCCGCCCCGTGCCGGTGGTGCCGCGACCGGCACGCCGGATCCCGGTCTGGGTCGCCGCGACCTCCGCGCCGACCGTCGAGCTGGCCGCCCGGCACGGCCTGCCGCTGCTGCTCGGGATGCACGCCGACCTGCCGGAGAAGGCCGAGCTGCTCGACCGCTACGCCCGCGTCGCGGCCCGGCACGGCCACGACCCGGAGAGCGCCGCGCACGCCAGCGCGCACCTGGCGTACGTCGCCGACACCGACGGCGCGGCGCAGCGGGCCGTCCGGTCCGGTCTGCCGGGCCTGCTGGCCGGGATACGGGAGTACGTGCGCATCGACGGCGCCCCGAGCGCCGGGCGGGACCACGACCGCTACGTCGCCGACCTGATCGGCATGCACCCGGTCGGGTCGCCGGCCCGGTGCCGGGCGGTCCTCGCGGCGGCGGCGGCGCGGCTGCCGGGGGTACGCCACCTGCTGCTGATGGTCGAGGGCGCGGGCGGGCGCGAGCCGACCCTCGCCAACATCCAGCGGTTCGCGGCCGACGTGCTCGAACCGGCGTAGGCCGGTCGCCCGGGAATCGGACACACAGGGCGAGTTCCCGCCCCCGCGCCGCGACGGTCCACTACTCTATCGCTCATGAAAACGGTTATCGAAAACGCGAGGGTGGAGCAGCTCCCATGAAGATCGCCTTCGTCGGCAAGGGCGGCAGCGGCAAGACCACCCTCGCCGCCCTCTTCGCCCGTCACCTGGTCCACACCGGCGCGCCGGTGCTGGCCGTGGACGCCGACATCAACCAGCACCTCGCCGTCGCCCTCGGCGCCCCCGCCCACGTCGCGGCCGACCTGCCGCCGCTCGGCGAGCACCTCCCCGACATCAAGGAGTACCTGCGGGGCGACAACCCCCGGATCGGCTCGGCCGCCGAGATGGTCAAGACCACGCCACCCGGGCGGGGCTCCCGGCTACTGCGGATCGACGAGGAGAACCCGGTCTACGCCGCCTGCGTCCGGCAGGTCGGCGGGGTACGGTTGGCGGTCACCGGGGCGTTCACCACCGAGGACCTGGGCGTCGCCTGCTACCACTCGAAGGTGGGCGCGGTGGAACTGCTGCTCAACCACCTGGTCGACGGACCCGGCGAGTACGCGGTGGTGGACATGACCGCGGGCGCCGACTCCTTCGCCTCCGGCCTGTTCACCCGCTTCGACCGCACCTTCCTGGTCTGCGAGCCCACCGTGCGCAGCGTCGGCGTCTACCGCCAGTACGCCGGCTACGCCCGCGACTACGACGTCGCGCTCTCCGTGGTCGGCAACAAGGTCGAGGACGCCACCGACGTGGAGTTCCTCCGCGAACACGTCGGCGAGGACCTGCTCACCTGGATGAGCAGGTCCCGATACATACGCCGGGCCGAACGTGGGACGACGGGCCCGCTCGACGAGCTGGAGCCGGCCAACCGGGCCGTGCTCCAGCAGCTGACCCGGGCGGTGGACGACACCACGCAGGACTGGGCGGCGTTCACCCGGCACGCCCACGAGTTCCACCGACGCAACGCCGCCGCCTGGGCGAACGAACGCGCCGGCACCGACCTGACCACCCAGATCGACCCGGACTTCCAGCTCGGCCCGGCGACGCTCGGCGAGCCGGCGCCCGCCACCGCCTGACCGGGGCGGAAGGCCCGCCCCGACGGCCCCCGCGCCCTGATCGGCAACCACACCGCTCGATACACTGTCGCCCCGCACGGCACCCCCGCCGCCGAGCAGGCGGCCGAGGTTCCGGGTTCGCCACGCGCCTCGCCCGGACCACCGTCGTCGACGGCGAGAGAGGGAGATGACGTGGTCGTACCCGACCGCACCACCGCCACCGACCCCGGCCCGGCAGCGGCCGGCGGCCAGCAGACCGACGATCCGACGGCCCCCTCCCCCGGACCGGCGCCCCGCCGCCGGGCCGGCGACCGGATCGGCTCCGTCGAGGTGCTCGCGGCGCTGCTGGTCCTGCTCATCGTGCTCCGCGAGCCGCTCGCCGGGCTGCTCTCCGCGCCCTCCCTGGCGACCTGGACGACGGTCTTCGTCTCGGTGCTGGTGCAGGCGGTGCCGTTCCTGGTCTTCGGGGTGCTGCTCTCGGCGCTGATCGCGGTCTTCGTACCCCGGTCGTTCTGGGCCCGGGCGCTGCCGCGCCACCCGGCGCTGGCCGTGCCGGTGGCCAGCGCCGCCGGAGTGGTCCTGCCCGGCTGCGAGTGCGGGTCGGTGCCGATCGCCGGCTCCCTCATCCGTCGCGGGGTCACCCCGGCCGCCGCGCTGGCCTTCCTGCTCGCCGCCCCGGCCATCAACCCGATCGTGCTGACCGCCACCGCGGTGGCCTTCCCCGCCAACCCGGAGATGGTGGTCGGCCGGGCGGTCGCCAGCCTCGTCGTCGCCATGGTCATGGGCTGGCTCTGGCTGCGCCTCGGCCGCGCCGACTGGATCCGGCTGCCCCGCCGCCCCGACCTCGACCACTCCTCCCGCGCCCGCGCCTTCTGGGGCGCCGTCCAGCACGACGTGGTGCACGCCGGCGGGTTCCTCGTCGTCGGCGCGATGGCCGCAGCCAGCATCAACGTGCTCGTCCCGGAACGCTGGTTGCAGACCCTGGCCGACCAGCCCGTGCTCTCGGTGCTGGCACTGGCCGTCCTCGCCGTGCTGCTCTCCATCTGCTCCGAGGCGGACGCCTTCGTCGCCGCCTCGCTGTCCCAGTTCTCGCTCACCGCACGGCTGGCGTTCCTGGTCGTCGGGCCGATGGTCGACCTCAAGCTGATCTCCATGCAGACGGGCATCTTCGGCCGCCGGTTCGCCGCCCGGTTCGCGCCCACCACGTTCTGCGTCGCCGTCGGCGTCGCCGCCGTCACCGGGACGGTGCTGCTGTGAACCGCCAGGCCCAGGCGTGCGTCCTGATCCTCCTCGGCGGCGCCGTACTGCGCGCCAGCCTCACCGACCTCCACCTGCGCTACGTCAAGGAGGGGCTGCGCCCCTTCCTGATCGCCGCCAGCCTGGTCCTGATCCTCACCGCCGTGATGACCCTCTGGTACGACCTGCGCCCCGCGCCGCGCGGCACCGCCGACCGGGCCGCCCCCGAGGGCGCCACGCTCGCCGAAGACGACCACGACGGGCACGGGCACCACGGGCTCCAGGTGGCCTGGCTGCTGATCCTGCCGGTGCTCGGGCTCCTGCTGGTCGCGCCGCCCGCGCTCGGCTCGTACGCGGCCGGGCAGGCCGGCACCGCGCTGACCTCGGAGCAGGTCTCCGAGTACCCGCCGATGCCCGACGGCGACCCCGCCGACCTCACGGTGTACGACTACGCCGCCCGCGCGGTGTTCGACAAGGGTCGCTCGATCGGCGACCGTCGGGTCCGGGTCACCGGCTTCACCGTCGCCGGGCCCGACGGGAAGCCCATCCTGGCCCGGATGCGGCTCTCCTGCTGCGCCGCCGACGGCCGCCCGATCAAGATCGGCATGAGCGGCAACGTCCCCGCCCAACTGCCCGACGACAGCTGGATCGAGGTGACCGGCCGCTACACCGATCGGGTCGGACGCGACCCGATCAACGACCTCGAGATCCCATACCTGGAGGTGGAGAACTGGCGCCGGGTCGCCGAACCCCGACAGCCGTACGAGTGAGTCGCGCGCCGCACGACGCGGCAGGGGCCTGCGCGCGCGGCGCGAAGATCCTGCGCTAAGCTGTACCGGCTGTCGCGGGGAAAACGCGCGGGGGCATCGGGACGTGGCGCAGCTTGGTAGCGCACTTGACTGGGGGTCAAGGGGTCGTCGGTTCGAATCCGGCCGTCCCGACGCAGGTGAGGGGCCATCTCGTAAAGCGAGACGGCCCCTTTGTCGTACCTGGGTGACTAACTGAGTGACTACGCCTCAGCGTCGGAGATCCGGTCCATGGCCTACTCGCTGAGCGATGAACTGCCATCGTGCCGACGTGTGCCCGATGCAGCGGTCAACTCCAGCCAACTGCAGCCCCCTGGCAGGACGTGAGTTCACCGCTTCGTCTTTCGCGACCAGTCGCATGGCTGCTCAGCGGGTGAGCAACCCGTCGGCCGGGTCTACGGAAGACACCTTCCAAGCTGACGGTCCGGGCCCTCTCTCGGACGAGGCCGGAGGAATGTACGGTCCATCGCCATGAGCTATGACCTGATCTTCGTGCCCCGAAGCGACGACCTGTCCTGGGATGACGCGTTGGAGGCGGCAGAGGAGGCCGACAGCGACGAGCGTCCAAGCGGCGAGGCTTGGGCACGACTGGTGGCGGCGGCACGGCAGGTGCTCGGCGAGGTTTCCGTCTTCGAGGGGCCCGCAACTACGAGCTGACCCACGAGCCGACTGGCATCCAGGTCAGCTACTACCCAGAAGAGGCTGCGATCACGGTGCCCTACTGGTACCGAGGCGGAGATGCTCGGGCGGTCGTCACGGCGATCTATCAACTCGGCGAAGCCGTCCAGGCAGTCACGGGCCTACCCGGGTACGACCCCCAGCTGGAGCTGCCACTGTCAGATGCCGTCGCGCAGCCGGAGCTTGCCGTCAGGGTCTTCGACGAGGTCGCAGCGTCCTTCGCGAAACGAGGGATCTCCAGTCCCAGCAACGGCTGAGTGACTATCTGGGTGACGACGGGAACGAGCCGTGCTGGACGTCTACGGACGCCAGCGGAAAGGAGTCCGCAGCTAGATCACCCTGGCGACCCGGTCAGCAAGCGGTGTTGGTTGCCTGGGGGTCAAGGGGTGGTCGGTTTGAATTGAAGCGGCTGGTCGGTACTGGTAACCCCGGTGTTGGGCGCGGCCCCTGACCAGCACGCACCGGTGCGGCCGTCCGGCGGAACCGGACGGCCGCACCGAGCGCGGTGGCTGTTACGGGGTGGCGCAGATGGCGTACGACGTGTCGTCCCAGTTGCCGGCGAACGCGTCCTCCTCGAACCCGCCCGCGGTGACGAATGTCGGGGCGGGGGCGGCACCGCCGCTGGGGCGGAAGTCGTCCACGACGACCTCACCGGTCGCCCCGTTCACCTCGAAGCCCGCGCCGGTCAGCACTTTGCCCCCCGGGCAGGTCGTGGTGACGCTGCGGACGTCGGCCGAGCTGTTGGCGCTCACCGCCGAAACGCGGACCAGGCCGGGCAACGGGTTGGCGCAGATGGCGTACGCGGTGACGTCCCAGTTCAGGGTGGTGGCGTCCGCCTCGAAGGCACCGACGTTGACGGAGGTCGGCGCCGTGGCGGAGCCGCCGTTGGGCCGGAGGTCGTCCACGACGGCCTCACCGGTCGCCCCGGTCAGCTCGAAGCCCGTACCGGTCAGCACCTTGCCGGCCGGGCAGGCCGCGGTGACGGTGCGGAAGTCGTTCGAACTGTTGGTGCTCACCGCCGCGACGCGGACCAGGCCGGGCACCGGGTTGGCGCAGATCGCGAACGCGCTCACCGACCAGTCGCCGGCGAAGGCGTCCGCCTCGAACGCGCCCACGGTGACGGCCGTCGGCGCCGTGCCCGGGCCGCCGTTGGGGCGCAGGTCGTCGACGACCGCCTCCCCGGCCGCCCCGTTCAGCTGGTACCCGGTGCCGGTGAGCACCTTGCCGACCGGGCAGGTCGCGGTGACGGTGCGGAAGTCGTTGGAGTTGAGGGCGCTGGTGGCGGAGATCCGCACCAGGCCGGGGACCGCGGCGGAGGCCGGGCTCGCCGGCGCGACCACCGCGGCGGTCACGGCGAGGCCGAGCACGACTACGGACGCTCGCGCGCCGAACCGCCGGGCTTCCTTCTGATCACGCATGTGTTCTCCCGTCTGAGGCCCCGGAGACGGCGCCCGTGGGCTGTCCGGTTCGCAGGAACCGCTGCCGGCACCGGGCCCGTTGGTGATGACGGGTTGACGGTAGGTAGTGGCGTGTCGCGGCGTTATCCGCAAGCTGACTACGTCGCGTAATCGACCGACGACGGAAGATCCCGGCGGCCCCCCGCGCCAGGTATCCCGGGACCGAACCCGGTGCCGATGTACTCCCTTGTCGTCTCCCGGAATGGGTCGCGCCGAGAAGCGGAGATATCCACCATTGTTGGCCGGGCCGGCGGGCATCCCCCGGTCGCAGTGGCCCGGTGGCGCACGCGCCGGCGGTCCTCGGCGGGGACGATCAGGCGGTCATTGCGGCGGAGGCGAGGCGGAGCCGAAACCGGTGTCCAGGTCCGGCTGGTCAGGCATCGGCGGGCGGTCCTGCCCGTCGTGGGCGAGGCGACTGCGACGACGGCCGTAGAGGAAGTAGACGAGGAACCCCAGCGCCATCCAGGCGAAGAACCGCAGCCAGGTCTCGACGGTGAGGAACAGCATCAGCACGGCGCAGGCGACCATGGCGAGCACCGGAATCACCGGCCCCCAGGGAACGCGGAAACCGCGAGGCAGGTCCGGCCGGGTACGGCGCAACAGGAGGACCGCCGCCGCGACGAGGACGAACGCGAACAGGGTACCGATGTTGACCAACTCCGCGAGTTCCGCCAGCGGGATGAACCCGGCGAGCACGGCCACCACCACGCCCACGACGATGGTAATGCGGTGCGGGGTGCCGAACCGCGGATGCACCCGCCCCAACCAGCGCGGCAGCAGCCCGTCACGACTCATGGCGAACGCGACCCGGCTCTGCCCCAGCATGAGGATCATGACCACCGTGGTCAGCCCGGCGAGAGCGCCGACGGTGATCAGGTTGGCGATGAACGGCTGCCCGACAGCCTGGAACGCCGCAGCCAGCGGTGCCTCCGTGTCCAGCTCGGCGTAGTTCTGCATTCCCACCACCACCAGTGAGACGGCGACGTAGAGCGTGGTGCAGATCGCCAGCGAACCGAGGATCCCGCGCGGCACGTCGCGATGCGGCACCCGGGTCTCCTCGGCCGCGGTGGCCACGATGTCGAAGCCGATGAACGCGAAGAACACCAGCGCACCCGCGGCGAAGATGCCGCTGATCCCGAAGTTGGCGGGGGCCTGCCCGAAGACGGCCTCCAGCAGGGTCGCATCGGCGCCTGTACCGCCCGCCGCCGGCTCGGCCGGCGGGACGAACGGCGTGTAGTTGTCGGCCTTGACGAAGAACAGTCCGGCGACGATCACGAAGAGGACCACCGCCACCTTGATCGTGACCACCACGGCGTTCAGCCGTGACGAGATCTTGATGCCGGCGACCAGGACCGCGGTGAGGATCAACACGATCAACGCGGCGGGAAGGTTGAACACGCCGCCCTCGCCCCCCGTGACGGCGGGCGGCAGCGTCAGCCCCAGCGTCTCCAGGAGCAGCGCGAGGTACTGCGACCAGCCCACGGCCACCACCGCAGCGGCGAGGACGAACTCCAGGATGAGGTCCCAGCCGATGATCCACGCGATCAGCTCGCCGAGCGTCGCGTACGAATAGGTGTAGGCGCTGCCGGCGACCGGCACGGTGGACGCGAACTCCGCGTAGCACAGCGCCGCCAGCGCGCACGCGACACCGGCCACGACGAAGGACAGCGCGACCGCCGGCCCGGCAGTCTGGTTCGCGGCCACCCCGGTCAGCACGAAGATACCCGTACCGATGATGACCCCGATGCCGAACACGGTGAGATCCAGGCCGGACAGGTCCTTGCGTAGCCGGTGCTCCGGCTGCTCCGTGTCGCGGATCGACTGCTCGACCGACTTCCTGCGCAAGAGGCTCACGACCAGTCACCTCACCGTCTCGCCGTCCCGATGTTGCCCTCGGCTCACGGACTGACCGGAATCAGGACGAACAAACCTGCCGCGTCGTGCCGGGCGTGCCTTTTTTGCGCGGACCGGGCGGCGAGAGCGGACCCGTCGCCCGGCGCGAACGACGCTCAGTGAGCTGCGGCGCGCCGGGAGGGTCGACCATGATCAGCCGGGGGCCGAGGATGTCGTCCGGCATCCGGGCGGAGCCGGAGCCGGCGTAGGTGAGCAGGCCGACGATGAGGGGCGGTGCGCCGTCGCCGACGATCCGTAGCGCGCCGCCCAGGTCGCTGAGCCGCAGTCCGGACACGCTGCCGACACCCTCGCGCACCCCATCCACCACGACGCCGAGCGTGTACGGCTCACGCAGCGGCGGGCAGGCCCCCACCAGGGCGACGCCCACGCCCGGCCGGGGACGCCAGGAACTCCCGCAACAGCCGGGTCTTGCCGATGCCCGCCTCACCGTCGATCAGGACCACGGCAGGCGGTTGTCCGAGCGCCCCGCCGAGCGCGGCGACCTCCCGGTCCCGCCCGACGAACCGCGGCACGGAAAGCGCTGGAAGGTGACCGGCGTCCAAGTTGTCCCCGTCTAACCAACGCGCGCCCCTTGAGCTGCTCGCGCACCACGCTGCGACCTCGTGCCGACGAGGCGGATGTTCTCACGAGGACGCCGTGGGGCATCGGCCCCATACCGTACTTCAGGTCAAGCGCCGGGTGGGACTTTGACAGCGCCGAAGATCACCCGTCGTGAACGATTCCAGAAACCGGACGGCCTGATGTTGGGTGATGCCTGCGGCATCTACCTGTGTCGTCTGCCCGGTCTCGGCGGTAGCGCCAGCTCGCCCACCAGCAAGAGCGCGTCACCTGCGCGATCCGTCGGCAACTCTCGCCGAGTACCGCAGCGGTGAGCCGATCTCGACGTCCCCCGATCCGCGTAACGGCCTGGTAGGCGAAGCAGAAGCTGAGCAGCAGCGCCGGCCTGTCACAGGCAGATCTGACGGCGGCAGTCCCCGCCGCGATGACCGACATGTTGGGCCGACCCGCCTGTCCGAACCGGTGGGCTGACCGCCCGAGCCGGGCGGACCGCCGACCGATGTTCCGTCCGAGGTCCACGATCCACCCGGGTGAATCCGCCAATCGACGTGCCGGCATGTCGATCGGCGGCACCCGGCCGCCACCCGGGTGGTCGCAACGCCGATAGCCGACTCATCCCTTGCCGCCGCGACCTGCGCTTTCAACAGTGGACACAGAAGTTCCGCGCGTACCGCCCGAGGGCGGGAGGACGCGGACCGCTGGCGGACGTGGCCTTCGTCGGCGCAGGCCGCTGCGGCCCGCCCGGCACCGACTTCGACGAGTTCACCGAGACCGGCGTCCGCTGGTACCAGCGGACGCGCGACCTCACCGACGACGGCGTCGTCGGCCGGCTCACCTGGGCGCAGATGGGCGTCCGGGTCACCTACTGAGGTACGGGAGAGTTCTCATGCGGGTGTCCTTCCGGCCGTCCCGGGACGGCTTCGCCTTCCGCAACGGCTTCACCAACCACATCAAAATCGCCGGCCTGCCAATCACCGAGACCAAGGGCCGGTGCGGCGGAATGGCGTTCGCCGCACTGGACCACTGGCACCAGCGACTGCCAGTGCCCGCCGCCAGTGCCCTACCGCCGGACGGCAACCCGGTCGCCGACTACATCTACGACCGGCTGATCACCAGCATCGTCGACAACTGGTCGATGTACTTCCGGTTCATGGGGACGCCGGACCACCCGACCACTCTGAACGGGATCGGCGTGGCCCGGATGACTCGCGAGGAGCAGTTCCCCAAGCTCAAGCAGCTCCTCGACCAGGGGCTACCGCAGCCGCTGGGCCTGTGCCAGGCCCGCGACCCGGGTGGCTTCGGCAACGACCACCAGGTGGTGGCGTACGGCTACGAGGAGGGTGAGCGGACGCGGATCTTCATCTGGGACAACCGGTACTCCCGCCGGGAGGACGTGCTTGAGTTCAAGACCGCGTACGACCCGGCCGACCGGGTGGTGCGACAGAGCAACGGCGACCAGTGGCGCGGCTTCTTCGTGGAACGGTACGCGCCGCGGCTGCCCTGGTACCTCGCCGGGGGAAAGTTGCTCAGCGACCGCTCCGACCCCCGGATCTATCTGGTGCACGGCGGGGCGAAGTTCTGGGTGACCAGCCCGCAGGAGTTCGACCGGCTGGGGTTGCACTGGAACGAGGTGGTGGAGCTGCCGGACCGGTCGACGTCGTACGTCGCCGACGCACCCGGGGACCGCGTCCTGCTTCGAGAGATCGACCGCGCGGAGGTGTACGTCACCTACGGCGGACACGGCTTCCACATCCCCGACCCCGACACCCTGGTCCGCCTCGGGTTCAGCTGGTCCGACGTCCGGGTGCTGCCGCGTGACTCGCTGCGGGCGCTGCGCCCGCTGCCGGTCGACGGCACCCTGCTGCGCGAGGAGCACCGGGATCCGGTCTACCTCGTGGTCGACGGGGTGCTGCGGCACGTGCCGGACCCCGTCACGTTCACCGCGCTCGGGCTGCGCTGGGACCGGGTCGGGGTGGTGCCGGGCGGCTCCCTGGCCGCCCTGCCGAAGGGTGACCCGCTGCCCGCCTCCCGCCTGCCGGCCTGGTCCGAGCGGTCGGCGGGGCAGCTCATCACCCGCGACCACGACGCGGTCGACTACCGGATCGAGGCCGGGGTGAAGCCGGCGGACCAGGTGGAGTTCGTGCTGAACCTGGGCACCGGCCTGACCTGGCGCAAGGAGCTGGGCCTGCACGCGAAGGACGGGAACTGGACCATTGCGGTGCAGGACAGCAAACGTACCGGCGCCAACCGCCTCTACCGCTACCAACTTCCCGAGGGGCAGCTCCGGCTGCGCAAGGCCAAGCTGTTCGGCGCGGTCACCGGCGTGCTGGAGCTGAACGACCTGGACCGCCTACCCGCCGGCGCCCGGGTCACCTTCACCTGGGTACGGGACTGAGCCCGGTCAGCTCCGCTCAGGGTTCTGCCCATGGACGTTGGTGACACGGTCGATCTGGATCAGCGTGCCGTGGCATCGCGTACGCCAGCTTGCGGACTCGGGCCATGGCGATAGCGAAGGTCGTCCGCGTCGGCGGCGAGGCGGGGAGGTGGCTCAGGGTTCGACGGCACAGCGCAATCGTGACGGGATGAGGCAGCACGACAAGGCTCCCGGTCGGGGCATCGGATCTTGGCCGATTCATGTCTTACCTGGAGCCTCGCCCTCAGGTCACACGATGGACACCATGCCGGTGTGGTCGCTGCGGTCCCCAGCCGGCGGACGAGCTGCACCGCCCGGACGGTGGCTACGCTGGCGAGATCGCCTGGCTGATGCGGGTCACGGACGCCTATGCCCGGTCAACCGTGGCGACCCGGACGCTCGTCGCGGCCCGGCTCACAGACGCCAGGACTCCCCGGACCCAGGGTTGGAGATGCGCAACGATGAGAGACCGCTACGCCAACCTGACCCGTACCCGCGCCCTGGACCCCGAGCGCGACTACCTGGCCATCTACCAGACCATGCTGCGCTACGAGTTCCCCTGGGACATGAAACTCGGGCTGAACCTCGCCTTCAACCGATCCTTCTCCATCCCCGCCATCGCCGCGGTGCACACCGCCACCGGTGAGCTGACCGAACGCACCCAGAAGCGCCTCGACGACACCGGCCTGCTGATGTACGAGATGGTGCTCAACGGGTTCGACCAGCCACGCGGCCGGGACGCGCTGCGGCGCGTCAACCAGATCCACCGCCCGTACGACATCCGCAACGACGACTACCTCTACGTCCTCGGCTGCCTGGTGGTGATCCCGACCCGGTGGCTGCAGCAGTACGGCTGGCGCCGACCCTGCTGCCACGAGCGACAGGCCACCTACCTCTTCTATCGGGAGCTGGGCCGGCGGATGGGCATCACGGACATCCCCGGCTCCTATGCGGAGTTCGAGACCTGGTTCGACGCCTACGATGACACCCACCTGCAGCCCAACGATGACGCGGCCGCCATCGAACGGGCCAGCCGCATGCTGATGCTCACCCGCATCCCCAAGCCCCTCGCCCCGCTGGGCAACGCGCTGGTCAGCGCCATGTACGACGCGCCGCTCCGGCGCGCGACGCGAGTCCGTACGCCCGCCTGGCCCGTCCGGGCAGGCCTGCACCTGACGTTGAAGATGCGCTCGCGGCTTCAGCGGTGGTTCGGAACGCCACGGACCACTGCCTTGTTCGCCGACGGGATCAAAACCAAGAGCTACCCCGACGGGTACGAAATCAGCCAGCTCGGTCCGCAGCACGACCGCGTCCCCAACCGGGTGTCCGAGTAGCACGCGGGCACTTGTGGTCGATCGGCTGGTGGCGGTGTCGCGGCGTCGAAGTGGCCGCGTTCCACGGTGGCTTGGTAGCGGTGTCGCCAGAGTGACCCGCGGACAGCCGCTGCCGGATCGACGGCCGACCGATGTGGTGAAGTGGTGACCTACTTTCCAGGGCAGTGACGCCAAGCCCCGTGCGCGGCGTGGGGCTGGCGACAGCCAGGGAGGCGGCGACATGTCCAACGCGCAGTTGTACGACACCATCGGAGCCACTTACACCGTGACGCGGCGCACCGAGCCGCGGATCGCCGCAAGGGTCTGGGCTGCGCTCGGTGATGCGCGGACGGTACTGAATGTCGGGGCTGGCACCGGCTCCTACGAGCCCGCCGACCGTGACGTCACCGCGGTGGAACCGTCGGCGCTCATGCGTGCGCAGCGCCCCGCAGGCGCAGCGCCGTGCGTGGCTGCCGCCGCGGAGAACCTTCCGTTCGAGGACCAGTCCTTCGACGCAGCGATGGCTTTTGCCACCATCCATCACTGGCAGGACCCGATCGCGGGCCTGCGCGAGATGCGGCGCGTTGCCCGCCGCGTGGTGGTGTTCACGTACGACAACACTGACACCGGATGGCTTCGTCGCTTCTGGCTCACTCGCGACTACCTTCCGGAATTCGCGGACCTCCTCGTCGGCCGGCCTTCGCTGACCGAGCTGGCCAGCGCGATCGGAGCCCGCGTGGAGCCGGTGCCCATCCCGTGGGACTGCGTTGACGGCTTCTTCGAAGCCTACTGGCGCCGGCCCGAGGCATACCTGGACGAGAACGTCCGCCGCGGGATATCGGTCTGGGCCAGAGTCGGGCCGGACGCCGAGCAGAGGGCGGTGCACAGCCTCCGCGATGACCTCGCCTCAGGTCGGTGGGCGGATCGCAACCGCGACCTCGTCGATCTCGAGGCAGCAGACCTTGGCCTTTGCCTGCTCATCGCCTGAACCCGCCACATCCGGGTAAGACTTCGCTGCCCGAAGCCATGGGCGGTCCAGGCATCACTCGCATCGGCCAAGGGGTTAGCTTCGAACCCCGCCGCCGTCGTCACGTGTTCAGCAATGTCCACGCAAGGCGGTCATCTAGCGTACGCCGTCAAGCGCTTTTCGATGCGCTACTCTCCCGGGTTCACGATTGAAGGTAGGCGATGACGGCGAGGACTCGCCGGTGTGTCTCCCGGTCGTGCAGGAGGCCGAGCTTGCCGAAGATGGCGGCGAGGTGTCCGTGCTCGGGGTGGACCCGGCGCGGGTCGGCCGGTTCGGCCGGGCCGCCCGGGACTGGCGATCCGGCATCGGCATCGTGCTCCAGGAGGCCACCGACCTCGGCGAGTTGACCGTGGGCGAGACGGTCCGGCACTTCGCCGGTGACCACCGCGATGACCGCGGGCCTCCTGCCGTCCTGACTGAGCAGGCAGCCGCGAAGCCGGGCCGACCGGAGGCTCGATGCTGGCCTGGCCTAGCTGGGCCAGGCGTCCCTGACGAAGACGATCCCGTCGTTCCCAACCAGGTGCGCCGGGTCCAGCGGGGAGTAGCCGTACCAGGGGGAGACGCGGGGGGCGGGCGCAGCGTCGGCGAGCGCTGCGGCCAGCCGGCGGGCGTCGACCAGGCAACGCTGCTGTTCGAGCGCGTACAGCAGCCCCTCGACGGTGTCCGGGGGCGGGGCGTCCACACCGTGGTGGCGGATCGTGCCGAGGGCCGTGGCCAGGAAGGCGTATCCCTGGCCCAGGTGGGCGCTCACGATCGCGCCGGCGCTCCACCATTCCAACGGCAGGCCGCCCATCCGCATACTGCTCTTGTCCCGCTGCAGATGGCTGTTGTGGGCGTTCACCAGCGTCGGGCCCCGCTCGGCGAGGGCGAGCAGGTTGGCGGCCATCATCGAATCCCGCAGCGCGCAGAGCCGCGCGATGCGGTTCGGTGACGTGTCGGCCATCCAGAAGTGGTACCGCAGCAGCCCGGTGGCGGTACGTCCGTACAGGCGTGCCCGGTCCCAGTCGTCCGGCGAGGACGCCGCGAGCAGGTGTGGCGTCTGCGCGTCGAGCAGCGCCACCAGGTCGTCGGCGAGCAGCCGCAGCTGGTTGGCCGCGGGCGTCTGCCCCACGGACTGCGACGGGTCCCTCATCGCGGCGGGATTGGTCCACCGGTCGTCGGCGCCGAGCAGGCGGTCGAGCGTTTCCGCGGTGCAGGGAAGCAGGTCGGCGTCGACCCAGGCGGTGAGGTAGGCGTGGAGTGCGGTGATGGCCTGCCGAGGGCTCGCCGCCCCGGTGATCTCCAGCGGGCCGTCGAAACCGGCGAAGCGGACCTGCTCCGACGCCGGCCGGCCGTCGTTGTACGCGCGCATCCAGCGCACCAGCTCGCGGTTGCCCGCGAAGGCGCCCCACCCGTGGCTGAAGCCGCGCTCCATGACCTCGTCGAGGACGCCGGTGCCCGAGGTGACGTGTTCGTCCACGACCAGGCCCATCATGCAGTCACTCTCGATGGCGATCGTCCGGTAGCCCTCCTGCTCGACGAGTTGCCGGAAGAGATCGTTTCGCAGCTCGAGCAGCACGTCCTCGCCATGGGTGGGCTCGCCCAGGGCGAGCAGCCGCGGCCTGCCCGGGAGCAACCCCATGACGGCAGCAGCGTCGACGACATGGGTGGCGCCTGTGATACCAGCAGTCATGCCCTCAACGGTATCGTTGAACCAACGGTGGAAACTTCTCGTCGGAATCGGCAGGGCAGTGCGGCGAAACCTTCAAACCGGCGGACAACTCAGGCCGGTTGACCTGGCGCGAGCGTACGGTCTTTCCACGCAGGCGATCCGCAACTACGAGGCGGCCGGGATCCTGCCGGCCGCTGAACGCACCGCACATGGCTACCGCACCTACACCCCGCGGCACGCGCAAGCCCTGCGCGCGTTCCTCGCTCTCGTGCCCGGACACGGCCACCAGACGGCCACGGCGATCATGCAGGCGATCAACCGGGACGCCACCGCGGACGCGCTCCGACTCATCGACGAAAGTCACGCCCAGCTGCTCGACGACCGCCGCACCCTCCAGGCCGTCGAAGCCGCGCTCCGCGACCTCGAACCCGTACCGCCGGAACGCGGGGCGATGTTCGTCGGCGCCCTGGCCAGAAGGCTCGGCATCCGCCCGGCCACCCTGCGCAAATGGGAACGCGCTGGCCTGGTCCAGCCGCGCCGCGACCCGCAGACGGGCTACCGGGTCTACAGCGCCGCCGACGTACGCGACGCTCTGCTGGCCCACCAGCTCAGACGGGGCGGCTATCGGCTCGAACAGGTCGCCCCGCTGATCGCCCAGGTCCGTTCCGCCGGAGGTGTCGCACCGCTGGAATCGACGCTGCGCGACTGGCATGCCCGCCTCTCGGCGCGAAGCCGCGCCATGCTCACCGGCGCCGCCGCGCTGGACGCCTACCTCGACGGCCTACCGACCCCGCCCCGAGACAGACCGAGCGACCACGCCACCGCACCGCCAACCACGGACCCGATTCAGCCACCCGGCCACTCCCCCTGATCGTCCTCGCCAACGACCAGGCGAGATGACCGGTGCGGCGGTTCCACCGCCGCCCGTCCTGTGGCATCGTGCCCGGATGATCGACAGTCGCGCGGCGTTGGCGGCCGTGGTCCGCCACGCCGTGGAGCTCGAGGACGACTACGACGACATCGCGCCAACCCTGAGCGCGCTCGCGGCGTGTGGTGACAGCAGCTTGGTACCCCGGCTGCACGAGGCCCTCGAGGTGTTCCTCGACGAGGAGAACTTCTACGGTCGCGACCTGATCGCCAGCGTCCTGGCCGGAGTCCAGGGTGTGGCGGCGCTTCCGGTGCTGCTGCGCGCCGCGGCCCGCGATCTCGGCGATGACCAGGACAGCCTGCAAGCTGAGATCATCGAGCTGCTGCACGCCGACCGGGCGGCTGGCCGGCGCGCGGTGCTGGAGTGCGCCACGGGTGATCGGCCCGAGCTGCGCCGGGTGGGGCTGTGGGCGCTGGGGTGCGTGGTCGAGGCAGGGGATGTCGAGCTGCTGGCCGCAGCCGCGGCTGACGTCGACCCGGAGGTCAGGTCCAGGGCGATCGGCGCGATTCCTGACCCAGCCGGCGACGACCAGGCATTTGGTGTGCTTGTCCAGGCGCTGCGTGACTTCGACGAGAAGGTGCGGGTGGCGGCGGTCAGCCGGCTCGGCCACACCGGCCGGGCTGACGCGGTCGCGTCGCTCGTCGCCCTGTCCGCCGACCCGGCGCCCCGGGTACGGTCCATGGTCGCCTACGCGCTGGGGCGGCTCGGCCACGCCGAGGCGACCCCGGCCCTGCTGCGGCTGCTCCACGACCCCGAACGACAGGTCCGTGCCAACGCCGGAGAAGCCCTCGGCTCCGTCGGTGGACCGGCGGCGGTCGACGCGCTGATCGCGCTGGCCGTCGACGATGACCCTCAGCTGCGAGTGCAGGCCGCCAAGGCGCTCCCGAAGGCGGCGGACTCGGATCCGCGCGTGACGCCGCGGCTCACGGTGCTGGCGGCAGACGACGAGGCGACGGTACGAGCGGCCACCGTCAGCGGGATCGCCGGCGCCGGTGGCAGGCCAGGGCACTGGGAGCAGCTCCTGGTCGAGCTGGCTGACGATCCGGACCCGACCGTCCGTCAACGAGTCGCCGTGGTGGCGCGACACCTCGGGCCCGACACTGCCGCGGGCATCCTGCACCGGTACACCCACGACCCCGACCAGACCCTGCGTCGGCTCGCCGCCACCGAACTGGCCCGACTGACCGACCCCACCGTCCGCTGAGCCAGCCAACCACCGGTCGGCGGCCCCCGGCTGGATCGCGGTAGCCGCTGGTCGAGCCCACTACGACACATCGCCGACGGGGCCGGCCGCCCGCCGTACCCTGGCAGGCGTGCTGCCGATAGTGCTTGACGGGTACTTCCGGCCGTTCGCCTACCACGTGGGCCACTCGCGCCTGGTCATCCGTTCCTGGGCGGGCAGGGACGACGAGGAAGACGTGGCGGTGTACTTCCGCGGCGTTCTGGCCGTTCAGCTCCGCTCCTCGTACCGGCCGCTGGTCCTGGACCACGCCGGGCCGGCACAGCGCGCGGCGATGATCTCCTTTGCGCAGGTGCCGGCACGCCATCAGGACCGGCTGCTCCACCTCGCGGTCTCGTCCGGCTCGACACCCGGTTACGTGCTCTGCTCCTCGGCCAGTGTCGTCGCCATCGACAGGCGGATCACTGCCGGGCGGTTCCCACTCGAGCCGCCCGACGGATCTCGTCGCCTGCACCAGCTCCGGCCCGCCACCACCACCCCGGTCGGTCCGGAGCGGAACGAATGACCAGGTGACAACAACAGCCCTGGACAGCGGCAGTTGTCTGGGGAGTCGTCTCGGCGAGATCGCCCAGACCCGGTGCCGCAGCTACCGGGTGCGCAGCGGTACGACGGCGCTGCACAGGATCAGCACGGTCGCGGCGGCGAAGGTGGCTCCGGTTCCGACGCCGTCGACCAGCACGCCGCCGGCGAGGGAGCCTGCGGCGATGCTGATCTGCGAGGCGCTGACCAGGATCGCCATCCCGCCCTCGGGCCCGTCGGTGGCGGCCCGCGCCATCCAGGTCTGCAGGATGAGCGGCACCGCGCCGAAGGCCAGGCCCCAGAGGACGACCAGCGCGCTGACGAGCGGCGCGACGCCGGCCAGGGGGGCGAGCAGGGCGACAGCGAACGCCAGCGGGACGGTCGCGGCGACGAACGACCGTCGTACGCCCCGGCCGAGGGCCGCGCCGGCGACGAAGTTGCCGACCAGCCCGCCGAGGCCGTACCCGAGCAGCGTCACGGTGATCGCCGGGTATCCGAAGTGCGCGTCTCCTGAAGAAAGGGGGTGATGTAGGTGTAGCTGGCGAAGTGGCCGAGGAAGACCAGCACGGTGGCGAGCGCGACCCGGCGGACGCCGGAACGGCGGGCAGCCGCGGTCAGGGCCGCCATGCCCACGCTGGCGCTGGGTGGGAGGGCGGGCAGCAGCGCCACGAGCGAGACCAGTGCGAGCAGGGCGGCGAGGGCCGCACCGAGGAATCCGACCCGCCAGCCGACGAGGTGCCCGATCAGCGCGCCCAGCGGCAGGCTGATCACGGTGGCGGCCGAGATGCCAGCCGTGATCACCGAGGACGCCCGGTCGACGGTGTCGGCGGGCACCAGGCGGACCGCGATCCCGATGCCGAGCGCCCAGAAGCCGCCCACTGCCACACCGAGCAGGATGCGGGCGAACAGCAGGACTTCCAGGTTGGGCGCGACGGCGACCAGCGCGTTGGAGGCGGCCAGGAGGCCGCTCAGAATGATCAGGACGTGCCGCCGGTCCCGCCGCCCCGCGGCGATGGTGACGAGCGGAGCGGTGACCGCGGCGATCAGGCCCGGCGTGACGATCATCAGTCCGGCGGTGCCGGTGGAGATGCCGACACCCGCACTGATCTGGGGAAGCAGGCCGATCGGCAGGAACTCCGACAGGACGAGCAGGAAACAGAGCACCGCGACGGAGGTCACCGCCGGCCAGCCGCCGCTCGGCGTCGTGGACGTCGCTCGGGGCGTACTCGAAGGGGCTGGTGCGGCCGGGCCGGCTGGTCTCATCTCTGGTCTCTCTCGGGAGGGTCGGGATCGCGTCCGAGCCGGTTCGCGGCCGCGTGCGGCCCGCGAACTCGACTCCGCGTCACTTCGGCATGGCAGGGCTGCCCCGGCACGGCGTGGCACCGGCGGTGACCGGGTCGAACCTGCTCGGTGTCGAACCGGCCGCCGTGGTCCTGACCGCCGTTGGCGGCGGGGTGCGGCCTTGCTGGCGTCGCGGGCCAGCAGGGAGCGGACATGTGGCGGCGAGGTGACCGTCCGGCCCCCTCGCCTAATTCAGTACCGATTGGTACAGGAGTTCAGCGTAGCGGGGCCCGAGGTGGATCCCAAATTCTGTACCGGCCGGTAGCGGCGGGGAGCGCCAGGCCCGGGGCACGGATGTCGTTGCCGGCCAGTGGTGGGCCCGGCGTCCACCAGCACTCGGGCCGCACCCCTGATCCCCGGTTTGTCGGTCACCCGCGGACCCGCTAGCATCGGATTACGTACCAGTCGGTACAGATTAAGGACCGCTCCGACCTGCCCTGGCGCAAAGCCGTCACTCGGGCAGTCCGCCGAGGGCACCGGCCAGGGGCCACTGACGGCCGGTGCGGGAACTGCCGCCCATCAAGAGAAGGACATCGACATGATGAACGCGCGTGAGCTGCTGTTGGCGTACACGGGGAACGTTTCGGACCCGGACGCGGCAGCGGAGTTGTTCGCCGAGGACGGCGCGATCGAGCTGCCCTATCTGGAGTCGCTCGGCGGGGGCTGGCGCTTCGAGGGGCGCGAGGGAGTTCGGCAGCTGCTGGTCGGCCTGCTGCAGACGGTGCCGACCTTCGGCTTCGACGAGGTGAAGATCCTCATCGAGACCCCGGACCAGGTCTTCGGCGAGTGGTCGGTGGAACGGACCACCGCGACGGGACGCCCCTTCAGCCAGCTGTACATGGGCCGCCTGGTCGCCGAGAACGGCAAGATCAAGCTGCTCCGTGAGTCGCTCGACCAGGTCCGTGCCGCCCGAGCCATGTTCCCCAACGGCGTCGCCGACATCCCCGCCTGACGGACGGCCTCGACACCATGACGATTCCGCTGGAACAGCGGCGTGCGCAGATCGGAGAAGTCCGTCGCCGCGGCGTGTGCCCCGCGCCCCGGCATGGGGCTCCCGCCGCCGGAACGCCGCTCGACTGGACGGCCGGGTTCGCACCGCGAACCCGGCCGTCGTCCGGCACGCCGTGGCTGTCGCAACCCGTCGCCGTGCTCACGGCGATCGGGGAGCTGACCGCCTACCTGCTGGGCCGCCGCTGGTGCGGTGGGTTGGCGACGCGGGACGCTTCAACGGTTCTGCCGTTCGATGCTGCGCCGGAGGAGGCCACGGACGCCCGGGAGGGTGATGGCCCGGATGGTGATGTCGTTCATCCACACGTGGAAACGGCTCGGCGGCGCGTACTGGTACATTCCCCGGCGCGCGAGTGCCTGCCGCTTGACCGCCTCTGGCCGCAGGCCGGCTTCCCAATCGGCCAGAGCCGCCGGGATGTCGTGATCGTGCCGCTGAAGGGCGGCGCCGAGCTGGTCGGCGCCCGCGAGCGCCAGAGCAGCACCGTGCCCGGCGAAGACCGTGACGCACCAGGCGGCATCTCCTAGGAGCACGATGCGACCGGTGCTCCATCGTGGCATGACCACCTGGCTGACTCTGTCGAAGTAGGCGCTGGTCGGGTCCTTCTCCAGGTGGCGGAGCGCCTCCGGCACGCCGGCGGCGAGATCTTGGAACGCTGCGCCGAGCGCATCCACCGGACCGCGTCTCAACTCGGAGCGCGGATCTTCGCACCGGTACGTGAAGAACGCCGAGGACCGTTGCGGACCCAGGTTGAGAATCGCTGCTGTGCGCCCCGGACCGATGAAAGTCGTGGCGGATGACTCGGGCAGGACCGCCGCGAGATCGCCGAGCGGGACCGCCGCGACGATGTACGGCAGGTCCACCCGGAGATCAGGACCGAACACCGCCGTCCGCGTCGCCGAGTGCACCCCGTCGGCGCCGACCAGCAGATCGGCTTCCTCGGTGGTGCCGTCGCTGAGCACCACCCTGACCCGGTCGGCGTCCTGGTCGACGGACGAGACCGTGGTGCCGAAGCGGAACTCGGTGCGATCACCTACCGCTTCGTACAGTGCAGCCTCCAGATCCCCCCGGAACACCGACATGCTGCGGGCGCCGAGCGCGGCCTCGGCGATGGCGGACGGCACGGTGAACTTCGGCCGACCGTCCGCCCGGACCAGCACCGTGGTGAACACGCCCAACGCGCGGTCGGACAACACCGGCAGGAGGGCGAGCCGCTCGGCGGCGTCGTAACCCGATCCGAGCAGGTTCACCAGATAGCCGCTGCTTCGCCGGGCCGAGGCCCGCTCCACCACGAGCGTGTGCCACCCGTCCCGTCCAAGGCGAAGGGCGGTGGCCAAACCAGCGATGCCGGCGCCGACGATCACAGCTCGTTTCATTCGCACTCCCCAAGGGCGGTATGAGCATCTGCTCAAACACTATGAGCGTTTGCTCATAGTCGCGCAACAGCAGACTTGAGCAGCCGCATAGGATCTGTGCATGCCACGCGGAGTTGCCATCCCCGAACCTCGGCAGCAGCTCTTCGCCGCCGTGGAGCGCGTGATCGCGGCCACCGGACCCAGCCGGCTCACCAGCCGAGCCGTGACGGCTGAGGCCGGTGTCGCCACCGGGCTGCTCTTCGCACACTTCGCGACCTTCGACGACTTCCTTGTCGGGTACGCGGTCGACCGCAGCTTCCAGCTCGCGAGCACGGTGGCTGGCCTGCCGGCACGCGCCGGCACCGGCACGGTCGCCGGAAATCTCAGCGAAGCCGTCCTGGCGACACCACTGGGCACGCTGTCGGCGACGACCCGGCTGATGGCGTGCCGACCCGAGCTGGCAGCAGACGTCGAGGCGGTCCTGGGCAACGGGACTGCCGGACTGCGGACGCTGGAAAGCGCAGTCGCCGGGTATCTGGCTGCCGAGCGACACCTCGGGCGGGTCCCCGAAGACGCCGACACCGAAGCGCTGGCCTTGACGGTCGCCAGCGTGCTGCACCACGTCGCACTCACCGATGGAACCAGTCCGATGGCGCACCCGCGCATTCGCCGCGCACTGGCCGCGTTGACCAACGACTTCCCGGCCGTCGCCCCCTGATCCGAGTCCCCGCCAGGCAGCCACGGCCACCCGCCGCCATCCGGGTCCACCGCGATCCGCATGCGCTGCGAACGCAGTGCGGTCGCCGCCCGGCACCGGCCAACGGCCGCGCCGCCGCACGATCGGGAGGAGATCACCTACCCGCAGCCTCGCGCAGGTATAGCGGTGATCCCGGCGGGTAAGCGGCTGCCCGCATACGGACGAGGGGGACCCATGGGTGAGGCGGCGGAACGGTCCACAGGGGCGGTCGGTCCCACCGAGCGCCTGGCCGCGGACGTGGCTGCGGTGGTGCGTACGGAGATTCGGGAGGCGCGGACCCAACTGATGAGGGTCGCTCGTCCGACGGGAGTCGGCGTGGCGCTGCTCGCCACGGCCGGCGGGTGTCTCGTGCTCGGAGTCGGGGCTGCCTCAGCGACCGCGCTGCGCCTGCTGGAGGCCTTCCTGCCTCGCCGGCTGGCCACCGCCGGACTTACCGGCGGCTACCTCGCGGCCGCCGTCGTGCTGGGACGCGCCGGCCTGAACCAGCTCCGGGCGGCCGGCGGTGGGTCAGCCTGGTTCGCCGACGAGATGCAGGACGTCGTCGCCACCACCGCGAGTCATGTGGTGCCGGCCGGCGCCGCCGCCGTCCGCGAGGAGCTGGACCGATGGGGCTCCGGCCGACAGGACGGTTGACAGACCGTTGCCGGCCCGGACCGCGTCGATGCGGGCAGGTCAGCCGGTCACCGCGTCCTCGGCGGGCAGGTGCCCGGACCGCCCACCCGTCGGGCAGCGGAGGTCATCGACCGGCGGCGAGTACGGATTTCATCGCGTTGCGGTAGTTCATCGCCTCTTCGCCGGATCTCATCCGCAGCTCGGACACCAGCGCCGACGGCACGTCCCGGGCCGACGGCGGCAGCAGCTCGCACAGCTCGGCCTGCCCGTGCAACTCGTGCGCCAGCCAACTCGACCGCCCGGCGGGTGCGGGGACCGCGAGCAGATCGAAGTCGAGCGCGACACCCAGCGACGCCGCCAGAGACCGACGCAGGTGGTCCGGGGCGTCCACGGGCTCCTCGATCAGCACGGAGATCGCGTCGAGCGCCGACACCACCGCCGCGGCACCTCGCATCCCGGATCGGGCTGCCACGCCACGCAGCTGCGGAAGCGTCGACCGCACCTGCCGCCGCAGGGCGTCCGCTCTGGGCTGTCCACCGAGTTCACGCCAGACCAGGTGGACCCCCTGGGTCCCGTCGGCCCGGTCGGTGTTCGACAGGCCGGCCAGGCGTCCGAAGAAGATCGGCACGACGGAGGACACCCGGTTCACCGCGGCGACCGCGAGGCACCTGGTGACCCGGTCGCGCCGGCCCGTCGCCTCCATGTCAGCGATCTCCACCGCCCGGACCCTACCGCCGTCAGCCTCGGTTCCGCTCCCGCAGGCGGTCGGCCAGTTCGCACACCGCGGCGGCGAACCGTGGCTCCGACTCGCAGGGCCAGTGTCCCCGGATCGGTGGCGGGACGCTGTCGCTGGCGGGCACCACGACGTCCTCGGGGTCGCGGAGGCGACGGTCGACGGTGCCGCTCGGGCCGGCCGGCGGCGGGTCGCCCGGCCGGTGCGGGGCGAAGATCCAGCCGCCGATGGGGTCGGTCTCCCGCCACAGGTTCAGCCAGCGCCAGTCGATCTGTTCACCCACCTGGTGCAGCACGTCCCGACCGAGGTAGGCGGGGAAGAGCCGGGCGTACAGCCGGTCCAGCGGGGAGCCGTAGGTCAGCAGCGCGACCCGCCGGCGCACCTCGGGCGGCAGTTGCAGCACGGTCGCGGCCAGCAGCACCGAGCCGTGACTGTGCCCGGTGAGCAGGACGCCGCGGTGCCGGCCGGCCAGGTAGGAGATCCGCTTCGCCAACTCCGGGACGGCCCGCTCGGCGTAGCAGGGCGGCGCGAACGGGTGGGCCGCCCGGGGCCAGAACGTCCCCAGGTCCCACAGCACCCCGACGTACCGGCGGAACTCGGCGGTCCGGTAGGCGAAGAGGCCGCCCACCACCAGGGCGACGACGACGACGGCGATGAGGTAGCTGCCCACGACGATCACGAAGTTCACGAACCCGCTCGGCACGCCGAGGAAGCGCTCGGCCAGCGGGCTGGGCTGCAGGCCGAACAGCCCCAGCACGCTCGCCCCCAGACCCAACGCGGTCAGCGAGGCGTACGCGATGGCCAACGGGCCGAGCCGTTCGGTGAACCGCGCCCGGGCGACGGTCTTCTTCACGCGCTCCAGCCGGGCGGCCGCGCGGGCCGGGGCGTCCGGGAAGTCGGCGGCGACGATCGCCGCCGCGGCCCGCCGCCGGCCACGCCGGGAGAACAGGACCATCACACCACCGACCAGCACCGCCGCGATCGTCGTGGAGAAGAAGGTGAAGATCGCCCACTTGTACGCCAGCGGCGGGGCGGCCAGGTCGCCGGGGCGACCGGTGATCGCCCGCCGGTTGAGGAAGTACGCCGTGCGGTAGATCAGTTCGGCGGAGAGCGCGCCCGCCAGGCCCACCGCGACAGCGGCGAGGACCGGCGCGCCCAGGCCACGCAGCAGCGCCGGCCTGGGGTCCCGGACGGTGCGCCGCCAGAGCCCCAGCATGGCCAGCACGAACAGCAGCACCATCTGGCTGACCAGGACCCAACCGATGAGCCGGCCGTATCCGGGCAGGCCGCCCGAGTTCGGCCACCGGATCCCCGCGGTCGCGACGAGGACGAGGGTCACCACCGTCAGCCCGCAGGCGGTGGCGCGCAACGCCGAGGTCACCCGGTCCGTGACCTGGGCGGCGCTCGGCCGCTCCAGCAGGGTGGGAGCGCAGAGCAGCGCCGCGCAGGCCGTGAGCACCACGGCGGCGACCGCGCCCAGCCCGATCGCCGCCGGGGACGGGCCGGCGGCGGCCAGCGCGGCGAGGAGGGTGAGGTCCAGCACCGCGAAGGCGGCGGCGATGTGGATCGCCCGTAACCGGCCCACCATCGGCATGGCGTCCCACTGGCCCACCGCGGCCAGCCGGTCTACCTCGAGCCCACCGCCGGTCACCTGAAAGGCGTCGTACGAGCGGCCGGGGCGAGCGCCGAGCAGCCAGACCAGGCCGACGGCGGCGATCGGCAGCGCGCTGAGCACCGCCAGCCGCAGTCCGACCGGGCGGCCGCCCAGCCAGGACAGCCAGGCGCGGCCCGCCAGGCACTGCGGCGAGGCCATGCACTTCCAGGCGATCAGGTCGAGGGCGACGCCGGCGGCGGAGAGCACGTACGTCAGGGTGAGGTTCAGCGCGAGGAGCCGGCACAGCACCTTGACGCCGTAGCCGGATCCCCGCCCCGCCGGCCGCATCCAGATCGCCACGTTGCTGAGCATGAACGGCAGCAGGAACACCAGGGACAACGTCCGGGTGGCGGTGCCCGAGGGCAGGTCGCTCCACCGGTACGCCTCCAGCACCACCCCACCCGGGCCGGCGGTGTCCGGGTAGTCGGGGCGGGGGCGGTAGAACCCGCCGCTGCGGTCGCCGGCCACCTGGTAGACGTGCGGACGGTCGAGCACCAGGTCCGCCCCGGCGCCCGAGACGCCGTGGACGCGCAGCTCCACGACGTCGTCCGACGGTGTCTGGTCCCCGGAGGGCGGTGACACATCCGGCATAGGCCCGTGACCCCCGCGGCGCGGCCAGCAGTTCGTGGCGGGTGGCGGCCGACTGTCCGCCCGGCACCCGGCTGGCCGGGGTGACTACCCACCCGCGCCGGGGTCAACCACGCGATCACCGCCGGCCGGGGCGGAGGTCGACCGTGGGATCGGTGCGATGGCGGTCACAGGGTTGGCATTTCGAGACGACCGGTCATAGTGTTGTGGCACGTCGCCCGACCGGGCGGTGTCAGGACCAGCGCGGCGGGGAGGGCACAACCATGGGGCGACCCCGATCGTCGGCTTCCGCCGGCACCCGGCAGCGACTGTCCGAGGCGGCGCTGGACCTCTTCCACTCGCGCGGCTACAACGGCACGAGCGTCCAGGACATCGTCTCCGTGGCGGGCGCACCGAAGGGCACCTTCTACAACCACTTCGCCAGCAAGGAAGCCCTCGCGCTCGACTCGGTGGCCCGGTACTCGGCGGCGATGCGGGTGGAACTGCTCGACGAGCGGCACGGCGGCACGCCGCTGGAGCGGATCACCGCCCACCTGCGGCACCTCGCCGAACTCTCCGAGACCACGGGAGACCGCGGCTGCCTGCTCGGAAACTTCGCGGCCGAGGTCCCGGCGCACAGCGACGCCCTCCGCGCGGCGGTGGACGAGCGCTTCACCCGCTGGGTGAGCATGCTGGCCGAGGCCATCGAGCAGGCGCGGGCGGCCGGAGAGCTCTCTCCGGGCGAGCCGGCGGAGACCCTCGCGGGCTACATCATCAGCGGCTTCGAGGGCGCGGTGGCGCGGGCCAAGGCCGCCGGCAGTCCCCAGCCCGTCCGGGATTTCCTCGCCGTCACCACGGCGCGCCTGCTCACCTGATCTTCGGCACGGCCGCCCGCCACCGACCGGTGGCGGGCGAGCCCTGCCGCGTGCCGATTCCAAGACGACCAGTCATACGCCCGATGCGGTCCCGCCGGGCGGCGATCACCCCTTCCACCGAGAGGAACACCCATGTCCACCTACCGTGCCTTCGAGGTCACCGGAACCGAGAACTTCGCCCTGGTCGAGCGGGAACTGACCGATCCGGCCCCCGGCCACGTACGCCTGCGGGTGGCGGCGTGCGGCGTCTGCCACACCGACCACCTCGCCGCGAACGGGCTGCTCCGCAACGACCCCTCGACCCCGATCGTCCCCGGGCACGAGATCGTGGGCGTGATCGACGCGGTCGGCGTCGGCGTGACCGCCTGGCAGGTCGGCGACCGGGTGGGCGTCGGCTTCCTCAACGGCAACTGCGGCGAGTGCGACTCCTGCCGCCGCGGCGACCTGGTGAACTGCTCCGCCCAGCCGCTCACCGGCACTACGGTGGACGGTGGGTACGCCGAGGTCGCCTACGCCAGGGCCAGCGGGCTCGTGCGCATCCCCGACGGCATGGCGGCAACGGACGCCGCGCCCCTGCTCTGCGCCGGACTGACCATGTACAAGGCGCTGCTGGGGCTCGACGCCCGACCCGGTGACCTGGTGGCCGTCCAGGGCATCGGTGGCCTCGGACACCTCGGCATCCAGTACGCCCGTGAGCTGGGCTACCGGGTCGTCGCCATCGCCCGCGGCACCGACAAGGCGCAGTTCGCGGCCGAACTGGGCGCCGAGCACTACCTCGACAGCACCGCCGAGGACCCCGGCGCCGCCCTGCGCAAGCTCGGCGGAGCGGCGGCGATCATCGCCACGGCGGCGAGCGGCGCGTCGATGTCCGCCCTGGTGCCGGGGCTCGCCACCCGCGGCCGGCTGGTCGTCGTCGGTGCCGGCTTCGACCCGATCTCCGTACAGCCGGCAGACCTGATCTTCGGAACCCGGACGATCAGCGGAAGCCTCACCGGAAGCGCCATCGAGAACGAGGACAACCTGCGGTTCAGCGCACGACGAGGGGTGCGGTCGATGAACGAGGTGGTTCCCCTGGCCGAGGCGCCCAAGGCGTACGCCCGCATGCTCTCCGGCCGGGCGCGGTTCCGCGTCGTGCTCGACACGCTCGCGTGAGCACGGCCCCTTCCCGACCACGAGCAGGAGCGACGAGATGAGCGAACTGTTGGACCGGGCGATCGCGGCGCACGGCGGCATGGGTCGGTGGAACGAGCTGACCTCCGTCACCGCCCGGGTGCTCGGCGGCGGCGCCCTCTGGGGGCTCAAGGGCCAGGAGGGCGTGCTGAACGACGTGGTGCGCCGAGCTGCACCGCCAGTCCAGCAGCACCTCCCCGTTCGGCGCCCCGGAGCTGCGCAGCACCTTCACCCCCGACCGGGTCGCGATCGAGAGCGAGACGGGAGACGTGGTCGAGGAGCGGTCCCACCCGCGGGACGCCTTCGGCGGCCACGAGATCGGCACCCCGTGGGACCGGCTGCACCTGGCCTACTTCAACGGGTACGCGATGTCGAACTACCTGACCGAGCCGTTCCTGCTCGCCGGGCCGGGGTTCCAGCTGGAGGAGCTGGCACCCCACCACGAGGACGGTGAGGTGTGGCGGCCGCTGCGCGTGGTGTTCCCCGACAACGTGGCCACGCACAGCCGGGAGCAGACCTACTACGCCGACGACGAGGGGCACATCCGGCGGCACGACTACGTGCCGGAGGTCTTCGGCCCCGGCGCCCCCGTCGCCGCCAACTACAGCTTCGACCCGCAGCGGGTCGACGGCATCCTGGTCCCCACCCGCCGCCTGGTCTACCTGACCGACGAGCAGCGCAACCCCGTCAAGGACACCGTCATCGTCTCGATCGAGCTGCGGGACATCACCTTCGCCTGAGGGGGAAGCCCGTCACCGGCACCGACCCGCCGGGGCTCCACACCCGGCGGGTCCAGCCGGGTGTGGAGCCCGGCAGAGGGGGAAGACCGCGCCGTTGCGTGACCCGCTCGCGGCTGGAGGAACATGGACGCCGGAACGTTCGTGGTGGTCGGCGGCACCAGCGGCCTGGGGTCCGCGGTGGCCCGTCGGCTCGTGGACGCACACCGGGTCGTCGTCCTCGGCAACGTCGCCGACGAGGTCACCGCGACGATGACCGAGCTGCGCTGCGACGGCGCCACCTGCGACATCTCCGCCTACGACCAGGTCCGGGACGCCTTCGCCGGGGTGGTCGACCGGTACGGGACGATCGAGGGGGTGGTCGACTCCGCCTCGGTGTGGGCCGGTGGCGACCTCGCCGACCTCAGCCCGGAGCGGATCCGGCGGGCCGTGGAGGTCAACGCGCTCGGCACCACCTACGTGCTCAAGGAGGCGCTGCACCACCTGCACCGGCAGGGCTACGGCAACGTGGTGTACGTCGGCGCGATGGCCGTGACGAAGGCCCGCCCCGGCATTCCCGTCTACCGCGCCACCAAGAGCTACGGCAGCAGCCTGGTCGAGTCGCTGGCCGAGGCGCAGCACAGCAACCGGGTCAAGGTGATGCAGCTGCACCCCGGGCCGATGCCGACCCGGTTGCAGGAGCGCGTCGGCGACGAGTTCCTCGACGAGATCTACGCACTGCCCGACCAGGTCGCCACGGAGGTCGTACGGCTGCTGCTGCTGGCCCCCGACGACCTCTACGTCTCCGGCGAGCGCGTGCTGCGCGCGGACGGGCGGTGGTAAGGGCCGAAGGCACCACCGCCGAGCGGCCCGTCTCGGCGTGGGTACCGCTGCGGACAGCGGTGTACCGCAACCTCTGGCTGGCCCTGTTCGCCGCCAACGTCGGCACCTGGATGCAGACGGTCGGCGCGCAGTGGCTGCTGATCGACGCGCCGAACGCCTCGACGCTGGTGGCGCTGGTCCAGACCGCCAGCCTGCTGCCGGTGCTGCTGCTGGCCCTGCCGGCCGGCACGCTGGCCGACTCCTTCGACCGCCGGCACCTGCTCATCTCGGTCCAACTGTTCCTGCTCGTGGTGGCCGCGGCGCTGACCCTGCTGACCGCCGCCGGCCGGATGCCACCGGCGCTGCTGCTCACCCTCACCTTCGCCTTCGGGGTGGGGCAGGCGCTGACGCTGCCGGCCTGGGCGGCGCTGGTCCCGGAGCTGGTGCCGCGGGACCAGCTCCGGTCCGCCGCCGCGCTCGGCTCGATCAGCTTCAACGCGGCGCGGGCCATCGGGCCGGCCCTGGCCGGGGTGCTGATCGCCCGGACCGGGATCGCCCCGGTCTTCGCGCTCAACGCCGTGGCCTTCGGCGTCTTCGCGCTGGCGCTGTACCGGTGGCGGCCGGAGAACGCCCGGGCCGTGGAGGTGCCGGAACGGTTCACCGCGGCACTGCGCGCCGGTGGCCGGTACGTGCGCCACTCCCCCATCGTCCGGCGGCTGCTGCGGCGCGCGCTGGTCTTCCTGGTGCCCGGCAGCGCGCTCTGGGCGCTGCTGCCGCTGGTCGCCGACCGACGGCTGGGCCTGGACTCCACCGGGTACGGCCTGCTCCTGGCCGCCCTCGGGGTCGGCGCGGTCCTCGGTGGCGTGCTGCTGCCCCGGGTGCAGACCTGGCTGTCGCCGAACCAGATCCTGCTGGCTGCCGGCCTCCTGTTCGGCGGGACGCTGCTGGTGGTCGGGACGATCCGGGCGATCCCGCTGGTGCTGCTCGTCCTGCTGCCTGCCGGGCTGGCCTGGGTGACGGTGCTGGTCAACGTCAGCGCCGAGCTGCAGCTGTTCCTGCCCGGCTGGGTACGCGCCCGTGGCCTCGCCGTGTACCAGGTGGTCTTCGCCGGCGGGCAGGCGCTGGGGGCGTTCATCTGGGGCGTCGTGGCCGACATGGCCGGGCTGGTCACCGCCTTCGTCGCGGCGGGTGTGCTGATGCTGGTCGGCTCGGTGACCAGTCAGATCTGGCGGCTGCCGGACCTGCGGGGAGTGGCCGGAGACCCGGCGACCTACTGGCCCCGCCTGCAACTGGCGCACGAACCGGACCCCCGGGTCGGCCCGGTGCTGGTGACGGTGGCCTACACCGTGCGCCCCGAGCACGAGCGGGAGTTCCTGAAGGCGATGGACGTGGTTCGCGGCTCCCGGCAGCGGACCGGCGCGATGCGCTGGGGACTGTTCCGGGAGGGCGAATCCCGGGAGCGACTCGTCGAGGTGTACCTGGTGCCGTCCTGGGACGAGCACCTGCGCCAGCACGGGGGCCGGCTGACGGGGGCCGACCAGGAGGCGGAGGAGCGGGCCCGGGAGCTCGCCGACGGCGAGCCGGAGGTGCGTCACCTGCTGCCCGCCGCCGCCGGCCAGGCGATGACCGACGACCGGCAGGAGCCCTGAACCCGCCCCACCCGCCCGGGTCAGGTGCCCTGCCGGTGGACCCGGCCCTCCTGGGTCACCTTCGACCGGCCGTGGTCGCGTTCGCTACCGGAGGCGCCGGTCGCCGTCCGTAGGTGCCGGCGCTTCGGTGAGCGTTCGACCTCCGAGCCCTGCCGGCCCGGCGCGCCGCTGCCCGGGTGTCGCCGGCCCCGGGCCGACTCGCCACCGCTGTCGTGTTTGTTGTGCTGATGACTGCCCATGGGCAACGGGTACCCGCCGGGTCGGTGGAAATTCACCGTAAGTCAACCGCCGGCCACGTCGAGCAACAGGCAGGCTGCTGCGCTCCAGCGAGCGACCGCTGTAAAATGGTCGCCGATCGATCGGGAGCGACAGAGGAGACCAGACGTGGCAGGTGACGACGACATCTCCGGGTGATACCGGACGTGTCCGGCCACTGGCTCGGCGCGCGAAAGCGCAGCCGCCGTGGCCATGCCGTCGTTCCACCTGCCCCTGTTCCCACGGGCGGCCGTAGCCTGACCCGTGTCAGACCCGAGGACTTCACATGTCCGACGCCTTCGTCATCTGCTCGCGCCTCTCCTTCTCCTGGCCGGACGACACACCCGTCTTCGAGGAGCTCTCCTTCACCGTCGGCGAGGGCCGCACGGGACTCGTCGCGCCGAACGGCGCCGGTAAGACCACCCTGCTCAGGCTGATCGCCGGCGAGCTGCGGCCCACCGCCGGCGCGGTCACCGTCGACGGGGTGCTCGGCTATCTCCCGCAGAGCCTGCCCCTCGCCGGCGACCTGACCGTGGCCGAGGTTCTGGGCGTCGCCCCGGTGATCGCGGCGCTGCACGCCATCGAGTCGGGTGACGCCAGCGAGGAGCACTTCGCCACCGTCGGCAACGACTGGGACGTCGAAGAGCGCAGCCGCGCCCAGCTCGACCGGCTGGGCCTCGGGGCGGTCTCCCTCACCCGCCACCTGCACACCCTCAGCGGCGGTCAGATCGTCGTCCTGGGACTGGCGGCGCAGCTGCTGAGACGGCCCGACGTCCTGCTGCTCGACGAACCGACCAACAACCTCGACCTCGACGCCCGGCGCTCGCTCCACGAGGCGATCGAGAGCTGGACCGGCTGCCTGTTGCTGGTCAGCCACGACCGGGCCCTGCTCGACCGGATGGACCGCATCGCCGAACTCGAACGGGGCGAAATCCGCTTCCACGGTGGGAACTTCAGCGCGTACGAGAAGTCGGCACGCGCCGCGCAGGAGGCCGCCGAGCGACACGTCCGCAGCGCCGAACAGGAGGTCAAACGCGAGAAGCGGGAGATGCAGCAGGCCCGGGAGCGGGCCGCCCGGCGGGCCAGCAACGCCAGCCGCAACCTCGGCAACGCCGGCCTGCCGAGGATCTTCGCCGGAACCATGAAACGGGACGCCCAGGAGTCGGCCGGGAAGTCGAACGAGACGCACGCCGCGCGGGTCAGCCAGGCAAAGGCCCGGCTCGACGAGGCGGGCCGGGCCCTGCGCGAGGAACAGCGGATCGTGCTGGACCTGCCCGGGACCGCCGTCCCGACCGGCCGCACCGTCTTCGACGGTGCGCGGATGCAGGTCCGCCACGGTGACCGGGCCGTGTTCGCCGACGGCGGCGTCGACCTGGTGATCCGTGGACCCGAGCGGATCGCGCTGACCGGACCCAACGGCGCCGGCAAGTCCACCCTGCTGCGCCTGATCAACGGCGACCTGGCGGCGGAGGACGGCTCGACCCGGCGGGCCGAGGGGCGGGTGGCCTACCTGTCCCAACGGCTGGACCTGCTGGACCTCGACCGGACGGTGGCCGAGAACCTGGCAGCGTACGCGCCCGCGATGCCGGAGGCCGAACGGATGAACCTGCTCGCCCGCTTCCTGTTCCGCGGTCCCCGGGCGCACCTCCCCGTCGGGGTGCTCTCCGGCGGCGAGCGGCTGCGCGCCACCCTGGCCTGCGTGCTCTGCGCCGAACCGGCGCCGCAACTGCTCCTGCTGGACGAGCCGACCAACAACCTCGACCTGGTCAGCGTGGCGCAGCTGGAGGGGGCGCTCGGCGCGTACCAGGGCGCGTTCGTGGTGGTCAGCCACGACGAGCGGTTCCTGGCGGAGATCGGGGTGCGGCGGTGGCTGCGGCTGCACGAGGGCCGGCTGCGGGAGACGGCGGCGCCGGACGCCGAGTGAACGGCCGTCCGCCCGGTCGCCGTGGACGCCGGGGGGGCGGACGACCTGTTGGCCCAGCGGCACCGCAACTCGATCGGGCACCCCACTCCCCCTGGAGCATCCTAGGAGGATGGGGTGATGGCGGGCGAGGAACAGCGACGCCGGGTGGTCACGAGGACCACCCGGCGTCGGGACGTACCAGGATCAGCCGTGCGCCTTGCCGCGGCCGCCGGGGCCCAGCTTCTTGCGCGGGCGTACGGAGATCTCCACCGGGCTGCCCTCGAAGCCGAACTCCTCCCGGAGCTTGCGCTCGACGAAGCGCTGGTAGCCGGCGTCCAGCGGAGCCGTGGTGAAGAGCACGAAGCGCGGCGGGGCCACACCGGCCTGAGTGGCGAAGAGGATCTTCGGCGCCCGGCCGCCGCGCACCGGGTGCGGGGTCGCCTGCACCAGCGCGGTCAGCCACTGGTTCAGCTGCGCCGTCGGCACCCGGGTCTCCCAGCTGGCCAGGGCCTTGCGCAGCGCCGGAGCGAGCTTGTCCACCGCCCGGCCGGTCTGCGCCGACAGGTTCAGCCGGATCGCCCAGGGGATGCGGCGCAGCTCCCGCTCGATCTCCTTGTCCAGGTAGTACCGGCGGTCGTCGTCGACCAGGTCCCACTTGTTGAAGGCGATGACCAACGCCCGGCCGGCCTCGGTGACCATGGTCAGGATCCGCTGGTCCTGCTCGCTGATCGGCTCGCTGGCGTCGAGCAGCACCACGGCGACCTCGGCCGCCTCGATCGCCGAGGCGGTCCGCAGGCTGGCGTAGTACTCGGTGCCGCTGGCCTTGCCGACCCGCTTGCGCAGACCGGCGGTGTCCACCAGCTGCCAGGTCTCGCCGCCGATCTGAACCAGGCTGTCCACCGGGTCGACCGTGGTACCGGCGACCGAGTCGACCACGGCCCGCTCCTCACCGGAGAAGCGGTTGAGCAGGCTGGACTTGCCGACGTTGGGGCGGCCGACCAGGGCCACCCGGCGCGGGCCGCGCGGCCGGTTCTCGACGATCTTCGGCGCCTCGGGCAGGGCCTCCAGGATGGCGTCGAGCAGCTCACCGGAGCCCCGCCCGTGCAGCGCCGAGACCGGGTACGGCTCACCGAGGCCGAGCGACCAGAGCGAGGTCGCCTCCATCTCGATGGCGGTGTTGTCGGTCTTGTTCGCCACCAGGATGACCGGCTTGGCGCTGCGCCGCAGCATCTTCACCGCGGCCTCGTCCACATCCGTCGAACCGACCATCGCGTCGACCACGAAGATCACCACATCGGCCGTGGCGACGGCGATCTCGGCCTGGGCGGCGATCGCCGCGGCCCGGTCCTTCGCGTCCGGCTCCCACCCGCCGGTGTCCACCACCGTGAACGAGCGGCCGGTCCACTGCGCGTCGTAGGGGACCCGGTCGCGGGTCACCCCCGGGATGTCCTCGACGACCGCCTGGCGACGGCCGATGATCCGGTTGACCAGGGTCGACTTGCCCACGTTCGGCCGGCCGACCACGGCCACCACGGGCTGCGGACCGGACGGCTCCTCGACGTCGATGTCCGGCTCACGCAGCTCCACCCAACCAGCGTCGTCGGTCATGCCACCCCCCGCTCGGTGAGCATCTCGCGCAGCCGGGCGACGACCTCGTCGATGCCCAGCTCGGTGGTGTCCAGCTCGACCGCGTCGGCGGCCTGCTGCAACGGGTTGACCTTGCGGGTCGAGTCGAACTTGTCCCGCCGGGCCAGGTCGGCGGCGGTCGCCGCGACGTCGGCCGCGTCCTCGGTGCTGCGCCGCAGGGCCCGCGCAGCCTCGGAGGCGGTCAGGTAGACCTTCAGGTCGGCGTCCGGCGCCACCACCGAGCCGATGTCGCGGCCCTCGACCACGATCCGGCCGGCGTTGGTGATCATCTGACGCTGCCGGGCGACGAGCAGTTCGCGCACCGCCGGCACGGCGGCCACGGCGGAGACCGCGCCGGTCACCTCGGGGCCGCGGATCTCCCGGTCGACGGTCACGCCGTCGGCGGTCACCCCGTACCCCTGGGGGTCGGTGCCGATGCGCAGGTCGACCTCGCGGGCGACCTTGGCCACCGACTCGGCGTCGGTCAGGTCGACCCCGGAGCGCAGCACGGCCCAGGTGATCGCCCGGTACATGGCCCCCGTGTCGAGGTAGCGGGCACCGATGCTGACGGCGAGCCGCCGCGAGACGGTGGACTTACCCGAACCGGACGGCCCGTCCACAGCGACCACGCAGCGCCCGGCCCGTACGTTTTCCCCCACCGTTGTCCTCCTCAGCCCGTACCTCGCGGGTCGCCGGTGTCTCCGGCGCCGTTGAGCGGTTGTCCATCATCGTCAATCATGCCCGCGCCACGCGGGCAGCCGCGCGACGGCGTCGGGGGCGACCCCCGCCACCCGCCGGCGCACCGGCCGCGAGGAAGCCTACCGGCACCGGTACCCCGAACGAGGCGGGTCAGTCCCCCACGGCCTTGAACAGGGCGGCGACCTCCGCGTTGGTCAGCCGGCGGATCCGCCCGGCGCGCAGGTCACCCAGCCGGATCGGGCCGATCGCGGTACGCACGAGGCGCGCCACCGGGTGCCCCACCTCGGCCAGCAGGCGCCGGACGATGTGCTTGCGCCCCTCGTGCAGGGAGAGCTCCACCTGGGCGGTCTTGCCCAGGCTGTCCACCAGCTTGAAGGAGTCGACCCGCACTGGCCCGTCCTCCAGCTCCACCCCGGCCATCAGCCGCTTGCCCAGGTTGCGCGGGATCGGCCCGGCCACCTCGCACAGGTAGGTCTTCAGCACCTCGTACGACGGGTGCATCAGCTTGTGGGCCAGGGTGCCGTCGTTGGTGAGCAGCAGCAGGCCCTCGCTGTCGGCGTCGAGCCGCCCCACGTGGTAGACGCGCTGCTCCACCCGGTTGCCGATGAAGTCGGCCAGGGCGGTGCGGCCCTTCTCGTCCGCCATGGTGGAGACCACCCCGCGCGGCTTGTTCATCGCCAGGTAGACCAGCCGGGTGTCGGCCTGGAGCCGCTCCCCGTCGACGTGGATCACGTCGCGGGACGGGTCGGCCTTGTCACCGAGCTGCGCGACCCGGCCGTTCACGGTCACCCGGCGCCGGAAGATCAGGTCCTCGCAGGCACGCCGGGAGCCCACACCCGCGGCGGCGAGCACCTTCTGCAGGCGCTCGGCCCCCTCGTACACGGGGGCGTCGGGCTTCGGGGCACGGTCATCGCGTCGCATCGGCAAGCTCTTCTACGTCGTCGGGGAGGAACGGGGCGAGCGGCGGCAGGTCGGCCACCGAGTTCAGCCCCAGCTTTTCCAGGAACAGGGTGGTGGTCCGGTAGAGGAAGGCTCCGCTGTCGGCCTCGGTGCCGCACTCCTCCACCAGCCCGCGCGAGACCAGGGTACGGATCACCCCGTCGCAGTTGACACCCCGGATGGCCGAGATCCGCGAACGGGTCACCGGCTGCTTGTAGGCGATCACGGCGAGGGTCTCCAGCGCGGCCTGGGTCAACCGTACCGACTGCCCGTCCAGCACGAACCGCTCGACGTAGGTCGCATACTCCGGACGGGTGTAGAGACGCCAGCCACCTGCGGCCCGACGCAGCTCGAAACCGTGCCCGGCGGCGGTGTAGCCGGCGGCGATCCGGTCCAGCGCCGGGCCGATCCGCTCGGCCGGCTGCTCCAGCACCTGGGCCAGGGTGAGCTCGCTCACCGGCTCGTCCACCACCAGCAGGATCGCCTCCAGCGCGCCGCGCAGCTCGGCGTCGTCGAGCACCGGCGCCGGCTCCGGCGCGGGCGCCACCCGCCGCCGTCCCCGCTTCCCCGGTACGCCGGCCGCGGCGCGCTCGGTCGGCAGGGCCCCGGCCGGCTCGGCGCCGTCGAGGTCGGCGCCGTCGAGGTCGGCGCCGGGCAGCGCGGCGCTGTGCGAAGCCGCGTCGGCGTCGGTCGGCTCGGCCGGTTCGGCGCCAGGCCGCGCTGCGCTGTCCGGGCCGGCGGCGGCCGGCTCGGCAGCGGTCACGCCCGGTTCGGCGGCGGGCGGCTCGGCCGGCTCGGGAGCGGTCACGCCCGCGTCGGCGGCGGCCGGTTCGGCCGGTTGGCCGTCGGAGGGCTCGGCATCGACAGGTAGCCCGGTGGTCGGCGCCGCTGCGGCGGTGTCGGCGGCGAGATCTTGGACAGCTTCCGTTCCGGACGAACGGTAACTGTCCAAGATCTCGGGCTCAGCCCGCTCGGCGGGGTCGGGGGTGGGGTTCTTCGGCGGGGTGGGGCGCTGCCACGGGGGGATCCACGCGGCGGCCTGGTCGGCCAGGGAGTCCCGGCGCTCCTCGTCACTCATCCCGCTGCTCCTCGTTCTCGGCGTCCTGCGCGCTGCCCGGCGGACCGGTCACCGTCCCCGGCAGTGCCAGCTCCCCGGGCCCGTCCGGCGAGGCCCGGTGCTGCCCGACGTCGGCCCGACCGGCATCGCCCGGATCGACCTCAGCCGGACCGGTGTCCCGCGCGCCGGCGTCCGCCGGGCCCGCGTCCGCCGCACCGGCGTCGGCCGGCTCGGCGGGGGCGCCGGCGTACTCGTCGATGTGCAGCTCGGTGCCGCCCTCGGCCGGGCCGGTCCAACGCACCGTCAGCTCCTCCAGGGCCTGCTCCTGCACGAACGCGACCAGCCCCTCCCGGTACAGCTCCAGCAGCGCCAGGAACCGCGCCACCACCTCCAGGGTGATCTCGCAGTCGGCGCAGAGCAGCGAGAAGGTGGCGGTGCCGGCGCGGCGCAGCCGCTCGGTGAGGATCGCCGCGTGCTCCCGCACGCTGACCCGCACCATGTGCACGTGGGCGATGGAGACCTCCGGCACCGGTCTCGGCGTCATCGCCCTGACCGCCAGCTTCAGCAGCCGCTCCGGGCCGATGCCGAGCACCAGGTCGGGCAGCGCCTCGGCGTACCGGGGCTCCAGGGTGACCGCCCGCGGGTAGCGCCGCCCGCCCACCGACTCCAGCTCGGCGATGTGCGCCGCCGCCTCCTTGTACGCCTTGTACTGCAACAACCGCGCGAAGAGCAGGTCCCGCGCCTCCAGCAGGGCGAGGTCCTCCTCGTTCTCCACCTCGGCGGCGGGCAGCAACCGGGCCGCCTTCAGGTCCAGCAGGGTGGCGGCGATCAGCAGGAACTCGCTCGCCTCGTCCAGGTCCCACTGATCGCCCATGGCCCGGATGTAGGCGATGAACTCGTCGGTGACCCGGTGCAGCGCCACCTCGGTGACGTCCAGCTTGTGCTTGCCGATGAGCTGCAGCAGCAGGTCGAACGGGCCGGTGAAGTTCGCCAGCCGGACGGTGAACCCGGCGCTCTGCTCCGCCTGCGGCACACCGGCGGCGTCCGTCGCCGGCCCGGCGTCGGCCTCGGCGGCCACCACGGGCGGCTGCTCCGGGGTCGTCGGCGGGTCGAGGGGCGGCGCGGTCACCGGAAGACCGTAGTCCACGGCCCCGGCCGGCCGGCGCGAAGGTGCACCGTGGCCTACCGGTCCGCCTGGGCGGCGATCACCTCACGGGCCAGCTGACGGTAGTTGCGCGCGCCCGACGACGCCGGGTCGAGGGTGGTGATCGGCGCTCCGGCCACGGTGGACTCGGGGAACTTCACCGTCTTGGTGATGACCGTCTGGTAGACCTTGTCGCCGAACGCCTCGACCACCCGCTGGAGCACCTGCCGGCAGTGGGTGGTGCGGCTGTCGTACATGGTGGCGAGGATGCCCTCGAGCTCCAGGTCGAAGTTGAGCCGCTCACGCACCTTGTCGATGGTGTCCAGCAGCAGCGCCACCCCGCGCAGGCTGAAGAACTCGCACTCCAGCGGGATGAGCACGCCGTGCGCCACGGTCAACGCGTTGATCGCCAGCAGGCCCAGCGAGGGCTGGCAGTCGATCAGGATGTAGTCGTACTCCTTGCGGACGGTCCGCAGCACCCGGGCCAGCGCCATCTCCCGGGCGACCTCGTTGACCAGCTGGATCTCGGCCGCGGAGAGGTCGATGTTGGCCGGCAGCAGGTGCAGCCCGGCCACGTCGGTCTTGATCAGGACGTCCTCGGCGGTGACGTCGTCCTGCATGAGCAGGTTGTAGACCGACAGGTCGAGGTTGTGCGGGTTGACCCCCAGCCCGACCGAGAGCGCGCCCTGCGGGTCGAAGTCCACCAGCAGCACCTTGCGACCGTACTCGGCGAGCGCGGCGCCCAGGTTGATGGTGGTGGTCGTCTTGCCGACGCCACCCTTCTGGTTGGCCATCGCGATGATCCGCGCCGGGCCGTGCCGGTCGGTGGGCATCGGCTCCGGGATCGGCTTGCGCATCGTGTACGCGGCCGGGTCCGCCGGACCCAGATCCGCGCCGAGCGACGCCTGCTGCTCGCGGAGCTCCGACGTCCAGGCGTCGGCACGATCACCGTTGCCAGCCATGTCCTCGTTGCCCCCTCCCGACGACCACCCGGCGTCGGAGCCTTCCGACGTCCTTCGCGGCGCCGCTGCGCACCCCGGATGTCGCCCCAGGAGGTCCGCGCCGAAACCGACTCTACGCCACCGACCAGCAGCGCGTTCGGTACCGGTCCGGCGTGTCGGCCGGTGGCGGCGCCGGGTCAGCCCAGGGCGCGCGGGTGCGCGGTCGCGTACACCTCGCGCAGCCGCTCCACGGTGACCAACGTGTACACCTGGGTGGTGGTCACCGAGGCGTGGCCGAGCAGCTCCTGCACCACCCGCACGTCGGCGCCGCCGTCGAGCAGGTGGGTCGCGTACGAGTGGCGCAGGGTGTGCGGAGAGACCGCGCCCGGCCCGGTCACCGGCAGCCCGGCCCGCTCGGCGGCGCGCCGCAGAATGGTCCAGGCGCCCTGCCGGGTCAGCGTCCCGCCCCGGGCGTTGACGAACACCGCCGGGGTGCCACGACCCGCGGCGACCAGCCCGGGCCGGGCCCGGACCAGCCAGGCGCGCAGCGCCTCGACGGCGTACCCGCCGATCGGGACGAGTCGGGTCCGGCCGCCCTTGCCGCGCAGCACGGCGGTGCCCTCGTCGACGTCCACGTCGTCCACGGCGGCGCCGACCGCCTCGGAGATCCGCGCGCCGGTGCCGTACAGGAATTCCAGCAGCGCCCGATCGCGCAGGGCGAGGGCCGCGCCGTCACCGGCGGCGGTCACCGGGCCGGCGGTCTCCAGCAGCCGGACCACGTCGTCGACGGGCAGCGCCCGGGGCAGCCGGCGCGGCGGCGTGGGCGGGCGGACGTCGCGGCTGGGGTCGGCGCCGGCCAACCCCTCGCGCAGCGCGAAACGGTGCAGCCCGCGCACCGCGGAGGCGGCGCGGGCGGCGGAGGACGCGGCCAGCGGTGGGTGGTCGTCGTCGCCGGCGCGCAGCCGGGCCAGGTGCGACTCGACGACGCCGGCGCCGACCGACCCGAGGTCGGTGACGCCGGCGTCGGCCAGGGTCGTCAGGTACCGCTCCAGATCCCGCCGGTACGACGAGAGGGTGTTCGCCGACAGCCCCCGCTCGACGGTGAGGTGGTCGAGGTAGCCGCGGACGGCACGGCGCAGCGCCGGCGCGGGCTGCGTGCCCGCGCCGGCGGTGTCCGGTGCAGCGGTCAGGCCAGCACCTCGGCCAGCGGCAGGGTCGGCATGCCGTGCGCCTCGGCGACCGGGCCGTAGGTGACCTGGCCGGCGTGGGTGTTCAGGCCCAGCGCCAGGGCCGGGTCGCGGCGCAGCGCCTCGCGCCAGCCCTGGTTGGCCAGCTCCAGGGCGTACGGCAGGGTGACGTTGGTCAGCGCGTAGGTGCTGGTGTTCGGCACCGCGCCGGGCATGTTCGCCACGCAGTAAAAGATCGACTCGTGCACCTTGTAGACCGGGTCGGCGTGCGTGGTGGGACGCGAGTCCTCGAAGCAGCCACCCTGGTCGATGGCGATGTCGACCAGCACGCTGCCCGGCTTCATCCGGGAGACCAGCTCGTTGGAGATGAGCTTCGGCGCCTTCGCGCCCGGGACGAGGACCGCGCCGATGACCAGGTCCGCGTCGAGCACGGCCCGCTCGATCTCGTACGCGTTGGAGGCCACGGTCTGCAGGTGGCCCCGGTAGATGGCGTCGGCCTGGCGCAGCCGGGCCACGTTCTTGTCCAGCAGCAGCACCTCGGACTGCAGGCCCAGCGCGATCGCGGCGGCGTTCAGGCCGGAGACACCGGCGCCGATGACCACGGTCTTCGCCGCGTACACGCCGGAGACGCCGCCGGGCAGCACGCCCCGACCGCCGCCGGTGCGCATCATGTAGAAGGCGCCCACCTGCGGGGCGAGCCGACCGGCGACCTCGGACATCGGGGCCAGCAGCGGCAGCGACCGGTCCGGCAGCTCGACGGTCTCGTACGCGATGCCGGTGACCTTGCGGTCGATGAGCGCGTCGGTGCACTCCCTCGAGGCGGCCAGGTGCAGGTAGGTGAAGAGCACCTGCCCCTCGCGCATCCGGTGGTACTCCTCGGCGATGGGCTCCTTGACCTTGAGCACCAGGTCCGCGGTCTCCCACACCTCGTCGGCGGTGGTGAGGATCTTGGCGCCCGCGGCGGCGAACTCGTCGTCGGTGATGCTCGACCCGACGCCGGCGCCGGACTCGACGAAGACCTCGTGCCCGTTGCGGGTGAACTCGTTGACACCCGCCGGCGTGATCGCCACGCGGTACTCGTGGTTCTTGACCTCGCGTGGGATTCCGACCTTCACGATGCAGACACCTCTCTTCGGGGCTGCCTTCCCCCGACTGCGCGGTGCGCGCCGGCCCCTTTGCCGGCGCGGTCCACCGGTCCCGCCGGCGGCAGTCTAGGCGTGGGAGCACCCGGTGGGGCCCAGCACAGTGACATCCGGTGCCCGATGCGCCTGACGATGTGTCAGGCGCCCGGTCCGCGCCGTCCGCGCGACGTTCGCCCTCATCGTCGCACCGCACGACGGGCATCGCCGCGCGGAAGCCGCAGCCGACACGCCGGGTGTCCCCGCCGCCGCGCTCGGTGCCGGCCTCTCCGGCCCGCCGCCGCGCGTCGTCGACCGGGCGGCGCCGCTCCCTCACGAGTCCCGCGCCGCGAGTTGATCGGCCCCGATTGCGGCGTGTCGCGGCCTCCCGACACCGGGACACCCCGACACGCCGCAAACCGCGGGCTCAGGTGAGCGACCCGCCGTGAAGCGCGGGCCGAGCCGACGCCGGGCCACAAGGCGTGGGGCGAGGCGGCCGAGGCCGGGGAGAGGAAAGGGCCACGCGGCGAGACCGCGCGGCCCTTTCCGGGTGTGTCCCGGGTCAGCGGGGCAGTGGGGCGTCGGGGCGGCGCAGCACCGACCAGCCGGCGTCCCGGGCCCGGGCGGCGGCCAGCAGACCGGCCACGCAGGGCCCGTTGGTGATCTCCCCGGCCAGCACCATGCCGACCGCCTCGTCCAGGTCGAGCCGGACGATCTGGATGTCCGCCTCCTCCTCGCGACGCTCGTGCCGCTGTTCGGCGGGCACCTCGCGCAGGTCGCGGGCGAGGAAGACCCGGACCACCTCGTCGGAGAAACCGGGCGAGGTGTGCACGTCGACCAGCAGGTCCAGGGTGCCGGCGATCAGGTCGGCCTCCTCGGCCAGCTCCCGGGCGGCGGCCACGGGCAACTCCTCGCCGTCGACGTCCATCAGCCCGGCGGGCAGCTCCCACAGGTGCCGCCCGACCGGCTGGCGGTACTGGCGGACCAGCACCACCTGGCCGGCGTCGTCGAGCGCCACCACGGCGACCGCGCCGACGTGCCGGACGTAGTCCCGCTTCGCGGTGCCACCGCCGGGCATGGTCACCTCGTCGGTGACCACGGAGAAGATCCGCCCGGCGAAGCGCTCCTGCCGGTGGGTCAGCTCGTAGCGGTGCTCGACGGCGCTCACGAGGCGGACGCCGCCTTCGCCGCGGCACCGCCGTTGCGCGCGGCCTTCTTCGCCGCCGGCGTCTCCGCCCCGCCGTCCAGGTCGACCGGCAGCTGGCCGGCCTCCGAGTACGCCACCGCGGCCTTCACGAACGCGGCGAAGAGCGGGTGCGGGCGGGTCGGGCGGCTCTTCAGCTCCGGGTGCGCCTGGGTGGCGACGAAGAACGGGTGCAGCTCGCGGTCCAGCTCGATGAACTCGACCAGCCGGCCGTCCGGGGAGGTACCGGAGATGTGCAGGCCGGCCTTGGTGAGCTGGTCCCGGTAGGCGTTGTTCACCTCGTACCGGTGCCGGTGCCGCTCGCTGACCTCGGTGCTGCCGTACGCCTCGGCGACGAGCGAGCCCTCGGCCAGCGTCGCCGGGTACGCCCCGAGCCGCATGGTGCCGCCCAGGTCGCCCCGGCCGGCGACGATGTCCTCCTGGTCGGCCATGGTGGCGATGACCGGGTGCTTGGCCTCCTCGTCGAACTCCAGCGAGTTCGCCCCGTCGAGGCCGGCCAGGTGGCGCGCCACCTCGATGGTCATGCACTGCAGGCCGAGGCAGAGGCCGAGCAGCGGGACGCCGTTCTCGCGGGCGTACCGGGCGGTGCCGATCTTGCCCTCGATGCCGCGCACGCCGAAGCCACCCGGGATGACGATGCCGTCCACGCCGGCCAGGGCGGCCGCCGCGCCGGCCGGGGTGACGCAGTCGTCGCTGGGCACCCAGCGCAGCTGCACCCGGGCCCGGTGGCCGAAGCCGGCGGCCCGGATCGCCTCGCTGACCGACAGGTACGCGTCGGGCAGGTCGACGTACTTACCGACCAGGGCGACGGTGACCGTGTGCCGCGGCTGGTGCACCCGGTCGAGCAGGTCGTCCCAGCCGACCCAGTCGACGTCGCGGAAGGAGAGCCGAAGGCGGCGCACCACGTACGCGTCGAGACCCTCGCGGTGCAGCACCTTCGGGATGTCGTAGATGCTCGGCGCGTCCGGGGCGGCGACGACCGCCTCGGAGTCCACGTCGCAGTAGAGGGAGAGCTTCTCCTTGACCTTGTCCGGGATGTCCCGGTCGCAGCGCAGCACCAGCGCGTCGGGCTGGATGCCGATGCTGCGCAGCTGCGCCACCGAGTGCTGGGTCGGCTTGGTCTTCAGCTCGCCCGACGGCGCCAGGTACGGCACCAGCGAGACGTGCAGGTAGAAGCAGTTGTCCCGACCCAGGTCGTGGCGAACCTGGCGGATCGCCTCCAGGAACGGCAGCGACTCGATGTCGCCGACGGTGCCACCGACCTCGGTGATCACCACGTCCGGCACCTGACCGTCGGCGTCCGGGTCGGCCATGCCGAGGATCCGCGCCTTGATCTCGTTGGTGATGTGCGGGATCACCTGGACGGTGTCGCCCAGGTACTCGCCGCGCCGCTCCTTGGCGATCACGTCCGAGTAGATCTGGCCGGTGGTGACGTTCGCCTTGCCGGAGAGCGCCCGGTCCAGGAACCGCTCGTAGTGCCCGACGTCGAGGTCGGTCTCCGCGCCGTCCTCGGTGACGAAGACCTCACCGTGCTGGAACGGGTTCATCGTCCCGGGGTCGACGTTGAGGTAGGGGTCGAGCTTCTGCATCACCACGCGCAGTCCGCGCGCGGTCAGCAGGTTGCCGAGGCTGGAGGCGGTGAGGCCCTTACCGAGCGAGGAGGCGACGCCCCCGGTGACGAAGATGTGCCGGGTCGTCCGTGCTGAAGGGGCCAAGGCCTGCTCCCGTGTCGTCCGTAGCGGTCGTGCGAACCGCCGTGCCGACCACCGAAGTGATCACGCGATCCACGGGATTCCACGGTAACACCTCTCCGGCCCGGACCCGGCGTCGCACCCGACCTGGGCGGGCGCCGGGCGCGGAACCGGTCACGGGGCCGCCACCTCGGTCGATGTCGCGGCGGCGTCGCCCGGGGTACGCGCCGACGGCACGGTGACGTTCGGCCCGCCCCCCGCCGGCCGAGCCGCGCCGTCAGCACGCCCGTCCGGCTCCCCGTCGCCGGCGGAGCGGTCCGGACCGGGTCGGTCGCGGTCGGCCACGTCGGGCCGTCCGGGGTCGGCCGCGTCCACGGCGCCGGGCCCGCGGCCGGTCCCGGCCCCGCCCCGGGTACGTCCGGAGCCGTCGTCGCGGCCGGCCGGCGCGCCGGGTTCGGCGATCAGGTCGCCGCTGTCGGCGACGCCCCCGTCCGGGCCGGGGTCCGGGGCGTCGCCGACCGGCGGGCCCCCCGGCCCGTCCCCGCGCTGCCGTCCGACACCGGGCTGGGTGCGGTCGGTGGAATGGTCGAGCACCCGCAGCGAGGCCAGCGCCGCCATGGGCACCACCAGCGCGGCGGCGGCCCCGGCCACGTCCAGCGCCGAACCGCCCAGCAGGCCGCCGAAGACCGCCGCCACGGCGGTGCCGGCCAGCGCCGCCCGGATCGCCGGGTAGATGCCGAACAGCCGCATCAGCCCGCCCCACGGCTGGAGCAGCGCGAACCAGACCAGCAGGGCCCCGACCACGGCGAGCACGGTGAGCGGGCTGTTGACCAGGGTCTGGAAGTTGGCCGTGCTGACCCGGTGCACCGTCAGCCCGCCGGTGCCGTCGGCCAGCGCGGCGAGGAACCGGCCCAGGGCGGCGCGTTCCTCGGCCGGCCGGCGCACGTCCACCACGGCGAAGCCGATGGTCACCGCGAATCCCGCCATGGCCGACCAGACCAGCCGGCTCACGGTGAGCCAGCCGCCGGTGCTGATCGCGGCGGCGACGGCCACGCCGGCGGTCAGCGCGACCGCGCCGATCGGATCCGACCCGAGGTACGGGCTGCCCACGACCACCACGGCGGCCCCGCCGACGGCGACGGTCACCATGGGCCGCCAGCCCCGGCGTACCCGCTGGGCCAGCCAGCCGGCGCTGAGCAGCGACCCGGCGAGGAAGACGCCGAGGCCCACCGTGCCCAGCCCGGAGAAGCGGCCACCCTCCAACGCCGAGTAGCCGACCACGCCGTTGAGCTGCAACCGCGACCCGCTGAGCACGTCCGCGCCGACCACCAGGGTCGCCAACCCGGCGACCGCGCCGAGCGGGCCGAGGGTGCGCTCGTGGCCGGGAGCGAACCGGACCAGGGCGGTGCCGGCGGCGATCAGGGCCACGGTGGCCAGGCCGAACCACAGGCCGGCGCGGTCGCCGCGCCACCAGGGCACCAGGTCGGCGAGCAGGGCGGCGGGCACGGCCAGCGCGGCGGCGACCAGCAGCAGTTCCACGGCCGCCACCACCCGCCGGGACACCGGCGGCGGACTGTGCGGGCCGGCGAGCCGGCGGGCCCGGCGCAGCAGCGGCAGCACCGTCACGGCCAGTGCGACCTGCGCCACGGCGAGCAGGGCGAAGAACCAGCCGGCGACGGTGCGTTGCGCGCCCGCCTCCCGGTCGGCGTCGGCCGGTTGGCTGATCGCGGTCGCCAGGTCGTCGGGGCGGCCGTCGACGCGGACCGCCGCGCGGCCGAGGAAGAGCCGCTCCGGGATCGGCCGGCCCAGCGCGGCGAGCGCGGTCGGGGCCAGGTCCACCAGTTGCAGGTAGCCCGCCCGGCCGGTGCTGGCCGAGGTGAGCCAGCCGCGCTCCCAGCCGGGGCCGTCGGCGACGGCCACGTGCAGCCGGGACGGCGTGCCGGTGTCGGAGACCCCGGCGACCATGACGAGGGAGCGGGGCGGCCGGGCGGCGAGCACCCGGGCCAGCTGGGCATCGGCGGCGCGGGCCTCGGCCCGGCGGGTGGCCGGATCGTCCGCGGCCACGGCGCCCAGGTCGACGATGCTGAGCACGCAGGAGCCGAGCAGCGGGGCAGGGTCGGCGGGCAGGCGCGGGGCGTACCGGTCGACCCGGCCGAAGGGGCGGGCGGCGGCCACGGCCGCCCCCGGTCCGACCGCCACCGAGCAGCGCACCGACTCAGACAGCGAGCCGGGCACGGTGCCCCAGGGCAGCCGCTCGGAGTTGTAGCGGACCACGCTCTCCTGGGCCGGCAGGTTCGCGCCGATCCGGTCCGGCTGTTCGACGGTCACCGGGGCGGCGGGGCAGCCGTCGGCCCGACGGCTGCCGTTCCAGGCGGCGTAGCTGCCGGCGCCGAGGGTGAGCCAGCCGTCGGTGGGGCAGGTGGGGCGGTGCGCGGAGCGGGTCGACAGCGATCCCATCGAGCCCTGCTCCGCCATCCGCCACAGGGTCGGCGTGGTACGCGGGTCGACGTCGTCCCAGCGCAGCCCCGCCACCCCGGCGAGCACCACGAAGTCGGCGGTGCGCCGCGCCGCGCCGGGGTCCGGCCGGGCCGCCAGCGCGGTGACGCCGAGCACCACCACGAGCAGGGTGAGCAGGACCGGGGTGAGTCTGCGCAGCATCACCGGCGTCCCGTCGACGGGGCGTCCGCGCCGGGGCTCGCCGGCCCCGCGACGTCGGGGCCCAGCTCGGCGTAGAGCGACAGCAGCGCGGCGACGGTGTCCTCCTCGGTGGGCCAGGTGGCGGCCCGGGCGGCGCCGCGCCGGGCCAGGTCGGTGCGGAGGCTCTCGTCGTCCAGCAGCGACCGGACCGCCGCGTCGACCGCGTCGACGTCGCCGGCGGGCACCAGCACGGCGGCGTCGCCGACCAGCTCCGGCAGCCCACCCACCGCGGTCGCGACCAGCGGTACGCCGGCACGCAGCGCCTCCTGGGCGAAGAGCTGGCGGGCCTCCCAGTCGCTGGTGACCGCGGCCAGGTCGGCGCCGGCGAGCAGGTCCGCCACGTCGGTGCGGTGCCCGAGCAGGGTCACCGGCGCCCGCGCGGTGGAGATCCGGGCCGCCAGTTGCAGGTACGCGGGGCCGCTGCCGGCGATGACGACGACCGGCGGCGGGGTCCGGGTACGCCAGCGGGCCGCGGCGTCGACGAGCACGTCGTACCGCTTCTGCGGGTGCAGCCGGCCGACGGAGAGGATCAGCGGTTGGTCGGCCACCACGCCGAACTCGGCGCGGACCGCGGCCCGGCGGCGGCGCGGGGCGGGCAGGGCCGGCGCGGCGACCGGGGCGAGCCGGGCGTCCGCGGCGCCCAGCGCGACGGCGCGTTCGACCAGGTCGGCGGAGGCGCCCAGCGCGACCCGCGCGGAGCGGGCGACGATCCGCTCGGCCAACCGGGACAGCTGCCCCCGCAGGCCACCGGCGAGCACGGCGTTGTGCCAGGTCACCACCAGCGGCGCGGACGGGCGGGCCAGCGCGGCGACCAGGCCGGCGCGCAGCCCGTGCGCGTGCACCACCCGGGCCGGTTCGGCGGCGAGCGCCCGACGCAGGGCGGCGACCGCCCGGCCGTCGGCCGGGGTGGGGCTGGCCGGGATCTCCACCGGGGCGAAGCGGGCGCCGACGCCGGTGAAGTCGAACTGGTCCTCGGTGGCCGACGGTCCGCAGACCAGCACCGGGACGCCGGCCCCGGTCAGCCCCCGGACCACGGACCGGACGTGTTGGCCCACCCCGCCGGTGCTGGAGGCGAGCAGCAGGACCACGGTGCCCTGCCGGCGGGACGCTGGCGTCGGCTCGGTCATCGGTGCCCACCTCCCGTTCGCGGCCACCGGGCCCGCGGACTCGGCTCACTCCTCGCGCTCACCGGTGCCGACTTCGTTCGCGACTGCGGGGCTCGCAAACCCGGCTCACTCCTCGCGCTCACCGGTGCACCGTCTCCTTTCCGTCACCCCGTTCCGGCGGGATACCGTCCTGGAGGTCGCGCGCCGGCGGGCGCCGCCGCCGGAGCCGGCGCAGCACCCCGGCGAGCAGCGGCTGGACGTCCGGCCGGTCCGCCAGCCCGGCCACGACGAGGAACACGACGCCGACCACGGCCCCGGACAGCATGCCCTGAACGAGTGCCTGCGATGTCGTCGGGGTGCCGTCCCCGGCCGCCCCGACGACACGCGCGGCGGCCACACCGGCCGGCGCGGCCAGCGCGGCGGCGAGCAGCCCGGCGGCCGTCGCGCGGCCCACGCCGGCCAGGGCGGGCCGGCCGGCGGCCCGGAGCACGGCGACGACCAGCAGCGCGCCGAGCACCAGCATCCCGACCGAGTTGGCCAGGGCGACCGCGAGGACCCGGTCCGCGGTAGGCAGCAGCGCCGCCAGCGCCAGGGCGGCCAGCGGCACCACCAGCCAGCCGGTGGTGATGGCGGCGGTGGCGGCCCGGGTGGCGCCGCGGGCGTAGAGCGCCCGGGACAGCACCGCGAAGAGTCCGTAGCCGACCAGGCCGGGAGCGAAGCCGGCGATCGCCGCGGCGGTGGGCGCCACCGCCGCGTCGCCGAAGAAGAACCGGGCCACCGGTTCGGCGGTGCCGACCAGGGCCGCCGCGCCGAGGAAGCTGAACAGCAGCACGCCCCGCACCGTCGAGGCGAGGGTCGCCCGGTAGCCGTCCTCGTCGCCGAGGGTGGCGGCGGCGGTCAGCGTCGGGTACGCCGCGACCGCGAGGGGCACCGCGAGCACCGCCCACGGCAGCAGGTACATCGTCTGGGCCAGGTTGTAGACCTGCGGCGAGCCGGTCGGACCGCCGGAGACCCGGTTGAGGATCACCACCAGCGCGGCCTGCTGGGCGGTGACGGTGACCGCGCCCGCCAGCGCCAGCCCGCCGACCCGGGCCCGGACGTCGGCGGTGAAGGCGTACCCGGGGCGCAGCGGCAGGCCGAGCCGGCGCAGCGGGACGAGCAGGGACAGCGACAGCGCCACCACGCCGAGGGTGGTGCCGCCGGAGAGGATCAGCTCGCCGGCCCGGCTCACCTCGCCGACCGCGGCGCCCCGGCCCTGGGTGGCGCCGAAGACCAGGTAGACCACGATCACGGTGAGGCTGGACAGCAGCGGCGCGATCACCGGCCAGGCGAAGCGGCGGTGCGCCTGGAGCACCCCGGTCAGCACGATGCCGATGCCGTAGAGCGGCAGCTGGGGTGCGAAGACGCGCAGCATCCGGGCGCCCGCGGCCAGTTCCGCCGGGGAGCGGGCCTCGCTGATCACCGCGACGATCGGGTCGGCGAGCAGCGCGACCAGCACCGCCAGCGGCACCAGCAGGGTCACCGTCCAGGTCAACAGCGCCCCGGTGGTGGCGGCCACCGCCGCCCGGTCGCCGGCCGCGACCGGTCCGGCCAGCAGCGGTACGACGAGGCTGGCCAGGGCGCCGCCGGCGACGACCTCGAAGATGATGTTCGGGACGGTGTTGGCGATCACGTACATGCCGCCGAGGTCGCTCTGCTGCACGACCCAGGTAAAGACGGCGGTCCGGCCGAAGCCGGCGAGCCGGGCGACGACGGTGAGCACGGCGATGAGGGCGGCCGCTCCGGCCACCCGGCCGGCGCCGGCGAGGGGTGCCGGTCTGGTCACGTCAGTCGGTTCGCCGGCCCAGCGCGTCGAGCTCACGCAGTCCCGGGGTGCGCTGGATCACCTGGGTGAAGCTGACCTTCTCGCTGGCGGCGGTGAGCCCGGCCAGCACGGCGAGGATCCCCGCCCGTCCGAGCGGCCCGCTGCGCGCGGCGAGGGTCACACCGAGCAGGGCGCCGAGCGCGTTGGCGCCGCTGTCGCCGACCATCACCCGCTCGTCCAGGTCGGCCTCCAGCAGTCCGGAGGCCGCGCCGAGGGCGCCTGCGGCGATGCCGCCGTGCGGGCCGCGGGTCAGCGGGGCGCCGAGCAGCAGGCCCGACTTCAGGGCCCGGCCGGGACGCAGGTCGAGCAGGTTGAGCAGGTTGGCGGTGCCGGCGATCACCCCGGCGCCGAGCAGCACGTCGACGCCGCGCCCGAGCACGCCCTGGCGCTGCCGGCGGGGGTGCGCGGCGACCTTGGGGTCGGCGGCGAGCAGCGCGGCCGCGCCGAGGCCGACGGCGCCCACCCCGACGATCTTGACCAGGCCGGCGGTGACCCGCCCCTCGCGCAGCGCCGCGAGGTGGCCGGTGAAGCCCTTGGCCGCCTTCTGCTCCGGACGCGCGCCGACCACGTCGTCGTAGAGCCCGACCGCGCCCGCGCCGGCCCCGGCGAGCAGGGCGGCGCCGCCGGCCGGGGCGCTGGGCGCGCCGAGCGCGGCCGCCGTGACGGCGCCGACGGTGAGCGCCGGGCCGGCCGCCAGGGTGACGGTCCGGCCGCGGAAGTTGGTCCGTTCCAGCGTCGGCGCGGGCGGCGCGATGGAGATCTCCCGCAGCGCGTAGCGGGCGGTGGCGGCTCCGGCGACGGCGACCAGCAGCCGCCCCAGGACCCTCACGCGGCACCGCCGCACGGGACGCTCGGGTGGACTCCGGTCAGCCGGGTACGTGGTTCGCTCACTGGGGCAGTCTAGGCAACAGGGAGGCGTTGTCGGCGACGCCGTACTGCCCGGCCTTCTTCTCGGTGAGCTGCTGCACCAGCGCCAGGCTGGTGACCAGCTGGCCCTGTACGGTGTTGGCGTTGTCGACGGTGGAGATGGTCTGGGCGAGCACCGGGTCGGCCCGCACCACGGCGACCAGGTTGCCGCCGGCCGCGCCGTTGCCGGCGACCACGATCGCGCCGGTCCGGTCGAACTGCTCGGCGACCTTGACCACCGACTCGTCCTTGGTGGCGGAGTCCTTGTCGACGTACGGCTGCCCGTTGACCACCACCACGGCCTCGGCGGGCCCGGTGACCTTGTTCTCGGCGGTGAGGTACCCGGCGTTGGAGTAGGCCGCCAGCACCGCCCGGCGGTCGGCCTCGGTGACGGTCGTGGCGCCCTGGGCGGGGTCGAGCAGGACGCTGGCCAGCAGCGCGCTGGAGGTCTCCACCCCGTTGCCGTTGCCGGGCAGCGCGGAGGCGGGCGCGGTGGGGCGGGCGGCGGTGACCGCCAGCTCCAGCAGGTTGGTGTTGTTGTCCGGGTCCACGTACTTGTCCTGCAGGTCGACCCGGCCGGTGACGTCGGCCCCGGCGAGCTTGAGCATCTCCAGCACGCCCTCGGTCTGGTCCCGGCCGGTGGGCATGCTCAGGACCAGCACCCGCTTGCCGGTGAGCTTGCCCGGCAGGACGACCTGCGCCATCTCGGCGGCGAAGTCCTCCTCCAGCTCCAACTCCTTCTGGAGGCTGTTGACCGACTGGCGCATCTGCTGGTTGTCCTTGCGCAGCGCGTTGACGTTCTCCTTGAGGGAGTCGGCCACCGGGCCGTTCAGGGCTGCCGTGCCGACCACCAGGCCGATCGCCAACGCCAGGAAGACCGCGGTCAGGGACACCACGTGGTACCGGAAGTTGATCACGCTTACTGCCTCTTGATCGGTCGGGGAGTCAGAAGAGCTGGCCGAGCTGGAACACGAAATTGTCCCACCACTCCGAGACCACGCCCAAATACGCCTTGCCGACGGTGGAGACCGCCACCGCGGAGGCCATCGCGGCGATCGCCGAGAGGACCAGCAGCAGCAGCGACGAGCCGGAGATGCTCTGCCGGTAGAGCCGGCTCACCCCCTTGGCGTCGACCAGCTTGCCGCCGACCTTGAGCCGGGTGAGGAAGGTCGACGCCATCCCGCCGCGACCCTTGTCGAGGAACTCCACCAGGGTGGCGTGCGTGCCGACGGCGACCAGCAGCGAGGCGCCCTTCTCGTCGGCCAGCAGCATGGCGAGGTCCTCGCTGGTGGCGGCGGCCGGGAAGGTGATCGCCGGCACGCCCAGCCCGTTCACCCGGGCCAGGCCCGGCGCCCGTCCGTCCGGGTACGCGTGCACGATCACCTCGGCGCCGCAGCGCAGCACGTCGTCGGTGACCGAGTCCATGTCCCCGATGATCATGTCGGGGGTGTAGCCCGCCTCGACCAGCGCGTCCGCCCCGCCGTCCACGCCGATCAGCACCGGCTTGAACTCCCGGATGTACGGGCGCAGCACGTCCAGGTCGGCCTTGTAGTCGTAGCCCCGGACCACGATCAGGCAGTGCCGCCCCTGCACCTGGGTCTGGATGTCCGGTACGCCCACCCCGTCGAGCAGCAGGTCGCGCTCCTGGCGCAGGTAGTCCATGGTGTTGGCGGCGAACGCCTCCAACTGGACCGACAGGCCCTCCCGGGCGTCGGCCATCGCCTTGGCGACCGTCTCGACGTCCTGGAGCTCCCCGTGCGCCACCGGTTCGTCGCCGACGTAGACGGTGTTGCCCTCGATCCGCACGGTGTCGCCCTCGCGGATCTGCTCGAAGACCCCCTCCCCCAGGTCGTCCAGGAGCGGGATGCCGGCGGCCACCAGCACCTCGGGGCCGAGGTTGGGGTACCGGCCGGAGACCGACGGCTTGGCGTTGAGCACCGCGGCGACACCGACGGCGACCAGCGAGTCCGCGGCGACCCGGTCCAGGTCGACGTGGTCGATGACCGCGATGTCGCCGGGACGGAGCCGGCCGGTCAGCCGCTTGGTACGGCGATCGAGGCGTGCGGTGCCGACGACTGAGCCCGGTTCGGCGTTCCGGGTCCGGCGCAACGTGGGTAGACGCATCGTGACCATCCTGGCATGTGGGGCAGGCTTTTCTGTCGCGACATGCCTGAGCAGGGCCGCCTACCCAGGGAAGCACACGAGAGCGCAGGCCGGTGTGCTTGCGCTCACAATCGTCATGCTCGGGGCCGCCTTTCCTTGGCCGCGACGGCCAGGAGCTCCTCGGCATGGGCGATACCCAGGTCCGAATCCGGCAAACCCGCCAGCATCCGCGCCAGCTCCCGGGCCCGCTCGGTGTCCTCCACCACCCGCACCCCGCTGGTGGTGACCGCTCCCCCGGTGTCCTTCGCCACCACCAGGTGCCGGTCGGCGAACGCGGCCACCTGCGGCAGGTGGGTGACCACCAGCACCTGGTGGCTGCGGGCCAGGCGGGCCAGCCGACGACCGATCTCCACCGCCGCCTGGCCGCCGACCCCGGCGTCCACCTCGTCGAAGACCAGCGTGGGCGGGCCCCCGGAACCGGCGAAGACCACCTCGATGGCGAGCATCACCCGGGACAGCTCACCACCGGAGGCGCCCCGCTGCAACGGCAGGGAGGGCGCCCCGGGGTGGGCGAGCAGCCGCAGCTCCACCTCGTCGGCGCCGTCCGCGCCGACGCCGACCTCGGCGCCGTTGACGGTCAGGGTGGGCTCGCTCTTCCCCGCCGCGCGGGGCAGCACCGCCACCTCGATCCGGGCGTGCGGCATGGCCAGCCCGGCCAGCTCGACGGTGACCTGGTCGGCGAAGCGGGCCGCCGCCTCCTGCCGGGACGCCGACACCCGCCCGGCGAGGTCGGCCACCTCACCGGCGAGTCGGGTGGCCTCCCGGTCCAGCTCGTCGAGGAGTTCATCCGAGGTGTCGAGGTCCGACAGCCGGGTGCGGGCCCGCTCGGCCCAGGCGACCACCCCGTCGACGTCGTCGGCGTACTTGCGGGTCAGCGCGCGCAGCGCGGCCCGCCGCTCGTAGATGGTCTGCAACCGGGCCGGGTCGGCGTCCAGGGACGCGAGGTACGCCGACAGCTCCGCCGAGACGTCGCCGACCAGCGTCGCCGCCTCCTCCAGCCGGGCCGCCAGCTCGCCGAGGGCCGGATCGGTGCCGGCCTGCGCCTCCAGGGTGCGCCGGGCGGTGCCCAGCAGCGCGGTCGCGTCGGGCGTCTCGTCGGTCGCCTCGACCCCACCGGCGACACACTGGTGCGCCAGCTGCGCCGCGGTGCGCAGCCCCTCGGCGTGCTCCAGCCGCTGCGCCTCGGCTTTGAGCTCGTCGTCCTCGCCGGGCTGCGGGTCGACCCGGGTGATCTCGTCCAGGCCCAGCCGCAGCAGGTCGGCCTCCTGGTTGCGCGCGCGGGCGTTGCGCCGCCGGTCGGCCAGGTCGTCGACGACGTGCCGCCACCGCCCGTACACCTCGCGCAGCCCGTCGAGCAGCTTCTCGTGCTCCGGGCCGGCGAACCGGTCCAGCGCGGCCCGCTGCTCCGCCGGACGGAGCAGGCGCAGCTGGTCGGACTGGCCGTGCACCGCCACCACCTGCTCGCCGACCTCGCCGAGCATCGACACCGGCATGCTCCGGCCGCCCAGGTGCGCGCGGGAGCGGCCCTCCAGCGTGACCGTGCGGCTCATCAGCAGCGAGCCGTCCTCGTCGGGCTCCCCACCGGCGTCGACGATCCGGGCGTGCACCGTGTCGGCGACCCGACCGGCCAGCCGCAGCCGCCCCTCGACCACCGCCCGGCCCGGCTCGGCGCGGACCCGCCCGGCGTCGGCGCGGCCACCGAAGAGCAGGCCCAGACCGGTCACCACCATGGTCTTGCCGGCACCGGTCTCGCCGGTGATGACGTTCATCCCGCCGGTCAACGGCAGCGTCGTGTCGTCGATGACGCCCAGTCCGGTGATGCGCAGCTCTTCCAGCACAGCACCCGACAGTAGACGCGGCCCCCGACAGTTGACCAGCCGACGCGGGCGCCCCGGCGGCCGCCCGTACCATCACCGGTCGTGGAGAGGACGAGCGTCGGAGCGCAGGTGCTGCGGATACTCGGCCTGGGCGAGGACGAGGAGCGGGTCTACCGGGCGCTGCTGCGGCTCTGCGCCGCGCACCCGGCGGAGCTGGCCCGGCAACTGGCGTGGCCGGCCGACCGGCTCGGCCGGGCGCTGGACGCGCTGCGGGACCGGGGGCTGGTCACGCCCGCCGGCGCCGGACCCGACTCGCCGCTGCGGCCCCTGCCGCCGGACGTGGCCCTCGGCGACGAACTGCTGCGCCAACAGCAGTCGCTGGACTCCGCCCGCCGGCGGGTCGCCCAGCTGACCGAGGAGTACCGGGCCGGCGTCCGGCGCCACGACGCCGACCACCTGGTCGAGATCGTCACCGGCGCCGACGCGTTGCGCGCCCGGCTGCGCCGGTTGCAGGACGACGCCCGCACCGAGGTGCTGTGGTTCTGCCGGGCCAACCCGCTGGCCATGCCCGGCCCGGAGAACGTGGAGGAGTTCGCCGCGCTGGCCCGCGGGGTCAGCTACCGGGCGATCTACGAGCGGGATCTGCTGACCGAACCGGGCGCCCTTTCCGACGTGGAGAAGGCGGTGGGCAGCGGCGAACAGGCCCGGGTCACCGACCGGCTCCCGGTGCGGCTGGCCATCGCCGACCGGACCACCGCGATCTGCCCGCTGGTGCCCGACCGGGCCAGCGGCGCGCCGAGCGCCGCGCTGATCGGCCGCAGCCAGCTCCTCGACGCCCTGCTGGCCCTCTTCGACAGCCACTGGCACGCGGCCACCCCGCTGCGGCCCGGGACGGGACTGCCGCCCGTAGACGGCGGCCCCGGCGCCGACGAGCGGTTGCTGCTCTCACTCTTCGTCGCCGGGGTGCCGGACAAATCGATCGCCTCGCAGCTCGGCGTGAGCCGGCGCACCGTCCAGCGGCGCCTCGCCGATCTGATGACCCTGGCCGGGGTGGACACCCGGCCGGGGCTGGCCTTCCAGGTCGCCCGGCGGGGCTGGATCTGAACGGGGTCCGGGCGGGGCGGCTCGGCGCCGCCCCGCCCGACCCGGTCAGCGCAGGCCGTACGCGTCGACCACGGTCTGGTCGACGGTGTTCCCGGCCCGGTCGCGGGCGTGCGCCCGCAGCGACACCGTGCCGTGCACGGCGGGCACCTGCGCGGTGAACCGGGTGCCCGAGCCGCGCACCGGCACGGTCCGCCAGTTCTGCCCGCCGTCGAACGACACCTCGACCCGCAGGCTGGTGCCGGTCGGCGCCGGTACGCCCGCCGGCTGGCGCAGCGTCAGCTCCAGCTGGTGCGGACGACCGCCGGCGACCTCACCGCGCAGGTCGGCCGGAACCCGGTAGTCGACCTGGAGCAGCGGCAGCGGCTGGGCGGCGTCCCCGGCCGGGCGGGCCGAGGTGAACTCCCAGGCCGTCTCGGTCCGGGTCGCCCAGCGCCAGTCCTCGGAGGCGCGCCGGGTGGTCAGGTCCAGCCGGTAGCGGGCCGCCGCCGCGGTGGTGGACACCGGGGCCCAGCCGTCGGAGAGGTCGGCGATCTGCTGCCCGTCGCGGCTGAGCCGCGCCTCGACGTCGTCCTGCTCCTCGCTGGCGCCGGCCGGGGCGTGGTGCCCGTCGGCGTCGACGAACTCGGCGACCCGCAGGTCCAGGATGTCCCCGGTGCGGGTGGGCACCGGCGCTCCGCCGGTGGCCGGCACGGCCGGCCGGACGACCGGGGCGTACCAGCTCTCGGTGTCCCGGTCGTCGCCGGTGTACCGCCGGGCCTGCGCGAAGAGTCCAGCCTGGAGCGGACCCCAGTCCGACCACATGAGCTTGTGCAGCACCCGGTGCTGCCACCAGGAGTCACCGGCGCTGACGTACTCCCGCCGGACGGTGCCGGTCTGCACGATCCGCTGGTCGTCGAGCATGGTGACTGTCTGCCACGGACGCCAGCCGAACCGCTGCTCGGTGGCCCAGTCGAGCCCACCGGTCTCGCCGTAGCGGGCGGTCACCTCGGCGGTGTTCTCCGCGGTCACCGTGTGCGCGATCCGCTCCGGGATCCGGTCGGCGGACACCTGGAACACGTCGTACAGGTAGGGGCTGTTCGCGGTGAGCGTCAGGTCCAGCGTCGCGCCGCCGGTCCGGGCCGCGGCGATCATCCGCTGCCCGTCGTCGTGAGCCACCGCCATCGCCGGGACGGGCAGCCGCTCCCCGGCCGGACGCCAGACCGTCCACGCGCTGAAGTCCGCCGGCCGGACCACGAGCACCGCCGCCGCGCCGGCCGCCGCAGCGGCCGTCACCTGGTCGTTCTCGGAGACGTCCGGGCTGGCGGTGAGGAGCACCGCCGCCCCGCGGGCGCGCGCCAGCTCACCGGCGGTCCCGGTGCCGGCGTAGACCAGCGGGAACTTCCGCCGGCCGGTGGGCGCCGGCGACTGGCCCAGCAGGTTGATGTCCAGCGGACCGGACACCCCGGTGATCCGGGCGTCCACCATCGGCGCGACCAGCTGCCACCGGGAGGCGAACTCGAACTCGCCGGAGCGCACCGGCCGGGTCGGGGTGACGTTGAGCTGCTGGACCGTGCTGAACGCCATCACCGCGTGGTCGACCTGCCGGCCGTTGCCGAAGACCCGGTGCTCGTAGAAGTTGAGCGCCGCCCGCTGCTCGGTCGGCTTCGGGGTCTCGATCCGCACGGGCGTGCCCTTGCGCGGGTCGAGCACCACGGTGAGGTCCCGGTCGACGATCAGCTCCGGGTCGGTGACCAGGGTGAGCTGCTCGTCCAGCGGAGCGCCGTGCTCGATGAGCGACTGCAGCAGGTACGGGCCCTCCTCCACCTGGGTCCTGATCACCTTGCCGGGAAGGAGGTAGTCGATCAGGTCCGAGTCGGAGTGCTCACCGAAGAGCGTGACCACCGGCGCGCCGCCCGGCTTCCCGGCCATGTCCAGCGCGCGCAGGGTGACGGTGTGGATCGGGCCGCTCAGGGTGAGCGCGACGGCGGTGCGGACCGTGACGCCGTCCGCGCCGGTCGCCACCAGCCAGCCGCCGTACGTGCCGCGGTCCAGCTTCGCCGGGTCGGCGCGCAGCGGAACGGCGACGCTGCCGCCGGCGGGGACCGTGACCTCGGTGCCCACGGAGAAGGCGTCCGACTCGCTCGCGCCGCTGTCCAGGTTGCGCAGCTCCAGCGCCAGGCGCAGGGTCTGCGCGGCCCCGGTGCCGTTGGTGTACGTCACGGTCCGCTCGACGGCCGCGGCGCCGGTGGCCAACCGGCCGAAGTTGGCGACGGCCGAACCGTACGACCGCTGGGTCAGCGCCCGCGGCACGTCGACCCGGCCGGTGCCCTGCTCGAAGACGGTCAGCCCCGGCGTCGGCTTCGTGGTGCTGACCAGCGCGTCCTTGAGCTGGCCGGCGGTCCAGTCGGGGTGTTCCTGGGCGAGGATCGCGGCCGCGCCGGCGATGTGCGGGGTGGCCATGGAGGTGCCGTTGGCCCGGGTGTACGCCTCACCCACCGCGGTGCCCATGTGGGTGCCGGCGGCCCGGGCGGCGACGATTCCGACGCCCGGCGCGGTGATCTCCGGCTTCACGCCGCCGTCACCGATGCGCGGGCCGCGGCTGGAGAAGTCCGCCAGGTTGTCGTCGCGGTCCACCGCGCCGACGGTGAGCGCCGCGCTCGCGGCGCCCGGTGAGCCGACGGTGTTCGCCGCTCCCTCGTTGCCCGCGGCGACGACGAAGAGGGCGCCGGTCTCGGCGGTCAGGTCGTTGAGCGCCTGACTCATCGGGTCGGTGCCGTCGGTCGCGCTCCCACCGAGGCTCATGTTGATCACCTTGGCGCCGGAGCGGGCGGCCCACTCCATGCCCTCGATGATCCACGACTCGGAGCCGCTGCCCCCGTCGTCGAGCACCTTGCCGACCAGCAGTCGCGCGCCCGGCGCGACGCCCTTGCGCAGCCCGTCGGAGGCGCCGCCGCTGCCGGCGATGGTGGACGCCACATGGGTACCGTGGCCGTGCCCGTCCTGGGCGCTCCCGGTGCCGCTGAAGTCCTTCGCCTCGACGATCCGGCTCGCCAGGTCGGGGTGACCCGCGTCGACGCCGGTGTCCAGCACCGCGACCTCGACGCCCGCGCCGTCGCGCCCGGCCGCCCAGGCCGCCGGGGCGCCGATCTGCGGCACGCTGTGCTCCAGGTCCGCGTGGACCCGCCCGTCCAGCCAGACACGGTCGATGCCGGCGCCGAGCCGGGCCGGCGCGCCGGCGGAGGTACGCGCCGACGGCGTGCCGCGCAGCGTCGTCCACAGCCCGCCGAGGTCGCTCTTGCCGACCTTCAGCGCGGCGCCGTTGATGCTCTCCAACGGGCGGGCGGCGGTGGCCCCGGCGAGCGGACGGACCCGCCCACCGGCCGGCTGCTGGTAGCGCACGATCAGCGGCAGCGCGCGCTGGGCGGCGTCGCCGTACCCGTCGGCGACGAGTTCCTGCACGTCGAACAGGTCCGAGTCGAGCACCCCGGCGGAGACGTACGGAATGACGTCGCTGGGCAGCACCCGCAGGCCGCCGTCGGCCTGGATGGTCTGGAAGGTGATCCGCTCCCGGCCAGGGCCGGGGTGGACGGTGGCGGCGACCCGGCCGGAGGCGGCGGGCGCGAGCTCCACCTGGTCGCCGGTGATCAGGGTGACGCGGGCGGGCGCGGCGCCCGGGGCGGTCGTGGCCGGACTCGGGCCACTGGGCCGGGCGGGCGGGTCGGCGGACGCCGGTACGGCGAGCCCGACCACCAACGCGCCGACCGCGCCGGCGCTGAGCCAGCGTGGGGACCGGTGCATGCGATGCTCCTCTACTCCGGGGCCGGCCTCGGGGAGGACGGCCCACCGGAGTCTGCGCCGAAGATCATCCGTTGGTCACTAGGGCGGCCACGCCGCACCGGCGACATGTCGCCAGGTGGACACGGGGCAGCCACGACCGGAGCGCCGCGGGTCCGGCACGTTGCCGGCCTACCGTGGGCCGGGCGAACCGACGGGTGGCGTCGGCGGCGCCGCCCGACGGGCGGTCAGCGCCGGCTGCCGCGCCAGCCCTGCACGGGCAGCGCGAACTTCGCCACCAACCGGTCGGTGAACGGCCGGGCCCGCAGCCGGACGATGCGCACCGGCAGCGCCCCGCGGCGCACCGTCACCCGGGCACCCGGGGGCAGGTCGAAGACCCGGCGGCCGTCGCAGGAGAGCACCGCCAGGGTGGTGAACGGGTCCACGGTGATGGAGAACGTCGAGTCCGGCGCGGTCACCAGCGGTCGGCTGAACAGCGCGTGCGCGCTGATCGGCACCAGCAGCAGGGCCTCCACCTCCGGCCAGACCACCGGCCCGCCACCGGAGAACGCGTACGCGGTGGAGCCGGTGGGGGTGGCGCAGACCACTCCGTCGCAGCCGTACCGGGACAGCGGCCGGCCGTCGACGTCGACGAGCAGCTCCAGCATCTGGGCCCGCTCGCCCTTCTCGACGCTGATCTCGTTGAGCGCCCACGACTCGATGGTCGGCCCGCCGTCGAACTCGGCGGTCACGTCGAGGGTGAGCCGTTCGTCCACCGTGTAGTTGCGCCCCACCACGTCGCGGACCGCCACGTCCAGGTCGCCGATCTCCGCCTCGGCCAGGAAGCCGACCTTGCCCAGGTTGATGCCGAGCAGCGGCACCTTGGCCGGCCGAGCCAGTTCGGCCGCGCGCAGGAATGTGCCGTCCCCGCCGAGGGCGAAGACGATCTCGGCGCCCTCGGCGGCCTCCGGGCCGGTCACCGGAACCACGCCGGGCAGGTCGAGGTCGTCGGCCTCCTCCGCCACCACCCGCACCTCGAAGCCGGCGGAGATCAGGTCGGCGGCGACGGCCCGGGCGTGTTCGGTGCTGCGCCGGCGACCGGTGTGCGTCACCAGCAGCGCGGTGCGGCTCACCGGGCCACCCGCTCGTCCGTGCCGCAGGGGCCCATACCGTCGCTCTGGCTCACCGGACCAGCCTCTCCTCTGCCGCTCACCCTGTCACCACCCCCGCTGACGTCCGCCGGCAGGTCACCGGCGAGGGCAGGGCCCTCGGGCCCGGCCGCCACCACGGCCCGGACCCGGTCGGGGTCGGCCGCCGGGGCGTCCCGGCGTAACCATACGAAGAACTCGACGTTGCCGCTCGGACCCGGCAGGGGGCTGGCCGCCACGTCCGCCAGGCCCAGCCCGAGCCCGGCCGCGGTGGCGGCCACGTCGAGCACCGCCTCGGCGCGCAGCGCCGGGTCGCGGACCACGCCGCCGGCGCCCACCCGCTCCCTGCCCACCTCGAACTGCGGCTTGACCATCAGCGCCAGGTCGCCGTCGGCCCGGGTGCAGCCGGCCAGCGCCGGCAGCACCAGGCGCAGCGAGATGAACGACAGGTCGGCCACGGTGAGGTCCACCTCGCCGCCGATGACCTCCGGGGTCAGCGTACGGACGTTGGTGCGTTCGAAGACCCGCACGCGCTCGTCGGTGCGCAGCGGCCAGGCGAGCTGGCCGTAGCCGACGTCCACCGCGACCACCTCGGCGGCGTCGGCGCGCAGCAGCACGTCGGTGAAGCCGCCGGTGGAGGCGCCGGCGTCGAGGCAGCGCCGCCCGGCGACGGTGAGCCCGCCCGGCGCGAACGCGGCGAGCGCGCCGGCCAGCTTGTGCCCGCCCCGGGAGACGTACTCGGAGCCGGGGTCCTCCCCGGTGACCAGCAGTGGATCGGCCGGGTCGACCATCGCGGCGGCCTTGCGCGCCGGCACGCCGCGCAGCTGGACCCGGCCGGCCTCCACCAGCGCGGCGGCCTGCTCGCGGGAGCGGGCCAGGCCGCGACGGACGAGTTCGGCGTCGAGTCGGGTACGACGTGCCATGGGGTGGTTCTCCGGTCGGTTCAGGCCTGGTCGATGGTGGCGAGGGTCTCCCGCAGCGTCTGGTAGGCCGCCTCGTACTGGGCGATCTGATCGGCCGGCGGGAGCCCCTCGGCGTTGATCATCGCTTGGACGGCGGCGTCGACGGCCGGGTGGTGGCCCTCGTCGACGTCCTCAGCCGGACCCGGGCGCGGCGGCGGGCCCGGGCGGGCGCCCGGCGGGCCGGGACGCGCGCTGTCCGTCGCCCCGTAACGGGCCTCCGACGGCGGTCCCGGGCGAGGGCCGGGTCGGACGTGCGGCGGCGGGCCGGGTCGGAACGGGCCGGTCACCGGCGGATCCCGCCGTGGGCGGGCGCGGTCACTGCTCGCCGCCGGTGGTCCGCTTCCGCGGGGCGGCCTTCTTCGCCGCCGGGGCCGGCGGGACCGCGCCCTCGCCCGAGGTGCCGGCCAGGGCGGACGGCGCCCGCTTGGCGACGGCCTTCTTCGCCACCGCCTTCTTCGCCACCGCCTTGGTCGGGGCGGGCACCGGGACGTCGGCGCCGCCCGCCCCGGCCGGGGACGGGCCGCCGGGCGCGCCGCCCGGGGCAGCGCCGGACGGCGCGCCGCTCGGACCGCCGGTGGGTTCATCGGACGCGGACGGACCCGCGGTGGACGGACCTCCCTTGGCCTCGCGGAGCTGCCGCTCCAGCTCGTGCACCCGGCGGGTCAACTCGGCCACCTCGTCGGCGGTGGCGAGCCCCACCGCGCCGAGCGCCCGGTCCACCTCGAAGCGCACCAGCTTGGTCAGCGCCTCCCGGTTCGCCGCGCCGGTGGAGACGAGTTCCTCGGCGAGCGCCTGCAACTGGGCGGCGGTGCCACCCGTGCCGACCATCCGACGCACGGCGTCCTGGGCCTTCTTCCGGGGCGCCTCCGTCAGGCCCATGGCCAGCTCGAGGTAGGCGCGCCACGCGTCCTGCATGCCTGAGTCCTTCCGCGGGGCGGGGTGTGCGGGTCTCACGCTACCGGGCGCCCCCGGGAACCCGTTGCGGTACGGTGCCGGGGAACGGCGTGGCGGGCGTGAGGAGACGAAGTGGCCGGCGTGGACGAGTGCCGAGAGGCGTTGCGGGAGCTGGCGGCCCGACTGGACCGGCACGCCGACATGCAGGAGCGCATCGACCTGAACCGCACCCTCGCCTGCCGGGTCACCGACCTCGGGACCGCGTTCCACGGCCGGCTCGAAGGTGGCCGGCTGGTCGACCTGGCCGACGGCGACGACCCCAAGGCCAAGATCGCGTTGGTGACCGGAAGCGACGACCTGCTCGCACTGGTACACGGTCAGCTCGACATCACCAAGGCGGTCGCCGCCCGTCGGATCTCCATCAAGGCCAATCCGTTCGACCTGTTGAAGCTCCGCAAGCTGCTCTGAGCGTCGGGGACCTGCCGGGGCGGGACGGTCAGGCCGAAAGGCCGAGCGCCGCGAGGGCCCGCTCCGCCTCGGGCGACGCCGGCCGCACGGCCGACTCCCCCGCCGCCCACGCGGCGGCGCAGAGCACGGCCAGCGCGTCCAGCGGCCGTCCGGCGCCGCGCAGTTCCAGCCCACCCGCCACCGGGGCGGTGGACCAGCCGCCGACCGCCGGCTCCCCGGGGACCCGGATCACGGCCGCCGGGTCGAAGAGCCCGGCCAGGTCCCGGGCGACGTACGTCGGCCGTCGCTCCTCGGGGGCCGCCAGCAGCTCGGACACGTCGCTGACCCCGGTCAGCACCAGCAGGCTGTCCAGCCCGGCGCGGCGGGCACCCTCGATGTCGGTGTCCAGCCGGTCGCCGACCACCAGCGTCCGGCCCTCGCCGGCCCGGCGGGCGGCGGTGGTGAAGAGCGCCGGTTCGGGCTTGCCGACCACCAGGTCCGGCGGCCGGTTCAGGGCGTGTCGCAACGCGGCCACCAGGGACCCGTTGCCGGGCAGCGGGCCACGCCCGCTGGGCAGGGTCCGGTCGGTGTTGGTGGCGACCCAGGTCGCTCCGGCCCGGATGGCGACCGACGCCTCGGCCAGGTCGACCCAGCCGACCTGCGGGCCGTACCCCTGCACGACCGCGACGGGTGACTCGTCGGCCCGGGTGACCGGGGTGAGCCCGGCGGCACGGATCTCGGCGCGCAGCGCCTCCGCCCCGACCACCAGCACGGCAGCCCCGGCGGGCAACCGGTCGCGCAGCAGCTCGGCGGCGGCCGCGGCGGAGGTGAGCACCTCCTCCGGCCGCGCCACGACGCCCATGCCGGTGAGCAGTTCGGCGACCTCGCTGGAGCGGCGGGAGGCGTTGTTGGTCGCGTACGCCACGGCCAGGCCGTCGGCGCGCAGCCGTCCGACGGCCTCGACCGCGCCGGGGATCGGCCGGTCGATCAGGTAGATCACGCCATCCAGGTCGAACACGACCAGGGCGTACCCGTCGACCAGCCGATCCCCGGCGGCATCGGTCATCGCTGGTCCGGCTCCTCGTCGGCGCCGGCCGGGCGAGCGGGCGCGGTCGGCGCCTCGCCGGCCGGGTTCCCGGCCTCCGGCACGGACGCCGTCGGCTCGTCGGAGGGCCCGTCCCCGTCGAGGTCGTCGTCCCCGTCCCGGTCGTCCTCGTCGTCGAGGTCGTCCTCGTCGTCGAGGTCGTCCTCGTCGTCGAGGTCGTCCTCGTCGTCGAGGTCGTCCTCGTCGTCGAGGTCGTCCTCGTCGTCGAGGTCGTCCTCGTCGTCGAGGTCGTCCTCGTCCTCGTCGTCGTCGAGGTCGTCGTCCTCGTCGAGGTCGTCGTTCTCGTCCCGGTCGAGGTCACCGGCGGCACCGACGAGGTCGGCGTCCGGACGCGCCGGCACGGCACCGGGGGCACCCGGGCCGGCGGCGATCTCCTCGCCCGACTCGTCCTCCTCGTCGCCCTCGATCACCACGCCGTCGAGTTCGAGCAGCCGCTCGGCCGCGTCGGTCTCACCGTCGGTGTCCACGTCGGCGGCGCGGGAGAACCACTCCCGGGCCTCCTCGCGCCGGCCGACCGCGAGCAGCGAGTCGGCGTACGCGTAGCGCAGCCGGGCCGTCCACGGCTCGGTCGACTCGGCGGTCAGCTCGGGAACCTGGAGCATCGCGACCGCGGCATCCTTCTGGCCGAGGTCACCCCGCGCGCCGGCGGCCACGATCAGCAGCTCGATGGCGACGAGCTGATCGAGCTTCTCCCGATCCGCGCCGCGGAACAGGTCGATCGCCCGCTCGGGGCGACCCAGCGCGCGCTCACAGTCGGCGAGCACCGCCAGGTGGCTCTGCAGCCCGGTCATCCGGTGGTACGTCCGCAGCTCGGCGATCGCCGTCTGCCACTCCCCGGCGTGGTACGCGGCCAGCCCGACCGCCTCCCGCACCGCGGAGATCCGCGAGGCGAGCCGCCGCGCCGCCATCGCGTGGGCGAGCGCCTCGGCCGGGTCCTCGTCGATCAGCTGACCGGTCGCGACCAGGTGCCGGGCGACGGTCTCCGCCACCGGCTTGTTCAGCGAGAGCAGCTCGGCCCGGACGGCCGTGTCGAGGTCGCTAGCGGAGATCTCGTCCGGCAACGCCGGCGCTGCCGTACGGCCCCCCTCGACCTCGTCGCGACGCTCCCGGTCGGGGCCGAAGCCCTCCCGGCGGCGGTCGTCGAACCCGCCACGGTCGTCGCGACGCGGCCGGTCGCCGTAGCCACCCCGCTCGCCGTAACCGGCGCGGTCGCCGTGCGGCCGGTCGCCGCCACGGAAGCCGCCCTCACGGGGCGCGCCGCCCTCACGGCGGTCGCCCCCACGGAAACCGCCCTCACGCGGAGCGCCGCCCTCACGG